>JAZDPP010000181.1:0-56051 GCA_043797445.1 Pseudomonadota bacterium
TCCGTCCAACCGTATTACAAACGATCTCGACTTCTGATACCTTACTATTATCGATCTAACCTACCTGGGGATTTTCGCGGGGGGTTAAATAACGTGACATTTTTGGGTTAATATTGGGGATATTAAACAAACACTCTACACGTAACACTCACGTAGATGGAAATTTTCAACAATATGTTCTGTTTTCAGGAAACCTCCTCGGCATCGAAGAACACAGCGTTTATTACCCCGGCCAGGCATTGGCAATTCTAACCGATCCGGATGGGAATACTATCCAAACGGTGAATCTCGATGGTTATGGACATTTTGATGTCGCCTATACACCTGAGATCATATCTATTTACGCCGCAACCTCCGGCACCCTGTCTGTCTACGATAATCGTTTGAATTCCCTTTGGCATTTTAACTTGGGCTCTGGGGGTAGTTTGATCGGAATCAATGACATAGACGGTGACAAAAAGGATGAAATTGTGGTTTGCAATGATGATACGGTTTACGTTTTTAGCGCTTCCGGTGACGAAAAAGCAAAAATCCCAATCAAAAGCGGCCTAAAGCGGGGTGCCCTCGGAGATATCAACGGAGATCAAAAAGTTGATATTATTGTAGCGGGCACAGATGGCATTTGGACCATCGAGAGCGGATCGAGCAACACCGATACATGGTAAAATGATGCCGACGGAGATAAGTACTCCGATGAGACGACCCAAAGCGCAACTCACCAGCCAGCCGGTTATTATCTGGCATCCGAAAGGAAAATGGAGAAAATAGAGGGACGAAAATAGAACCGAAAAAAGGAGCTTGATTTAAGGAAATTCGGGGCAATAGCCCACTGGCCTGCTCCCGTTAACGAATCCTCTGCTTAACCACTATACGTTGTGCGTATATTATCCAAACAGGAGGTCAAAATGAACCGATCAGTGAATTTGTTCAGGCTTTTCCGTAACATATCTTCCTCTCTTTTCATTCTTGTCTTTTGTCTCATCGCTCAACCGTTCGAAGGGGCACAATCAACCGACGTTCAGATATTCCCTGAATCAATGAACATTGCGGGGACCTTTATGTCGGGCACTCCAGTCACTTTCACGGTGGACGCCGCTGAGCAAAGTGCCGGCACCCTTTATTACAAGTTTTTCTATTGTGCCAATTATGGCACCATAGCCTATGAAAGCTCTCCATGGGTTGTCATGCAAGAATATTCAATTAAAAATTCCTGCACATACACCTTCCCTCAAGATGGCAGCTATATTGTGGTTGCACGTGTTGTTGCGGATCCCAACAATGAACCGGTTGATTTACCCATTATCGGTGGGGTGGTAACGATTGGAAACGGTAACGGTGTCCACATCACGAGTCTATCGGCTGGAGATTCCGGCGCAGTCAATCCCGGCAAGCCGATAACCTATACTTCAAATGCATCGAGCTCAAGCGGCGGTACTCTCTATTACAAATGGTTTTACTGCGCCAACTATGGCACATCGGCTTATGCCACCTCCCCGTGGGTTGTCGTTCAGGACTATTCGACGGAAAATACCTGCGATTTCACCTTTCCCAGTGCCGGGAAATATATCATTGTTGTCCGAGTAGTAACCGATCCGAATAATGAACCGACAGATTTACCGATTATTGGAGCTGTGGCGAACTGTAACACTAACGGTATGACTTCATCCGGCTTTTCTTATGAAAAATTCTCGGGGAAAAGCTTCTACGCCGTCAGTGACATAGACAGCTGTGAAATGGAAATCCATTTTAATAATAGCTCACAAATTCAGTTCAAAGTGCCTGATAATGGTCAAGTTGTTACAATCGATTATACTTATACTATCGAAGATGGAATTATTATTATTTACGATGAAGATACAACAAGAACCCTAACTTTGCTGTCGGAAAACAGTGATTGTTATATGGTACAAATCACCCTTACACGTGGAGATAACCAGTGGGTTGAAGAAAGCAGACTCTGTGGTATTAACTCATGTGTTAATGCCTCTGCGTTAGGATCAGATGGTGCCGATGGAATTCTGGCTTGGGTGTTGCAAAACGGTATTCAGGACTGCACCTTCAAACCAGATGGCACCTTGACATGTTCAGGCGCAACATCTGATAGCAGATGGCGGGTTTCTAACGGGGTATTTTATTTTAACTATAATGGAGGCAATGATCGATGCGGAGATCCAAAAGCATATCAGATGAGAAATTCCAAACTATACTTTTCAACGGATGCTGATGACTCAGCAATTATGTACTGGTATTTCAGCCAACGTTAAACCACCCATTACTGGAGCACTGAATTGGGGCATTGGGACGCCCTTAGCTTATTAACTTTAGGGCTTATTGCTTGCTTTTTTTGCATGCAATACAATATGATATATAAATAAGTTAAAATGTTAAGGGCGTCCATTTCCTCCCATTTCCTCCAGATATATGAATCAGAATCACCAAAAGCAAAAATGCAAATACACAACCGGATAAATTGAGAAAAGGAGGATCGCATGCGTCGTTTATTTAGATGGGGTGTATCGGTAGCCACTTTAATTTGTATAATATTTTCGGTAAATAGCTCAGCTTTCGCAGCATTATCGGCAACGGAACGAGCGGCACTTATTGCACTTTACAACAACACTGGGGGCGATAATTGGACAAGTAAAAGTGGTTGGAAAGAGTCTCCCGTGCACACCGATGGGTTTGCAATGCCCGGGACAGAAGGAAATTGGTATGGGGTAACCGTAATTGGTGGGACGGTTACACATTTATTTCTCTATTCCAACCAGCTGACGGGAACCATACCAGCGCAACTGGGGAATCTGTATAGTCTGCAAGTCCTTTGGCTCTTTTCCAACCAGCTGACGGGAACCATACCAGCGGAACTGGGGAATCTGTCTAACCTGACAGCCCTTATGCTCGATTCCAACCAGCTGACGGGAACCGTACCAGCGGAATTGGGCAATCTTTCTAGCCTGACAGACCTTAGGCTCGACTCCAACCAGCTGACGGGAACTATACCAGCGGAGCTAGGGAATCTGTCTAACCTGCGATTGCTTTGGCTCGGCTCCAACCAGCTGACGGGAACCATACCAACGGAACTGGGGAATCTGTCTAACCAGCAAAGCCTTAGGCTCTATTCCAACCAGCTGACAGGAGCCATACCAGCGGAACTGGGGAATCTGTCTAACCTGCAAAGCCTTTACCTCTTTTCCAACCAGCTGACGGGAACCGTACCAGCGGAATTGGGCAATCTTTCTAGCCTGGCAGACCTTAACCTCCATTCCAATCAACTGACGGGAACCATACCAGTAGAATTGGGGAATCTGTCAAGCCTGCAACGTCTTTTCCTCGGTTTCAACCAGCTAACGGGAACCATACCAACGGAACTGGGGAATCTGTCAAGCCTGACAGACCTTTACCTCTCTTCCAACCAGCTGACAGGAACCATACCAGCGGAACTGGGGAATCTGGCTAACCTGCAAGATCTCGACCTCGAATTCAACCAGCTAACGGGAACCATACCAACGGAACTGGGGAATCTGTCAAGCCTGCAAAGCCTTCAACTCCATTCCAACCAGCTGACAGGAACCATACCGGCGGAACTAGAGAATCTGTCTAACCTGGAAGACCTTTGCCTCGATTCCAACCAGCTGACGGGAACCATACCAGAGCAACTGGGGAATCTTTCTAATCTGCAAAGCCTTAAAATCGGCAACAACCAGCTGACAGGAACCATACCGGAGGTACTGGGGAATCTGTATAGCCTGACAGTCCTTTGTCTCGATTCCAACCAGCTAACGGGAGCCATACCAACGGTACTGGGAAATCTGTCTAACCTGGTAAACCTTTTCCTCGAATACAACCAGCTATCGGGAACCATACCAACGGTACTGGGGAATCTGCCTAGCATGAAAGTCCTTTCCCTCTATTCCAACCAGCTGACGGGAGCCATACCAACGGAACTGGGGAATTTGTCTAACCTGGAAGGCCTTCAACTCAGTTCCAACCAGCTGACGGGAAGCATACCAGCGCAACTGGGGAATCTGCATAGCCTGCAAATCCTTTCCCTCGATTCCAACCAGCTTACGGGAACCATACCAACGGAACTAGGGAATCTGTCTAACCTGCAATACATTTACCTCGATTCCAACCAGCTGACAGGAACTATACCAGCACAACTGGGGAATCTATCTATCTTGCAAAGCCTTTCCCTCGATTCCAACCAGTTAACAGGGGCCATCCCTGTGGAAATGATGGAGCTGACCAGTTTGACCTATTTGGATATTTGTAACAATAAGCTGTACACGACAAATTCAAATCTTCGCAGTTTTTTAAATGGCCTACAACCTGACTGGGAAAGCTGCCAAGAACTCACTGTTATTACTCCGAGACAATTTATCGAAGGAATTTATGTCGCTTATTGGGGCAGAGCTGCCGACCCGGAAGGTTTGAATTATTGGGAGGGCCTCTTTAATGCCGGTACACTGGGCTATGCCGGTATTGCCGAAAATTTTGCAATTTCCGAAGAGGGAAAGGCCGCATACGCCTATTTTGATACCGTTTTCAATCACCCTGAAAATTCCATTACCGATGGTATGCGCCAAGAATTCGTTGAGGCCATTTACCAGAATCTATTTGATCGTGCACCCGACGCAGAAGGATTGGCCTATTGGGTGGGAATTTTAGGTTCCGGCGGCACTACTCCCGGCGCGTTCATCGCGGCAATCATCAATTCCGCATATGAGGGAAGACTGGCCGCCAGTGCCGATGATTGGAATAATATCTATGCAAAGATCCAGGTTTCAGAGTATTACACCGGTAAACTATCCTCATCGGGTATCCCCTGGTCGGCTGCAACGCGCCAGCAGGCGGCCGATGTTTTGGTCGGCATAAACAAAGATTCCGACATTGATGCGGCGAAGCTATCTATTGATACACAAATGCCGTAACTTTTAAGCAATTATTATCTGTTATCGGTCGGATACAAAAGGGAATACAGAGGAACGGACGAAGGGATTGTGGAGGTGATTGAAAGAGCAGGTATCGATGGAAAACCGGCGATGAAGAGAAATAGATATTATGGGAATTGGAGCTGGTATGATTATTTTGGGCTGGATGATACCACGTTTTGGTGCTTTGGCTACGACGATGACGGCAAGCAATACCGTACAAGTCCTCCAATAGCTATACCAGGCGTTATGACCATTGGCATATCGTATGAGGGCTCTTCTGCATAACAGCGAATATTGAGTGTACGACGTCAATAAATGAATCTGTCCCACTGAAGGCAAAATCAACCGGGGACATGGGGACGTTATGTTGTGCCATTTCCCCCCAATATTTTGTGACCACCACTTTATTAAAAAAGAAGGACTGGCAAAGGAGCTTGATTTAAGGAAATTCGGGGCAATAGCCCACTGGCCTGCTCCCGTTAACGAATCCTCTGCTAAACTACTATACGTTACGCGCATATTATCCAACCAGGAGGTCAAAATGAACCGATCAGTGAATTTGTTCAGGCTTTTCCGTAACATATCTTCCCCTCTTTTCATTCTTGTCTTTTGTCTAATCGCTCAACCGTTCGAAGGGGCCCAATCAACCGACGTTCAGATCTTCCCTGAATCAATGAACATTGTGGGGACCTTTATGTCTGGCACTCCTGTCACTTTCACGGCGGATACCGCTGAGCAAAGTGGCAATACCCTTTATTACAAGTTTTTCTATTGTGCCAATTATGGCACACCAGTCTATGAAAGCTCTCCATGGGTTGTCATGCAGGAGTATTCAATCACAAATTCCTGCACATACACCTTCCCTCAAGATGGCAGCTATATTGTGGTTGCACGCGTTGTTGCCGACCCCAACAATGAACCGGTTGATTTGCCCATTATCGGTGGGGTGGTAACGATTGGAAACGGTAACAGTGTCCACATCACGAGTCTATCGGCTGGAGATTCCGGCGCAGTCAATCCCGGCAAGCCGATAACCTATACTGCGAATGCATCGAGCCCAAGCGGCGGTGCTCTCTATTACAAATGGTTTTACTGCGCCAACTATGGCACATCGGCTTATGCCACCTCGCCTTGGGTTGTCGTTCAGGACTATTCGACGGATAATAGCTGTGATTACACATTTCCGAGTGCCGGGAGCTATGTCATTGTTGTTCGGGCTGTAACCGATCCGAATAATGAACCGGCTGATTTGCCCATTATTGGTGCAACGGCAATCTGCAACAATCAAGATGCCGACTGGGAACAATGCGCCGATCTGAACACGGCCAGAGATCAATTTGCAGCCGGGGTAATCGGAGACAACTTATACGTGTTCGGCGGAAACGGCAGTCCGGACGGACTGAACCTGTCGAGTCTTGAAATCTACAATACGAATACAGGCGTCTGGAGTTTCGGCCCTTCGAACGCCATGGGTGTCGAAGAGATCTCAGGTGCGGTCCTGGATGGAGTCTTTTTCGTATTCGGCGCTTATGGTGGCGGATCACCTTATGGCGTCTTTAACTTTGCGGAAAAGTTTGTCCCGAATACGGGCCAATGGACTTCATTAGCACCTAAGCCGACAACGGTAGCCGTCGCCCCTGTAGCCGTCTATAACGGCGAGATATTCGTCTTTGGTGGTTATTACGGCAACGACTTGATGGACACGGGGTTTCATTATTCCGTAGTCGAGGCATATAACCCGGCAACAAACAGTTGGCGAACCGTCACACATATGCCCAAAAGCTATGAGCAGTTTGCGGTTTCGGTTTATCAGGACCGGGCTTACCTGATTGGTGGTTTTGATAATCAGAATGGGCAGCGCGTTGCGCAATTCGATGTGATATCATATCACTTTCCATCAAGCACTTGGACTACCAGCAACTTAGGGACATTGTCGAGTGTCAGAGGATTCTCTTATTCTAATCCAGCGCCGGTTGTGAATGGAAAAATTTACCTGGTCGGCGGCGGGGGGTTAATCGATCCCAACGGCCCGATCTCTGAAGACAATGCGCAGCCCTTGGCGGATGTGCTCATCTACGATATTGCCTCCGGCGTTTTTGCCCAGGGACCGAGCATGCCTGAACAGAGGGACTCTCATGCCGTTTTGCTGCATGACGGATATCTTTATGCGATCGGCGGAGAAACATCATGGAATGATTCTGATTCCATAAGAACGGCCGATGTCCACCGTCTCCTGGTGGATGATATCCATGCGGACGACTAAGATACCGATGGCCAATGCTGCCCTCTGATCTTTCGGCCAAGGCGGCTGAAGAGGAATTGACCAGCCAACCATCGTAATGAATCTTTATTTACTTTCTCGTTATTTTCTGGAATCGCGATTGTTCAGAAAATCCATTGCAAAATAGAGGAGGAGGCTAAGATATGTGGCGCATAGTGGGATGGGGTGTGCGGCGCTGAAACCGGCCGATTTTTTCGGCAACGACGATGTGCTCTATCTGATGGAGGTCATGGCGACGGGGGAAATCCGCCTGAGCATTCTCTATGAGTGGCTGCACAAGGCGGCTCGTTTCAGCGAAGATGATCCGGCCCTCGGCATCAAAGCCGGAGATCCGTTGACATCCGCAATCTTCGACAAACTTCTCAGCGAGGAATATGAGAAACTCCAAAGGGCGCCGAACAAGGACGTCCATGACGATTCCAAAGCGACGACCCTTCCCACCGCCCGGGAAATCGTTGCGCGCTATGTCAAAAATCCGTTCAAGCCGCCCTGGTACGTCGATTTGCTGAACCTCAACCTCAACAACCACGATCTTTCGATCGCCCGGCAACGGATCGAACGCTATCTTGCCGCATTTGAGGCGAACGGAACGCGGTTGACCGCGAATCCGGATGCTCCATAGGGCGATGGAACTGCATGTCTCGCAAAAATATCAGGCGGCACCCCATATCATATGTTGACATAAGGCAGACATAGGCATATCTTTTCGGCATGAAATATCTGAATTGGAATGCAGAAAAAAACGAGATTTTAAAACTGGAGCGAGGAATTTCCTTCGATGAAATAGCTTATCTGATTGAGTCAGGGCAGATAATCGGAATTGAGGAAAATCCAGGATATCCCAATCAAAAGATGTATGTTTTGGAAATTGAAAACTATGCCGTAATCGTACCATACGTTGAAAATGATAACGAAATATTTTTAAAAACTGCCTTTCCAAGCCGCAAATATACAAAACGATACGGCTTAATGGGGGAATAATGGAAAAAATTACCAAAAAGGCATTTAAGCCAATTGACCAGGAAGAAAATGATTTGATGGAATCAATCGAACGTGACGAGTGGCAGCCTCTTAAAAATATTGATCAGGAAAGAAGAAAAGCTATAGAAGCTGCTCGAAATACCTTGAAAAAAGAAAAACGCATAAATCTTCGTCTATCTCAAAAAGATTATCATCAAATTCAGATAAAGGCTATTGAAGAAGGCATACCATATCAGACACTTATTTCCAGTCTTGTGCATAAATATCTAAATGGTTCATTGACTCCAAGATCATAGAAATGGAACAGAACAATTCATTCGAAGGGGATGCGAATTACTTGCGGCCTTCGTAGGGAAACACCGCACGCGCACCCCTCAATTTTGCGTCAAGCAGAACAGTCTCGCCCGCGACGACATGCAGCCTTTCTTACGGAGATACCTCGCACATGAGCGACCGGCCAATGCAGTACCCATTCCAGCAGGTGGATGTCTTCACGTCTGTGCCGTTCAAGGGAAATCCCGTCGCTGTGGTACTTGATGCGGATGGTTTGACCACGGCCCAAATGCAGTCCATTGCCAGTTGGACCAACCTTTCGGAGACAACCTTTGTCTGTGCGCCGATGCATAAGGACGCGGACTACCGCCTGCGCATCTTCACCCCGCGAAGCGAACTGCCGTTTGCGGGCCATCCCACACTGGGCAGCGCATGGGCCGCCTTGCAACGGGGACTTCAACCCAAGAGACAGGGAATTCTGATTCAAGAGTGCACCAAGGGGTTGGTTGCACTGCGCCGAATCGACAACGGCTTGTTTTTTGCGCTGCCCGAGCCCAATCTCACCGAAGTCGATATGGGTCAGCTCTCCGCTGTGAACCAGGCGCTCGGCGTTGCTTCAGGCGCTGTCTTGGACAGCGCGATCATAGACGTGGGGGCTGTTTGGCTGACCATCCAGTTGGACTCCGCGCGGCGAGTCGCCGAACTCGATCCTGACATGCCGGTTCTTGCCGCGATCACCCCCCATATCACCGGGGTGACGGTGTTCGGACTGCACCCGGAGGGCGAACCGGCGGCAGTCGAGGTGCGCTCGTTCGCTCCGGCTCTCGGCGCGCCGGAAGACCCCGTCTGCGGCAGTGGCAACGGTTGTGTCGCTGCCCTGATTCGTCAGCACGGCATACTCGACGTGCATGCCTACACCGCTTCTCAGGGGCGGCGTGTGGGCAGAGACGGGCGGGTTGAAGTGGAGTTTTCAGACGACGGTCCGATCTGGTTGGGCGGCAGGGTGGTCACGTGCATCGACGGCGTTCTATCGGTCTGATTCGTTAATGATTCTGGATCATACGCTCGAGCGTTGCCGGGGTGCTGGAGAAGATGGGTTGAGTTGAATTCGAACATACCGGTATTCCAAATGAAGTCGATATATCCGCCTCGCTCTGCGAGGGTGCCGTCAGAAGGAATGAATAATGTCAAATTTTAGTGAAATCTCAAAAAAATACGAAAACGATTCAGTCCCGACTCTTTATTTTAGGATGTACGCTTGCGGTGGAAACGGCTCAGCAACTCCTCGATCTGTCAAACCATGACCGTGACAAGATCAGCGGCCTCGGCCGAGCAACGGCGTCCACCCTGCCGGTGCACCGGGCACTCATGGAGCATCCCATCGCCACCTCGGGCTGGCTGGTGGAAAAGACCGGCATCACCCCGGCTTCGGTCAACAAGGCACTCGGCCATTTGGAGCAGCTCGGCATTGTGAAGGAACTGACCGCCCAGAAGCGCAACCGGCTGTTCAGCTACGCGGGTTATATCGAGATCATGAATCGCGGCACGGAATTGCCGGGCGGGTAAGTCAATTCGATTATCGCTTGACCCGGATGGATCGCTTTAACTACCGAACCCGGCATTCTCGAAAGACAGGACGCTTTGTGCCGACTCAGCGATCGTCTTTACGGCACGATCGATATTTTCCACCGTGGCCATGGTGAAATTCAACCGCATGGTTTCAAGCCCCCGGTTCGGAAACGGATAGAAATACTTCCCCGGCACGAAAGCGGTTTTCTTCTCGATCGCCGCTTCGTAAAAATCGGAGGTATCCATCCCGCGAGGGCCTTCCACCCAAACGAACATGCCCCCCTCGGGTTTTGACCAGGTAAACCCGGCGGGAAGGTATTTCGCAAGAGATCGGAGCATCGCCTGCAATTTCGGCCGATAGAGGTCCCGGATACGCGGGAGCTGCCGTTCGAGGTGTCCGCCCGAAAGGTACTCGGCCGCCAGGGCCTGGCTGAAGGTTCCGGTATGAAGATCGACCCCTTGCTTGGCGATGACAAGCCACCGGCGAACCGCCTCCGGCGCAACGCAAAACCCCACGCGAAGCCCCGGCGCGAGAATCTTGGAAAAAGTTCCCACATAGACCACGTGACGGGGGGCGAGGGTCTTGATCGACGGCAAACGCGAACCGGCATACCGGAGCTCACTGTAGGGGTCGTCCTCGATCAGGAGCGCATCGTGGCGTTTGAGGGCTTCCGCAATCCGCATCCGGCGCTCCATATTGATGGTTCTTCCCGTTGGGTTCTGAAATGTTGGCACCAAGTATATGAATTTGATGCGGCTTTCGGCAAGAACGCGTTCCAGAAAATCCGGCAAAACGCCCTGTTCGTCCGTATCGAGACAGACATATCGTGGTCCATAGGGGTTGAAAGCCTGAAGCGCCCCCAGATAGGTCGGCGCTTCAACGGCGATGCCGTCGCCTCTGCCGATCAGAACCTTTCCTATAGCATCCAGTACGCCTTGGGACCCGCTGGCGATGAGGATTTTGTCCGTTGCGGTATGGATCCCTATCCCTATGCCCGCCAGATAACCTGTGAGCGCTTCCCGTAGCGGTCCGAACCCTTCCGTGGCGTCGTACTGGAGCGCCGCGGCGCCGTACCGGGATAGCACCCGCTGTGTCAGCTCGGCGACGATGGGCAGCGGGAAACTTTCGGGCGCAGGAATGCCGCCGGCCAGTGAAATCATTCCCGGCCGATTGACGACTTTCAATATCTCGCGCAATGCGTTGACTTGCAACCCCGCGATCCCGGGGGCCAACATCCTGTTCTCGTCCATATTCTCCTCTCCTTTTCTTGCCGCTCATTATAGCGGAGGGGCAAGCCAAAAAACAGATGCAGAATATATAAAAAATATGCATAACAGATTGCGTCTTTTCCGATCATCAAAGAGACGATCCAAGCGCACTTGAAGTCAATCCGGTTGGTGGCCGAGGTGGGAGGACAATCAATTTGACAGGAGGAGGTAACGGGAGCGCATACGGCTACTGCAAAACGCGATTTGAACATGCTGGTGAAAGGTGGGGTTTTGAGATCGCGCGGTCGCAGGCGCAGTGTTGGTTATGAGTTAGCGGTGATTGAGCTTGTCAAATATATCAAAACTTGTATAATATGTTCATGAATGCAAAAGCATTGAAGTTCGTTGGATCGAGTCTTGATGATCTTCGGAACTTCCCAGACGAGGCCCGGCGCGCCGCAGGGTTTGAGCTTCGGGCTGTCCAGAACGGGCACGATCCAAGCGACTGGAAACCAATGCAGTAGATAGGGCCGGGTGTACGGGAAATCCGAATTCACGTGTTGGGTGAGTGGCGCGTGATTTATGTAGCCAAGCTCTCCGGTGCGGTTTATGTGCTTCACGCCTTCCAGAAGAAGAGCCGGAGTACAAAGAAGAACGATATCGAGTTGGCCCGTAAGCGGCTGAACCAGATTGGAGGTAAACTATGAGCGAGCCTGTTATCGATTCATCAGGCAATGTATTCATTGATCTTGGGTACTCCCCGGATGAAGCCGCTATTCTTCAAATGAGAGCCGATCTAATGGCTGACATAAGGAAGTTCGTTAAGACAAGAAAGCTTACACAGGCCAAGGCATCTGACATTCTTGGCATCACCCAGTCCCGGGTCTCCGATCTGATAGGAGGCAAGTGGGAAAAGTTCAGTCTTGAGATGCTCATAACTCTTGCGACCAAAGCGGGGATGCATGTCACTTTGAAGACAGCGGCATAAAGATTGTGAGGGGAGAGCAAGGGATGCGATCAGGGGACAACGCCATGGGCAACGAAAACCGTGGACATGGCAAAGGCCGCCGGCCGTCCGATCAGATCCTCCAGTTCGCGAAAGCGGGATTTCGGTAATCGGTTGAAAGAGATCAAAACGATGAAGGAACCTGCAAAGATGACGATCGATCCTGAACCCTCGCAAGGGCTTCGGGAAGAGACGCCCGTTTTCCGCTATCAGCAATTGGCCGGAGAAATAGAGCATCAAATCCTGAACGGCACTTACCGGGTGGGGGACCGGCTTCCCTCCATCCGGAAACTCCATCGCCGCCTGAATCTGAGTATTTCCAACGTGTTCAAGGCCTATACGGCGCTTGAAGCCATCGGACTGATCGAGGTGCGCTTCAAGTCCGGTTACTATGTCACCGGTGAAGGCCTGCGGCAGCTGTCGCCGCCTGCCTTTGAAACGCGCTCGCCCATCCCCCGGAAGGTCAGCCTGACGGGAATGGTGTCCTCCACTCTTTCCGCCATGAGTGATCCCGAAATGCTCCCCTTCGATTCGAGTGACATCTCCAGCGATTTGCTCCCCTACAAGCGGAAGCAATTTCGAACTTTCCTTTCTTACCCTCTTTTGCGGCCCCGGTGAAGGCGCATCGGGTATAGCCGAACAGTTCGCTTTCCACGAGTCCGCCCGGAATAGCCGCACAATTCAACGGGGCAAAGGGTCCGTTTCTCCGGCCGCTCAGGTCATGGATCGCGTGAGCGAAGAGCTCTTTCCCGGTTCCCGTTTCACCATGAAGCAAACTGTCCGATTGCATACGGTTTCGCCATCATCGTGCACACCCCAGGATCCCAGAATCGCCGGGTCCGGACCGTCCGTATCCGGCGCCGTGAGCGGATGGTCCGAATAGGGGATGCACCCGCTCACCACCGCCGCCAACCACACGAACCAAAGATTTCGCATGCCGCTAAACCTCCCGTCGTAGATATTCTCCCATCAGCAACCTGTTTTTGGGCGTGATCTCGGATGGGATTGTTTGGGTCACAATCCGGTATCCCTTTGATCTAAGCCGCATGGCTCTTACCGTATCCACCGCCAGAGTTCCCTCCATCCAGCCATCCAGACCGTCCGTGGGCGATTCCTTCAAATTATGACAGCAGGGCAGAACCGCCACCCTTGCACGCTGTTCAACCGCCTTATCAATAATCAAATCGGTTAATGATCCGCAGGCATGGGCGGACACCACGATATCGTCCGGAAGAAGGGTGATTTCCTGGACCGGCAATTGTTTGTAGATGATTCTATTTTTCAGTCTCGGCCAGGCTTCCATCAATGCGTTGGACAATTTATCGGCATTTAAAGGAATTTTATTATCGACAGCGATGGCGATCTTCGAACTGTCATCGAGTATGAGCATGATATGCGCCAATAGGCCATGACCACAGGCAAGATCCATAATCCTGCCCCCCCTGTATTTTCTCCGCACCCTTTTTGCCATTTCCCATGCTTCATGGAGCTCCTTTCTGGGGAGCGTTCCGGCTCGGCAGACAGCCCTGGCAATTTTATCAAACAGATCGTTGCCGGGAAAAAGTGGCAATTGGTGAGGGGTCAGCCTGTTTGTTGAAGATTTTTTCATGATCCATAACGCTCCGTCTTAAAGTCCGCAATGGTAACACGGACGGATGGAAATGGATATATGGAAGGGATCGGGCATGCAATACGGCTTGAAAGATGGCCCTGAACGACCTATACGCTATCGGTAGCCAAATATGCTGTTGCGGCCCCATTATGAAAGTGGCGCCGAACTCACCAAAGAAACAAAGGAATTTGCAAATGACTGTCGGAACCAATAGAGCCGATATCACGGCCGGCCTGAAAGTCTCCATCGTATTAAAACAGGATCAACGAACCGGAAAACTCACCGAAGGCATCGTCCGGGATATTCTGACCAAATCCGCCACACATCCCCACGGGATCAAGGTGCGGCTGGAAAACGGTCTTGTGGGAAGGGTCAAAACCATTCACGGCTGAGCACAACGGAACCACTCTCTGTGAGACAGAAGATTTTGAATATGGAAAGAACCCGGGGAGAGCCCCCCGGGTTTACGTAGAACTGAAGGGCGCCGCTGACACCGGATGAGCAATTTCATTCGACGCGATGCAGCGATCCTGCTATACTATCTGGTTTATAACATCGTCATCATTACCGTCAGGGGGTCAAAGCGATGAAAGAAAGGGAGAAGGAGAATACCTATTCTGAAACCTATGAAAACCTGATTGAGAATTTCCGTGAAATTATTCAGTCCCAATTGGAGCTGATATATATGAACACCATTTTGGGTGAACAAAACAAACACCTTTCTGATTATCTTTCGGAAATCAAGACACTTCGCGGGATTGTCCCCATATGTTCCTTCTGTAAAAAAATTAGAGACGAAAAAGGATATTGGCGTTCCATTGAAACCTATATTCAGGAACATACGGATGCGCAGTTCAGCCACAGTATTTGTCAAGAATGCGCGCAGAAACATTATCCGAATATAGACATCTACAAGAATTAAAACGGGCTTAAAAGTAACGAGTCGGGGGGGAATGTGGAACTTGCGGGTAAAACGGCATTTATCACCGGAGGATCGGGAGATATCGGCAGTGCGATTGCAAAAGCCCTGGCCGCGAGGGGTGTGGATGTAGCCATATCCTATGTCGGGAACACCGAGGGGGCCGGCAGAACAATTGCCGCGGTCAAGGAGATGGGAAGAAAAGGCCTCGCCGTGCAGCTTGATCAGCGTGAATCCGCCTCAATCAACGCAACCGTCGATACAGTCATGAATGAATTCGAACGACTGGACATATTGGTTAACAATGCCGGATGGAACATCGGGATTCCGTTTCCCAAACTGGATGCGTTGACAGCGGATATCTGGGATCGTGTTTTAGAAACGAACCTTCGCGGCCCCTATCTGGTGTCAAGGGCTTTCGCGAAATATCTTCGCGCCAATGGATCAGGCCGGATCATCAATATTGCTTCGGTGGGAGGCCTGGCGCCGGGGAGCAGCAGTATCGCTTACTCCGCCAGCAAGGCGGGACTCATTCACCTTACCCGCTGCCTGGCGGTCGCTTTAGCACCGGATGTAACCGTAAACTGCATTGCACCCGGACTCGTTGAAGGGACACGAATCGCTTTGAGACTTCCGGAGAAAGTCGCCCAATATGCCCGTGACCAAGCCGTCCTGGGCCGTGTCGGCAGCATTGAAGATATCGCTGAACAGACCGTCCTGTTCTGTAAAGCCGATACCATCACCGGACAAGTGATGGTTGTTGACGGCGGAATGCCCGCTGCGATGCATTGAGCGGCATCGACGCCCCCAAAGAAATCGGCACGGCACGGAAGCAACTGCCCGGGAAATTATCCTGTCATGAGCTCGATATTTGTTGCCGGTTTTCTGGTAGCCCCCGCGTCTGGTTGAATGCCGGTTCAGCGCCACTTGCAAACACCGATTTTTGAGTGTCGGTGAGCTTGTTTTTTAAGGTATCCCGTGTAACGGTGAACTCCGTACGGCAGATTTCCTGTTCGCGATAAAGATCGCACAAGGCCTCAATGGACGCCAATTGGAACTCGAGATTGGGTTCGAAATGTAGTTTCATGCTGATTATTATTCCCTTGGGGTAGTTCTAAAAATACCGTTCAGGCAGCTTGTTAATAGCGGATTATTGCTAACGTCTTTGGATAATCCCGGAGACAGACCGACTCGATTTTTAAAACCGAGTCGGTCTGTCGAGATAGTTACAAACGATGGCCTTGATCATCGATTCGGCCAACCCGAGTGGCGAGTAGGTCACGCCGGAGTGTTTTTGGAAGCCCGGCAAGCTGTTTGAGCGATAGCGAGTTCTTGCCGGGCTGGGGAAAATACCCTGGCGTGGCCGAAACCATGATCAAGGCCCAAAAGCTCCTTCCCCGTTCCCGCTTCACCGTGCAGCAAAATGGGCGCGTCACTGACACCGAAACGCTGCGCCAACCGCACGGCCCTCTTTATCTCCGGGGACCCCCCGACCACATCGTGCAGGGAAACCCCCGTGGAGGGCAATCCTTTCTTATCTCTATTTTTTCAATGAAAGAGCAAGAGAAAGAGAAAGAGCAAGAGCAAGAGCAAGAGCAAGAGCAAGAGCAAGAGCAAGAGCAAGAGCAAGAGCAAGAGCAAGAGCAAGAGCAAGAGCAAGAGCAAGAAGAATGCCATTGCTGGTATATTAGCAAATTCGATCTCCCTAAGACCTGTAAGGGTATGAAAAAGGCAATCATCCTGTCCGATTGCATAATGTTTTCAAACCCCATTGAAAAAAAGCTTCCAGCGACCCCGTTCTATCAATTATAATTTATTGATTTAATTTATATTTATAGATGGCATAAGGCTTGCCTATTATCCGCCATGAAAGCATCGATCCACATACGTCCACAACAAATTTTATGGAATGGAGATGGAAAAATGACTCAACATCAGTTTCCGCATGTATTCAGTGAGGCCCGAGTGGGCAAGTTCAAACTGCATAACCGGATAAAGTATGCAGCCTGCTGTGTAAGCAATTTTAACACCCGAGATGGCGTTTTGAGCGACCGGGAGTTCGCTCGCGACCAAGTGATCGCGGCCACCGGGGCCTCAATGATGACCAATCAGGGAGCCTACCCGGATGCAACCGGAGAAGGGAAGGCCTACCACCGGCAGTTGGCGATATACGACGATCGCTTCATTCCCGGATTGAACCGCGTGGCAAATCTTTTTCATGAAAACAACGCAGTGGCTATACAGCAAATCCTTCATGGCGGCCGTTATGGCGGCATTGACTTAGGCTATTGTTTTCAGCCTTCAGACACGCCGCAAACCCTGCGCCATTTCCGCCCCCCCCGGGAGATGACAAAAGAAAATATCCAGCAAGCGGTGGAAGATCACGCGCTCGCCGCCAGAAGGTGCGTTCAAGCCGGTTATGACGGAGTGGAGGTGACCAGTTTTTTAGGCTATTTAATGAGCACGTTCCTCTCTCCCTTCACCAACAGACGTACCGATGAGTACGGTGGTACCGTTGAAAAGCGAGCCCGCTTCATGGTGGAAATCATCCAGGCATTGCGAAAAGCGGTGGGTCCGGAGAAGTTGGTCATCATCCGCCTCAATGGTACGGAGCTCATGGACGAGTTTGGCGGCAACAGTGAGGACTCCTGCCTGGAGATCATGCGTATTGCCGCTGACTGCGGCGTTGACATGATCAGCATGGTGATAGGCTGGCATGAATCCAGGCAGGGAGCGCTTGGCCGTGATGTCGGCCGCACCCGTTGGTTGTATCTTGCCGAGAAGGCCAAAAAAATTATTGGAGACGTTCCCCTGGCCTTCGGCCCTCGCCTGGCCGACCCTTGGGAGGCGGAAAAGGCAATAGCCTCCGGAGTCTTCGACTTTTGGGAGATTTGCCGCCCCTTTCTCACCGATCCGGAGCTTGCCCACAAGCTCAAACGAAACCAGCCGGAGCGCATTAAGCCTTGCGTGGGCTGCATGCTGTGCCTCGCCAAGATGTTTGCCAATCAGCCTTACATCTGCGCCATCAACCCTCGACTAGGCCATGAAATCGAACCCGAATATTCTATAACTCCCGCTGTAGTCCAGAAAAAGGTTATGGTGATAGGAGGGGGGCCCGGCGGCCTGGAGGCCGCCATCGCCGCCGCGCAGCGGGGGCACCAGGTCACCCTCTTCGAAGCCGGTGCCGAACTCGGTGGCGCCCTTGTCTCCTCCTCCCGTGACATAGCCGGCGGCGAAGTGCTTCTGGAACTCAGGAACTACTACAAACTCAGGTTGCAGGATCTGAAGGTAGAGGTTCGCCTGAACACACCGGTGGATCGCAAAATCACCGCTCAGTTTTTCCCCGATGTGGTGGTAGTGGCCACCGGCGCCGGAGCGCAGATGCCCAAAGTCCCGGGTGCCGCGGAAGCCGGCCTGTTGATGGCCGAGCCCATGCTCAACGCCGGAGACTACAGCCAGGTAGGTCGGCAAGTGGTCATTATAGGAGGAGGTAAAATCGGACTCACCCTGGCGGAAATCCTGGCCAAGGAGGGCAAACGGCCGGTCATCGTGGAACAAAACCGGCGTGTCGACCACGACGTCTCCACCACCTTCAAATGGCGTCATAGCGCCCTGGTCAAGGAACTGGACATCAAAGTTTACACGCAAGCCGAGATTCTCTCTCTCTCCAGGGACAAAGTGACGTTGAAAGACAAGGACGGTCTGGAGGTCGTCTTACCCGCGGACACCATCGTCGTAGCCGGACCACGAAAACCCTTACAAAATCTCGTTCAGGAGCTCGAGTACTTCTGTGATGAACTCTACGTTGTAGGGGACGCCATGATTCCACGAAGCCTCTATAACGCCATTCATGAAGGCTACAAGACCGGAGTGCGCATTTAACCAATCGCTTTTTCTCCACCGGATATCTCCGGTGGAGTCAATGAAAGGAGAAAGACATGGAAGGTTTCGTTCCCTGGCCTGCTGAATTCGCTCACCGCTACCGTCAAGAGGGGTACTGGCAGGATAAAACCATAAGCGAAGTCATGGACGAATGTTTCGAACGCTTTGCATCCAATACACTGCTGGTTTCCGCGCAGAATAATCGCGCCTATACCTATCGGGAATTTGGGGACCTGGTTACCCGGCTTGCGTTACATCTCAATGCTCTTGGGCTAAAGCTCTATGATCGGGTGATTCTCCAAATCCCCAACCAACCGGAAGTGCTTCTGACCTATTTCGCCATCCTCAAGGCCGGCGGAATTCCCATCATGGCGCTTCCTCCCCATCAGGAAGCCGAGATAGGCTTTTTTGCCAAGCTTGCCGATGCCAAAGGAATGGCAATACCATCGGTATTCCGCAAGGCAGATAAGCAGCAGATGGCGCAAAACATTATGTCCGAGACCCCCTCTCTCGATCTGGTCCTGATAACCGGCGGCGAGCCAAGACCGGGGTTTCACTCGCTGGACAGTTTGCTGGCAGACCCCATAGAAAAAAGGGTCGATAGCGGTATTCTCCCCAAACCAGATCCGGACCTGCCGGCGGTGCTCCAGTTGTCAGGCGGCACTACGGGTATCCCGAAGCTCATACCCAGGACGCACAATGATTACGTTTACAACTTCCTTTGTAATGCGGAAGTCTGCGGGCTGAACCAAAGCACCATCATGTTAATGGCCATTCCCCAGCAGCACAATTTCGCCATAGCCTGCCCTGGATTTATGGGAATAGCCGCGCGTGGCGGCTGCGAGATATTGAGTGACTCACCGACCCCGGAGGCCGCATTGGAGTTAATATCCAGGTATCGGGCCACCCACTGGACCGCGGTGCCGGCTTTGATAATCGGAATGCTCAACTACCCGGATCGAAACGGTTACGATATCGGGTCCCTTGAAATGATCCTCACCGGTGGCCAGAAGCTCAACCCCGAGGTTGCCTTACGCATCAAGCCGGAGCTTGACTGCGATGTTCAGCAAGTCCTCGGCATGGCGGAGGGGCCGCTCCTCTGGACTCGCCTGGATGATCCCGATGAGGTGCGTTTCACGACACAGGGACGCCCACAATCTCCGGCCGACGAATTTAAAATAGTAGATACAACAAGCGGACAGGATGTGACTCCGGGAGAGATGGGAGAGCTCTGGTGCCGGGGACCCCATACCATACGGGGATATTACCGTGCTCCGGATCACAATGCTAAAGCTTTCAGTCCCGATGGATTCTATAAGTCCGGTGACCTGGTACGGCTGCATCCCAGTGGAAATATCATTGTGGAGGGCAGACTGAAGGACTGCATCAATCGAGGCGGAGAAAAAATCAGCGCGGAAGAGATCGAAAATCATATCCTTTCCGCCCCCCAGGTGGATATCTGCGCCTGTGTAGCCATGCCGGACCCGGTGTTGGGAGAGAGGTTGTGCGTATTCGCCGTGCTCAAATCCGGCAAGGAACTGTCCCTGGTCGACCTGAATCGCTTTCTTTTGGAAGAAAGGCGCATCGCCAAGTTCAAGCTGCCCGAACGCCTGGAACTGGTTGAGTCCCTGCCGCTCACCAATGTCGGAAAATTGAACAAGGTGGCGCTGAGGGCAATGATCGCGGAAAAACTTCAAGAAATTTAAGGGCGGACCACCGGTAATCGAATCGGCCCGGAGCCCCCGGGCCATAACTTTCAATCGCAGGACGGGGAGATGACAATGCAACCGACAAACGAACCGAAAATATTACAAAACGGGCCTTCAACCAATATCATTCAGTGGTGTGACGGCTTGAGCTTCAATCGATTTCACACGCTGATTTTTGCCTTAGCCGGGTTGACGCTTATCTTCGATGGCTACGACTCGCAGATCATCGCCTACCTCATGCCCCAACTGATGAAAGAGTGGAACCTGACGCCGGTTACGGCCGGTTCCATAGCCTCTTACGGTTTTCTGGGTCTTATGATAGGCGCGGCCGGCTTCGGCATGATTGCGGATAAAATCGGCCGGAAAACGGGACTCCTCATCTGTCTCGCCATTTTCTCCATTTTCAGCGGCATAGCCTATTGGGCGCCTAACTTCCAGGTATTCTGCATCCTCCGATTTCTTGCCGGGTTGGGTATGGGTGGCGCCATGCCGCTTACCATAACTTTGGTTTCCGAGTTCGCCCCGGCCCGAATCCGAGCAAAGGCCGTCACGGCGATGTTCGGAGGCTTCACTTTCGGGTGGGCCGTAGCGGGACTCACCGCCATGCTGATAATCCCCACTTACGGATGGCGCATGCCCTTATTGTTCGGGCTCCTCCCAATCCTCTTTCTTCCCGTTTTAGCTTTTGCTCTGCCCGAGTCGATCCGTTTTCTGGTTTCAAAAGGAAAGTTCAATTCGGCCGTTAAAGAGATACGCAAAATGGAGAGAGCCGCGGGGCTTTCACCCAGGAACTGGGAAACGGAGCACTTTGCCCTGCCTTCAACCCCTCCTGCAGGCAGTATCAAGGAGCTCTTCAGCCACCGCCTGGCATTCATGACCCTATTGATCTGGGCGACCTACTTTTTTAACCTGCTGGTCGTTTACGGACTGGCTACCTGGCTGCCCTCACTTCTGGTCAAATCCGGATTCTCTCTCGTTAAGAGCTACAGCTTCGGATTTATTCAAGCTCTTGGAGCTTCTGCCGGAGGTTTTCTGCTCGGTTGGTTGATGGACCGTTTTGGCAGGAAATCCGGTCTTCTCGTGGCTTACCTGGCGGGAGGAGTTGCCATCTGGATGTTCGGAATCGTTTCCAGCAACACGAGCCTTTACATTGTCGGCGCTGCAACCGGTGTATTTGTAATCGGGGCGCAGATTGCCCAGCACGTGGTGAGCGGAGAAGTGTACCCCACGCATGTGCGCTCAACCGGTGTGGGATGGGCCTTGACCATCGGCAGGCTGGGCTCGATAGTGGGTCCGATCCTGGGCGGTTATCTTCAAATGATGGGCATGACATTCAGTCAATACTTTGTTGTTTTCGCCATCCCGAGTTTTATCTGCGCAGGTTTAGTCCTCATGTACCGGGTCAACGTGAAGCAGGAAGGGCTTGAAACCATACATGTAAGACTCACCGGTGAGAATACCTGATACTTTGAAGGCTTTGCATACCACGCCTTCCTCGGTGGAATGCAACCGTCCTTCGGCATCGAATCATTCCTCCATTACGGGGCAAGTAAGTTCGGCGCTGCTCTTTACTACTAATCGTTCTGCAGTCATTTTGCAGCGGGAATTCCGGATGACAGGCAAAGATAATAAAGATAAAATACTATCCCAGACTTTGACCAAGGAGATCACCGTGCAATTGGTCGAGAATGAGCATGGCTGCTTTTTACGTATACTCGATCCGGAAGGCAATATCATCCGTCAAAGTCCTCCGCTTTGCTCCGACCCTGTAAGTTTAATGGACGCCCGTGAGTTTTTTCCAGAGCATCTGCCGTGGGCAGGAATGGCGGTAGACGGTAATCACTAAGGTGGCGTTATCAAATCATTTTTATGGGTACTGAGGAAGTCGAGTTTTTCGAGAAAATGTTCTCTACTTTCTCAGTACCGCATTTTTCAAAACGCAAAATATGGAATCCCGCTTGTCGAACCGATTGCGGGCTCGTGTCGTCTCGTATAACTACCCGGCATCCTACAGGCAATCTGCTTTAATGCCACTGCTCTTGCGGAAAAGATAATCGAAGCCGGGCACTGTTAGGGTATGTAATATTTATCGTCCCCCTCAAAATTATCGGAGAAAGGAAATTAGCATCGTGAAAAAATCATGTTATTCAATGTTTATAGTCAGATCATTATTTTTCTTTCTATTTATTCTGATTTCCGTTCCCGCCGGCGCGGAAGATTCTGTCGTTGAGCTTAAGTATTCAAATTTCTATTCATCAACGCATCCAAACGGTATGCTAAGTGAAGCATGGTGCAAGGAAATAGAAAAGAGAACCAATGGCAGGGTGAAAATAAGTTACTTTGGCAACAACACCTTGGCGCCCGCTACGCAGGTGTATGAGGCCGTCGAAAAGGGAATTATCGATATCGGCCAATCTGTTCTGAGTTACCAATCGATAGTTGCCGCCGCCAATCCCAGGTTTCCTTTATCGGAAGTGCTGGATTTCCCTCTTGGCTACACAAGCGGTTTACAGGCAACAAAGCTGGTTAATGAATATTACAAGAGGTTTGAGCCGGTAGAACTTGATAATACTCATATCCTTTATCTCCACGCTCACGGCCCCGGTTTTCTAAGTACCAATAAAAATGTATATAAGATCGATGACATAAAAGGTCTGCGCTTGCTATCGACAAAAGCAACCGCGGGGATTGCAACAATGCTGGGTGCAATTCCAGTAAACTTATCGATTGTTGAGGCCCATGGCGCCCTCTCCAAGGGCATAATAGATGGCGTACTGCTTCCCATTTCGCCTCTTAAATTCTGGAAACTAGATGAGGTGCTGAAAACTACCGTTAAGAATCATGGCTTATCTTTTACACATAGTATTTTTGTCACTATGAACAAGAAGAAATGGGAAAGCCTTCCCAATGACATTCAGAACATTTTCGATGCAGTGAGCGAAGAATGGATCGTTAAGCAGGGTAATTCATGGGATAACCAAGATAAAGAAGCTGAAGAACATCTCATCAAGAGTGGTTACAAAATTCTTACCGCAACACCGGAAGAGCGAGCAATAATGAAAGAAAAGATGAAGCCTTTATTCAATGACTATGTGAAAAAGACCAAAGCAAAAAGCTTACCGGGAGATGAAGTTGTAAAGTTCTGCCAGAATTATTTAGCATCACAGCCGTAAGAAATACAATGCAAAGGAGAGCCATTTCCCTCTCCCGTGAGGAAGTGCTCTTGTTAAATTATTTTGATCCCTCCAGCCCATCATCCGAATTCTCGGAGAAAGGAGGTGAAAAGAAATAGTCCTGCCCATCCGAGACCGCTTATTTTGTTAGTGATAGGGAGTCTCGCAACCGCATTATGGCTCTGATGAGGTGTTTGTCGAAACTTTGTGAATCACGTCAACGTTAAAGGAGAACACTATAATGAAAAAACTGGTTCAAGGCGCTTTTTTTAAACCTGCCGGATTGCTTATGGCTGCGGCACTGATTTTGCTACTGACCGGCTCATCCGCATTTGCATTTACGTTTGATGTTAAAGGGACCGAAGTTCAAGTCGGCGGCGCCTTAAAAGCGATGCTCACGTATGATATAGACAACCTCAACGACAATACCAATGCGCCGTATCAGGGAGATATCTTCAACCCGTACGTCGTTGTACTCGACAACGATGCCAGCAAGAAGGATAAGAAAGATGATTTCCGGTTTATCGCCCGGGAGAGTCTGCTCTTTGTCAAGACCTCGAGCAAATTCAATACCTCGGTTATCAACACCCATATCGAGGGTGATTTTTACGGAACCTCGGACGTAAACGGGGGCGGCGGCTATGAAACCTGGTCCAACCAATACACTTTCCGTATCCGGCATGCCTATGGGACGATAACGGATGGGAATCATACCCTTCTCGCCGGTCAGACCTGGACCACGTATATGGACCTTCCCGGGCTTACACCCGTAATAGATTTTAACGGTGATGTCAGCAGTCCCTTTGCCCGTCAGACCATGCTGCGATATACATATAGTTTTGCCAAGGGAAATAACATTACGGTCGCCGTGGAGAATCCGGATCGTGGCTTTATCGGCGCCCCTTCGGGAACTCAGGCGGCGAATTTTATCAATGCCGGGACAGCGGAAACGCAGCTTCCCGATCTTATCGTCAAATACTGGTTCGGCGGCGGCTGGGGCCACATCGCACCGTCATTTGTTGTTCAGCAATATAAATTGAACGACGAGGAAGCCACCTCCTTTGGCGCCCAAATAAACGGTCATTTGGATATCAACAAACATAAGCTTTATTTCGGCGGGATGTATGGGGACGGCCTGGGACGCTATGGCGGTATTGGAGTTCTCAGCGGCGCCGGTCTGACAGCTGCGGGTGATATTGAACTGGTACCGTTTTGGGGCGCCTACCTGGGCACCAAACTTCACATAACGGATGCCTGGAAGTTTATTGCCGGTGTGGGCTATTCCGAAACGGACAAAGACGCTTTTGAAGGCGCGGATGCCGTATTGACCCGCAATGCAAACGAGACGACCCGCTCCTTACGCACATTTTTCACTTACACACCAAATCCCAACCTGGAATATGCGTTTGGGGTAGTCTATGGAGACCGGGAAGTGATGGACGGCCGTGAAGGCGACGGCACCCGGGTTCAAGGCTATGTGAAATTTGGATTTTAGCCCAGCCTGAAACGTATGGGGGAATGTAACCATATTAAATCGAACAAAACCCCGATGACCTCACCCCCGGGAGCCTTTGATGGTTCATTCAATGAAAAGGCGTTCATCGGGCACACCTCAAAAGACCGTAATGGCAGATAACCCAGTGGGAAGCGATCAAGCATTCAATGGATCGCTCCCACTGGCGCCGCCCGCCTTGACCTAAAACCAAAATCTGCTCCTTTTCGGCGGCTCAATGTGCAACCGGAATTTCGGGTTTCTCTATCGAGATCAGGTTTTCGCGGTCTATCGTATGTGGAAACGGTGATCTCACGAGGTACTATCGATCCGATCTCCGGCCAAACTATTCACAACCATACTGTTTAAGCTTGGCCCTCAAAGTCGGCCTGCTGATTCCCAGCAATTTGCAGACCTCTCCCAAATGCCCACGCTTGGCTTGAAGCACACGAAGTATATATTCCTTTTCCAGGTCCGCCAAAGTTATCTCAGGTTCGATCTGTGACGGAGCCCCCTGAACTCCGGATATAGCCTTTATGATATCCTCGCTGGTCAATACGAGAGACTTTGTCAACACAGCCGCCCTGGTAAGGCTGTTCTCAAGTTGTCTGACATTGCCGGGCCATGTGTAGTTCTCAAGTTGTTGCATCGCGCCTGAAGTAAGCGTTTTGACCGGTATGCCCAGTTTACGTCCGATCTTTTCAAGTATGTAATTGGCCAACAGGGGAATGTCGGAGCCGCGATCCCGCAATGGCGGAACGTGGATAGTCACCACTTGCAGACGATAAAAAAGATCCGACCGCATTTGCCCCTCCGAGGCCATCCGGGCTAAGTCCAGGTTTGTTGCCGCCAATAAACGGGCGTCGGAATGAATAACCTGACTGCTTCCAACTCTTTTATATTCCTTTTCATGCAGAAACCGTAAGAGCTTGCTTTGCAGCCGCAACGGCATTTCGCCGATCTCATCGAATAATATAGTACCTTCCCCGGCCAGCTCCAGTGTTCCCTTGCGGGTGATTTCCGCTCCGGTAAAAGCCCCCTTTTCGTAGCCGAAGAGCTGGCTCTCGGTAAGCGAATCCACCAGTGTGGAGCAATCCACCACCGTGAACGGCTGGTTTTTGAGAGCACCTTGATAGTGGATGACCCGTGCGATCAGCTCTTTCCCGGTACCGCTTTCTCCCTGTATGAGTACCGTAACCTTTGAGTCCGAGACCATGGCAATAGTTTTGAACACCTCTTTCATGGCCTGGCTTTTTCCCACAATATATGGCGTTCCATCGGAAGAACCGGCAAAGGAGGACTGATGGTATTGAAGTTGTGAAGTCTGCGCACGGCTGACTTTATCCAATCGATCGAGAACGCTGATCAGCTCGTTTATATCTATAGGCTTATGTATGAAATCAAAAGCCCCCAACTTAATACAGCGGATGGTGTTCTCCATGTCCTGAAAGGCCGTGATCATAATCACTTGAATGGCCGGCATTTCCTTCCGAAGCTGCTCCAGGATGTTCTGTCCGTCGATGTCTGGAAGCCTGATATCCAAAATAACCAGGGAAGGTTGGAGACTACGGACCATTTTCAAGCCTTCACGCCCTGTAACAGAGCAAAAAACCTCCCATCCACGTTGTTCAAAAAAAAACCTCAAGGAATCCAAGAGGGAAGCCTGATCATCTATGATTAGCACCCGAGTGATCATAGGTAACCACCCGGCAAACTGAGATAGAAGGTCATGCCGCCAAGTCGGTTAAACTTTGCTCGCACCGAACCGCCATGAGCCTCCATTATCTTTTTAACGTTGTGCAGCCCCAGCCCTGTTCCCATCGCCCTTTGACTGAACATAGGGTCAAAAAGATAAGGCAGCATTTCTCTGGGCACACCCGGCCCTTGATCGGAAATCGATATCTCGACCCAACTGCCTGTATTTTCTTCATAAGGCCGAGCTGAAATTACCACCCGGCCTCCTGAAGGCTGGGCCTCCACTGCGTTGAAAAGCAGATTGACCAGTGCCTGCTCCAACCGGTCGGGATCCACGTTTATCTTTCCAATCCGGCGACTCAGCCTTAAAGAAGCTTTAACCTGGTTACGAATCAATCGTTGGCGCAAACTTTTAAAGCAGTGCTCGATCAACTGCCTCAGATCTACCGGATGATAGGATAGTCTCAATGGCAAACTGATATCCATCATCTCTTGGATTCGCCTCTCTATCTGGTCTATCTCGGTGAGGCTCGCCTGCAAGAGCGGATAATGTTCGGGGGCCAACTCGGCCCGGGAAAGCAACTGCAGATTCATCTTCACCGTGGAGAGAGGATTTCTCACCTCATGAGCTAAAGAGGAAGCTTGTTTGGCTAAAGCCTTTAACTTCTCCGCCTCCAGCGTTCTTTTCTCCAAATCCACCCGCTCACTGATATCACTACAAATTCCAATATTAGCCACCTGGTTGTCAAACAGGGTTCGCTTAGCCATTATTTCGGTAGGCAACTTCCTGCCATCCTTGTATAGACGCAAGAACTCAATCCTCGCAGGCACATGACCATGACTTAGATTTAACTCGTATACCTCGCGCATCATCTCTCGATGCTCCTCCGCCACCAAGTCGAGGTAACTCGTTTGAAGCATTTGATCAAGTGTATATCCGTGCATATGAGCGAAGGAACGATTTGCGAATGCTACCCGACCTTCAGACAGGACAAAAAACCCCTCATTAATATCCTCTATAAGCGTTTTGTATTTTTGCCTGGACTCGGCAAGCTCACGCGTACGTGTCTCTATTTTTTTTTCCAGGATTTCGGTATGATTGCGTAGAAAATTTTCGTGTATTCCCTGAAAGTACTCTGAAAAGTGAGTGATGGTAAAGATCATACACTCTTGAAGCTTAATCATCACCGGTTCCAACTCCGCGGCTTCTATATCTGCAAACAAAAGGGGGATCAGCGTCTGCCGGTAAAGCTCAAAGGCCTTTTGTACCTCTGATACCTTAAATCCTTGACTGAATCTTTTTTGGGCGATACTGGTGATGAAATCTTTAAGGTCTGTCCAGTCGTTATCTAGCATTACTCGGCGGAAAGCAAGGGCCGCATAATTCAAGCGATTCCGCAGATCCTCAGGGGGCTCCCGGAAATAGCGAATGGATCGGTCGTTGTAAAGCGATTCGAACCATGCAGCGACTATTTGTTCATGGCGCTGATGAAAGAATTCCTTTGCATCCATGCTGAAACCCCGCAAACGATCGGGATACCACTGCCTCGGTTTCTGATATAGACAGTGCTTTCATAAAGGGTAAAATAGCACACTCCATCTTTTTACACAATTAATGATGTTCATTTGAACTCATGACGCTTGGCTGGTTCTTTCTTTGATTACCGTTCAATTCTTCCCTGATTCTGTCGGTAACTGAGTTATCAAGGCCAAGCCCTTTGGATACTCGCAACTTGCACCCTTGACAACTCAGTCTTTCCACAGCGAGAAGCCCTGTTGTTTCAGAAATCCGGCGTTAAAACGATCCGCTTCATGGGCGGCGCCTTATGTGCCTCCGCGAACGTTTCGGCGATAGAACTCATGGGTCGGGTTTCCACAAACGATTCAATATTGATTTTACCGCTCATGACCATATCCAACACAATGGGGTAATATTCCGGCAGACAACCCCAGGTTCCGATAAGTTCGGCATCAAACACCATCAGACGGCCGATAGCATATTCGGTCTTGGCCACTCCGAAACCAACAACGATCAGCTTGCATGTAAAAGTCAACAGATTAAGCGCAATCTCCTGACCGGCTTTAACTCCAGTCACTTCAAATATTTTCCAACCAGAACTGGGTTGCCCATTGCTCTTGCATAGGGCCCTGAACTCCTTGAATACCGCGCTCGGGTCCTTCCCCGTGGAATTAATAACAAAATCGGCACCGAATGATAGCGCTCTTTCAAGTTTGTCCTGGTGCCGGGCAATACCGATAACTGTTTTAGCGCCCAGAGCCTTGGCAATCTGTCCCATGTACTGCCCTACTCCGCCCGTGATACCGATGACAATAACATTATCTCCAGGTTGCAGGTCAGCCCTCTTGGCCGCCTGGTACGGGGTGGTCACGGCATCGGCCACAACAGCCAGATGCGATAGGGGAATATCGCCACGATTTTTTACTTCACAAAGATCAATGCTCGGAACCGGAATATGACTCGAAAAACCGCCGTATATTCCGAGGCTGTTGCCGGGCATATTTTGATCCAGACATCTGTTTCCCCTGCCTGATTTACAAAGGATGCACTTTCTGCATGGGAGTACCGCGGGGATTATGACTTCTTTACCGAGCCACGATGCATCGCCCGCTACCACAGTGCCGGCAATCTCATGACCCAGCGTAAGGGGTGGTTTTACAACCGTGGGCACACCGTCATAAAAATAGCCCATGTCCGTATGACATACGCCGCAACCAGCCACTTCAACGAGGACTTCTCCATCCTTGAGATCCGGAATCGGAATTTCGGTCTTCAATAGCTTTCCCTGTGTGGTTTCCTTGGTTTCACGGTTGAACGTCGTTGGTTGAACCATCTGCCATGTTGATATTTTGTTCGGTACGATTGCCACAATATTCCTCCTCAAATTTAAGTTAAACTATTACCAACTTGTCGATAACCTCGGAATTCCTTGCACTCATTTTACTTAATTGTTTTGAATTTTCGAGGGTTAATGCCTTGAGCAGGAGAGCAAGTCCTATGCCATACTTTTCTTTGTTTTTTATTAATTAGTTACATAAAAGCGGCTCTGGAAATTTGAAATTTTTTTTCAATTGATTTTGAAAAAAACTTTCAATTCGATAAAATCATTGAAACGCAAAGGATAATGTCGTTTTGCAGACACAGGAAGCAATGAACCTGGCGAACCATTTGGATCTCGAAACCGGGCGGGGCATATTGGGAAAAAGAATCAAATCTTTTTGGACGTTGCGATTCCATTGTGATCGAAGCCAACGTTCATTTCCCAACCGAATGGGTCAGTAAGGGAAAAGCAGGCATGTCTCAAGAGTTGGGGTTAAAAGTGTGTATTCTTGAAGATCAATACGGCGTTATCCTGCATCATCTGCTGATGGAGAAACAAACAGACCGTGGATCATCCTGCCCTACCCGGCAATCCGCTTAGGCCATCCGATTATTTCATCACACCAGTGGGCTATGGAGAGGAGGTGATGATCGGCAAGTCGCGAACCGATGAGTTGCAGCCCGAAGGGTAGCCCCTGGGGGCCCTCGCCCGCAGGAATGGTAATGGCGGGGACTCCGCAGAGAGACCAGATGGTGCAAAAAGCCGGGTCGCCGGTCTGTGAGAGATCCGCCGGCGCCTCACCGGGAGCCGGCGGCGTAATGATGGCGTCAAACCGGCTCAAAAAGGCATCCATATCTTCTGCCAATTGATCCCGTTGCACCAGCGCCTGGCTCAGGGAGGCCCGGCCGATGCCCCTCCCCTCATCGATCAGCGCGTTGAGACGCCCGCTGATCCGCCCCCGCTGGTGACGCTGCAACTCCGCAAAGACACTTGCCCCCTCGGCGACCATAATGGTGTGGTGAACAGCATGGGCGCGCTCAAAAGCCTTCGGCAATTCCCTTTCTTCCACGATGGCGCCGGCGGTGCGCAACCGTTCCACCAGCGCCAAAAAATGGTCCCGAACGGTTGCATCCGCCAAATGCCAAACCGGGGAACGCACCGCAGCCAAACGCGGGGGGCTTGCCGGGAGACACTCACCCACCGGAAGTACAACCCCGATGCGGCCGTCACTACCGGTGCCCGGTTCTTTATTCTCCAGTACCGCTGCCAGCAGGGCAGCGTCGGGAACGCTACGGGTGAACACGCCCACCTGATCGAGGCTGGGGCTAAAAGGATGGATACCCTCCAAGGAGATAAGACCAGTGCTCGGTTTGTACCCCACGATACCGCAAAAAGCGGCGGGACGAATCACCGACCCGTTGGTCTGAGTGCCGATCGCTCCGGGAACAAATCCCATGGCCACCGCGGCGGCCGATCCGCTGGAGGATCCACCTGGCGTATGGGCGATGTTCCAGGGGTTGCGGGTCTTCCCGGGAGTAAAGTAGGCGAATTCCGACGTGACGGTCTTACCGAATACAAAAGCGCCCGCGGCCTCCAGGCGCCGTACCACCGAAGCCGAGCGATCGGGAAGAAACCCCTCAAATATAGGGGACCCCATGGTGGTGGGAATGCCCTGGGTTTCCACGATGTCCTTGATCCCGATGCCGATACCGTGAAGGGGACCCAGAGGCGCCCCTGCGCCGGACCGGCGTTTCTCATCGGCCCTGCAGGCGAGATCCAAAGATCTGGCGGCATCGATCCACTGAAAGGCGCCGACCCGGTCTTCATGTGCCCGAATCCGTTCCAAAAGCGCACGCGTGAGATCTTCACTGCTCAAAGTGCCCTTGCGGATGGAATCGGCCGCTTCCCGCAGCCCCAGTCTGTACAGCTCGGTCGTGTCCATGGCGAGCCACCTATTGGCCGGAGCCGACACTCGTCGGTACCGGATTCAGCAGGTTGGGCGGTTTTCCCGTCGTCAAAGCCGCCACCAGGTTGCGGGCGGCCAGCATCGCCATCGCATGGCGCGTTGCCGCCGAGGAACTGGCAATGTGAGGCGTGAGAACCACGTTTTTCATCTCTACCAGGGCTGGGTGCAGGGCCGGTTCGTTTTCAAAAACGTCCAGTCCGGCGCCGGCCGGCCGGCCGCTTTTCAATGCGGCCACCAGGGCCGCATCATCCACGACGCCACCGCGAGCGGCATTGATTAAAATGGCGCCCGGTTTCATCATGGCCAGTTCCGGGCCACCAATCAAATGGTGAGTTGCCGGTGAATAGGGCACATGAAGGCTGAGGATGTCGGCTTCAGCAAAAAGCGCCTCCCTTCTCACGAAGGTGGCGTTGCAGGATTGCTCAATATCGGAAGCGGCCGGGCGGGTGCTGTGATACAGAACCTTCATGTCGAAACCCAGAGCCCGGCGCGCCACCTTTCGACCGATCCGGCCAAAGCCGAGAATACCCAGCGTGGCATGGTGCACGTCGATGCCGAGAAACTGCTTGAGGTGCCAGCCTTTCCACTGGCCGGCGCGCAGATGGGCATCGGATTCCACCACCCGCCGGGCCGTTGCCAGAATCAGCGCCCAGGTGAAATCGGCGGTGCTGTCATCCAGAACGCCGGGCGTATTGGTGACCATGACGCCGGCCCGGGAGCAGGCCTCGACATCGATATTGTTGAACCCCACGGCGACATTGCACACGGCTTTTAATTTGGGGCAGCCGGCCAGCACCTTTGCATCGATCCGGTCCGAAAGCGTGATCATGGCGCCCTGTTTGCCGGAAAGTGCCGCGGTCAGGGTTTCCGCGTTCATCGGCACATCCGCCTGATTGGACTCTACCTCAAAATACTGAGAAAGGTATTCCAGCACATCATCAAAAATCTCCCGGGTAACCAGCACCTTGGGTTTCATACCCCACACCTCCGTATACTCCGTCTCCACCGAAAAATATTCTGCTCCACCGAAAACATCCCTCGGAAATCATCCGCAATGCCGTTTCGGGGAGTACCTCCCCCTCAGTGACCATATACCAGACCCGGCAGCCATAACCCGATCGCCGGGAACATGTACAGCAGGAATATGGCCACCACCTGAATCGCCATGAACGGCATCATTCCCAGGAAGATCTGGTTCAGCGTCACATGAGACGGCGACACGCCCTTGAGATAGAAAGCCGCCATCGCCACCGGCGGCGAGAGAAATGCCGTCTGAAGGTTCAGCGCCACGAGGAGGCCAAAAAAGAGCGGATTGATGTCGAAGTGCGTCAGAAGCGGGAGGAAAATCGGCATGAAGATGACGATGATCTCCGTCCACTCCAGCGGCCAGCCCAGAAGAAAGATAATGACCTGCGCCAGCAGCATGAACTGCACCGGCGTCATGTTGAGTGACTGGACCCATGCATTGATGATCTCCTGGCCGCCGAGGAGCGCGAACGCGCCGGCGAAAATACCCGAGCCGACAAAGAGCCAGCAAACCATGGCCGAAGTCTTGGCGGTGAGAAAGACCGCTTCTTTGAGCATCGTCAGATTGAATCGCCCGTAGGCAATTGCCAGGATAAGGCCTCCGAATGATCCCATTGCCGCAGCCTCTGTCGGCGTTGCGAGCCCCAAAATGATGGAGCCGAGGACGCCGAGAATCAGTATCGCCAGCGGGAAAAAAGACCCCAGCAGCATCTTGAAGATTTCAAGACGAACGAAACTGAAAATCGCATAAAAAATTGCGAGACTCACTATGCAGATCCCCAGCGCGATCCAGTACCCCTTCGGAGCGGGCAGGCGCTCGATGGGGGGGGGTGCCCCGGCAACCGCCGCTTCCGGCTGGGCCTCGGCGGGCGCTTTCGGGCTTTCGGTCGCGGCGTTGGAGGCAACCGGCGCCTCCGAATCGGGCTCTGCCGGCGACTCCGGCAGGACTCCCGCTTCTTCCGGCTCCTGCAAACCTCCGGCTTCCTCCGGTTCCTGCAAGCCTCCGGCATCAGATTCGACGATATCCGTCGTCGCCACAGCGCCCATTTCCTGCAAGCCGGTGGTATCTACTACCGTCGGCGCCGTCACACTGAGATAGATCGACCCCATAAGCAGCGCCGCCGCCAGCGCCGGGAGCAAAGCGATGACCATGTGGCTTAGCAAGGTGCGCATCGGGACATCGACGTTGTGTTTCCCTTTCATCGCGCCGAGCAGCCCTAAGATAACGTTGTTATTCCCGGTTTTGGTGATAATCTCCGCGAATTTGGGAAGCGGCACGTGTTTCTCCTCCGCGGAAAGCGGCGGAGCGATGCTGGGCTTGATCTTCGCATAAACGATTATGTAACCGATGTACAATCCGGCCAGCATGAGGCCGGGGAAGAAGGCACCGGCATAAAGCTGCATCACCGAGACCCCGGCGGTGGCACCATAGAGAATCAGCAGGACCGACGGCGGAATCAGGATGCCGAGGGTGCCTCCCGCCGTCACGGCCCCCGCCGCGAGCCTGATGCCGTATCCCGCCTTTAACATCGCCGGAAAGGCGAGCAGGCCCATCAGCGTGACGACCGCGCCGATAATCCCTGAAGCGGTGGCAAAGATCGCGCAGGTGACGACCGTAGCAACGGCGAGCGACCCGGGAATACGCGTGGTCGCCAGGTGCAGGCTCTTAAAAAGCCTTTCGATCAGATTGGCGCGCTCGACCAGATACCCCAGAAATACGAAAAGTGGCACCGAAATCAAAACGTCGTTACTCATGACCCAATAGGCGCGCTGCACCATCAAATCGAGCGTCTGCTGGACCGCAAGCGACGGGTCCACGCTGTTATAGGCAAACCAGGTAAACATCGTCCCCAGGCCCATCAGCGTAAACGCCGTGGGAAAACCAAGCATGATCGCCACGACGATCAGCGCGAGCATCAAAAGGCCCAGGTGGCCGTTGGTTATCTGCCCCGGCGGGGGCATCAGGACAAAGAGTGCGATCACAACCGCGGCCATGATAGAGAGTCCGAACCAGGCTTCTTTTCTCATTTGTCGCTCCCTTTCTTGGCGGTCAGAAACGCATCGAGCTTTGCAATATCCTCGTCCTTCACATGCATCTGCTCCTTGAGTTTTGCGACATCGACCTCCTCGACGTCCTCCTGGCGCGAGGGCCACCGGCCCTCTTTAAGGCAAATGACACAGCGGATAATTTCAACCATGCCCTGCACGAGCAGAAACGCCCCCGCCACCGGAATGACGGACTTGAACTGATATACGGGCGGGCCGTCGGCAGTGATGCCCGAGTGCTCCAGTATCCGCCAGGAATCGCCGGCATAGATGAAGCCGGCCCAGCAAAGGGCGATTACCCCGGGAAGAAAGAACACGAAATAGAGCGTCAGATCGAGACCTGCCTGCAGCCGCGCCGGAAAAAAGCCGTAGAGGACATCGCCGCGAACATGCCCGTTTTTTGAGAGGGTGTAGGCTCCCGACATCATGAACAACATGCCGTACATCTGGATCATGCCGTCGAAAGCCCAGTCGTGAGGGGCGTCGAGCGCGTAGCGCGAAAACACCTCATAGGTGATGAGCAGGGTGAGCGACACGATGAGCCAGGAGAAGACTTTCCCAACAAATGTGCTGATTTTGTCAATGGACAACAGCAATCTTTGCATCGTCAATCCTATCCAAAATTGAGCCATCCGGGCACGGTCGGCACCCGGACGGCTAATGGGTAATGCTCAAAAAAATTTCAGGTTTTCTTGGCTTCGGTCTTCTTGGCACCGAAATAGTGGTTGTAAGCCATGCGCCGGTTGACATTGTAATCCATATCCCACTTAACCGCGCGTTCGGCGAATTTCCGCTGCGATTCCATGACCTCTTTGAACAGCGGGTTTACAGCCTCTTTCTTTTTAACGGCCTCGTCATAAGCCACGAGCTCTCCCTGCAGAATCGCATCCGGGGTTTTGTAGAACTTGACTTTGTCCTTTTCCTGCATATCGATGTAGTCTTGTGAGTAGCGGTCGCACGACTTCCACCACAAATCGGCCGAGGCGGCCTCAACTGCGTTCTCAATGATGGCCTTCATCTTATCCGGAAGGGCGTCGAACTTTGGCTTGTTGAACAGAATCTCGAAGCTCTCGGCGTTCTGGTGGTAACTTTGAAGCATGCATACCTTCGAAACATCGGGGAAACCGAGCAGGCGATCGGAGGAGGCGTTGTTGAACTCTGCCCCGTCCAGCAAACCGCGATCCAACGCCGGCACGATCTCGCCGCCGGGCAGCGCATTGACCGCCGCGCCCAGGCCGTTGAACACGTCTATCGAGATCCCCACGGTGCGGAACTTCATCCCCTTGAAATCGGCCATCTTGGTGATCGGCTTCTTGAACCAACCGAGCGGCTGAGTTGCCATCGGCCCGTATGGGAAAGAAACGACATTGGCACCGATGGATTCGTATATCTTTGCCAACAGTTCCTTGCCGCCGCCGTACTTATGCCAGGCCAGCAGCATGTTGGCATCCATGGCGTACCCGGGACCAGACCCCCACAGCGCCAAGGCATTCTGCTTGCCGTAGTGATAAACCATAACACCGTGGCCGCCGTCGAGTGTCCCCTTGGAAACCGCATCCAGCAGGTTGAAGGCCGGCACCACTGAACCTGCAGGCAGCACCTCGATCTTTAGATCCCCGCCGGTCATGTCATTCACCTTCTTGGCAAAATCGAGTGCATACTCGTGAAAAATGTCCTTGGTCGGCCAGGTACTTTGCCAGCGCATGGTAATCGGCCCTTCCGCCTTGAGAATCATCGGGAAACCGGCCGTGGCCGCCACACCGGCCACGCCGGCCGCCGCCGCCGTCTTCATGAACCTTCGCCGGCCGATTTTCTCTTCTTTTTGTTTCTTTCCGATCGTTTTCGTCTCTTCTTTCTTCATCGCCACATCCCCCTTTTGAAAAGTAGATTGTTTGAGTTCCCGGTCGAGATCATGGTTCAACAAGGGACTCCATACCCCTTGCCAAAAAAAAACGGCAAATACCCACCTTATCGGCTTTCAAGACCTTGATCATCGTTTCGGCCAATTTCCCACGGCAGCGAGGCCGCGCCAGGGTGTTTTTGAAAGAGCAGCAGGCTGTTTGAGCGATAGCGGGTTCCTGCCGGTCTGGAAAAAATATCCTGGCGTGGCCGGTACGATGATCAAGGCCGCTTTCAATTCCACCGTGGACCGTCCGCCGCAAGACGGAAGGATTCCGTAACGTTGTTTTGGGCTGCGTCGGTGCTTGCAATAACCATTGAGCAAACTCCCCCGGAATAATCCAGCAACATCAAAAACGAATTATCAAAAAAAGTGAACGAATTTTACAAAAAGTGAGTATTGGTTACAAAAAGTGAACGGATTTTACAAAAAGTGACTCGTTACAAAGAATGAACGTGTTTTACAAACATTCAATTTAATTGTCAATAATTTTCTCGTGGTTCTTCTGTCACGCTATGTCGTTAACGGAATCTTTTTCCGTATTGACATTGCCTGAAACAAGAATTAGTCTTGCCATAAACTAACCTATCGGGAGATTGAAGATGCTTGTCGGAATCCATGAAGCAAAAACCCATTTATCCAAGCTGATCCCCGCGGTCCTGGCCGGTGAAGAGGTTATCATCACCAAAGCGGGGCAACCGCTCGTCAAGCTGGTACCCGTCCAGCAGGAACGCAAGTCCCGGCCGCTTGGCATGTTTAAAAATAAAATAATCCTCCACGATGACCTGTCAGCGCCTCTGCCGCGGGATGTTCTTGACGCTTTCTGGCCGGAAAAGCTGTGAAATATTTGCTTGACACCCATACCTTTCTCTGGCTCGCCGCCGATCCGGACAAATTGCCCGAAACGGTGGCGGAAATTGTCATTCAACCTGAAAACGAACTCCTGCTCAGCGCCGCCAGCGGCTGGGAATGTGCTCTCCTTTGGAAGCTGAACCGAATAGAGCTTCCGGAAGCACCAATGTTCTTTATTCCCCAGGTCATTCAGGCGCTATCCCTCACTCCGCTTGCCATTGGATTTGAATCCGCCATTTCCGCCGCGACCCTGCCGCTGATCCACCGGGACCCATTTGATCGGCTGCTGGTAGCTACGGCGATAAAGGAAAAGGTTCCTATTATCGGCAAAGACAAGATCATGACGGAATACGGGGTGGAGCTGGTCTGGTGAACGCTAATCCATCGTAGGAAAAGATTAAGCGCGGGGGAAAACGGCTTTCATCGAAAACTTCCGGTATTTTTTTCTTGATTTTGGGGAAGTGCCCTTCTATAAGCGAGGAAGCAAAGTAAGAAAACGGTAATTTAGTAACTGTTTCATGCTGTGGATATTTGCTGGAATGGTTCCATTCATTCGACCGCCGTTTTTATGATCGCTCCACATCATAACGCCCCATCGATACGGCTCATGGCAAATAGCCGCACCATTCGGTAACACCCGGCACTGCTAAGTAACAAGCAGCTCCACTCAGCACCACTCGTTAACGCCTTGCGTTATTTTTAACAGTGACACTATCCGAATCAAAGAGCGGTTACCATGCGGCAACCCTCTGTTTCAATTCAGACTTAAAGGCGATTTTTTCTGTTTAGGGCGGACAGATAACTGCTACAGGCATGCAAAGAGAGGCTGTAAGGAGATGAGGTATGGCTTCACCTGAGAAAACAGCGGCTCCGCCTGACGGCGAGCAGAAACCGGCAGTGCCCTCCATCGCCCTTCCCAAGGGAGGAGGCGCCATCCGCGGCATGGGCGAAAAGTTTGCCGCGAACCCCGTAACCGGCACCGGCGCCATGACCGTCCCCATTGCCACGAGCCCCGGCCGTTCAGGCTTTGGACCCCAACTTTCCCTGTCTTATGACTCCGGCGCGGGAAACGGGCCTTTCGGCTTCGGCTGGAGCCTTCCCCTTCCCGCCATCACGCGAAAGACGGATAAGGGGCTGCCGCAGTACCGGGATGCCGAGGAGTCCGATGGTTACATCCTTTCCGGGGCCGAAGACCTGGTACCGGAGTTCAAAAAAATGGCTGACGGCAACTGGGAATTTAAGGACGGCAACCATGTCATTCGCGAGGAACCACGAATAGTTGGTGACACCCCCTACACCGTGCGGTACTACCGTCCCCGCATCGAGGGCTTATTCGCGAGAATCGAGCGCTGGACGAAGAACGCAACGGGCGAGATTCACTGGCGATCCATCTCGAAAGACAACATCGCAACCCTTTACGGCAAGGATAACAACTCGCGGATATTCGATCCTGCCGAAATTCCCGGCTCTGGCAATATCGACAACGCAAAGCCAACCCGGATCTTCAGCTGGCTCATCTGCGAGACCCGCGACGATAAGGGGAATGCGATCCTCTATAAATACAAGCAGGAGAACGGCGATGGGGTCGTTGCGAGCAAGGCCCACGAACGAAACCGGGGCGACGGTGACGATCCACGTCGGACCCCCAATCGCTACCTCAAATACATCCGCTATGGCAACCAGGCCCCCCTGCTGGATGAAAACGAGCTGCGGCCCTGCTTCCTTTCCGACAATCAAATCGAGGGCACCGACTGGATGTTCGAGGTGGTCCTCGACTACGGCGAACACGACGCCGAAACCCCACTGCCAAACGACGCAGGCAAATGGAATTTCCGCATCGATCCGTTTTCCACCTACCGCGCCGGTTTTGAGGTGCGAACGACTCGCCTCTGCAAACGGGTGCTGATGTTCCATCACTTCGACAGCGAGGCGGGGGTCGAAAAAGACTGCCTCGTGCGCTCCACCGACTTCACCTACTGCGACCCCCAAGACCCCAACGACGTGAGCACCCCTGTCTACACCTTTTTACGCGCCGTCACCCAGACAGGCTATCACCGCAATAACGGCGGTTATCTGAAGCGCAGTTTGCCACCTATCGAATTCGAATACACGCAACCCATCGTTCAGAAAGCGGTGGCGGATGTCGATCCGGCCAGCCTGGAGAACCTGCCCATCGGCGTCGACGGCGCCATCTACCAGTGGGCCGATCTGCACGGAGAAGGCATTCCCGGCATCCTTACCGAGCAGGCGGATGCCTGGTTCTACAAGCGAAACCTCAGCCCCGCGAGCGAGCGCCCCGTCGAGTTCGGGCCGCTGGAACGTGTCGCCGGCAAACCCAACATCGCCCTGGCAGGGGGTGCCCAGTTCATGGATCTCGCCGGAGACGGACTGCCCGACGTCGTGGTGATGGAAGGCCCCGCGCCGGGGCTTTACGAGCACGACGAGGCCGAAGGCTGGCAGTCGTTTCGTCCTTTCACGTCGCGTCTCAACCGCAATATGCGCGATCCGGACCTTAAATTCGTCGATCTGGACGGTGACGGTCACGCCGATGTGCTCATTACCGAGGATGACGCCTTTGTCTGGCACGCCTCTCTTGCCGAAGAAGGCTTCGGCCCGGCCCGGCGAGTCGCTCAGGCGCTGGATGAAGAGAAGGGGCCGCGTCTCGTTTTTGCCGACGGCACGCAGTCCGTCTATCTCGCGGATCTCAGCGGCGACGGTTTTACCGATCTCGTTCGCATCCGGAACGGGGAGGTCTGCTACTGGCCGAATCTTGGCTACTGCCGCTTCGGGCCGAAGGTCACCATGGATAATGCGCCCCGGTTCGACACTCCGGACCAGTTTGATCAGAAACGCATCCGCCTGGCCGATATTGACGGCAGCGGCACCACCGACATCTTCTATCTGCACCGCGAGGGCGTTCGCCTTTACTTCAATCAGTCCGGCAACAGTTGGAGTCAGGCGCTGCCCCTGAACGCCTTCCCCCGAATCGACAATCTGGTCAGCATTGCGCCCACCGATCTTTTGGGCAACGGCACGGCCTGCCTGGTCTGGTCTTCCCCCCTGCCGGCCGATGCGGCGCGACCGATGAAATATGTCAATCTGATGGGCGATCAAAAGCCGCACCTGCTGGTGAAAACCATCAACAACCTCGGCGCCGAAACGGTGGTACAGTACGCCCCCTCGACGAAGTTTTACCTCCAGGACAAACTCGACGGCAACCCCTGGGTCACGCGGCTGCCGTTTCCGGTGCATTGCGTCGAGAAAGTCACCATTTCGGATAAATGGCGGGGAACCTCCTTTTCAAGCACGTATTCCTATCATCATGGCTATTTTGACGGGATCGAGCGCGAGTTTCGAGGGTTCGGCCGTGTCGAGCAGGTGGATTGCGAGTCCTATGGCACATTCGAAAAAGGCAACTCCGAAAGTCCCTACATAACCGGGGACAAAGCCCTTTTTCAGCCACCTGTCAAGACCGTAACCTGGTATCATACCGGCGCCTCGCTTGACCGGGCGAAGATACTATCGCATTTCGAACATGAATATTTTCCGCACGGGTTCGAAGCGTTACGCCCGGACGAAGTCAACGTCCTGGGGGCTTTTCAGGAAAACATCTTGCCGGAACCGGATTTGGCTGAACCGTGCAAGGAGGAGGAAGCTCTCAGTCCTGAAGAATGGCGGGAGGCCATGCGCGCCTGCAAGGGCATGATGCTGCGCCAGGAAGTCTATGAATTGGATGTTGACGCACTGGAGCGAGACCAGCACCTGCCGGTCAAATTATTCACCACCGCCTACCATAATTGCCACCTTCGCCGCCTTCAGCCGAAAGCCTTTAACCCGCACGCGGTCTTTCTGGCGGCCGAAAGCGAGGCCATTACATACCATTACGAGTTGGACCTGACCCAAGACAAGGTGCAACCGGATCCGCGTATTGCGCATACGCTGAACCTCAAGGTGGATGAGTATGCCAATGTCTTGCAGTCGGTCGCCGTGGTATACCCACGTCTCGGCAACCATATTGACGACACACTCCCATCCGGCGCGGAAAAACTGATCGCGGAGGTACAAAAAGAACGTCATCTTGCATACACCGAAAACCGCTTCACGGATGATGTTGATGACAATGAGAATCATCGATTACGCGTCCCCTGTGAGGTTCTGACCTATGAGTTGACCGGTATCGGCCCTGAAGACGCGGATAACCAAGGCAACCCCGATACGCGCGATAATTTCTATTTCACCCTGGATGAATTGCGCCGTTACCGGCTCAGCCTGGTGCATCAACCTGATCCAAACCCTAACCCTAACCCGGCCCCTGACAATGAACTCATGCCGGTCCTGGAGATTCCTTATCACCAATTGCCCAACAGAACCGAACCGGAAAAACGCATAGTCGAGCACCTGCGAATGCTGTTTTTCAAAGATAATCCGGCTGATAATGAGGCCCTAAAAGCGCCACTCGACTTCGGCCAGTTGGGTCGGCTGGGTTTGCCTTATGAAACCTACAAACTGGCGCTCACTGAGGACCTGCTCAAAGCAGTTTTTAATGACAAGTTTACATCTGAAATTGGGACCCATCTCTCCAAATCCTTCGTCAGCGGATATCGCAACGGAGCAGATCTCATTGCTCACTTTGCCCCCCCCATACCGGCTGAAGAGCTTGCCGGGCAATACTGGATTCCTTCCGGTATTACCTGCTTTGAACCGGAGGCCGCCAAACACTTCTATCTGCCGACACGCTATACGGATCCTTTCGGCAATGTCACCAGCTTGAAATACGACAGGCGAGATCTGTTCGTGGCTTCCAGCACGGATGCGACAGGCAATACCACCTCTGTTATGAAATTTGACTTCCGCGTTCTGGCGCCGGCGGCAATGCAAGATATGAATGACAACCTGTCCGAGGTCTTCTTTGATGTGTTGGGCCTGCCTGTGGCCATGGCACTGAAAGGCAAAGGCAATGAAGGCGACAATCTGGCAGGCTACACCGCTGCCCTGGCCAACCCGCAACCAGCCGATATTGCGTCATTCTTCACCACCCCGAATCTTAACGAGGCTCTGGACCGCACCTGGCTCGGCAATGCCACGGCCCGCCACGTGTATTATTTCGGTGATGTCATTGAGAACGGAAAGACAACCTGGGCCGCTCACCCCGCCTGCGCCTGCGGTCTTTTGCGCGAGCAGCATGTCGCATCCGGCGGTCAAAGCCCGCTACAAGCCGCCTTTGAGTATTCGGACGGCATGGGAACGGTGATAGTCAAGAAAATTCAGGCCGAACCCGAAACAAAAGGCAACCCCCTGCGCTGGGTCGCCGGCGGAAAAACCATCCTCAACAACAAAGGCAAACCGGTCAAACAATTCGAACCCTACTTCAGTCTTCCCACCGTGGGCCATTGTTTTGAGGACCCGAAGGAGGAAGGCGTTACGCCGGTTATTTACTACGATGCCGCGGGCCGCACCGTGCGCACCGAGATGCCCGATGGCAGCTACAGCCGCGTCGAGTTTTCCCCCTGGCATGTCCGAACCTTTGATCAGAACGATACCGTCAAAGAACCGGAAAACATTTGGTTCAAGCGCAAAACGGCCGCAGACGCCTCCGCGGAGGATAACCGCGCCGCACAACTGGCCGCTGAACATGCCAGCACCCCAGCCCTGACAATTCTCGACAGCCTCGGCCGCGAGGTGATTTCCATTGCGCATAACCGTGTGCGGAACACAGCCGGTGAGTTGCAGGACGAGAAGTATCTTACCTTCACCAGGCTCGACGCAGAGGGAAAGCCGCTGTGGATTCGGGATGCCCGCCAAAATCTCGTAATGCAATACATCCAACCACCGGAGCCGAACACCCAAGCCCACATCCCAAATACCGGATACGTTCCCTGTTATGACATCGCAGGCAACCTCCTCTTCCAACACAGCATGGATGCCGGAGACCGCTGGACCCTGAACGATGCCGCCGGCAAACCGATGTTCTCCTGGGACAGCCGGGGTCATATATTCCGCACCGAGTACGACAAGCTGCACCGCCCCACGGGGTCCTTTGTTAAAGGCGCCGATCTGGAAGATACAACTCGGCTGATCCAGTTCGAAAAACTTGTTTACGGCGATTCGCCCGGAAGTGGTTTGACCGATGCCAATGCAAAAGCGTTGAACCTGCGCGGCAAGCTCTACAAACACTGTGATAGCGCGGGCATCATTATTAACTTGGGGCGTAATCCGGATACGGAGACGGAGGAAGCTTTCGATTTCAAAGGCAACCTGCTGCGTAGTACCCGCCAATTAATCGGTAAATTCAAGGAAATTCCCGACTGGTCCCGGGACCCCGAACTGGAAAAAGAGATATTCAGCAGCGCCACCACCTACGATGCGCTTAACCGCCCGGTCATGCAAACCACGCCAAACACCCCCGCCATGAAGCCCAGCGTCATTCGGATCGGCTACAACGAGGCGAATCTTCTGGAACGGGTGGACGCCAATCTGCGGAATGAAAAGGACCCGAACGGCGACCTGAAATGGACCCTCTTTGTCACCAATATCGACTATGATGCCAAGGGGCAACGCACGCTCATAGAGTACGGTTGCGGCGCGCTGCCGGGCCGCAAGGAAGTCCGGACCCTCTACAGTTACGACCCCGAGACCTTCCGTCTCAGCCATCTGCGCACGACTCGGGGAATACAAACCGCAGTAGATTGCATTCCCCGCCGGGAGCCCCGTCAGTGCCAGGACCCGCCCGCGGATTGCCTCGGCCTTCAGAACCAGCGCTGCGTGCTTCAGGACCTGTCCTACGCCTATGACCCCGTGGGAAATATCACCCACATTCAGGACGATGCCCAGCAAACCATCTTTTTCCGTAACAAGCGTGTCGAGCCGAGCAATGACTATACCTATGATGCCCTCTACCGGTTGATTAAAGCCACGGGCCGCGAACATCTGGGCCAAACCGGTGGACAGCCCAATTCGCCAACTCCGCCCGATGCCTTTAACAGCTTCCACACGCGGTTGAATCATCCCGGCGATGGCAATGCAATGGGCAGGTATACGGAGCAATACGTGTACGACGCAGTGGGCAATATTCTTTCCATGAAACATACCGGCATGGACCCGGCGAATTCCGGCTGGCAACGTTGCTACCAGTATGCACTCGACAGCAATCGGTTGCTCAGCACGGGCAACCCAACCGACCCCCATAATCCCAACGACCAGTGCCCCACCCAATATTCGGCGGCACCTGTCTATGCGGAGAAATACGAATACGACGCCCACGGCAACATGATAACCATGCCGCATCTGTCATTAATGGAGTGGGATTTCAAAGATCAGTTGAACGCAACGTCGCGTCAGGTTGTCAATGGGACACCACCGCCCGATAAAGTGCCGGAGACAACTTATTACGTGTATGATGCCGGCGGTCAGCGTGTGCGGAAAGTCACCGAGCGCGATACCGGGACACGCAAGGAAGAGCGGGTCTACCTGGGCGGATTCGAGATCTATCGCACTTACAATGGTAATGGCAATGACATCAAGTTGGAGCGTGAAACGCTGCACATCATGGATGAAAACCAGCGCATCGCGCTTGTCGAGACCAAAACAATAGATTGCGAAGCCCAAGTCCCTAATCCCCTAATTCGTTATCAGTTCGGCAACCATCTTGGTTCTGCTAGCCTGGAGTTGGACTATCAAGCCCAGATTATCTCCTATGAGGAATATGCACCCTACGGGAACACAACCTATGGGGCAGTGCGAAACCAGACTGAGACCCCGAAGCGATATCGGTATACTGGTAAGGAGCGGGATAATGAAACAGGGCTGTACTACCATGTGGAACGGTATTATGCGGCTTGGATAGGCAGGTGGATTGGAGTAGATAATGATCTTTTTGTCGATGGCTCCAATCCATTTACGTACGTTAAATTAAGTCCGACGAATTTTACAGACCCAACTGGTCGTGCAGCAAAACACGCTCGTCTTGGTAAGAGCTTTGAAGCTGCAAGTGAGAAACATGGAGAGCTGGCAAATGAGTTGCGACAGATGAAAGGCCTTGAACCTATCGAGGTTGATTATCAAAAGGGCGTAACACCCGAACGAAAAATCATTCCTGACGAAGTCAAGAAAACTCCTAAAGCAGAAAAACCAAAATTAGTCGTCGAATTGAAGGCTCGTCACGTGAATTCCCCAAGCAATAAAAATCCTGCATATGTTCGCCAAGATATTGAAAACAGCCTGGAGCAAGTGAAAAATCAGCTTCAGGAACTCGAAGCAAATGGCAAAGTTGCACCAAATCCAAAAGGAAAGGTGCTAATCGCTTTGCACGATAGCAACAAAGGTGCGTCTTCGACCAAAGCTCTTCCAGGCATTCGGGATATAGCGAATGAAGTTAAGAAGGAGTGGGTAGACTCAGCTACCAACTTAACTGAAAAGGCGGCCCGAGAACGCGTGAGCCCTGTAGTGACTACTCGTGATCGTTACCAAAAGGCCACAAATTACATGAAAGATAAGATAGCCAAGTCCAAAGCACTCGTGAGCGCCGCTGCAAATAGCCCGACAGTTGAGAAGATCGTGAAAAGCAAAGCTTTGAAAGTCGTCGTTGCGGTCGCGCCAATTCTCGCCAGCGGAGTCGCGAAGGCGGCGCCAGTTTTCAGCACAACCGCTGGATCTCATGGGGTTGCTACTGAGATCAGTCAAGGTAATATACGCCGAGGAGTACTTGAAGGGATAGGAATGTCGGAAATCCCGATAGTAAGTCAAACAGCAGATATAGGTCTGGCTATAGAAGATGCTGGTTGGGTTGCTAAGGAAATTCTCGATCCAGAGCAAAAAATGGAGCAATGGTTCTACAATACGTTCCTCAAATAGGGAAAGGGAAAAGTCTAAGGCTTTGTGAAATCGCCGATTATAGCCAGCATGGGTGGACATTGGGACGTCCATAAATTTATAAGCGAAATAGTTGAACCATGTTTTCATCCGTCACTATTTAATTACATAACTGCCAGACATTGACTGCTTCAGAAAAGCAAATGTAGACCCCTTAATACGAAGCATTTTGTGGGCAAGGATGTTTCGAAAAACAAAACAATAATGAAGAACTTTCAATTATTCGGTGCGGAGATGATTGAGTCATAGGAAAGATTATAAACCTAATCTACATGCGAGTGAACGCAATAGGATAAGGAGGACATAAAGATGATCAAAGAAGAAGCCCAAAAGGCAGCTCAAGATATTTTGGACGATCGCCACGGCGCCGATTATTACCGGGATATGAAGATCCTGAGCGAATACCTTGAAGGAGCGCTCGGCATTTCAAAAGATAAAGCTGAGCAAACCGCAAAAGTTATTCAGGAAGACCGCAAGGGATCGAATTATTACGAACAAGTTGAAACACTTTCAGGATTCCTGATGGGTTCTTGCCCAACCTATGAAACAATAGTGCTGAAGCGGAATGCGGATTACCTATCGCCGGATGGCTCCGAAATCCGATGCTTACCCGTGATGAAGGGTGGTGGAATTTGTCATTGCACGCTTCCAGCGGGCAAAACCTCCAGCGCTGTCAAACATAAAACCGTTGAAGAAATCTGGTATTTTCTTGAGGGCAAGGGCGAGGTCTGGCGCCTGCATAACGACCATACAAAGATAGTTGAAGTTGGCCCCGGCATCAGCCTTACCATTCCCGTCGGCACCCATTTTCAGTTCAGAAATACCGGCAGCGATCCCTTGCGTTTTGTCATTGCGACCATGCCGCCCTGGCCCGGTGCCGATGAAGCCGTGAGAGTAGAAAATCACTGGTGAAAATCAGAAAACCATGAACAAGAGGTGATGACATGTTAACCCCAACCCAAAGCAAAACAGCCCAAAGCATCCTCAATATCTTCGAAACCGGCGCAGTACGCGGCGACTATGGCAACGTGACCGTGATTGAGGGAGACACCGGCCACCTGACCTTCGGGCGCTCGCAGACCACACTTGGCTCGGGCAATCTGTTCGACCTGCTCCATCGCTATTGCAGCAACCACGGAGCACGGTTTGCAGCCCGATTGCAGCCGTTCATAGCACGGGTCGAGGCAAAAGACTTCACGCTGGACACCGAGCACAAACTGCACAATATCCTGCGCGCAACGGCGGATGACCCGGTGATGCGCGACACTCAAGATGTGTTTTTCGATCAGGTCTACTGGCAGCGGGCGGTTCAAGCGGCGGAATCGATGGGCATCACGAGCGCCCTTGGCGTTGCCATAGTGTACGACGGATATGTACACGGGTCATGGGTCAAGATGCGCGATCGGACAAACGAGAAAGCCGGCACTCTCAGCGCCCTGGGAGAGAAAGAATGGCTACCGGCCTATGTCAAGGAGCGACGCGCCTGGCTTGCCGGCAGTTCGCGGTCCGACCTGCGTGCGACCGTCTACCGGATGGATGCCTTTCAGCGTCTCATCGATCAAGGGTATTGGGGACTGGAACTGCCGCTGGTGGTGCGCGGCACAGAGATATCCGTTGAAGCCCTGGTAGCGACGCCGCCCGGCTGCTACGACAGCCCCCAGCCCGGTTCCCGCATCCTTGCCCTGCAATCCCCCTTGCAGCGGGGCCTCGATGTGCGGCTAGTGCAACTGGGCCTCTCCGACAGGGACGCGGATATCAAAGCCGACGGTATCTTCGGGCAAACCTCGGTAAAACGCATCAAGGAATATCAAATCAGGGCAGGGAAACCCGCCACCGGTGTGGCCGATATAGCCCTGATAGCCGAGCTTTGCGCGTGATGAAAAACAATAACGGGTTCTTAAATACAGAAGGAGCACACGATGCCGGAACACGCATTGTTTTATCCGGAATGGGGGATCAATGACCCGAATTTTTTAAGCCAGTCCCTGCTCTACTGGGACCGTCTCGGGTGCATTGTACCGCAGGGAGTGAAACCCAAACCCTGGCAAACAGACCCTGAGATCCAAAAGATTATGGAAGAGGCTCATGAGCAATTCGTCAGCCCCATTCTGCCGACAGCGGAACAAAAATCACAAGTATTCGCAAGAATCGCGGCCTTTGCGGAGCTGGAGCCGCCCGATTGGTGTCGCCCCGAGAACATCATGGGGGATGCGGCCTCGGACGTGCGGGATATCATCGCCCAGGACAAGCTGAGTTATGAAGCTATTGATCTGTTGCAATCAAAGGGCTGGATAGCCAAACTGCCCCGTAAAGGAACCAATAGCCATCCGGAAAACGAATATCACATCCTCCATTCCGCAGTTGCGAATCTGCTTCTCGGCGCACTGGCGGAGATTTGCAGCTCCCCCACAATGCCGCCCATCACCGATAAACCGGGATCATTTTCAGCCAGCTGCAATATGCTGCTTACCGAGCTGGGTTCCCGGCATGGCATCAGCTTTGAAAAAGAAATCACCCGGACACCCGGGAAGGAGGAAGAAATCGATGCCGCATTCCTTCTGACCCGCATTCCCAATTTGGGCTTGGACGACGGCGACCGGTTCGATCCCAACACGTTGAAACGCCTTCTAAGGGCGCGCAATGACCCGGAAATCGATGGCCGGCGGAAAGCCTTTCAGAAAAAGGTGGATGAATACCTGAACCGGCTGCGCGCTGCCGAGGCACCGGAACAGGGCCTTATCGCGGATGAATTTGACCGGGAGTTGAAGCAGGAGCTGGGGCTCCTGGAGCGGGAACTGCGCAGAGCCGGTGTTGAGCCCCTCGTTACCAAAGAAGGGGTCGTGGCTTCTCTTGCAAGCGCCATTGCCGGTGTGGCCTTGGGTGCGGGGGTCGGCTTGATCATCGGTCTGTCGAGCGGCCTTCTCGGCTATCGTAAAAAACGGCGGGAGACCCTGGACAACAACTGGAGTTCATGGATCTTCTCAGCCTCAACCGGACGCATCACACTCTGGTAACCGGAAAGGAGGTCGTATGTTTGACATAGACGAATTGGGACCGGAAGTAAAAGAGAACAAAGTCCGTTTCCGGATCTGTCTCCCGAGCATCGAAAAGAGTAACGGCTTTACGGTAAAGGTCTATATCATCAACAAGCAAGCGCAATTCGATGTCAATGTCCCCGCAAAGGATTACCCCCTTACGCATGGACCGGCAGCCGGCGGCGCCGGCGCGGCATGGGGCGATGTCGCCAAGACCCTATGGCAAAGTGAACCGATCCCCCTGGCGGACGGCACCTACCTCTATCGATTTGAAATCACCGGACCGGCCCGGGATTCCGGAAAACCGGTCCGGAGCCTTTACTTTGGCGACCCTTGCGCCCGAGAAACCGACGCTGGGGTGTTTTCGGTGGTGCGAGTCCCCGGCGAGACGCCATTTCCCTGGGATGATGACGCGTTTCGGGTACCGCCGCTGGATGAAATCATCCTCTATGAGATGAACGTTGCCGAGTTCGGCGGCACCTTTGCGGGTATCGCCGATCGCATTCCTTATTTACTCAGCCTTGGCGTTAACGCTATCGAACTTCTGCCGGTCAACAGCATCGCGGAACCGACACAGTGGGGCTATATGCCCATTTTTCACTTTGCGCCGGAGGAGCGGTTCGGCAAACCGGAGAGCTTGCGGTCTCTGGTGAACGAATGCCATCGCCATCACATTGCCGTGATTCTCGACATGGTATATGCCCACACAGACCGGATGTTCCCCTACCAGATCGGTTACGAGCGGTTTTTCGATCTTTGGGAGGACGAAACGTATTCCAATGCCGATGGATTTCACCGGGCCCCCAATCCGTTGGTGTGCGCGCACACCAATTTCGGATACAAGAACGACTGGCGCATGAAGGCCACCCGGGAATTCTTTACCGCCGTCAATGCCTTTTGGCTGAAGGAATTTCACATTGACGGTTTCCGGTATGACCATGTGAATGGATACCTCGACCGCAGACCGATACCGCATGATCACCGGATCGACTGGTACAGCAAAGAGAATCGGCCGACCTTTTCCTCCCTGCAGGAACTCTCCAACGCCACGTATCGGATATCGAAAAACCACCCTCGCTTCTGCAGTGGAAACGAGCCCTCCAGAATCATCCAGATCTCCGAAGACCTGGGGGAGAGCGCCTACCAATTATCACCGGTTTCCGGCAGCGCCATCAACGGCAACTGGGAAAAGAGCCTGGCCGATATCGCAAACGCCATGGCCGAGGAAAACATCCTTTCCAATGACCTCGGCCGGGAACTCCTCCTGGCCGATGACCGGTACGATGTTCAGGGATACGCCGGGAAAAAGACGGTGGGCACCGACAGCATTCCGGCGCTGGTCGTCCAATATATCGAGTCTCACGACGAGTGCCGGCTGATGTATCTCATTCAGAAGGGAAGCGACTGCCTCGACAGCGGGTATGAATACCGAAACGGCCTGGACGATCAGCCCTGGTGGAAACTCCAACCCTATGCCATCGCCCTGATGAGCTGCGTCGGCATCCCCATGCTGTGGGCGGGTCAGGAGTTCGCGGAAAACACCGGCCTTGCGTCCGGCGGACAGATCCGTGTCCGAGGCTATCGCCCCCTTCATTGGGATTACTTCTACACCGTTGCCACCGACCCCCGCGGAACGACGGTATTGCCGCTGGTGACACTGTATCGAAAGCTGGGGGCGCTTCGTCGAAAGCATCCCTCGCTTCGCTCACCACGGGAAAACGCAAAGGAAGAGGCCTGCAATCAAAACGATAAGACCCATATCTATCGCCGCTGGTATGGAAGCGAGGTAATCGTCATTGCGCTCAACTTCTCGGATAGCGACCGCTCTGTCGCCATTCCCTTTGGGCATAACGGAAGGTGGGAGGATGTACTTGAGGCCAGCTACGGGAATCCTGACCCTCCTTTTTCAGTGACGGTTACGAGCTCCACGGATTCTTATTGGGTAACCATACCGAGCAACTTCGGAAGAATGATGCGACTCTCATGATGCAGTAACCATTTTACTCCACCTATTGCAACAGGAAAAACTCATGCATCCCACAATCCACAAATACGATTAAAGCACCAAATTTCTTACTTCCGAACGGTGGATATTGAAGAGGTGGATGCCGGCCGAGAGGGAGTTCAATCACCCGATAACGGATAGGCGCTCACAATGACCCCAAAGGAGATCGCTTTTATCAGTGCCAGCCCAATTCGTTCCGGCAGTTTCCGACTACATGCGATTTGAATACCTGCTTCGGCGAGATGTTTTGGTATAGCAGGTTGGCAAGAAAACAGCATCTGAACCAGACGGCTAAAATTCAACAAACCATGGAGCAATAAGAGGGATTACGATAATGGAATTTAAATTTTTCACCGACCTGATCGACGCTCTCGGCAAGGTGGTTAGCGGACTGAAGGCCATCATTAACCTGCCCAGAGCGGAACGCGACGCAATCCGTCGAACACTGGATGAGACCTACCGTTTAATCGACACCACACTCAACATGGTGATCATTCGACTGGGGGACATCCTGCTTCAAGAAACCATCGACGATTTCCTGTCCGAGACCGCACGGCTGGACAACTACAACGAGTGGATGCAGGCAGAGCGGGAGTTTCGGCTCTGCCGCAGTCTGCGCGTGGTCTTAAGAGAAGCTGAAACGCTGACCGGGAAACTGCCTGCCGCTATGAGTATGATAGATTGGGAGGCTTTGCTGAAACAGATGCAGCGCATCCTTACTGCTGAAAGTGAACTGGCCAGGTTCATCGGTGAGCAGTTCCAGCAACTCGCGGGCGAGGCATACAGCGCCAGGCAGGACAGCATAAAAACAAAATCTGTCCGCGATACGCTGACCGCCTTTCGCTCGGCTCTCGTTGCCGAACGGCAGGAACTAATAAGGCAGGAACTCGAGCTCTTCAATATCGTGTAGGGGTAACGGGAACATCCAGCAAGGGGGGCCACCCTTGAGATGAGAATAATTATGACGACGGGGACCTTGAGAAGCAAGACAAAAATTTAAGACGGTTCTATTTATCGTCAAATAATTTATTCCTGAAAGGAGAGATTTTATGATGTCAAAAGACGAAAACAAAAGCCAAAAGCCGTTCAAAAAACATTACAGTGTTGCAATTGATACGGTACCACTTCCTGAGAACCCGGGAGAACGCATTCAATTGGTCATGAAAGCCGTTACGCCAATTATCAATCAGATCATCGCTGATGCAATGTCAGTGGCAATTGGAACCTGGCCAACCCCGGAGGTTCCCCGAAAGTAACCGTTCAACCTGTTCGAGATTCACACTCCAGCCGGCGAGAGACGGAACAGCGACATAACGCAACGCAGCACCTGTGGGAGCACCCAGCCGGACGAATACCACGAGCGCAAGTGGATACCGGTCGACAGAGAATTCAGACCACCGGCAATGGAAAGGCGCGCACAATAAACCCTAATAGGATGATATGAATGGAGAAACGATGAACATCAATCCGGACATAGTCTCAATACTCAGTGCCGTGATATGGCCAATCATCGTCCTGGTCATTTTTTTCTTTTACCGATCAAGGATCCCTGCCGTTATGGCCTACCTGAACGATAGCTACACGGTAGCATGCTGTGCCGTGGATGCGCAAGGCAAACCGATTGCCGGCCTGCGCATTGAGGTCTTCGATCAGAATCCAAAATCGCCACAAAACCCGCTGGGGGAGCCGGCGACTACGGACGAAAAGGGCGTTGCACTCTTCCGTTTCAAGCGTTCCGATTTCACCAACCATTCTGAAAAACGTGACCCTGATCTGTATTTCAAAGTATACAGCGGGGAAACCGTGCTGGACTATCTCCTGCCAAACATCCCTGACGACAATGGCGTTATTCAAAATTTCCAGCAGCAACGAGACCCTATTGTCCTGCGAGTGGACAAAAACTACTTGGTCAGAGGCGTTATCATGCAAGAAAATGGGCTGCCCTACTCGAAAAGCAAGGTACGGCTCTACCAGCGTGGCTTTGGAGGCCTCAAGACGTTTTTGCATGAGAAAGAAACGGACGAGAATGGTAATTACGAGATCCCGTACCTCCCGGGCGGCGCAGCAAACATAGAAGTATATGGTGTTTTCGCTGATGGTAAGGAGATACCGCTTTCACGTACGAAGTTTGGTGCTGCAACTGTGGAGAAAATGGATCTGATCGGGCCGGCAGGCCCGCAGCATGCTGAAGCCGAGTTTTCACGTTTGAAGACGGCTATATCTCCGCATCTTGGCAACAAGCCCGAGGCGTTAAAAAACGCAATTGAAAGGGAAGATCGTCGGGACATCAGCCTTCTCGTGTCCACCACTGGCTGGGACGGGCGGGCGCTCGCGCTGGCATCGATTGCATTCGAAAACGCTGACAAAGCAGAGATGCCTGCAGAGGCACTCTATGCCCTTTATCGAGCGGGCTTCCCAACCGATTCAAAGGCAATCGCGCGCATTGACGGCGGTGCCATCGAGACAGCACTCACTCAGGCTGCGCAAGCTGGGATTATTGACGCTTCCGTAGTTAAAGCGGGTGCCAAAGCCTTTGCTGAGTTTGCTTCCAGAGAACATTTCAACTTCATCCCCCCCGGGAAACTTGCCGGTCTCTCGCACTTCGTGACCCGTGCAATGGTCAACGATGCCGATCGCACAGCCTTTACCGCAGTTGTTAAACAGGCGAACGGCGAAAATTTGTGGCGTCGTGCCAAGGATGCGGGGGTCTCCGACAAAGGGATCGAAACTCTTCGCCTACAGGGAAAGTTTGCCTACCTTACGCTCAACAATGTTGAGTTGAGCGAATCACTGCAAACTATGCTTTCAAACGGGGATGTCCGAGAGCTCATTGAGCGCGATTTCGACCAAGCCACGACGTGGAGCAAACAGATTTCGACCCTGGCTGATAACGATGACAGAAGACTGGGCAAGCTCCTTCCACCCGCGTTCGAGGGCCGTAATAATCAGGAAAGGCTCTTGGCTTACTGTGATGAGCTTGCGCGCCGTGTGCGCCAGATGGATCCAAATCGAGTCACCTTGCGGCAGATTTCGCGCGGCGCTCTTGACGGGCTCCAACCAAGCGCCCAGGAACTTGTCCTGCCTTTTCTAACCAATGCTGGAAAAAAAGGTTTCAGGCTTGGACAGACAGCCTTCAGCAGTTTCATGTCGGAAAACGAAGAGAACGAACTACTGCCAGGAATGAGTCCTGAACAGAAAAAGGAGGCCATCAATGAAGTAAAAACCCTTCATCGCCTCTATTCCGTTTCACCTTCTGACGAATCACTGAACGTTCTTCTCAAAAAAGGCTTCAAATCGGCGTACGACATCACGCGCCTGCCCTACCCGGACTTTTTAAGACTGGTCGGTCCGGAAATCGGCTCCACCCGAGAAACGCAGCAACTCTATTGGAAGGCGCAGCAGCAGACAACGACCGTCATCGACGTCTTTACAGGTGCCAGACAACTCGGGGTTTCACCGCTGATCGGCAGCATGAGCAGCCAGAAAGCGAAGCGAGATGACCAAATCGTAAAGGCCAAAGAAAGGCTCACCGGTCGCTACCCGGCACTCGAGGTGCTTTTCGGAAACATCGACTACTGTGAATGCGAGCACTGCAAATCAGTCCTGAGTCCGGCTGCCTACTTGGTGGATATCCTGCATTTCATCGATCCGAAAGAGCCGCAATGGGGCCACCTGAAATCGCTTTGGGCCATGGCCAAAGGGGCCCCCCAAGAGGACTACGAACAGTACTACATGAAGCCTTTCGAGGCACTTATCAAGAGGCGACCGGACATCCCCCACATCGCGCTGACGTGCGAAAATACGAACACAGCAATGCCTTATATCGATATCGTAAACGAAATCCTCGAACTCCGGGTCGCGGGTGATTCTACCTCTATTAAGGCGTTCGATACCGGAACGACTGCCTCGCAAGACCTCATCGCGGAGCCCCAAAATATTACGTGGGAAGCCTATGTCGCAGGAGCCGGTAAGGTTGGCTTGAATGAGTGCGTTTACCCTATCGTACTCCCGTTCGATCTACCACTCGAAATGGTTCGCGCGTTCTTGAATCGCCTTGAGCTGCCTCTGTGGAAATTGCGCGAAGTGATCGGACGACCCGAGATGCTTCAAGCTTCGGAAGGAGAAGGAATGGCGGATGGTCTCATGGATATCTGGTTCGAACGGATTGGCCTTGGACCTTGCGACGTGAAGATTCTCCTGGGAGGGTATCAATGGCATACACTCTATGGCTACGATGATGAAGCGGCAGCACTTACCGAGCTGTCAAACGCTAAGACACTCTCCCGCCAACTGGGCGTAACTTACCAGGAACTGGTGGAACTGATTAAAACGGGTTTCGTTAATCCCGCGCTCGATAACATGGTGCTACTACATCAGCTCGCGGTTGATCCGCACGATGTGGAGCGGTATTTCAATCCGCAATCGCCAGATGCATTAACAGATGCGGAGAGATCCGCCTTGGAAGCCCGCCTCAATGCGATAGGCCTTACCGAGGACGACCTTCAACAGCTCTGGGGAGACACCGTCCGGGAGAAGATATTGCTTCTTCGCCCTCCAGGGGCAGGATGCGATTTCTCAAAGACAACGTTGGCCTTCGCGAAAACGCCTGCCAATAGTACTTCCGCGATGGCCTTAACCTAGGGCGTCTAAAGCGGTCTCTGGCCGTTGCCCGGTTTTTGGACCCCTTAAAATTCCGTCATATGGAGGCCATATCCTGGTTCAAGAGGCTATTTGATCGGGTCCAAAAATCGGGGAAAAATCTGGGCTGATTTTTGTCC
>JAZDPP010000182.1:0-38744 GCA_043797445.1 Pseudomonadota bacterium
TTCATCATCGTTTCGGCCACCACCAAATGGAGTGAAGGTCACGCAAGGGCGTTTTTGTAAGCCCGGCAAGCTGTTTGAGCGACAGCGAGTTCTTGCCGGGCTGGAAAAAATGCCCTTGCGTGGCCGGAACGATGATCAAGCCCCGCAACCCTGAAATGGCCGTCCCCCTTTGGCATCACAACTCCCGCACGAAATATACGGATACGCACGCATCCTTCATGATGGCGCCTGCAGCATCGCGGACGATTTCCAACCCCCTGCGGAAGGGATGGCTCATGACGAGAATATCATAGTTGCTTTGCGACAGTTCGCGTAAAATCTCGTCCGTGACACGTCCGCTTGCCGTCTTGATTTGACAGGGAAAAGGGCAGCGTTCGTGAAAGGCGGCCAGGATAGTGCGTTCCTGAGTTAGCTCGTCGTCTTTGGCATAGTCCAGGAAATCCGCTCGTGACCCGCTTCCGGAAAGCCAGTCGTGGCCGATATAGTCGTTCCATGTGGCGTCAAGAACAAATAGGGCTGTAAGGCTCGCTTGCCTATCCGAAGCAAGCCTTACAGCCTCCTCCATCGTCCTTGTGGATTGATCGAGGGCGAGCAAAATTTTCATTTACGGCAACGTTCCTTTTTCGTGGACCAGTGCAAGAATGGGGCTCTTGTCTTTCTTTACTTCGTCTCCTGTTTTGGCGCTTACGGAGAGAACCTTGCCGTTCGTCTTGGCATGGATTTCCTTGACCACGGTTTTTTCATTCAGCTTTCCCTGCACGTATTTCTTTTCATTAACCTCCATAGAGTAAAGCAAGTCGCCATTTTTGACATCGGCCTTTGGTTGGATGGACACGGCAATGATCTTGCCATCGGACGGGGCCTTCAAGGTGATGGTGGGAATGATGTAGGCCATGTAAGTCAGCACGGAAACCACCACAAGGGCCACAAAGACCATGGCGGCCAGGTCTTCATGTCTGTCTGTTTTAAATACGGTCATCTTTCCGCTTTCCTTTTCTTCAGCCATGATACACCTCCTTTAGAAATTGGCTTCTTTAGATACAAAAAACATGATTACCAGAAGGGCCAGGACATACTTGAATAAACCCGCGACCAGACCGACCTTGAGCGGTTTCCCGCCCGCGGCTTTAATCTCGCGGATGTCAATATAAGCGCCCTGGCCAATGAGGCCCAGGCCGAAGATCCAACTCATAACCTCGCGCATGAGCTTGAGCGTGGAAGATCCTTCCGCCCCCAACATACCCAGAGAGGAGAATGCGGTCATACCGAAGAAGCCGATGACGAAGATGGGGAATTTGTCCTTGATGATGCCGCCCAGGGTGATATGTTCGGCCTCGGCTTCGGCACGCCAGTACCACATGGTAATAAAAAAAACCACGAAAGGAATGGAGATGACGCGAACCACGTTCCAGATTTCACCGTAAGCCACGGCAGTACCCGGAGCAATGGTGGGGTTGTAAGCCAGACAAGTGGCCAGCACCTGTCCGGAATTTAGAATGCCCGTGCCCACCCAAGCGCCGAACTGATAGTCCGAGAGCTGAAGCATGTGGCCGATAAAAGGACTGATAAACATACTCACGATCCCGAAGCCGAGAACTGTAGCAATGGCAAGGGCCACATCCGCGGGTTTGGCCCGTACAGCCGGGGCTGTTGCGATGCAGGCGGACACGCCGCACACGCCGCAAGCAGCAGCTATGGCGCCGATCATGGATCGATCCATTTTCAGGATGCGTCCATAATACATGACAAAGAAAATGGTGGCGAACACAAAAATCATAATCAGCATAATAGCCACGCCGCCAACCTTGGCCAGGCTCTGAAGGGTGTAAAGCGAACCCAGCATGATGACACCGGCTTTTATAAACAGGCGCGTTGTGCGGAAGCCCTCTTCTGCCCAGCCGGGAATTTTCCCCCCAAACAGGATATTCCGGTATAGCATACCCGTAATGATGGCCAAAAGGATGTAGTTTAGGTGCAATACCTTGACGAACCATCCTTTCTGGCCCAGGACAACGGCATCGGCCATCCATGGCTCGACATACATCCTGAGAACGAAAAGTGTCAACGCCATCACCGAAAGACCTGGGATGATGGCAATAGCCTTGGCAACTCCATGTTTTTCTTCCATACGCGTGCTCCTTTGGCAAATGGTTGTAATGCTCCCTGCAGGGGTGCGCATAAATAATGGACTATAACGTTGCAGAGCAAAAGCGATGCCACTGCCGGAATAAATAATAATATGCTGAAAATATGAATTATTTAGAGATTGCACCTGACGGGGGGTGCTAACTTCACCGAGAAAGGTGCTTCCTTGCGTTAGCATCCTTAAAAGGGGGATTCCGATATGTTAAGGAAACCCGGGTCAGCTTTGTCTTGACAATGGGACCGGGAGGGGTGACTATTAAAGCTGATTACAACGGATTTTGGGGAGGTCGATGCATAGTCCCGACAGGGACGACAGAGAATAGCCCGGCAATTCATTGCCGGGGATAAGTCCCGAACATAAAAACACAGTCCCGTAGGGACGGCAGAGCAGAGAGTTTCTGTCGTCCCTACGGGACTGTATGAAATTGGATGACCCATCTCCCGGCAATGAATTGCCGGGCTATTCTCTGTCGTCCCTACCGGGACTAGGGCATCAGCTTCCCCAAAATCCGTTATAAGCAGTATTAAAGAACAGATTCACAGCTTCAGCGTTTCCTTATACAGAATCAATTATGTCGTTTTCTATGACACACGCATTATTCGGGCCGTTTTTTACCTAATTTTTATAGCGTTCGCCGCTGTCAAAGGGTCTTTGCCGCCGATGTCTGTTTGAAGGCTTGCAGCACATCGATGCCTTCAATCCTGTTGGCAAGGCGGCTGACCGGTCGCGCAGGTAAGGAAAGTACATGAGTGAAATGAATAAGCTTCTGGTATTTGCCATGTGCGATTTGCGTTGTGGACTGCCGCTTTCGAATGTTGAGAGAATTTTGCATGCCGTTGAAATCAAGCCTCTCCCGAAAGCCCCCGAGATCGTCATGGGCTTGATAAATCTCAAGGGACGGATCATCCCGGTGCTGAACCTTCGCAAATTTTTCTGTCTGCCCGAAACCGGGATCACACTGAATGATCACATCATTATTGCCCATACGACAAGCCGACCCATTGCCATCCTCGTGGATAACGTGCTCGGCGTTTCCGAATACAATGAGTGGGATATCCTGACGCCGGAAGCGCTTTTCCCGGGAATCGAATGTCTCGAGGGCGTGGCGAAGCTGGGAGACGGGATTATTTATATTTACAGCCTCGACAGGCTTCTCTCGTCGCAAGAGAAGTCCGGGATTGAGCGTCTTCTCTCTCCCGCCGTATCGGCACCGGAAGTCGAGGAGGGATAATGAGCGCACTCACATCCGATAACGCGGGCATGACGAGCCCTCGTCGCCGTTTGCTGGCACGGCTCGGTAAATTGGTCGAAACCCGGATGGGCTTGCATTTTTCAACGGCACGCCTGGGCGATCTCGAAAGAGGGATAAGAGCCGCGGCCGGGGGATTCGGTTTCAATGATGCCGGGTCATGCATGGAGTGGTTGCTCTCCGCTAACCTCTCTCATCGCCAAATGGATACCCTTGCAGGCTATCTTACCGTTGGTGAAACCTATTTTTTTCGGGATAAACGGATCTTCGAAATTCTTGAAACCCAACTGCTTCCCGGGATAATCAAGTTGCGAAGGGGCGTTGCGCAAAACCTCAGAATCTGGAGCGCAGGCTGCGCGACCGGTGAAGAACCCTATTCTCTTGCCATCTTGCTTACCCGGATTCTCCCGGATCTGACGGACTGGAATATTTCAATTCTGGCAACGGACATATCCTCCTCAGCCCTTAACAGGGCTTCCGAGGGGGTGTATGGCGAATGGTCTTTTCGCGACACTCCGGGCTGGGTCAAAGAAGGGTGTTTTGAAAGGATCAACCAGAGCTTCAGAATCAATTCCCGTATCAAGCGGATGGTTTCGTTTTCTCCCCTTAATTTAGCGGAGGACCCGTATCCGGCGATCATAACCCAGACGAATGCGATGGATATTATATTTTGTCGCAATGTGCTGATGTATTTCTCGCGGGACCGGGCCGATGCGGTTATTCACCATCTGGCTCGCTGCCTGGTCGACCGGGGATGGCTCGTAACGAGTCCCGTCGAGGCCCCGGGCGCCGGGTTGTCGCCGCTTCTCCATCCGGTCCATTTCCCGGGCGCGATTCTCTATAAAAAAGAGGTGAGGCCGAAAGAGGCCATCGCGAGTCGGATTGCGATACCGGAGACACCACAAATCAGGAAGAAATCCGTGGCAGCCATCAACACCAGGGCGGCACGGACCCGGTGGCAAAACACGATTCAGCCGCTCACTGAGGAAAAAAAGGGTGATATCGGGCAGCGATCGCATCAGGTGCGGCTCCTGGCCGATCAAGGAAAGATTGCCGATGCATTGGCGGTATGTGAAGAGGCCATAACATCCGATAAGCTGGATCCGTCACTCCACTATCTTCAGGCGTCCATCCTGCAGGAGATGGGCAGGGCAAACGATGCCGCGGCGTCACTGAAACGGGCCATCTATATCGATCAGGAGTTCGTCATCGCGCATTTTGCCCTGGGGCACCTGTTTCAGCGCCAGGGCAGATATAAGGAAGCGGGAAAACACCTGGAAAAGGCGGAATCGCTCCTCAAATCGCACGGGCTTGGGGACATGCCGCCTGAAGCGGAAGGGCTCAGCGCGGCAAGACTGATTGAACTCATAAACACGATGCAGGAACGCCGGCAACCGGAGGTGATTTCATGAATGACGTGCGGATGGATTGGGATGAAGTCCATCGCAGAATTGATGCGGCCAATGCCGCAATTGCGAGCGGATGGACACCGGGGCCGGAAGAGACGGCCCGCATCCTGAGGCAAAGAGCGGGGCTACTGGCCCGGGAAACGGAAAAGAGGGTCGAGGAAGATACCCTCGAGGTGGTGGAATTTATGCTGGCAAAGGAGCATTACGGCATCGAATCTTGCGCCATCCGCGAAGTCTATCCCTTGAAGGATTATACCCCGCTTCCCTGTGTCCCGGCCTTTGTCCTCGGGCTGTTGAATGTGCGGGGACGGATTATTTCCGTCATCGATCTGAAAAAATTTTTTGACATGCCGGAAAAAGGGCTCAGTGACCTTAATAAAGTCATCATCATCCAGGACGATAAAATGGAGTTCGGCATCCTGGCCGATGCAATACTCGGCGTTCGCAACATTGCCGTCAGCGCGTTGGGTCCGGCCTTGCCGACACTTACCGGCATCCGCGCGGAATTTCTGAAAGGGGTGACCGAAGAACGACTGGTGATCCTCGATGCGGCCGGAATTTTAACCGATAAAAATATCGTCGTTCACGAAGAAGTGTGATCTGAAGGAGGCGAAATGAACTGGTTTGTCAATCTCCCGACGCGGCTAAAACTCATCCTCAGCTTTGGATCGATGGTCTTTTTTCTGCTGGTTGTCATTGTGACGGCGCATAACGGCATCATTGCCATCCATGAGTCGCAGGAAGCGCTGTTTCAGAACGACTTTTTATCTTCGATCCAATTGGTGGAATTGTGTTCGGACCAGAACCGGGTTCGCGCGCAGTTACTTGAAATGATGTTGATAACGGACAAAGCCAAGCAGCAGGCGCTGGAAAAGGATATCAGGGAAAGATCCAATGACGTCGATGTCGGGCTCAAACGGGTTGCGGAAACCTTAAAGGGCCAGCCGCGGGAATCGAAACAATTCGAGGAGATGGTCTCGGTTCTGGCGGACTACCGGAAAACCAGGGACGAGCAGTTTTCCCTCATTCACAACGACAGGGCCGGTGAGGCGCAAAACCTGGCCGCCGCTGTTCAAGATGAGCGATATAACCGGATACGGGCAATAGCCCTGGAATTGGGAGACAGTGCGCGTTCCCGGGCAAAGGGGCGAATTGCGCAGGCGGAAAAGAAGACGGAAGTCTTATCCCGGGTGTTTATCATTATCGGCGGCATTGTTGTTGTCCTCTGTGCGGGGATGGTCTTTTTCCTGAACAAGATTATTGCCGGGCCTCTGGCAGAGATTACCGCCGCCGCCGGCCGGATCGCTTCAGGGGATACCGAGGTCATCATCGCTTCCAACGGCAGAGGGGATGAAGTCGGCCGGCTCACCGGGGCCTTCGCTATGATGGTAACATATCTCCAGAATATGGCTGCGATATCCGGGCAGGTCGCGGGAGGCGATCTGGCGGTGACGGCAACACCCGTTTCCGGCAGGGACATCCTGGGCAATGCCTTTGCCGGTATGATCGGGAACCTCCGGAAGATAAACCAGGAGGTCCGCAACGGCGTCAATGTCCTGGCGTCTTCGGCAAGCCAGATCCTGGCATCGACCACCCAGATCGCCTCGGGGATGTCCGAGACGGCGACATCGGTGAGCGAGACGACCGCGACGGTGGAAGAGGTGAGACAGACGGCCCAGCTCTCCGCGGAGAAATCACGGAATGTGTCGGAAAATGCCCGGAAAGCAGCGCTGATCGCGGAACAGGGCAATGCCGCCGTGACGGAGTCAATGGAAGGGATCAACCATATCAAGGTGTTGATGGAGACCGTGGCCGAAAGCGTGGTCATGCTGAGCGAGCAGACCCAGGCCATCGGCGAGATTATTACGGTGGTCAACGACCTGGCGCAGCAGTCCAACCTCCTGGCCGTAAATGCGGCGATAGAGGCATCGAAGGCGGGAGAGCAAGGCAGGGGTTTTGCGGTAGTGGCCCAGGAAATAAAAAGCCTGGCGGACCAGTCGAAGCAGGCGACGGAACAGGTGCGCACCATCCTTGCGGATATCCAGAAGGCAACCGGTAAATCCGTGCTGGCGGCGGAACAGGTGAGTAAGGCCGTGGCGGGTAGCGTGAAGCAGGCGGCCGAGTCCGGAGAATCGATCACGATGCTGGCGGAAGCCATCGGCGAGTCAGCGCAGGCGGCCGCACAGATTGCGGCATCGAGCCAGCAACAGCTGGTGGGAATGGAGCAGGTGGCGATGGCGATGGAGAGCATCAAGCAGGCGGCCCAGCAGAATGTCTCGGGGACCCGGCAGGTGGAACAGGCGGCGCATACCTTGAACGAGCTCGGGCAGAACCTCAAGGAGATGGTGGGCAAGTATAAGGTATAGAGACCGGGAGACGACATGGACGCAAAAGACGCCGAATTTCTAAAAAAATTGCTTTCCCTGTTCAAGGTCGAGGCACGGGAGCACCTGACTGTGATTGCGTCCGGACTCGCGCAGATGGCCTCGGGCGATTCGGGAAAGGAGGATAGACTCCTTGAGACCGTATACCGCGAAGCTCATAGTCTCAAAGGCGCGGCGCGTTCCGTGAACCTTGCCGATATCGTCACGCTCTGTCAGACGGTGGAGAGTGCCTTCTCGGCCCTGAAAAAAGGCCGGATCGGGCTTTCCGTCGAGCTCATCGATCTGCTTCAACAAACGATAGACCACTGTTCCCGGCTGGTCGACGGAGAAGCGGTTTCGGCTTCGGAAAAATCGGTTATGAGAAAACTCATCCGGCAGCTCGACGGCTCACTGACCGGACAAATCGCGGCAACGGATTCCGGCACGAGGCTCGTACCGGAGAAACCGGGAGAAGGCGGGGAGGGGGAAAGAGATACCGCCGCCTCTCCGGTTCCCGACACATCCGAGACCGTTAGGATTGCCGCCGCGAAGCTCGATGCCTTGCTGCTCCAGGCTGAAGAGATGATTTCCGTCAAGCTCGCCACCCGCCAGCGTGCGGCTGAATTGAGGGAGCTGAAAAAGGCTTTCGATTTGTGGAAAAAGGCCTGGCGCAAAGAAGGATCCATGGCCATGTCACCCAATAGCCATACCGCCCATCCGCTTATTGCGGATCCTTTTATTTCCTCACTTGAAACCCGATTGACGGCCATGGTCAGGGCGGCGGAATACGATCATCGGGCCACCGGCACCTTGGTGGATAAGCTGCTCGACGATATGAAAAAGACATTGATGCTTCCTTTCTCGTCGTTGCTCGAAATATTCCCCCGGTTTGTGCGCGACCTCGCGCGCTCAACCGGTAAAAAAGTGGAATTGACAACGGAAGGCGGCGAAATCGAAATTGACCGGAGGGTCCTGGAGGAGATGAAGGCCCCTCTGACCCATCTGATAAGAAATTGTGTTGACCACGGCGTTGAAATCGTTACGGAACGGACCGAAAAAGGAAAATCGCCAAATGGAAATATAAAAATTGCCGTCTCTTCCAAAGACAACAAGATTGAAATTGCCGTCTCCGACGATGGGGCGGGTATCGATGTGACAAAAATAAAATCATCGGCCGTCAGACATGCGTTGATTTCACAGGAAGCGGCCGATAAACTTCAAGAGAAGGAATCGCTGTTGCTGATGTTTCACTCAGGCGTGACAACGAGTCCGATCATCACGGACATCTCCGGCAGAGGGCTGGGGCTTGCCATCGTCCGGGAGAAAGTCGAAAAACTCAACGGCACGGTATCGGTTGAAACCCGAAAGGATGCAGGGGCAACATTTCGAATGGTCGTACCGCTGACCCTGGCCACCTTCCGGGGAACCCTGGTCAGGGTTTCCGATCAGGTTTTTGTTCTGCCTTCCATCAATGTCGAGTGGGTGGCTCGAGCCAAAAGGGAAACGATTCAAACGGTCGAGAACCGCGAGACCCTCGTTTTTAACAACCGACCGGTCTCGCTGGTCGGGCTCGGTGATGTATTGGAACTGACCGCGGCGACCCATCGGCGGCAAATAGACGCGGCGGCCATCCAGGTGGTGGTGCTGGGCCTGGCCGGAAAACGGATGGCGTTTATGGTGGACGAGGTCCTGCATGAACAGGAAGTGCTGGTAAAGCCCCTCGGCAGGCAACTTTCCCGCGTCAGAAACATTGCGGCCGCAACCGTCCTCGGGAACGGCAAAGTGATCCCAATCCTCAATGTCTCGGACCTGATGAAATCCGCCGTGAAGAAGGCGCCGTCGTTTATTGCGCGGCATGCGGACGAGCCGGTAAAGAGTCGATCCGTTCTCGTCGTCGAAGATTCAATTACGGCAAGAACCTTGTTGAAAAACATCATCGAATCCGCCGGTTACGATGTGCAAATCGCTGTTGACGGAGTCGATGGCATCACCGCGCTGAAAAACCGGGAATTCGATATCGTTGTCTCGGATGTGGAAATGCCGAGAATGAACGGCTTCGAACTCACGGCAACGATACGTTCGGACAAGAAATTTTCCGAACTGCCGGTGGTTCTGGTGACAGCGCTCGAATCCCGCGAGGACAGGGAGCGCGGCATAGATGTCGGTGCGAATGCCTACATCGTTAAAAGCAGTTTTGATCAGAGCAATCTTCTGGAGGTAATCGGGAGGCTGACATGACCGGGCAACATTTTCCGCCCGCCGTTTCCCGTTCCCGGATCCGGGTCCTGGTCGTCGAGGATTCGGCTGCGGCGCGGGAACTATTGATACACATACTGAATTCCGACCCCGGGATTCAGGTAATCGATGCCGTCCATAACGGGGAAGAGGCTCTCAAGGCGGTGGCCCGCCATAAACCGGATCTGGTCACCATGGATATCCATATGCCGGGGATGGACGGGTTTGAGACCACGCGAACCCTTATGGAAACCAATCCGCTGCCAATCGTGATCGTGACCGCCAGTTTCGATATGCGCGATTTGGAGATCTCCTTTCAGGCGATAGAGGCCGGCGCCCTCGCTGTGCTGCAAAACCCCCATGGTGTCGGACATCCCGATTATGAGAAAAATGCCCGGGACCTCATTACCAAAGTAAAACTGATGTCCGAGATAAAGGTGGTCCGCCGGTGGGCGAGAACCGCCAAAAGGCGACCGGAGATCCCGCATGACGTTGTCCCCCCGCCTGCCGCCGTGAAGATCGTCGCCATTGGAGCATCGACGGGGGGACCGCCGGTAATCGAAAAGATACTGGCGGGCCTTCCACATCATTTTCCCGCACCCGTATTGATCGTTCAGCATATGGCCGAGGGCTTTATCCATGGGTTTGCGGAATGGCTGGGGCAGACCTCTTCCCTGCCCGTTCACGTGGCCTTCCACGGCACCATAACGCGACCGGGGCACGTGTATATCGCACCGGACGGGGCGCAGATGAAAATGGATGCCGCCGGAAGGATTTGCTGTACCCGTGACGGTCCGGAAAACGGTCTGCGTCCCGCCGTCTCCTATCTTTTCCGGTCCATTGCGGAAGCCTTCGGCCAAAGCGCGGTCGGTGTTCTGCTTACCGGTATGGGAAAGGACGGCGCCGCGGAGCTGAAACTCATGAAGGATAAGGGAGCCGTCACCATCGCCCAGAATGAGGAAAGCGCGGCGGTCTACGGCATGCCGGGTGAAGCGGTCCATATCGGTGCCGCAAGATATGTATTGTCTGCCGATAAGATAGCCGCGGTACTGACGAGTCTGGTACTTTCCAAGACGGAAAACAAGAGCGATTAAGGAGATCTCATGGACAATATGGCGGGGAAAATTCATCTTGACATCCTTATTGCCGAGGACAGCCCGACTCAGGCCGAAGAACTGCGGTTTATCCTCGAAAAAAGCGGCTTCAAGGTCTCCGTCGCCGCCAACGGCAACGAAGCGTTGGACATCGCGATGAGATGCAAACCGGATGTTATCATCTCCGATATCGTCATGCCCGGGATGGACGGCTATGAACTGTGCCGACACATCAGGGCCGATCAGAAGCTCAAACACATACCGGTCATGCTCGTTACCACCCTCTCGGATCCGACGGATGTCATCAGGGGCCTTGAAGTCGGCGCGAACAATTTCATCACCAAACCGTACGACGAGCGATATCTCGTTTCCCGTATTCAGTATCTTATAGCGAATATGGAGTTGCGAAAAACTTCAACGGCGGAAATGGGCATAAACGTATTTTTCTCGGGCCAAAACTATTTCATAGCGGCCGAACGCTTGCAGATACTGGACCTTCTGCTTTCAACCTATGAAAATGCGTATCGTCAGAACCGTGATCTGATCACGGTACAAAAAGAGCTGACGGAGCTAAATGAGCGACTGGAGGATAAGGTCATGGAACGGACCGCCGAATTGTCGGCCGCCAACACTCAACTCAAGATTGAACTTGCCGAGAGAAAGCGCGCCGAGGAGGAAAAGGCCGGGCTTGAGGCCCAGCTGTATCAGGCTCAAAGGATGGAGGCGGTGGGTCAGCTGGCCGGCGGTGTCGCTCACGATTATAACAACATGCTCAGTGTCATCCTCGGCTTTACGCAATTGGCTCTTGAAAAAGCGGATGAGGGCTCGCCGCTGCAGGGTGATTTGGAGGAAGTTCTCTCAGCCGCCACTCGTTCTATCGGTATTACCCGTCAACTGTTGACCTTTGCCCGAAAGCAGACCATTGACCCCCGGGTTCTTGACCTGAATGAAACCATAACGGGTATGATCAAGATGCTCGGACGGCTGATCGGTGAGGACATCCGGTTAAACTGGTTCCCGGCGCCGGATCTCTGGCCCATTTTGATCGATCCCTCTCAGATGGACCAACTAATGGCAAATCTCTGCGTCAATGCCCGGGATGCCGTCATGGGCGTGGGAGAGATAACCATCAAAACAGAACGGGTTATTTTTCAGCGGGAATATGGCGCTGGTCCCGCCGCGGTTGCTCCCGGCGAGTATGTGCTCCTTACGGTCGGCGATAACGGCTGCGGTATGGAAAAGGAGATCCTCGATAAAATCTTCGAGCCCTTTTTTACCACCAAGGAATTGGGCCGCGGCACCGGCCTCGGACTCTCCACGGTCTATGGGATTGTCAAACAGCATCACGGTTTCGTCCACGTCGACAGCGAACCGGGCGAGGGGACGAGTTTCAAAATTTATCTGCCGCGGCACTTCGGAGACATCAGCAAAGAAGAAGAACAATGCAATGGTGAGATCCTATGTGGGCGGGGTAAGACGGTGCTAATCGTCGAAGACGAGGAGGCGATTCTCAGACTGACTATCATCATGCTGAAAAATCTTGGTTTCACGATACTCGCGGCAAACAGCCCGACTGAGGCTATCCGGCTGGCTCGGGAGCAAACAGACGGCATTCATTTGCTGCTCTCGGATGTAATCATGCCCGAGATGAATGGCCGGGACCTGGCAGAACGGATTCTCGCCATACACCCCAATTGTAACTATCTGTTTATGTCGGGCTATACCGCCGACATCATCGCAAATCAGGGAAAGCTGGACGAAGGAATGCATTTGATACAGAAACCATTTACCGCCAGGGAGTTGGCGGCAAAGGTGCGAGAGGCGTTTGCCTCGTGAGAAGTGGGATCTTGCCGGCGTGTGCTCCCTGGCAAACGCGCGTCGGGGTTATTGTCCCCGCGTACCGTCCGCTGGTAGTTCGTTGATCATCGCCCAAAACATGCCGATTTGTTTGACAGCTTCGACAAATATAGCCAGCCATCTTGCGCTTCATGTTCATGCGCTTGCTCTCACGTTCAGTTTTTTTCCTAACCCGCTGAACACGGCCTTGGCTAAACTGCCAATAAATATTGTCGTTGACAGCCTCGTCCGGTAAGGGCGGTGGGCACTCTCTCCTTGTGTCCAAAAACAATGGACATTTCCAATTTTAGTGGACGATTTCTTCCGGTTTTTTTGGAACCGTTGTCCGCTCTTCCCCGTATGCAAAATACAGCAGAATAACTATCGAATATTGTAGCAATAAAAACTTGCCCACCCTCCGTCGTTTTTGGCATCATTTTTGCTTAAATATCATTCCATTGATGAGCGAATTTTTGAGCTATACCGATGGTGACACAGGCAGTGATAAACAGGACTGTGAAATAAGAGCATTTTATCGATTGGCCGAACGGCTCAAGGCAGCTTTTTTCGCACTGAAAACCATGGTGTTCCTCGCCGGGCTTTCTGACAAAGATCCAGTGATAGGGCTTTTCCGTAAAGATAAAGGGCAGCATAGGGTCGTTTTCAAGGATGATGCGTTGCCCGTGGATCGATTGAAATTTAACCAGCTCCGGAAAGCATCTATGCAGACAAGAGATTTTTTTTAAGAGACATCAGGACGATTGTTGTACCCCCGGATGGCGATTTGGCGACCAGGGTCAAGGCACAATTGCCGCGCCCGGGATTTTTTATTTCAAACTGAAAGATGCCTGTCTTGTTCCCGACATGAAAATGTAAAAAGCGCTGGCTTCCGGTTTCGTTTATCGGGGGTTGGCAGCAGGCGTGTATTTGAAAACGGCTGAGGAGTACAACTATGAATTCGGAAAAAAAATGCCCGACGAGAAGCCGGCTGTCCCCCTGACAGAGGGGGGGGTGAGTATATCTTGGGAGGCGCGCGGAAGCTCTTGCGGTATACGAACAATGCTGTCGGCGGCTGCATTCATCGTTGATGGTGGTACCCACGAACGATATCGAAGCCATTTGCAAGACGATTCTCTCAGGGAAGAAAGTCTTTTTTACCACCATCCCCTCCTTCATGCATGTTTTTATCTGTAAGCTATCAGAAAGACGATCTCCAGTAAATTGATAAGCACCTGGTGCTGTGAGCTGTTTTTGTAAAAGAAACCATGCGCTGCCAAAAAGGATGGGAAGAGATGAAAAGAATAGGTTTATCGATTGCGGAGAATCTATCATCTCAGGGACTCTCGGGAAGAGATTCTGATGAAATCGACAGGTTATTGACCGAATACAAGGCCTCCGTGCTGAAGTCAACCATTAAAGCAAAAGGAAGAGAGAACTTCGAGTTAAAAGATGATGTCAAGGATGATGAAGGGAAGTTGCTGCTATCGAAAGGAGCCCCGAAGAATGATAGCGAACTTCGGATTTATCTTGGTAAGCTTTTGTCTATGAACTTGGAGCACCCGATTGAATATTATATCGGTGTCATCAACCCGGAAGAAGTCGCAAAGCTACATAACAAAATGGTCGATATCGCCGCAAGCCTAAGTGAAAACGGAGTAATTGAAAATTTCGATGAGATGAAGAAGGTCATAGAAGAAGTCGTTTCTTGCCTCTCAAATGATATTATCCTGCTGAACCGAATGACGGTCCTCGAGAGCGAGTATGTCTCCGGGTTCGGCGAATCGCTCTTAGTTGCGGTACTGTCCACGGCGATCGGAGAAAAGCACAGCTATGATTTCGATAAAAAAGTATGCGTATTCACCGCCGGCCTGCTGCACCATATAGGGGAAATCCCGCTTTACAGCCTGTTTAACAAGGGCAGAATCAAAAATGAGAAACTCCCTTACGACGACATCGCGAGGATCAGGAATCATCCAATCACTGGCTACCTCATACTGAGCGGTTCCGACGAAATCCCCGTTGAAATAAGAGACGCGGTTCTGAGGCATCACCTCTTCCTGGATGGCAGCGGGTACCCTCGGAATCTCAAACTGACTGAAAAAGACGACCTCGCGAAGCTGATATGCCTGACGAGCTCTTTTGTGACGATGCAAACCCGGGGCAGAAAAAAGATGGAGCAGGTCCTGAGATTGCTAGACATATATTCCAGAACCAAAACGAGGACGGGAGAAAAAATAGCGCCTCTATATGATCGAGAATTCTACATGGCTTTATTATCTTTAGATCCTCGGAAAATGATCCTGCGTGGCTATGAAAATGACGACAAATACGCTAGGGACTATTCATGTGAGGATATTATGCGCCTCCATAATTCTTATGTATTTTTCAAGAAAAGAAATGAAGAACTTCACAAACTGGCTGAGACGATTGAATCATTTATATCAAACAATTCGATACCAAGCGAGGCTGAATCGAATGTGGATGTTCTTTTCGGATATATCTCGAAACTGAGGAACCTGACATCGGATGCAAAAGAATTCACAGGAATGTCCGAATTAAAAAAAATACCCAATGCCCTTCCGGAACTGATGCTGGATGCCGAGGTTATAAGGATGGAGCTTAAAGGTTATGTCGGCGGTCTTGAAGAGACATTCTCGAACCTCACACCGCTCTTCGAAAAAGATCAAGATTCGTGGATATTAAAAAAAGCAATGCAATTTACAACAAGAATAAGGAATAATTTACCGAATTCCTTGCTCGATAAGTGCTGCGGAAGCTCGCCTGTCAGCTAACGAACCGGAGACTTCTGCCTCCTCGAAAGCCAGCATTTTAAAAGTATCTGAAATCCGCCATCCAGGTTCAGATTTTTCCAGGCAGATTTTAGAACCACAAAGCTGACGTTTCAGCCCTGTAGGCACATTTTGCCTGATTGTATGAAAAAAGTGCAAGAATTTACGGCATCGGTTTTTTTTGGCGTCCAAAAAAGTAGGCACATGTGTTATAATCATAGGCCTTACATATGCCATGGTATACACTATATGTGTAAGCATTAGGTATCTGTGAAAAATTACACGAAAAAACAATGACTGCTCGGTTGTCGAGTACTATCAACTGGCGCATAACGAGCGCCATCCGGTGACTCGACAGCCCCCGAAAAAAGATAGCCGCTCCTTATGCCAGAAGCATACGCTTGAGTGTTCCCATAATTATGCCTCCTGAACAGAGTGAGGGAGCGAAAAGTAAAATGTGGCCCCATTGTTGACCTGTCCTTCGGCCCAGGTTCTGCCGCCGTGCCGGGCGATGATGCGGCGAACATAGGCCAACCCGATGCCGGTTCCTTCAAATTCATCCGTGCGGTGCAGGCGCCGGAAGACGCCGAAGAGATTGTCGGTATAAGTCATATCAAAGCCAACTCCGTTGTCGCGCACAAAAATCACGGTTTCGGTTTCCCGCGAGCACATCCACCCGATTTCAATTTCGGCTTGCGGACGCACCCGGGTAAATTTCAAGGCATTCGAGATCAGATTGACCAACACCACGCGCAACATGGCGCGATCCCCATTCACCACCGGCAGATCGCAAACACGCCAGAGGATCTCCCTGTTTCCGGTCCCCGGTTCAAATTCCCGGATGACTTCCCGGGTCAGTTCACCGAGATCAACGCGCATTTTGGACATTTGATTATGACCCATCCGGGAAAAGGAAAGCAGGTCGTCAATCAATAAGCCCATTCGCCTGGCCGAGTTGGAGATGGTGTCCATATAGTGCCGGCTCTGTTCGTCCAGCGCCGTTCCGGCTTTCTTTCGCAGCAGTTCCTGAAAACCGTCGATATGGCGCAGCGGCGCCCTGAGGTCATGGGACACCGTGTAGGTAAAGGCATGCATCTCCTTGATCGTCGCTTCCAATTCCGCCGTGCGCTCCAGGACCCGCCGGTCGAGATCCGTGTTGAGCTGGCGAAGCGCTTCTTCGGCCGCCTTGCGTTCGGATAGCTCGCGTAGCAACCGCGAATTGGCGGCGTGGAGTTCTTCGGTCCGCTCGGCGACCTTTTGCGCGAGATTCCTGTAAAGCAACGAGTTCTTCAGGATCAGGGCAAGGATGCGTGACACACTGGCCAACGTCTCAAGAATGATCGAGGCGCCCCTTTGGTCCAGAAGGTCCAGCAGGATGAGCATCCCCACCCGCTCAGCGCCTACCATCAAGGGAATAACAAAGGAAGTGCCGATACCGATGGATGATAGGGGCTTGCCCGCGGGATCGGTCTTGGGATCAATAAGCCGGGGGGCGTCATATGCCAGCGCGCCGGTGATGAGTTGCTGAAGCTCCGGCTGGTGGTTCCAGTATTCTTCATTGCGTGGCGGACAAATACCCACCAGATTGTGGCCTTTTCCCGCCTCGTTCAATACGAGCGCCACCATGCGGACCCCGATAAGTTCCCGTATCTGGGTCGTCACATATTCAGCACAGGCCCCGGGGTTATCCGAATATTTCAGGATATTTTCCACCAAATCACTCAGCAGGATCTGGGCCGCCGGACTATTGTCTCTAATCGTTATCATGTTGACCGCGCCTGGTGAATTTCCGCAGGGCGTTGCTTATCTTCAGCAGAAGAATATCGAGCGATATCGGCTGTATCTCGACCGGCATGTCGAAAAACCCGGAGATATCCCGAAGCGTTTTTTCCGGCAGGGGAATAACGCCGGTATCGGCATACACCAGTCGCTTGCGGTGTTCCTTCATAAAGGCCTGCGCGACTTCGGGTTTTTCAAATCCCAGTTCACGGGTAAACAGATCCTGCCACCGCAGCGTCCATTCCGGCAGGAAGATAACGGCCTGGTCCTTTTGCAGTTTCCGGTACGCCTCTCTGCCCAGCAGGATATCGCAGCAATTGATCCCAACCACCCCGGATGCATTTTCCCGGTTCCGCATCTCGTGCATGCCGGGGTGGCAGTCGCCATAGAGTATCAGGAATTTGTCCTTGGGACCGGTTGCCATAGCCCGTTCCATCTCTTGTTCAAGTTTGGCGGGCTTTATGTGCAGCATGGATTCCAGGGCAATGATGTCGCAATCAAGCTTCCCTTGTTGGGTGAGTGCCGCAAGCTCCATCTTGAACACCCCGCACGCGAGACAGGAGATTTTTTTATCCGTCATGGTCTGTTCCATAGTTCACCATCAACGCATGGATCCCGGTGATGGTCTCCAGGGGCGTGTCCCAGGCAACGTCCGCGGCCGTAGAGGCAAAGATGAAATGCTTGTCTTCTTTTCTGCTGTCGAGGATAGAACGCGCCTTTTCAATGGCCCGTTCAGGGCTGAGCTTCCCCAGAGAGGGTCCGTCCAGGTTGCCCAGGAGCAGCACGTTCTCTCCCACGATCTTGCGCGCCGCTGCAAAGTCGTCACGCGAATCAAGCACAAAACCGCCGACATTGGGCAAAGAGCGATAATGCTGCAAATAGGCGACAAGCGGATTGCCGCCATGATGGAAAACGATCGGGCCCTTGAGCCCGGCGAACATATCCGCCAGGGCCGGCACAACGACCTCGTCAATGGTTTTTTCAAATACAAGTTGCGGATTGGTGAACATCATGGGTATGGCCAGAAAGTCAATGCCGTTTGCAAACAGATCGTTCGCCATGTTCACGAAATATTCAGACATCAGGGCAATCATTGTCGACGCCTTTTCCCTGTCGAAGAGCAGCAGCTCGAGCCAGCCATCAACCCCCATGATGATCGCGGGAAGATCCATTGGGGACGTAAGCACGCCGCAGATCGGGACCGTTCCTTTGAAATGGTCCGCAAGGAGCCTTGCCGATGTCCGCAGATAGCGCAGGCCTTCCTGCCGATTTATATCCGGCGCCTTGACTTTCTCAATGTCATTCGGCTTTCGGATGAACGGCTTTTTTACGTTGGGAGGGTCTTTGGGAATAAAGACGATTTCGCTGCCGAAGGCCTGGGCTTCCAGCGCAAGGGCAAAGGGTGTGAAGATGATATCGGGCCTGCATTGTTCAGCCACCGCGAGCTTTATTTTCCCCGAGAGGTTTCTCCCGTCGAGTTCATCGCGGACCCTTTTGATATTTTCGGCCGTGGTATACATCATCGCGGAAACGCCGATCACGCGCGCACCGGTTTCAACCGCCCTGTCCACAAACTCCTTTGCGGTGACATCATTACCCAGATCAACTACCCGCCAGCCCGCCGATTGCAGGAATACGGAAACCAGCTTTCTTCCCAGAGAGTGATAATCGTCTTCAATATTTCCGACAATAACCGGCCCGTTATCAGCCTGTTTGGCAGCCGGGTCTTTTGCCGCGGAGTGGATCTTCAAAAGCATGTCCTCCGCAACTTTTCCGGCGATATATCCCTGCGCAAGAGAGATTTTCTCCTCGGCCCAATGGGTTCCTATTTCTTCAAGAACCGGTTCGAGGACATCACACATGGCCGCACGATAGTCGTGTGATGCCGCATAATCGTCCAGGAGGCTGTTAGCCTGCTCTCTTTCCCCTTTCAGAATCAGACCGATCAACGACATCCTGGTTTGCTCGGCATTAATCATGTCAGTCCTCCTTTTGTCCGCTTTGTCCCTGCGTACCGTCCACTGGCGGTTCGTTGATCATCGCCCAAAACATGCCGATTTGTTTGACAGCTTCGACAAATTCGGAAAAGCGAACCGGTTTCACCACATAGGCATTGACGCCAAACCGGTAGCACTCTTCCAGGTCCTGCGATTCGCGCGACGAGGTCAGGATGACAACCGGAATAAGACGCATTTTCTCATCCGCCCTGAGTTGTCGCAAGAACTGAATGCCGTCCAGCCGGGGCATCTTGAGATCGAGCAGAATCACCACCGGAGTCCCGGAGGGATGGCGCGCAAATGATCCGCGACGGTACAGATAGTCCAGCGCCTCCACACCGTCCCGGGCAATCACAACTTCGTTAACGATGTTGTGTTCAGACAGAGCGGTGAGGGTCAGCTCGATATCGTTTGCATCATCTTCAACCAGAAGAATACGCTTGAGGGTTCCCATAATTATGCCTCCTGAATAGAGTGAGGGAGCGAAAAGTAAAATGTGGCCCCATTGTTGACCTGTCCTTCGGCCCAGGTTCTGCCGCCGTGCCGGGCGATGATGCGGCGCACATTCGCCAGCCCGATGCCGGTTCCTTCAAATTCATCCGTGCGGTGCAGGCGCTGAAAAACGCCGAAAAGTCTGCCCACATAGGTCATGTCAAAGCCAACTCCGTTGTCTCGCACAAATATCACGGTTTCAGTTTCCCGTGAGCGCATCCACCCGATTTCAATTTCGGCTTGCGGGCGCATCCGGGTGAATTTCAAGGCATTCGAGATCAGATTGACCAACACCATGCGCAACATGACGTGATCCCCATTCACCACTGGCAGATCACAAACGCGCCAGAGGATCTTCCTGTTTCCGGTCTCCGGTTCAAATTCCCGGATCACTTCCCGGGTCAGTTCACCGAGATCAACGCGCAGTTGGGACATTTGATTACGACCCATCCGGGAAAAGGACAGCAGATCGTCAATCAAGGCGCCCATGCGCTTTGCCGACCCGGAAATAATGCCCATATAGTGCAGGCTCTGTTCGTCCAGCGCCGTTGCCGTTCTCTTTTGGAGCAGCTCCAGAAACCCATCGATGTGACGCAGGGGCGCGCGCAGGTCGTGCGAAACCGAGTAGGCGAACGCTTCCAGTTCTTTGTTCGCCGCTTCGAGTTGTGCGGTGCGTTCCCTTACCAATTCCTCGAGGTGTTCGCGGTAGATGGCAAGCTTCTCTTCCGCCTGTTTGCGCTCGGTGATGTCCATAATATTGCCGACGACCTTAATAATCCGTCCCGCTTCCCGCATTGCGGTACCGGTGGTTCGAAGCCATTTTCGGCGGCCATCAGCGGATGTGAACGGGAACTCCAGGTCATAGCCGTCCCCCTGATGCACGCAACGCTGAAACGCTTCGGAAATGACGGGACGATCGGCCGGATCATAGCACGTCAGGCTGCGGTCAATTCTTTCGGATGTCCCCGGCGCGAACGCCTGCGGATCGAAACCGTGAATGCGGTAGGTTTCTTCGGTCCAAAAGGAGGTCTGCTGTTCGACATCCCAGTCCCACCCGCCGATTTTGGCCAGCCGCTGCGTCGCATTCAGCAGTGTTTCGCTTTGCCGCAGAGACGCTTCCGCCTGTTTGCGTTCGGCAAGCTCGCGTTGCAACCGTGCATTGGCGGCGTGGAGTTCTTCGGTCCGCTCGACGACCTTTTGCTCCAGATGTTCGGTCAGTTCCCGGAGATGCAAGTGGCTCCGCACCCTGGCCAGCACTTCTTCGGCATGAAACGGTTTGCTGATGTAGTCCACCGCACCGGCCTGAAACCCCTTCACTTTATCGCGTTCATGTTCCAGGACACTGATGAATATGATGGGAATGGAACGTGCTCTCTCATCGGCCTTGATCCGGCGGCAGACCTCGTAACCGTCCATCCCCGGCATCCGGATATCCAGCAAAATGAGGTCGGGAAGAATTGACCGGACAAACTCCAAAGCCACTTCGCCGTCGGAGGCGGGATGAACGGTATAGCCATGCGCCGTCAACAAATTCGTCAATAGCCGGAGATTGGCAGGGGTATCATCCACCACCAATATTCTGCCCAAGTGCGCGGTGTTCATTTCTTTATGCATGTATCGTCCTCCTGGCCGGCTTCACCGGAGGCGGCGCGGATCATCCGCAGCATCGGGCCGAATTGAAGGTCCCGGGCCACAGCCGCCAATGCATGCGCCTGAGATGGATGATGGTCGCGAATCGTTTCAATCGCGCGGCTCACCGCGCCGATATCGAGCCGGGCAAGGGCCTGTTCCAGTCCGTTCAGCAACTCAGCGGGCAGGCCGGCCAGGGCTGCCGTATTCAACGGCATCACGACGGGAGCGGTGGCCGTCCCTTCCTCGCAGACAAATCGAACGCCGAGATGTTTCGTCAAGGCATCGAGTATCTCGTGATCGTGATACGGCTTGCGGATGAAGTCATCGCACCCCGCCGCCAGAATCTCGCTCCGCTCCTCTTCCAGGGCATGGGCGGTGACGGCGACGATCTTGGTCCGCGCTCCGGCCTCGGTTGCCTTGATACGGCGGGTCGCCTCCAGACCGTTCATGACCGGCATGCGGATGTCCATCCAGATCAGGTGGGGATGCCACTGCTCGAATAGGGCAACCGCCTCCTGCCCGTTGACCGCCTCCTTAAGCTCGAAACCAAGCGGCTCAAGCAGCCTGCGAAGCAAGAGACGGTTCTCCGCATGATCTTCCGCAATGAGCAGACGATGGCGCGGCTGCCCGCCGGCCAGCCCGATGACACGTCCGCTCAGCGGCTCGACGGGAGCCGCCTCGGACGGAAGCACCGTTACCGGTACCTCGAAGGAAAAGACGGCGCCTCGGCCCTGCTCACTCGTTACCCCGATCCGCCCGCCCATCAGCGCCACATACTGTTTGGATATGGCAAGCCCCAGGCCGGTCCCGGCTTCCGCGGGCGGCCGCTCCCCAAGTTGCACGAAGGGCAGAAAGATCCGTTCCTGGTCCTCGACTCCGATGCCGGGGCCGGTATCCTCCACCTCGAATCGAACCCGTACCCGGTCGGCGCCCTCTTCTTTGACGGTCATGGCACAGAGAATAACCCCGCCGCTTTTTGTGTATTTGATGGCGTTGCCGATCAGATTCAGCAGAACCTGCCGCAGCTTCCCCCCATCGACAGCAACATGGCGGGGTAAGTCAGGGGCCTGCTCAACGTTAAACGACAGACCTTTCTCGGTTGCACGCATGTACATCAACGATTTCATTTCGTGTACCAGTTGGTGCAGATCAAGAGCGGATTCCTCCAGCTCCACCCGTCCGGACTCGATCTTTGCGATGTCCAGCACGTTGTTGATCAGGTTCAGCAGATGTTCACCGCTGCGGGTGATGATGTCAAGGCTCTCCCTTTGCTCCGGAGTGACACCCGGAGAGCTTTTCATCCGTCGCGAAAATCCGATCACCGCGTTCAGAGGGGTGCGCAACTCATGGCTCATGTTGGCGAGAAAAACGCTTTTGGCTCGGTTTGCCTTTTCGGCGGCCTCCTTGGCCTGCACCAACTGACGGTTCTTTTCTTTCAGGGCATGGGTCCGTTCGGCCACTTTCTCTTCCAGGTGGTCGCGGTGCTTCCGCAACCGCTCCCGGGCAGCGACCTTGTCTCGCAGCATCTTGTTGGCGTTCAAGGCCATGCCGCGCAATTCACGGAATGTCAGGCCGGCCACCTCGATTTCGCGGTCGGCGAATGCGGCCTCATGGAAAAATTCGTCGAACCGGGAAAAGTCCCTTAGCAGACGGCGGAAAACCCGCCGTACGGATACCAGAAGCAATATACCCACTGTTCCGGACACCAGCAGGATCCAAAAGATGTCTTTGCGCAAACCGGCCTTGAGGGAGCGTTGGAGAATGGCGATATCCGTTTCCACGTCATCGATATAGACGCCGGTGCCGACCATCCATTGCCAATCGCTCACGCCCCTGGCAAACGACACCTTGGGCCGCTCTTCGCCCGTATCGGGTTTGCGCCAGGAATAGAAAACATAGTCACCCTCCCCGGTTTTCGCTGCCGCGATCAAGTCCTGGACGACCTTTACCCCTTTGGAATCCTGATGGTCCCATATGTTCTTGCCGACCAGATCCGGCTGTGCGCCGTGCACAAGGACCACGCCTCGCCAATCGTCAATGAAGATGTACCCGTTCTTGCCGTAACGGAACTTGGCGATCTCGTCCAGCAATTCCTTCTGAATATCAGCTTCCAGATCCTTGGCAGAGATGGTTGCGCCGAGGATCCATCCGCAGGGCTTGAACAGTTTGACGTAAGAGAGAAGGAGAATATCGTCCCCTTTCTCGCCGGGCTTGCTCCAAGAGTAACGATAAGTCCCTTCTCCTTTCTTCCGGGTCAGTTCGATCAGGCCGGCGGTCACCGAATGGTTCTCCCCGTCGCGCAAGGGTGAAAGGGGCTTGTCTTCAAGATTGGATTCGGCGGCGCCGAGAACGATGCCGCCCTCGATGTCAAGGATAAAGAAATCGCCCTTCCCATGATAAACACGCATTGACCGAAGGGCATCGATGATCGTCCGCTTGATCTCTTCGAGCGATTTTGTCGCGGTGTTTCTTTGCCGGATATTCTCCAGCATGGCGTACGCTTTGTAGACTTGCTCCTTTACCAGGGTACCGGCTTTTGGAACGATTTGACTACGCTCGAACTCGATACGCTCGATAATGCGGTCGACCTCCCGCTTGATCATCTGTTTTTGTTGTTCGACGAAAGCGGCCCGCATCGCGGTGGCGCGGTCTTTGAATTCGTCATACCTTAGGATGACGTTCAAAAGGATAATAAATACCACTAGACCGGAGAGAAGACCGCCGACCGCAGCCCAAAGAATACGCTGGAAACTCACATTTCGTTCAGCCATTAATTATGCCCCCTGAATAGATTGAGGCAGTGAAAAGTAAAATATCGCGCCCTGGTCAACTTTTCCCTCGGCCCAGGTTCGGCCGCCGTGCCGGGCGATGATGCGGCGTACATTCGCCAGCCCGATGCCGGTGCAATCGAACTCCTCGGCACGGTGCAGGCGATGGAAGACACCGAGCAGCTTGTCCACATAGGCGTTGACACCCAGCCGGTAACATTCCTCCAGGTCCGGCGATTCACGGGACGAGCTCAGGATGACCACCGGAGTAAACCGCAGTTGGTCATCCGCTTCAACCAGAAGAATCCGCTTGAGTGTTTCCATAAGTTATAACTCCTTAGCTGTCCCTTATCCCGGCATCTTTTCAAAGGGGCAGGTGGTTGAATTCCTCGGTGACTCCAAATGTAACCCATAGCTTTCTGAACGTGTTGATTTAAAATGAATTCACTTATTGCTGCGAAACACCCGTCGGATGGTTTCGACAAGTGTATCCGGTGAACCGGTTTTGATCAGATAGGCACCGGCACCGGCGTCGAGCATCTTTTGGCGGGTATGGGCATCGTTGTGCATGCTCAGAGCGATGATGCGAATATCCGGGTGATCACGTGTTATTTGTGCGGTGGCCTCAAAACCGTCGAGTACCGGCATGGTGACATCCATGAGAATCACCTGCGGTTTTAATTGTGCCGCCAGCTCAATCGCCTCACGTCCATCGTTGGCCTGTCCCACGATGGCCATCCCTTTACAGCCCTTGAGCAGATTGGCCAGTGCCTCGCGCATCAATTGGTGATCGTCAGCCAGTAGAATACGAATTTGGCTGCTGTCATCAACGGATTGGCGGGGTTCAGCAGGCTCAATGCCAATCAATTCCGGATGGACAGGGTCATTGCAGGGCGGTGCGGGTATAACGGCCCTTCGAGTAAGGGCCTCGGGCGCAGTCAGTACCACACAGCAACCTTTCCCGGGCGCGGTTCTGATCTTCATGGAACCGCCCAAGAAAGTGATGCGATCTTCGATGTTATACAGGCCAAAGCCGGCACCTCTGCCCTGGTTGGACCGGACCGTTTCATAATCAAATCCATTTCCAAAATCTTCTACGCGAATATGAATCATCCCGTTTTTGCTGTGAACCTCCATAATCGCCGAGTTCACCCCGGCATGTTTGAGCACATTTAACAGCAGCTCTCTGGCGCAGCGGTACAGGATAGACGCCAGGGCGAGAGACACGGATTCGGCATCCGGTTGTGTTCGCACCGTCACACTGAGGCCGCTCTTAGCTTTCATATCCCGGGCGAGCACCGCCAGTGCGGCCAATAGTCCGCTGCGATGCAGGGCCGGCGGGTTGATCTCATAAGACAGATCGCGCGATTTTTCGATGCTGCCGCCGATGAGTTGTTCTAAGGAACCAAGCTGTTGCCGGACTTTTTTGCCTTTATTTTTCTGCAGTATCCTCAGTTCCATCTTGATATAGGCAAGTTCCTGCTGAAAGTCATCGTGCAAAATGGATGCGATGCGCCGCCGTTCACGGTCCTCTGCATCGGAGAGCTCCAGGGCAAGCTTCTGGAGTTGCTGTGTGCGGTTTTCAAGCTCGGCGGTGCGTTCGGCGACGCGTTGCTCAAGTGTTTCATTCAGCATGCGGATCTTTTCCTCGGCCAGCCTGTGCTTTCGCCGGTTCTCAGCCTCTTGTAACCCCCGCTTGATGGCGGACGCGAGACGCAACAAGTTCTGCTTGAGCACATAATCCGTTGCGCCTTGTGTCAACGCTTCAATCGCTGCTTCCTCGCCCATGGCGCCGGAGACGAAGATAAACGGAATATCAGGGCATCGTTTCCGGGCCAGTCGCAACGCCGACATACCGTCGTACAGGGGCAGCCGGTAATCGGCGAGAATGATGTCATACCCGGCTCGGTCCAGTGCCTCATCGAACTCCTCGCGCGTCTGAACACGGGTTATTCGGTAAGACAGACCCGCTTCATCAAGCCTGGCCTGGGCGAGTTCCGCATCCGCCGGGTCATCTTCCAAGTGTAGCATGTGGATTAAGGGTTCCATGCGGCTATTGCTATTCACAGTGCCCCTCCCTGAAAGGTCAGCTGGCGTTTCTTTTGGACGGCGGGTCATCTTTTACGGAAATAATCGCATTGACTGAAAAATCCATTGGGGGGTGTATCCCCGGTTTCATATCCTATCCGCAATTTGCTCACCGCATAAAATCTTTATAAACAGCCTGGTGCCAAAACCCGGTTTTGAATCAATCTGCAGACTTCCCCTCAGGAGCTCGACCCGCTCCTGCATGCTGCGCAATCCGAGCCTTTTCTCTTCGGTAATGAATGCTTGCCTTTTTCGCACGTCAAAGCCCTTTCCATTATCTTCTATCTGTAAGATAATATGAGGAAAAGTGGTGAAGAGTCGAATGGACACCTGCGACGCCGAAGCGTGTTTCAATATATTGTTAAGGCCTTCCTGTACCAGTCTAAAAATGTTTATGGAGAGCGTATCGCTCATCGTAATCTCTTTAAAATTGCCGGCCTGAAAATCAACTGGAATCATATGCGTCTCTGAAAAATCTCGACAGTGTTTTCTGAGCGTTTCGACGATACCGGACCGGATAAGGTCGGAAGGTCGCAAATCATAAGCCAGACGACGCACAGCGCCGATACATTTAATTAGAATATCCGAGATATTTTTGAGTGATTTTTCCGGTAACGGTTGCCCCGATGAACTGCGGTTCAACGTGATATCGCAGTGGATTTTTGCCGCGGCAAGATCTTGAGCCAAGCTGTCGTGTAACTCCCTGGAAAGCATCAGGCGCTCGGACTCTTGCGTTGTGAGCAGCGCTTGAGTAAGGCTACGAATCTGTTCGGAGACCTGCCTTTTTTCCGTGATATCCTCGACCATTTCTATCGCACCGTCGATATGACCATTGGTACCTTTGATAGGGGAAGAAACAATCCTGTAATTCTTTATTTCGTCTCTAACCGGTGTTTCGGTTATCGCCTCATGAACCAGGCCGTCTCGCAAGGTTTTTTGTGTGGGACAATAAGAACACACGCTATTTCCGGGAGGATCATTAAAAACTTCATAGCATAAGGGCCTTTTTGCAGGATCAACCGCAGGAAACCACTTTTTCATTTGTCTATTTAATGTCAAGATTTCCATTTTGGGGCTGATCAACGAGACGCCGATTGCAATATTCTCGACCAGGTTTCTAAATAATTCTTCGGTTTTTTTCAGCCCCTCCTCGGCTCTTTTTCGCTCGAATTCAGCTTTTTTCAACTTCAGAACCCGCTTTTCTAATTCTTCATATGTAAGTTTTTCAGGCATGATCTTTACCTTCTTCTTAACGAGCTTTTCGAGTTGCGAGCCCTTGCATGAGTCTGAGCAGCATTGTGGACTACAACGCCGATGGTTTCAGTTGTTTCCAGTCCATTGAAAAAGCCCATCATCACTTGCCAAACCCATCACCAGTCCGGCATTTTTTCACCTGTGAAGACGGTGTTCGATATGATTCACCGTAACCGAGGCCCACCTATCCTGTCAATTTTTCAGTTGCCGTGGATGGCTATTTCAAGATGTCATTTGCGCATGCCTTGTTCCGGCTTCAACCAGCAGTGCCGTCGTCCCGTCCCTCACCATTTCAGGAGCGTTGGAGCACATCCAGCGAAGGATTTAGTACCCTGGATAAGGTGAGCAGGTCGTCAATCAACCGGCCCATACGTTTGGCCGAATCGGAGATGGTCGTCATATAGTGCCGGCCGCGGTCATCAAGCGTTCCGGCCAGTCTATCGCTGCGTATTTATCGAAATGGGGGGATCATTCGCTCCGGATCGGCAGGCTGATCGTGAATCGGGTTCCATGCCCGGGCCGGCTGTCCACGGCAATCTCTCCACCGTGTTTTTCAACGATATCATAGACGATGGAAAGCCCCAGGCCGGTTCCCTTGCCGACCTCCTTGGTGGTGAAAAAGGGTTCAAAAATGCGGTTGAGCTTATCCGGCGGAATGCCGCAACCGGTGTCCGAGATCTCGATGACGATGGCGTCACCCGCCTTACGAGTGACAATGTCGATTTCCCCCTGGTGCTCAATGGCCTGCGCCGCATTGACCAAAATGTTCATGAACACCTGGTTCAACTGACCGGGATTGCACATGGTTTGCGGAAGCTCCCCGTAGGATTTGGTCACCCTGGCCTTGTATTTTAATTCGTTCCAAACGATGTTGAGGGTGCTTTCCAGCCCCTGGTTGAGGTCCGCCATTTTATATTCCGCTTCGTCCAACCTGGCGAAACTTTTAAGATTTTTGACGATATCCTTCATTCGAGCACCGCCGTCCAGCGATTCGGCCACGACCTGTTCGATATCCTCCAGTATGAAGTCGATGTCCATGGTCTCACGCAACCGGTTGATTTCCGCCAAGGCATCGTTGCCGGGCAATGCCGCGGTCAGCTTCCGAAGCGACGCTTCCCGGGCGCGATGGAATTCGGCGAGTTCCTTTGAATATTTTCTGAAAGTTCCCAGGTTACTGATGATAAAGGCCAAAGGATTGTTGATCTCATGGGCAACGCCGGCGGCCATTTGACCGATGGAGGCCATTTTCTCCTGCTGCAGCATCCGGGAGTGCGCGGTCTGCAAATCATGGTATGCCTTTTCAAGATCCGCGCGCGACGCCTCCAATTCCTGCGTCCGCTCCGCGACCCGCCTTTCGAGCTCTTGGTTGAGCCGGTATAGATCCGCCTCGGCGAGTTTCCTATCCGTAATATCGGTGATCATGGCAAAGGCTCCCTTTTTGCGATGGTCGTTATCGAAGATAGGCGTGGCGGAAAAAAGGGCCCAAAGGGTCTGACCGTCCTTGCGGCGGAACCGGCATTCGAAGTTTTCCGCCATTCCCGGGCAGTGACTTTTCAGTCTTTGGCGTTGATCCGCCGCATCCCGCGCCTGCATGAAGTCGGTCACCTGGCGGCCCATCACCTCCTGGGCATTCCAGCCGAGCATTTTCTCGGCCGCCGGATTCCACACCGAATGCACGTGTCCGTCCAGATCCAAACCAATGATGGCCACGGGCGCCGCTTCGAAAATCGCTCGCAGCATTTCATTGGAGCCCTTCAATGCCTCCTGGGCCTGTCGGCGCTCGCGCCGGTTCCATGCCTCCTGCAGCGCCCGCTTGACGGCCGGTGCGAGACGCGACAAATTATGTTTGAGTACATAATCGGTGGCACCCTGGGTCAGCGCCCCGATAGCCGCCTCCTCGCCCATGGCGCCGGAGACAAAGATAAACGGAATCTCGGGGCAGCGCTCATGTGCCAGCCGCAGCGCCGACATGCCGTCGTAGGTGGGCAGCCGGTAATCCGCTATGATGATATTCGTACTGCCATCGCGCAGGGCGCTCTCGAATTCATCGCGCGTCTGGACCCGTGTAATGCGGCAAGCCAAACCGGCTTTCGCGAGCGTGGCCTGCACGAGCTCCGCGTCTATCGGATCATCTTCCAAGTGGAGAATATGGATTATGGGTTCCATCTTTCAGCATTCCTTTGGTGAAGCAGCGTGCACCGGAGTTACTGTAGCATGCGCGGCAGCGCAAAGTAAAAGGCCGCACCCTGGCCCGGTTTGCCTTCGGCCCAGGTCCGGCCGCCGTGCCGGGCGATAATGCGGCGCACATTGGCCAGCCCGATGCCGGTGCCCTCGAATTCATCGGCGCGGTGCAGGCGCTGGAACACGCCGAAGAGCTTGTCCACATACGCCATGTCGAATCCGACACCGTTGTCGCGAACAAAAATCACTGCTTCGGAGGCCGGGCCGGGCAGCGACCCGATTTCGATTTCGGCCTGCGGCCGGGGCCGGGTGTATTTTATGGCGTTGGAAATCAGGTTGCTTAGCACCATCCGCAGCATCGCCGAATCGCCGGTCACGGCGGGCAGCTCGGCGATGCGCCAGGTGATGGCCCGGCCTTGCGTTTCCGGTTCAAGTTCCCGAATGACCTCCTGCACCAGACCGGCCAGGTCAACCGGCGTTTTGGCCATTTCATTACGCCCCATCCGCGAGAAGGTGAGCAGGTCGTCAATCAACCGGCCCATACGTCTGGCCGAATCGGAGATGGTCGTCATATAGTGCCGGCCGCGGTCATCGAGCGTTCCGGCCATTCTATTTTCGAGCAGTTCCAGAAAGCCGTCAATGTGGCGCATGGGGGCGCGCAGGTCGTGCGAAACCGAGTAGGCGAAGGCATCAAGCTCTTTATTGGCCACCTGGAGTTGGGCGGTGCGGTCAAGAACGCGCTGTTCGAGTTCCTGATTGAACCGGAGGATTTTTTCTTCCGCCCGTTTGCGTTCCGCAATTTCCCACGTCAGATCAGCCATCAGCGAGACGATTTCAACATCCTTTTCAGTATAATCGGCAGGTTTGTTTCCGGTCCCCAGAATGGCTGCTATCCTTTCACCGCGCGATACGGGCACGACCAATTCGCGAATTACTTCGGCATGACCGGCCGGCATCCCTTTACGGTGAGAAAGTGAGGCGTAATCGTTATGGATGACGGGTTTTCGCCGAATGACGCAATCTGCCCATACCCCCGCCTCGGTGACGGGGTAATGCAATCCTTTTCCTTCCGCTTTGCAGAATACCGCCTTGGTTCCTGTTGACCAGTTTTGAAGCGTTAAAGATTTTTGATCATCATCAACAAAATGATAGAAGCCGATGAGGCTGCCGGTAAGTTTTTCCACTTCATTCAATGTTTCTTCAAGTAACTCATCCAATGAATGTGTTTCGGCAAATTGTATCAGGTGCAGGCGTGAGATATTGACGGCGTCGTTGCGTTTACGCTCGGTGATGTCGATGAGCGAGACGATGACTTTGGATAGCGTCCCCTCGTAACCGGGACACACGGAGAAATAGACGGTCACGTTCCGCGGCTCACCCGCCAGGGTTTGGACAACGGCGTCCGCGGTCATCTCCGTCCCCCCGTTCCACAAGCAAACCAGCTCCTGCCGGAACGTATCGAAAGACTCCGGCGTAAACGTTTTGACCAGGCCCGCCAGCAGTTTCTCCTTGGTCGCCGCCGCGTGCAGCACCAGAGCGGCCCGGTTCACATCAACGATCCTGATCAAATCGGCGCACTGCCGCATGGTTTCGGGATATTGGACAAAGTAGGTTTCAATATCGCTGATCCCCTCCTTTCTCAGACCATCAAACAGGGTCTTCACGCCTGAAAAATCCTCTTCCCAGATCGAGACCGGCGAGTTCTCGAAAACCAGGCGATACCTTTCCTCGCTTTCCCGCAGTGCTGCCTCCGCCTGTTTGCGTTGGGTGATCTCTCGGGCAATTGTCGATACGGCCACAGCCCTGCCGCTGGAGTCCCGGATGGGAGAAACAGCCAGAGACACATCGACGAGACTGCCATCCTTTCGGCAACGTACCGTTTCGTAGTGCTCAATGTAATTTCCAGCCTCAATCTTTTCCAGAATATGCGGTACTTCGTCTGAGTGTGTCGGCGGGACCAGCAGGGAAATTGGCCGACCGATCATCTCACTCTCGGTGTAGCCATAGATTCGTTCTGCGCCTCTGTTCCAGCTTGTGACAATGCCAGCCAGGGTTTTACCGATGATGGCGTCATCAGAGTATTGGACGATGACGGCCAGTTGATTGGCCTTTTGCTCGGCCTGCATATGCTCGATACGATCGCGCAGAACGCTAACGCCAAACCCCAGATCGCTTGCAAGTTCCTCCAGAAGCCGTACTTCGTCCGGTGTGAAGGCATTGGGCTCTGTGGAATAGATATTGAGAACACCGAATGTTCTGGCGCTTTCGCCCTTCAGGGGCAGGGCGATACTGGAGCGATAGCCGTGCTGCAAAGCACTTTCGCGCCAGGGGACGGCTTGGGGATCAGTCTTGAAATCCTGGATACAGATGCTTTCTCCGCTCCGGATGGCTGTGCCGGTGGGACCGCGCCCGCGAGCCGTGTTGGCCCAGATGATGTTGGCGTTTGCGAGATACCCATCCTCGCTCCCAGCCCAGACTGCTGGACGCACGGTCTTGGCGTCGTCGTCTTCGACATACCCCACCCAAGCCATGCGATAGCCGGCCTCGTCGCAAATGATGCGGCAGATGTCATTGAGCAGGGTCTGTTCGTTTTCAGCCCGCACCAGAACCTGGTTACAGTTGCTGATGGCTCGCAGTTCGCGATTCAGTCGATGCAGCGCCTCCTCCGCCCGCTTGCGCTCGGTATTTTCTATACTCAGTTGTTCATTGGCCGCCGTTAACTCAGCCGTACGTTCATTAATACGAAGTTCAAGTTCGTTACGTGCTCCGACAAGTTCCTCCTCAGCTTGCCTACGCTGCGCGACCTCTAACCGAAGTTTATTATTAAACCGGAGAAGAATGAAGAAACCCGAACTTGTCAATAGGACAATTAAAATACCTATCCCAAGAACACGAGGCGCCCATGAGTAGTCCGGTGTGGGATTTGGATTGTAAAGAAAGCCTTCCAGAGAATAACCCGAATCAGCCATTCCGAGCGCCACATATGTATCCGCCATACGCTGCCAACGCCCTGGATTCATGAGGCCTATTTCAACCAAATCCGGCAACATCAGTTTGCGTATCGCCTCTGCTTCAAACATGAGGTGATCTCGTGATTTTTTAACGCCATGCTTGCTCGCGATGACATCGACAATTTCTTCGGAGTGAGCCATCGCGTATTCCCATCCACGCAGAGAGGCGGCACGAAATGCCCTCACCTGATCCGGATGCTTTTTAATTTCCTGTTCAGAGGTGAAAAGACAATCTCCATAAAAATCGATTCCATAGGTAATGGGGCTAATGATGGATGCGGGGATACCCTTTTGTTCAAGATAGAACGGCTCATTCGTTTTATAGGCATTGAAAACATCTGTTTTACCGTCAATGAGATCCTTGATATTATAAGTGCTTGGTATGATATCAATTTTATCCAAAGAGGTCCCTTCGCTTTTGAACATTGCGAGATATTCGGCGGCATCATTTCCCGGCAGCAACATTACCCGCTTGCCAATCATGTTGTGAGGACTGGTAATCCCACTTTCTTTTTTAGCGAGCAAAATAACTGCTGAATGTTGGAAAACGGCTGCAAGCGCAACCACGGGCTGCCCAAGCAAGCGATTAAGAAGTAGCTCAGATCTTGCCACCCCATAGTTGGCTCGACCAGAAATAACCTCTTTTATTGGCCTCTTATCAGAGGCTCCTTCGACAATTGTGACGTCGAAACCCGCATCCCTGTAAAAGCCTTTCTCGACAGCAGCATAATAACCCGCAAACTGGAACTGATGAAGCCATGTCAACTGAAGAATCACGTGGTTAAGTCCAACATCAGATTCATTATCCCTAGCTACTACCCCCTTCGCTTGTTCCTGTAATTTATTCGTGTTGCGTCCATTCGCTTGCGTCACGACAGGCATTGGAGTGGCGGATGCCGCCGGTTGCTGCTGTGCAAAGCAAACACCGAGCCCCGCGACGGCAAACAGCAGGAAAACGAATGACAGAATTTGTCGGTGTTTCATCTTACCTCTCCTTTGGCAGGGTAAAGTAAAACGTGGCCCCCCGGTTGACCTGCCCTTCGGCCCAGGTCCGGCCGCCGTGCCGGTTGATGATGCGGCGCACATTGGCCAGTCCGATGCCGGTTCCTTCAAATTCATCCGCGCGGTGCAAGCGCTGAAAAATGCCGAAGAGTTTGTCGCCATAAGTCATATCAAAGCCAACCCCGTTGTCGCGCACAAAAATAACGGTTTCGCCTTCTTGCGCGCGCATCCACCCGATTTCAATTTCGGCTTGCGGGCGCATCCGGGTAAATTTCAAGGCATTCGAGATCAGATTGACCAACACGATGCGCAACATGGCGCGATCCCCATTCATCACCGGCAGATCGGAAATGCGCCAGAGAATGTTCCTGCTTCCGGTCTCCGGTTCAAATTCCCGGATGACTTCCCGGGTCAGTTCGCTGAGATCAACGCGCAGTTTGGACATTTGATTACGTCCCATCCGGGAAAAGAACAGGAGATCGTCAATCAATACGCCCATGTGCTTTGCCGACTCGGAAACAGCGCCCATATAATGCCGGCTCTGTTCGTCCAGCGCCGTTGCCGTTCTCTTTTGGAGCAGCGCCAGAAACCCATCAATGTGACGCAGGGGCGCGCGCAGATTGTGCGAAACCGTGTAGGCAAAAGCTTCGAGTTCCTTGATCGCCGCCTCCAGCAGGGCGGTGCGGTCGGCGACCCGTTGTTCGAGTTCCTCATTGAGTTTATGGATTTCTTCTTCCGCGTGCTGGCGCTCCACCAAGATTCCAATCAGCCTGGCTGAAGCATGGAGACGGCTTTTCGCCATCTCGATAATGTAGGGCGGACGAGAGTTGTAGACATTGAATTCGGCGAGGAGGTCCTCGTAATTCAGATGGTACGCATTGGCCAGTGCTCGGAGTTTGACGGGGTCATTCGGTATATCTCCGTAACCGAAGTTGATCGAACCGATCACCGTTTCACCCGCAACAATTGGGACGCCATAGAGACGAATGCCACCGCTGCACTCGATATCCACAGGGCCGCGTGTCGCAATGGCTTCTTTCGAGCAGCGTGTCCAACAGGATTCATGGCACAACCATTGCCCGGAGATCAGGGCCGCGGCGTTGTCATCGGTATCGCACAGTTTGCGCGAGGCTCGGTCCAACATCCGGCACCAGTTCGAGGCGAAGATCCCGAAGGCATAGTCGCCATTTACCTCGTAAATGGCTGAGGAGGTACCCAGCAGATCCAGATAGTCAGCGGCAATGCTCCCGAGCACGTCGTGGCCGACGGACTTCAGGATGACGCCGTCGCGATTCAGGGCGGTCAGGTCCCCATACCCTTGATTTTGACCGTCATCCGGTCCTTCCAGGGTGGCGGTATGCTTTGGGGACAGCATCCATTCTATACGCTTCAGCGCCTCCTCCGCCAGTTTGCGCTTGGTGATGTCAGTTAACATCCCGAAGGAGCCATTGAAATTACGCTCGGCATCAAAAACTGGCGTGGCGGATTCAAGAGTCCATACTGTCTGCCCGTCTCTGCGGAGGTACCGGAGTTCATAGTCTTCCGATATTCCTTGGCGGCGTTTCTCCATCCTTGCATGGAAATCAGGTACGTCTTCGTCAAACATGAAATCCGTAACCGGCCGACCTGTCATTTCATCGTTATTGTAGCCCAGCATTTCCAGCATCCTTGCGTTGGCGAAAGTGGTCAGATAATCCGGCCCCAGCACCCAGATACCTTCGTTTGCAGTGTCGACGATTCGACGGTAATTCAGCTCACTTTTCCGCAATGATTCAAGAGTATGAAGATGCACGTCTATTTGCTGTTGGAGTTTCCGGTTTGTCTGCTCCAACTCCGCGGAACGCTCTTTTACTCTCTCCTCCAATGTTGCTCGGGTCGCATCAAGCTCAACATTACGCGATTCCAGATCCAACTGCGCATGCCGTAGCACAAGATGGGTATTGACCCGCGCAAGCACCTCCGCGGCACTGATCGGTTTATTTATAAAATCTACGCCGCCAACACGGAAGGCTTTCACCTTCTCACGTTCATCTTCCAGGATGCTGAGGAAAATGACGGGAATAGAGCGGGTCTTTTCATCATCTTTAAGGCGTTGACATACTTCGTAGCCGTCCATGCCCGGCATCCTGATATCCAGCAAGACCAACGCAGGGGGTTGAATCTTTGCACTGCGAAGAGCTAACTCACCATCTCTGGCCAACCGCACCAGGTAACCCGCATTGCTCAGAATATTTTCCAGCAGTTTGAGGCTGGCGGAAGCGTCGTCAACGACAAGAATCTCGTCGGGACAAGTGTGAATAGCGTTCATAAGGCCCTCTTTTTTGCCAGGTTGTCCAGTACCTCAAGCAGCTCTTTATACAGCAGATTCTCCGCCATGCAACGCAGGTCCTCACCCAGTTCATGATCGATGTCATGGATATGACGTATCATATCGAGAATGCGCGGTCCATTCAGGAGTTCCACGGCTTTTGATAACTCATTCGTGAGGTCCCGGGGTAATCCGAATAATCGGTCTGCGTTCAACACAAATGCCTTCTTCTCGGCGGTTGACGGATATTCATCGGCATACTGGAAACGCATGCCAAGATGTCTGGCCAGGGCATCGAATATTTCCGTATCCCGGTATGGCTTCCGAACAAAATCGTCGCAGCCTGTCGCCAATATCTCGCGTCGCTCGTCTTCCAGGGCGTGGGCCGTGAGGGCAATGACTTTGGTGTGTGCGCCTGCTTCGGTCAGTTTGATTCGCCGGGTCGCTTCGCTTCCGTCCATTACCGGCATACGCACATCCATCCAGATCAGGTCGGTTGGAGATATCCAGTATATTATTGATCAGGTTCAGCAGGTGTTCGCCGCTACGGGTGATGATAGCCAGGGATCCCCGCTGCTCGCAGGTGGCGTCGGGCGCACTCTTCATTAGCTGCGAGAATCCCAGCACAGCATTCAGAGGGGTTCGCAATTCATGGCTCATATTAGCCAGAAACACGCTCTTGGCCCGGTTCGTCCTCTCGGCATCTTCCTTGGCTTCCACCAACGCGGCGGTTCTTTCCTTGACGAGCTCTTCGAGATGCTCCTGATGCCTGCGAAGTTCCGCATTGGCTTCCTCCAGGCGTTTCCGGGCCAACCCCATTTCGCCCATGAGGCGCGCAAGACGCGTGAAGAACTCCATCATCATCTGCACCTGCTGCTCGGAGAAGATGGGAACCTTGTGCAACGCCTCGAGGTAGGCTCCTTTGTCAAAGTCGTATGTTTCCGCCTGGCGCACAAAGAAGTCCTCATCCGGGGGCTCAAAGAAGAACTGGCCGGTGAAGAAGTTGGCGACATGTTCTCCGCCGACAATGATGGGCACGACAACATCGATCACGCCGTTCTGGCATTTGTAGGCGTGGTAAGATTCGCCCTTCTGCATCCGCAGCCCGGCAGTGGCACCGTCCTCGCGGCAATGGCGCATCGTCACGGGATGTACAAAATGAAAGCAGGTACAGATGTCCCTCCATCCGGTCTGCACAAGGATGTTTCCTTCGAGGTCGAGAATTGCCGTCACCGCTCCGGTTACCCCGGTGAAGCTCTCGCACAGCGCGAGCAGCTCCTTGATATCCACTAACTCTACAAACTTCATAGAACTCCTCCTTTGACCTCGTTCATGGCAACCGCACGGGTATTTTCTTTGCACATTGTAATCCCCATCCGTCCCGGACTTCAGCCATGCCAGTCCGAAGCATAAGCCGCGCGGCGGATCGTGTCGCCAAGCTCCTTAAGCCGATATGGTTTTCCCAAGAATGCATTGGGACGTTCTGGATGTTCGCCTGCCATGACCAGCTCCTTGTCGTAGCCGCTGGATAGAACAACCGGGATGCTGGGAGAAAGTTTGCGCAGAGCCGTCAAAGTCTCCCAGCCGTCCATACGAGGCATGGTCAAATCGCAAATAACGCAACGGATATCTTCCAAATACTGCCTGAACACCTCCACGGCCTCTATGCCATCCCTGGCTTCAAGCACCGTAAAGCCTAGGCGTATCAGCATCGTCTTGACCATGTCGCGCACTTGTTCCTCGTCTTCAACCACCAGCACCGTTGCGCCGTCTTCCGTCTCCGGGGGTTGAACCGCTTTGTGCGGCTGTCGGGGAACTTCTTCAGCCGATACCGGAAAAAAGACCCGAAAGGTACTGCCCCTGTTCGGCTTGCTTTCCACCGTGACAGCCCCGCGGTGCGCCCGCACAATCCCGAGAACCACGGACAAGCCCAAGCCCCGTCCGGCGAACTTGGTGGAGAAAAACGGGTCAAAGATCTTCTCTAAGTCCTTTTCAGCGATGCCGCAGCCCGTATCCGCCACTTCCATACAGGCATAGGCAGAGTCGATAGGTTGCCAGTCGATGGGAAATCGCATTGAAGCGGGAATATCCGCATGAGAAACTGTCTTGACGGTAACACCAATGCCGCGTCGGCTTTGATCGGCGGACTCCCAGGCATTGGTGATTAGATTTGTCAGAACATGTTGTATCCGGTTTACGTTTGCATAAATGACCGGACCGGCAGGGGGAAAGTCGGCATTAATGACCGTGCCTTTCGGGGCAGCGGCCTTAAGCAGGGTCAGGCTCCGGCGACAGGTTTCGGAAAAGTCTATAGGCTCATTTTTGCTGGGCGATTGCCCAAGATAGGTCAGCATCAGTGAACTCACCTCCGTCGCCTTTTGAGTTGCCTGCATTGCTGAGAGCATGTTCTCCATTGGATTTACACCAAGCGGCAGGCCGTTCATGGCCAGTTCCAGGTTCCCCATCACAACCTGGAACTGGTTGTTGAAATGGTGGGCGATGGCCCCGGCCATGCGGCCCAGGCTTTCCGCCTTCTGAAGTTGCAGATTCTGGGCTTCTACCTTCTCTTTTTCGACTTCCGCCTGCTTTCGCTGGCTGATGTCGCGATTGCTCGCGCGGCGGCCCAACCACTGCCCGCCTTCACCGAACACGGCGGTACACCAATGGCTAATCCAACGGATCTCGCCGCCTTGAGTGAGGATTCGAAAATCAATTTCAAGATCTTGTTTTTTGGATTTGTGAGTGGCCGCGTGATAATGCGCGATGACCTTTGACTGGTCGTCCGAGTGCGTGATTTTTACCACGAGGTTCGGGTCAGCCAGGAACTCTGCCGCTGTGTGTCCGGTAATACGTTCACAGGAAGGGGAGACGTACCGATACGTGCCATCCGGCGCGGACCACGCTTCCCAGTCGTAGGTAAAGTCCGCCACTATACGATATTTCTCCTCGCTTGCCCGCAATGCCTCCTCTGCCCGGTTGTGCTCTCTCCGGTTCTCCGCCTCGTGTAACGCTCGCTTGACTGCCGACGCGAGACGCAACAACCTCTGCTTGAGCACATAATCCGTTGCGCCTTCCGTCAACCCTTCAATCGCCGCCTCCTCACCCATGGTA
>JAZDPP010000183.1:0-40597 GCA_043797445.1 Pseudomonadota bacterium
AAATCCCACAAAACCGTTACACTATTTTGTTACTTGGCTAAACCACGTCAGCTCTTTTTTATACCGTAATTATTCAATTTTCCCTATTTCAACGATGCTTTCGGTGCACAAAAAAGCGTTACACTATTTTGATCTTATCAACAAGGTGCTTATCCCCCTCAAGGGGGTACTGAAAAGAGTCCCGTTTATCGGGGGAGTGCCGAATGTACGCTATGAGAGAGAAACCAAAACAATTTCAAAGGTCAAGTTCAGACCGGCAAACGGGTGATTCGCATCGATCGTTACGGTTTTTTCACCGACAGCGGAAACGATGAAATTCATGGCCTCTCCCGTCTCCTTCCGGTACTGAACGGCCCTTCCCGGCACCAGGTCAATATTGGCCGGCAGGGCACCTTTTTCTATCGTGAGAACAAGCGATTCGTTTCGCAAGCCGTAGCCGTCCTCGGGTGGAATTTGAATCGTTCGAGATTCGTTTACCTGCATTCCAAGGACGCCTCGCTCCAGCCCCTTGATGACGGCGCCGGAACCGATTCTGAACGAAAGGGGCTGGCCGCCTCCGGAGGACCCAACCACTTTTCCGGAACTGAGTTTAATCGTGTAGTGCACCCTGACCTGATCACCCGTTGCCGCTGTTTTCATAAGACCGTTCCTCCAGGAGCAAAACGGCCACCCATCAACCCGGTGGCCGTTTTCAAAAAGCATCCCCGAAACCGGCGGGTTTGGACAATTGCCGGCTTCGCGATAAATTTAAATGGTCATGATCGTGGTGCCGCTATTTCCCATAAGGCCGTAAGTTTGCGCCATGGCCACTTTGGGATTGGGATGCTGTCGCTCGCCGCATCGCCCCCGAAGCTGGTTCGATGCCTCCACGACCTGCCAGATGGCTTGCGCGCCGATGGCTTCGCCGAAAGAAGAGAATCCGCCGCTCGGGCAAACGGCCACCTTGCCCCCTATTTTGGTATGACCGTCCCGAAGGAATTTTGCCGCTTCTCCCTCGCCGCAAAAGCCACACGTCTCCAGATACTGCAGATAATGCCAGGAGCTGTTGTCGGGCAGTTCGAGAACATCCACATCTGCCGGTCCAATTCCTGATTTTTCATAGGCCTGCCGGGAAGCGGAATAGCTCTCGCTCAGCAGCGGCGCCTCCGCCTTGGACGGGGCGGATAGGGCGGAAATACGAATCGTCGGGTCCCCGTAGATGGCGCTGCCCATTGTCGTTGCGGCAACTTTCACCGGTTTATTGGCCTTTTGAATGGCTTTGGGATCCGCGGAGAGAATCACCGCGGCCGCGCCATCGCTGGTCGCGCAAATTTCAAAGAGACGCAAGGGATCACACACCATCAGAGAATTCAGAACCTGCTCCATCGTATACGTCTTTTTGTACCGGGCGTTCGGGTTTTTGGACCCGTATTGGCTCAGCAACACCTTGACGGCAGCCAGATCTTCCGGGGTATCCCCATATTTCTCAAAGCGTTTGCGGCACTCCAGCGCCCAATAGATGGGGTTTGGCATGCCGGTCATCCGCCAGCGCAACACGTCCCGATCCGCCTTGGCGTCATTGGATTTAGCGCCGAGAAACCCTTTGGGAGAAATGTCCACGCCAATCGCCAACGCCGTGTCCGTTTCGCCCGCGGCAATACTGTTGTAAGCCATGCGCATGGCAGCGGAACCGGTTGCACAGGCATTATAGACATTTACTACCGGCACGCCGGTTTCACCGAACATGCTCTCGATATACTGTCCGGAAAGATGCCCCGCATTGCCGCCGTAGATCAGGATTCCCGACATAATGGCCTGAATATCTTTCCAATCAATCTGACCGTCTTTCAACGCTTCGGCCACGGCGACCTCGCCCATCTGAATAAATGTCTTGTCGTCGAATTTACCCCAGGGATGAGTGCCCACGCCAACAATATATATATCTCTCATTTTTTTATACCTCACATTCATTATGGTTTTTAAGCCGTCTATTTGATAACGCGAAACGCCCACGTAACCACATCATTGCCCTCTTCGTCCGGATAGAGCGTATAGGTCGTCGTCTCCATTTCCAGGCCGATCTTCAGGGCGGTAAGATCACTGTCAACGATGATCCCCGCGACAGAGATCCCCTCGGGAAATTCCACCATTCCCAATCCGTATGGGGTGATATCGCCCATGGTCTTGAACGGCGGGGGGCACATATAGTGCTGAATCGTATAGGTCGCCAGTTTTCCTCTCTTGCTCAATAGCACATTCTCAACGCCTTCCCGAGAGCAGCCCGGCCGGTGCTGGGCATGACTCGCCGGGAAAAAATAGGTGCCGCATGTATTGCACTTGGCACTCTGAAGTCTGACACCATCCTCCGCCCAATCGAATAGATCCGGCAGGGCCGGAACTTTCCCCTTCTCAGCAGCCATCTTCGTTATCCTCCATAAAGTTAACAGAAAGTAAAAAATCGACCTCGATCATCGTTTCGGCCACCCCCAAATGCCCTTGCGTGGCCGAAACGATGATCAAGCCCAAAAAATCTTATCCCCCGGTTTCTTCAAATCAGAACCGATCAGCGAACTTGAATCTATTTTCCTTTAAACACCGGTGCTCTTTTCTCGATAAACGCGGCCACGCCTTCCTGCTTGTCTTCCAGGGTCAACGAGAGACTGTACATTTCTCTTTCGTAGGCAAGCCCGGACTCAAGTCCCAGTTGCATCCCCCTGTTGATGGCCGCCTTCGCGATTTTAACCGCGGCGGCACTCTTAGCGGCAATTTTGCCGGCGATTTCCTTGACCGTCGGCATCAGCTGATCCAGGGGAACCACGCGATTGACGAGTCCGATGCGCTCGGCCTCTTCGGCGCGAATGATATCACCGGTCAGAATCAGCTCCTTGGCCCGGCACACTCCAACCAGCCGCTGCAAGCGCTGGGTCCCCCCACCGCCCGGGATAATGCCGAGATTGATCTCCGGCTGACCGAATTTGGCCTTATCGGATGCAATAATAATGTCGCAGCCCATGACGATTTCACACCCGCCGCCCAAGGCGAACCCGTTCACGGCGGCAATCACCGGCTTTTCAAAATTCTGAACGAGATCTCCGAGACGGTGAATATTGTGCGCATCCAGGGGCGTTGTCGACTTCAACTCCTTAATGTCCGAGCCGGCGACAAAGGCTTTCCCGGCCCCTGTCAGAATCACCACCTTGATCTCATCGTCCGCGGCCAGGTCCGCCATCGCGGCCCGAAACTCGGAGCGGGTCTGATTATTGAGCGAGTTCATCGCATCCGGCCGATTGAACGTCAGGATGCCGATGCCGCCCTCTTTTTCCAGAATAATATTTTCAAACGCCATGATCCTTCTCCTCTCAACCGGTTCGACGGTTCTTGCGCATTGCGTATTCGCACAACTTGCTTAAGGCTTTTACCCCAGAGATCAAAGAGGGGAACACCGGCAGGTCTTTTCCCATTTCGTCCATTATGACGTTTTTATATTGGTTGTATCCCACGATCATGCAGACAACCACGGGCTTGCCAACCTCCCGGACGATTTTCTGAATAATCTTTTTCTTAACCGCTTCCTGGGTGTATTCGAAACCGGCCAGAATCAATACTGCGGCGTCCACGTTTGGATCTCTCAATGCATCCGGGAAAGTGGTTTCGAGGGTTTTTGTAAATCCGATTTTGGTCACGGAAAAATACAAGTCGACAGGATTTCCAACGGGCGTGTCGAACATGTCCTTCAATTTTTCGGTGGTCTCCGGTGCCAGCTTGGGAAGCTCCAAACCAAAGTTCGCACACAGGTCGGAAACAACAACGCCGACGCTTCCGGCTAACGTGATCACGGCGATGCGGTTACCCTTGGGAAGTGGCTGGGTGGAAAAAACCTTGGCGAAATCCTTCAATTCCGTGAAATCATCCGCCATGATCATCCCCGTTTGTTTGATGGCCGTTTCGACAATCCTCGCGTTGCTGGCAATACTTCCCGTATGGCTCATGGCCGCTTTGGCGCCGGCTTCCGTACGCCCCCCGCTGAGAAAAATAATCGGTTTTTCGGCGGCAACCTTCCTGGCGATCCGGGTCAGGTTTCTTCCATCCGTAACCGTTTCCAGATACATTGAAATTACATCGACGCCCTCTTCTTTACCGAAGTATTCCAATAAGTCATTTTCATTCACATCGCATTTGTTTCCAATGGAACACACTTTACTGATATTCAAACTTTCATTCTCAACGATATCCGACGCCATCCCGGCAGCCAGGAGACCGGATTGTCCGATCAACACCACGTTCCCCCTGGGGACTTTTTTGGTCATCGGATATATGGAGGTTACAATATCGCGGGAAACAATACCCGAGCAATTCGGCCCCATGACCCGGATTTGGTTCTTCTTTGCGATATCCACAATTTGCTGCTGGAAAACTTTGCCCTCTCCCCCCATTTCAGCAAATCCGGCGGACTCGATAATGACGGCTTTAACTCCTTTTTGGGCACATTCCGCCACGGCTCCGACGGTCAGTTTCGGAGTTGGAAGCGCCGTGACAACCAGGTCAACCTCACCGGGTATTTCCGTTAAAGAACGATATACCTTATAGCCCAATATCTCATCTGATTTCGGATTTACCGGATAGACGTTTCCGCTGAAATCGCTATCGGCGATATTCTTTAGAATTACATAGCCCAGCTTTCCGGGAGTTCCGCTGGCTCCGAGTACGGCAACCGATTTCGGTTTAAAAAATAATTCCATCATGGCTGAATTGTCCTAATCCGGCTTCGCCGGAAGTTTTAAGTTTCAAGTGTTAAGACCTTCTATAAATATACGCGCATGTTTCTGATAAAGGGTCTAAAATTTGAGTATTCATATTGATTAATTTGCTTTTAAAATAATTCGCGCATCAACAACAACAGCGCCCTGCTTATACGCAAAAACAGGATTCATATCAATTTCCGCAATACTTTCCGTTTTATCGACAAGTGCTGAAAGTTTTAAAAGCATGTCCGCAAGAAAAGGAATGTCAGCGGCATCTTGTCCCCGATATCCCTCCAGTAATTTTTTCCCTTTGATCTCATTAATCATTTCGGATGCATCGTTTTTTTCAAGCGGTACAATTCGAAAAGCGACATCTTTTAACACTTCAACGAATATCCCCCCCAGTCCAAACATAAGAACCGGTCCAAAAGAGGGGTCTTTGGTCATTCCGATAATGACTTCAGTGCCTGCTTTTGCCATCCCCTGAACAGCGACCCCTTCGATACTGGCTTGGGGGTATTGGGCGGTACAGGATGCCATGATGTCGTCATACGCCTTTTCCACCGCGGCGCTGTCCTTGAGATTGACCTTAACCCCGCCGGCATCGCTTTTATGGGTGATATCGACGGATGATATTTTCAACACGACGGGATAGCCGAACTTCTCGCTGAGTGCCACCGCCTCGGCTTTGCTCGTTGCAAGCCGGGTATCCGTGCAATTGATGCCGGCCTCGATTAAAATCTTTTTGGCTTCTATCTCCGTAAGAACGGTTCTCTTTTCTTTCCTGGCTTGATTCAGTATCTCTTTTGCAGCCATTGGTTCTCCTTCAGCCGAACCCCGATAAACGGGGCTTTTTTTAGTACCCCCCCAAGGGGCAAACGTACCTTTTCGAAAGAATTTTCCGCCAATCTTTTCAGCCCTCCCCAGAGGGGAAAAAAAGCGCGGAAAATCATTTCTAAGATACTTAAAAAAAATTATTTTTTCATGCCGCGGTCAACCCGCCGTCGACGTAAATGGTCTGCCCGGACACAAAACCCGCCGCATCGGAAGCCAGAAACACACAGGCCCCGACCAGATCTTCAGGCAAACCGATTCTACCCAGCGGAACGGCGTCGGCATATTTTTTCGCCAATTCCGGGTTCTGCGCGATATGGCGCGTCCCCGGCGTAATGATCAGAGCAGGCCCGAGCGCGTTAACACGAATCCGATGCGGCGCCCACTCCAGCGCCAGCGCCCGTGTGATGAGTTCCACGGCCCCCTTGGTGGCGCAATAGCCGGTATTCCCGCCGGTATAACCGCGAATTCCCCGAACCGAAGACAGATTGATGATCGAGCCGCACTTTTGCTCCCGCATGATTTTTCCGACCGCCTTGCAGGCGATCATGGTCCCCTTTACATTCACGTCAAAGAGTTTGTCCCAATCTTCCATGGGATAGTCAAAGGCGTCTTTCTTGATATTCATTCCCATGGCATTGACGAGAATGTCTATTTTGCCGAATTTTTGAACCACCGTATCGACAAGACGCTTCATGGAGGCCTCGTCGGTGACATCCACCGAAATACCAACCGCCTCTTTGCCGGAGGTTTTCGTAATCTCTTGAGCGACCTTATCAATGGCGGCCTGGTTGCGACTCGAAACAATAACCGTTGCCCCCTGAACGCCCAGAGCGATGGCCAATGCCTCACCGATCCCCCCGGCGCCCCCCATCACAATGGCCACCTTTCCGTTGAGACTGAATATATCTTTTCCCATGCGCTTTACTTTCCTTTCACCTGAAATCAGGGCGTAACAATCATCACCAGTACTTCCGCCGGTTTGCCGCCATTGATCACCACGCTGCGTTCTTCACCCGGAGCGATATAGATCAAATCTCCGGAATTCAGTACATGCGTTTCTCCCTTACCGCTGACGGTAATCGATCCGTTCACCACGTAATAAATCCGCTCTTTGGGAGAGGAGGCCAACTCCGCCCCCCCGTTGGGCTGAAAATAAGAATAACAAATCGTTATCCGGTCGGATTGTGCTTCGCTTATCTTTTGAAGCCCATAAACACCGAAATGCTTCGAAGCATTATAGGGTGCCCCCTGAGCATCCTTGACGCTGATCATCGTTGAGCCTCCTTTTCTACTCTTCGACAATTGCCACCAGGCGAACGAGAGAGGCTTCTCCCATTTCATACCGGATGGGGAAGCAGGCGAGCGTGCAGCGTATCCCGGTGATTTCATCCATCTGGCCGCCGCAATTCTCGATCCCGGGAATTCCCGCCTTGGCCAGATGCATATGGCAGGGCTCGTAGATGGGGAACTCTTTATTGGCATCCTTGCCGGTCTCCTCCAAATACTCCCGGTACAACCATGGCGCGTAGATATCGAGCGGGCGATGAGCGAGGGCCGTATCGGTGGCACCGCCGTCAACGGCCAGGGCTTTTATCTTCTTATCCACCAGCCACTTTCCGGCGTCGTCATAAAGACCGGGATAGTAATTAAAATAGTCATAGGGTTTGGTCTTGAAATAGTGGTGCCATCCCGTATTGATAACGACAAAATCCCCCTCTTCAATTTTGGGAGTGGCATTTTCCAGATCCTCGGCCGTGATGATGTCCCACTTGCCTTTGTGACGCATATCCACGATCACACCGGTTCCATAGCAGCTCGAAAGCGGAATCTGGTCCACCATGAGCCCGTCCTGAAGCACATGGGACGGAGCATCCATGTGCGTGGAGGCATGAAATTTGGTGGTGATAACGGTGGTCAGCTTATTCACGCCACCGGGAAACCGGTCGCGCTCCGGAAAGGATACGCGGTGAATCTGGACATCGGTCATCTGCGGCCAGGGCCACAGTGGGGTATTTGCGCCAAAAGGTTGTGAAAGATCGTAAAATTTCGTGGCCATGGTATTCTCCTTTTTCATGTTAGCAACTATTGTTGATGGAGCGGCTATCTTATCCGCTATCTAAGCGGTTCCAACTCGATCTCGCCAAGATTGATATCCGTCAGCGTAATCGCCTCTATTTCCTTCACCGCATACCCCGCCTTTTCAACGCTAATTCGATAGGCGATATTTTTATCCAGTCCCTCGAACTCAAAATCACCATATTCATTGGACACTGTCGAAAGTTGTTTTCCGCCCCCCGCCAAGGTAACGTGAACTCCCTGGGCGCATTCCCCCTCGCTTCCTCTTAGCACCACCTCTCCAGCGATAAAGCGCTTGGGAAGACCGATGTAACGGACCGACGGCACCGTTTTATACTCAGCGTGGAAGGATTCGGTCCGTGAAGCGGCACTCAACTTAGCTATTTCGCTGGTTGGGTCATCCAAATCCCCAAACACCAGCGCTCCCGTGGGACAGGACTCGACGCATCGCGGCTGCTTTTCGCCTTCATCCAACCGATGAGCGCACAGGGTACATTTTTGGGCAACCTCCTTTTCCGGGTTCCAGAAAATAACCCGGTACGGACAGGCGCTCACAATCCCCTTTTGCCCACGGGCCTTTTGGGGATCGATGATGACAATCCCGTCCTCCCTGCGATAGACGGCGCCGTTTTCCGATGCGGAAATACAAGGCGCTGCCTTGCAATGCTGACAGGGCGTGGGGATATAGGCGAGCTTTGGCTTGGGATACCGCCCTCTTTCGATTTCCTTGATTTGCATCCAAAAATGATCGTTTAAGGGTTGGGCGGCGGCATATCCCGGGTAATCATTCCCATAGTGCTCATCCCGGCAGGCGAGAAAACAGTTATAGCAGCCGGTGCATTTCGTGACATCTATTAATATACTCAATCGTGACATCTGATCAGCCCTCCCATTTTTCGATTTCAATGAGGCAAGAGTTGGGGGTCATCCCCGGTGCATTCTGCGACAACATGCGAGACGGTGTCAGCATGTTGACGCATCCGCCCCTGTCCATCGAGTTCGAATCCCCGGGGGTCAGCGGATCATACTTGGCTGAGGAGGCATAACTGTGAATGACCCCGGGTTTCACCCGTTCGGTAACAACGGCCGCACAGAGCACCGAGCCCCGATCATTGTAAAGTCGCACGATGTCATTGTTCCGGATACCGCGAGGCTGAGCATCCCGCGGATGAATGCGAGCCGGCCACCAGGCATATCCGTCTTTTTTAATTCGATGGATGGGGATATCGTCCAACCAGTCGGTGTGCTTGTCATAGTGGCAGTGAAAGGAAAACCGCGGGTGCGGGGATAGCAGCTGCAGCGGGTATTTTTTAAACAGCTCGGAGTGATGCCCTTCCCAGCTCGGTATGTACTGCACCATAACGGGCCGCTCCTTATCCTCCGGAAAGTGGGCCTTGAGACTCTCGGAAACAAACTCTATTTTACCGCTATAAGTTCCCAGCTCCTTGCATTTTTCAGTCAACCGTTTGGGATTTCCCAGATCCGGGGTGTCGCATTTCCGGCCTTCCGCAAACCAGCGCAGGGAGGGGGTTGACTTGTAGTCCTCTTTGGTGTTGATGATGCAATACCCCTTTTGATTAAACTCCGCCCAGGTGGTGAGCTTCGGCAAATCGGAGGAGTCAAAGAAGGCCTTGATCCACTCCACCTCGGTTTTCCCGTCTGTGAATTCCTCCTTGCGGCCGAGCCGATCGGCCAACAGGGTGAAAATCTCATAATCGGATTTCGATTCCCACAGCGGCTCGATCGCTTTTTTCTGCCGGACCACGACCCGATAGTTGCATCCGCTGCTGGCATGAACCGTATAGCCGCCCGCGGCAGCCCATTCCCCCATATCTTCCCGCTCAAAATTCGTGCATACGGGCAAAATGACATCGGCCATGCGGGTCTCACTGTTGTACCAGACATCCTGATTGACAACGAATTCCAGCTTGGGACTCTGATACATTCGAACCCATTTCGTGGTATCGCTCATGGTTCCCATGAAGGAGCCGCCATAGCGATAGAACAATTTTATTTCCGAGTATCCTTTCATGGGGTATTCGAAACGTTTGAACTGCTGCTCCAGGGATTGCCCGCAAAAGCCTTCGCCATGCCAACTGACCGGTGGATTTAAAATGGCATCGGGAACCGTCAGTCGCCACAGGCGCTGCTGGGTGGGGTTGATAGGGAGGTATTTTGCGATTTTTGCGGTTGAAACGCGGCCCTGTAGATCGGCATAACCGGGAACCCATTGATCCGTATCCGAAGGAGCTCCCATAGTGGTCCCCCAAATGGTGCGACCGGGTTTTCCGAGACCTTGCATGCCCTGGAGCAACACCATCATTCTCGCCCACTCGGTGCCGTAGGCCTGACGACAGGCGCCGCCCTCCCCGCCGCGGGCGCCGCCGGAAAGAACCGTCCGTTTCCGGGCCCACTCGCGGGCAAGGGTTCGAATCACTCTGGCCTTGACATCCGATTCCGCTTCCGCCCATTCGGGGGTTTTGGGGTGTCCGTCGGTTTCCCCGAGAATGTATTTTTTAAACTCGTCAAACCCGATGGTACGATCCGCCACATAAGCCTTGTCGTATGTGCCTTCGGTAATCCAGACATGGGCAATAGCCATTGCGACGGCGGCATCGGTGCCGATTCGCGGCGCAATCCATTTCCCCTCCATGGCGCCGGCCGTAAAATTATGGAAGGGATCGATAAAGACCATTTTGACCCCTTTTTCCTTGAGCCATTGACGCCATAGCGAAGAATCCTGTCCGGAATAGGTCCCTCGGGTCGAGTCCGGGTCGTTGGACCAGAAAACGATCATTTCGGCATTTTTCAGAGAATCTTCCAGAAGGTCATATTGCTCCGGCATTCCGAGACGCCAAAAAAATCCGTAAGTATGCGTCGCTCCCCAATGCCAGCCTTCCCAGCTATCGGGATTATCCAGAACCGGCGTATATTCCAGCATGTTCATGAACCGGGCAAAGGGCCCCATTTTGTAGCCGACGATGCCCCAGTTGTGATGGGAGGAGGTCAGGCCGCTGATCGCCGATCCGCCATGGGTATCTTTCACGCGTTTGATTTCACCGGCGACAATGGAAAGCGCTTCATCCCAGGAAATGCGGACATAGGGACTTTTCCCTCTGTTCCGGGGATTTCGTTCGCCGTTGGGATCGAAATCGATCCGCTTCATGGGGTACTTAATTCTCTCATCGGAATAGAGCCGTCGTTTCTCAGCGTGCACAAATGGCGCCAAGGCCACTTTCTTGGGGGGGGAATATTTCTGCCCGCCTGCTTCGATAACCCAGGGTTTGAAGTCCTTTTCGTCCACTACCAACGGTCGAACCCGAACGACCTTGCCGTCCCTCACATATACGGTGACCGGCCCACAGTTGGTGCAATTGGTGAAAACTTGTTCGGTCATAATGCCCTCCCGGCTGATGTGTCATGGCGGTAACGCTTGCCTTGTTAAGAACACGCTGATTTGCTGTTTCATTTTGTTGCTGTATGTTGAATCTGATTTAGAATGGTGCAACTTTAATTTCCATAATTTATTGGCTTAAACTTGTCAAGCGCTTTTAACATTGGAAAAGATATGAAATCATATCCGGTCGATTAAAAAAGAGCATAAAATTGTTCTTGACAGATATTGGGGTATTGATTATTCAATTCGCATAGTGAAATCACGTTCCGAAATACGCAACTCTTGATTTCCCACGGGATACGGTCTCTTGTCGCTCTCCATTTGCACCCAGACACTATGCGGTAATGATCTTTCCACAGGCCATGGCTTACACCGGTATATATTCGACCCGGTATACTCAACTTGATCAACTTCCTCCTTTTCTATAAAAGCATAAGCAGATGGCTATAAAATCAGAAAATCTGTCATCCACCGAGAAAGCGCTCAAAATATTACTGACTTTTGTTCCGAATAACCAAGAAATGGGCACGTTGGAATTAAGCAAACACCTGGCCATTCATAAATCCACTGTCAGCAGGTTGCTTCACCTGTTGACCGACTATGGTTTCTTGCAGCAAAATATCGAGACCAAGAAATACAAGCTCGGCCGTTCGGTTGCTGAAATCGGAAATGCGGTTATCAAGTCGCTCAACAATTCAATTGTAAACACCGCTCTGCCATTTTTAAAAGAACTTTCGGATCTGGTGGGAGAAAGTGTTGCGCTTGAAATGCTTTCCGGAACGGATGTAATACTTGCATGCCATGTGGAAGGCCAGCATCATATTCGATTCTCCTTCACGCTGGGTGAAAAAGTACCCACTAATGTCGCCGCGGGCGCTAAAGCCATTTTAGCTTTTTGCCCCCCGGAAATTGTCAATGAGTTCCTAAAAAATCCGTTCGTTAAATTCAACGCCAATACGATTGTATCAAAGACCAAATACCGTGAAATTCTGGAACAAGTGAAACAATCCGGCGTCTCCTACGATCGGGGGGAACGTTATGAAGACACACATGCCATCGCAACACCCGTCTTTAGCCATGAAGGCGTTCCGGTTGCCGCGGTTGTCATCGCGGGGCCCACGTTCAGAATGACCCCCCGGTTGCTCGAGAATATCATTGCGCCGCTAAAGAAAACAGCTGCAGAAATCTCAAAACGTCTATATTATTAGTACCCGGAAAATAATTTTCCGCGCGTTTTTGGATGAGACGGATCGTGCAATCATTAAAAAAGTTTTAACATGTCAACCGCATGCACGCATAAAGAGGTGATCAATTGTCTTGCGAAGCTTAACAGAGCGTTATATAGCTTTTTCAGGCGGCAATAACTTTTAATTTGAGGAGGGTGGTTTTATGAAAAAGTCGATAGTATCGGTTTTCTCCATTTTTTTTGTCTCTCTTTTCTGTGTATCCTTTCCCAACACATCATCCGCGGCAGACGCAACCATTAAGCTTAACTACTCGTGCTTCTTTCCCGCACCTCACAAAAACAGCCTGATTACCGAGATGTGGTGCAAAGAGATAGAGAAGAGAACGAACGGAAAAGTGGTAATATCCTATTTTCCAGGCGGCACTTTGACGCCGGCCGCTCAGACCTACGACAGTGTTGTAAAAGGAATTGCGGACATCGGATTCAGCGTTTTTGCCTACTCAAGAGGTAAATTTCCGCTTATGGAGGTTATCGATCTTCCCCTTGGTTACAAGAGCGGCTCCCAGGCAACGGAGCTGATCAATGCGTTCTATGCCAAATTTCAGCCCAAGGAACTGGATGAAGTCAAAGTCCTTTACCTCCATGCCCACGGTCCCGGCATTCTGCATTCCAAAACCCCTATTGCCACACTTGATGATATAAAAGGGAAAAAAATTCGGGCGACCGGTCTGGCCTCAAAAATCGTGACCGCCTTTGGAGGCGCGCCTGTCGGAACGACCATGCCTGAAACATACGACGCCCTGCGTACCGGCGTTGCGGAAGGCGCGTTGGCGCCTGTTGAATCCTTAAAGGGCTGGAAGTGGGGCGAGGTTGTATCCTGTACAACATTAAACTACGCCTCGGCATACACCGCCGGTATGTTTGTTGTCATGAATAAGGCAAAATGGGCTGCCCTTCCGCCCGATGTTCAGAAAGTCTTTACGGAAGTGAGCCAGGAATGGATTCCAAAGCAGGGCAGAACATGGGATGAAATCGATGTGGAGGGTTTTGACTTCATCAAAGCCAAAGGCAGCAAAATTATAACGCTTTCCAAAGAGGAAGACGCCAAATGGGCGGAAAAAGTAAAACCCCTGCTTGATGAATATGTTACGAATTCAAAAGCCAAGGGGCTTCCGGGCGAAGAAGCCTTGAAGTTCTGCCTCGATTTTTTAAAACAATAGTTTAAAAATCGTTAGATAGCGTCATAAAATAAGGGGTGGCATTTCGCACCCCTTATTTTTTAAGTTCGATAAATAGGCCTTGATGATCGTTTCGGCCACCCCCAAATGGAGTGAAGGTCACGCAAGAGCGTTTTTGTAAGCCCGGCAAGCTGTTTGAGCGACAGCGAGTTCTTGCGGGGCTTCCCAAAAATGCCCTTGCGTGGCCGAAACGATGATCAAGCCCGATAAATATTAAACGGGAGGCGTATGGGAGGATATCTTTTATTTGTTGAAAAACTGAGTAAAATGATGAATGCCGTTGCTGGAACCGCGCTCTCATTCATCATGCTGCTGACGGTTGCGGATGTCGTGCTTCGTTTTTTCGGCATGCCGATCGTCGGGACTTTTGAAATAGTCGGTTTGGGGGGGGCAATCGCCATCGGGTTCGGTATTCCAATCACTTCTTTTTTCAGGGGTCATATCTTTGTGGATTTCGTCGTTAAGAAATTCCCTAAAACCGGTCAGAATATATTAAATTTAACGACCCGATTGGCCACCATCGCTATTTTTATCCTGATCAGCTACAACCTCTTTCTTTTTTCTTCCGACCTTTTAAAATCGGGGGAGGTAACCCTTACCCGACAGATCCCCTTTTATCCGATAGCTTATGGGTTGAGCTTTTGCTGTTTTGTCCAGTGCCTGGTAATGATCGGTGACATTTTGAAGATCTTTGGGGGTGAATATGAATGAGGTTTCCGTCGGCCTATTGGTTTTAACGCTCACGATGTTTTTTTTCCTGACCGGAATAGATCTTGCCTTTGCAATGATTATCATGGGATTTCTCGGTTTCGGATATCTGATTTCCTGGAGCGCGGCGTTAAACCTTCTGGCCAAGGACTTTTACGATGTTCTCAACTCTTATGGTTTTACCGTTATTCCCCTCTTCGTCCTGATGGGACAAATTTCCTTCAACTCTGGTATCGCCAAACGCCTCTTCGATGCGGCCCACAAGTTCATCGGTCACATCCCGGGGGGACTTGCGATGGCCACGGTTGTCGGGGCAACAGTTTTCAAAGCCATATGCGGATCTTCAGCCGCCACCTCGGCGACCTTTGCGTTTGTTGCGGTACCCGAAATGGACCGCTATAAGTATGATAAGCGCCTCTCCACCGGTGTCGTGGCGACCGTCGGCACACTCGGTATCCTGCTGCCGCCAAGTGTTACCCTTATCATTTACGGCATTATTACCGATCTATCCATTGGCCGGCTTTTTCTGGCAGGTATTTTCCCGGGACTCATGATCGCCTTTTTCTTTGTCTGCATCATTTACGGCTGGTGCAAAATCAACCCTGCCATTGGACCCAAGAGTGAAACATATTCCTGGAGTGCGAGAATCAAAACCATCCCTGAAGTCCTGATCGTGATGTTCATTTTCTTTCTTGTCATCGGCGGAATCCTGGGCGGTTTTTTCACCCCCACCGAAGCCGGTAGCGTCGGAACGTTTTTCGTCCTGGTGCTGAGCTTACTCCGGAAAGATATCACGGTTAAAGGATACATCAAGTCCACTTCCGAATCCGTAAGAACCGCCTGCATGGTGATGATGCTCATCGCCGGGTCGACCATTCTCGGTCACTTTATTGCGGTAACGAAAATACCTATGATTACAGCGGACTGGATTGTCGGCCTCTCCTTGCCATCATCCATTATTTTAATCTTCATCTCTTTGATTTACCTGATCGGCGGCTCATTCATAGACGATCTTGCCTTCATGATCCTGGCAACGCCGATTTTTTATCCCGCAATCATAAAACTCGGCTATGATCCGCTGTGGTTCGGTATTTTGATATCCATTACCATCATGATGGGGGTTGTCATCCCGCCCATGGCCATATGCGTTTTTGTTGTCAAGCAGATAACGAAAACGCCGTTTAATGTGGTTTACGCCGGCGTATATCCATTTCTTATCGCCTTATTAGTTGGCGGGATTATCATCTTTTTAGTTCCTGAAATCGCCACCTGGCTGCCATCGGTTTTAATGCCGGGTTAATGGAGCCTCATTCTGGTGGTTCGCGGATATTAAAATAGTATAGTTGACAAATAGTCAAGTTGACATCAAATTCCAATATATTGTATAAACGACCAGCATCTCAGGATTCCACCCGACCGGTTGCACCGCTGCCAGTGGATTGCTTCGATTGTTTTTTGATTTAACCGATGACCTACAAAAACCATAAAGGAAGGCCTAATTATGTTCAAACCCATTAAAACCATTCTATTTGCCACGAACCTCTCGGAAACCTGCAAACAAGCTTTCGATTTTGCAGCTGTTTTAGCGACACGCTTTCAAGCCACAATTGTCTTGCTCCACGTATTGGAGAAATTGCCGATGTCCGTTGAAGGCCAATTAAAGGGGATGATCGGCGAGAAACGGTGGAATGACATCATCGCCTCTCATCAACAGGATGCCCGTCAAATCCTTATTGGAAAACAGTCTTCCGATTCACTCATTCGGCAGGCGCTTAATCATTTTTGCTCCGAAGCGGGCATCGATGATGCGTCCTGCGGCTATCAGTCCCGGGAGATCGTTATCGGCGATGGGGAAGTGGTGGAAGACGTCATTCGCTACTCCAAAGAATACAACTGTGACATTATTATCCTGGGCACCCGGGAGGGATTTATTTCCAATAATGTCATTGGTCCTACCATAAAATCAATTATGAGGAAATCAACCATACCGGTGCTCGTGGTACCCCCCAAAATTGATAAAGCCAACTAAATATGCAGCAGGGAATCCCAGCGGTGTGAAGCCTTGGACTTCCCTGCTTTTCTTTTTGATACGCCATGAACTTTCAAACCATAATTACCAATCTCCTCTGTTATAGGCTCTGAAAAACCTCGCAGCGCAAGCCGGCTGGCGCATCGACACCCCGTGAGCGCAGATCCCCCCCGCCCTCATCGAAAGATTAAACTGCTTTATTTACGCCATAAAGGGTGCCCAATGAGAGGGGAATAAGTCTATGAACCCCACGCCCGAGCGTTGACCATTATCTAATGCAATTTCCTTTACATACACCTGTGAGAAAGAAGAAGAGGGGAAATTCAGTTAAACGTTTTTTCTTGACATGCACAAGAATTTATTGGAGAATTGCTGCTTCAAAATTTGTGAATACTTGGGAAGTTACATTTCCCGGGTAACTTATAATAGAGTAGCTGCGGAGGGGTCCGCGAGGAGGGGTGATGGATAACTGGACGTTCGGGTGGACAATGATTGTCGTCGGCATGGGCGGAACTATTGCCACATTGGGCTTATTTGCGATTCTAATGGGAGTGTTGAAAAGGATATTCCCCGTAAAGGACGAAAAGACTGGCGATTGACTATAACCTCATAACTTTTGAACGATTACTTGCATAAGGAAATTAAGAGATGTTCGAAGCCATTATAAACGGGGTGAGTGGGCTTGGGGTCGGATTTTACAGCATGCACTGGTCTAATCCGATCATGATTATGGTCGGTTTTCTTCTTCTATATCTGGGCATAAAAAAAGACGTGGAACCCATGTTGCTACTCCCCATCGGATTTGGTGCCATTCTGGTCAATATCCCGATTGCGGAATTAATGAGCGATGAAGGATTTTTACGCACCATTTACAACATGGGCGTTTCAAACGAGCTTTTCCCCCTGCTGATCTTCATCGGTATTGGCGCCATGACTGATTTCGGCCCACTTCTTGAAAATCCAAAAATCTTTCTGCTCGGAGCTGCCGGCCAATTCGGCATTTTTCTTACCATCGGCCTTGCCCTGTTCTTCGGTTTCGACAAACTGGATGCCGTTGCCATCGGTGTAATCGGTGCCTGTGATGGTCCGACAGCGATTTATGTAACTTCGAAATACGCCCCCCATTTATTAGGCGCCGTATCCGTGGCTGCATACTCCTATATGTCACTGGTGCCGGTGATCCAACCCCCCCTCATGAAACTGATGACAACGGAAAAAGAACGTACCATCAATATGAATTTGGCAAATGAAAGTTACAAGCCCGTTTCTAAAGAGGCTCGCATCGCTTTTCCCCTCGTTATGACCATAGTCGGAGGTCTCATTGCGCCTCAGGGGCTACCCCTTTTAGCAACCATCATGCTGGGCAACTTGATGAAAGAATCGGGCGTTGTCGGCCGACTCACCAAGGCCTCTGAAAACGAAATCGCCAACGTGGTAACGTTATTCTTGGGCATTTCCATCGGCGCCACAATGGATGGCCGGTATTTTCTCACCGGAACGACGCTGATGATTCTGGCCTTTGGTTTTGTGGCCATCTGCCTGGATACAGTCTGCGGTGTGCTATTCGGAAAAGTAATGAACATAATGACCGGCGGTAAAATCAATCCTCTGATCGGCGCCGCTGGAATATCGGCTTATCCCATGGCCGCACGGGTAGTGCAACGCGAAGGCCAGAAATACGACAATCAAAACTTTCTCCTCATGCATGCGGTGGGTGCCAATACCGGGGGCCAGGCAGGGTCGGTCATGGCCGCAGCTATTATGCTCTCGGTGCTAAAAGGGATGGGTATTGTACCGTAATTATCTTCCCCTGCACACAACTCAACCGCCGTTTAATCGGGGGTCGATGGGCAGAAAATATTTTTTCCGCTTGAGGTCTTAGAGGATTTAGCCCATTGAAAACACAAAAAAACCTGACACTCACTGTTTACAACCAAATCAAGGAGATGATGCTCAATTACGACATCATCCCCGGACAACGGTTGATTTTTATTGATCTTGCGAAACAAATTGGTGTCAGCAGGACACCCGTCAACAATGCCCTTTCAATCCTTGCAAACGAAGGATATTTGGATTTTATTCCGAATCAGGGCTATTCCGTCCATATTCTTACAGAGGAAGAAGCGAACTATCTTTTTGAAATAAGAGAAATTATTGAAATTGGCGTCATTGGCCAGGCAATCCGCAAAATGACGGATAAAAAACTCGAGAAATTGCAACAATGTAAAATGGATTATGAACAGGCCATTTCAGACCGGGTTCATCGCAAACTTTTCATTCTGGATACGGAATTCCACGCAAGCGCAATTGAAATGATCGACAATCCCATTCTGGTGGATCGCTACCGGGAGGTGTGTCAAAAAATTTTTTTGCGTTTCAGGGTCGAAGATCTGCGCATAGAACGCACTTTAGAAATCGTCAGAGAGCATGATGAGATTTTTTATTCCCTACGAACAAAAGATGTCGAGCGTGCCAAAGAATTAATCAATTCCCATAATAACAATGCAAAAAAGAATTTATTTGCAATTATCTTTCAAAATGAAAAGGCTAAGATAAAAATAAAATCCTCCCCCCGTAACCTTCAAATTATTTAGCACCTTTGAAACAAATTTCCGAACAGTATCGGCGGAGAATTAATTCATAAAGGTATTTGAAAAAAAGGGGGGCATATAAAGGTCACCCGAATCGCCACACATTGAAGCATGTTTTAGAAGGAGTATGAATCATGGATTTTTTATCCCTTGGCAGCATTAGTTTTGACTGGAAATTCGTTTATGCCTTTTTGAGCATCGTCGTCATCGACATCATCCTCGCGGGTGACAATGCCGTGGTGATTGCCCTCGCCGTTAGATCCCTGCCAAATGAGCAACGCCGAAAAGGAATACTTTTCGGGTCCGCGGCAGCCGTTGCCCTGAGAGTGATTCTCACGTTTTTCGTGGCCCAATTGCTTCAGATTAATTTCCTTAAGCTTTCCGGAGGCATTTTGATCCTTTGGATTGCTGTAAAGCTTTTCGTTGAAGGCATCCCTGAAGAGGAAAATATTAAGGAAAGCAAAACAATCGGCCAGGCAGTAAGAATGATTGTCGTTGCGGATCTTACCATGGCAACCGACAACATGCTTGCCGTGGCCGGCGCCTCGCACGGCAATTTCTTTCTCCTTCTCTTTGGGCTTGCACTCAGTATTCCTCTTATTATCTTTACGAGTAATCTGCTTTCCATATTAATGGATAAATATCCGATCATCATTTACATTGGCGCTGCCATCCTTGGACGGGTGGGCGCTGAGATGATTATGACCGATCCATTCATCGCAAACCTCCTGTCTCCCTCCAAGGCGTTACAGTACACGGTTGAAGCCTTCTTCGCCGTGGGAGTCATCGTTTATGGCAAGCTCTGGATAAAATGGATGATGAAACCCAAAACGGATGCGGATACCGTCGGAATAGCATCTATCCCCGAGACTGAAAATAAGCAGGCATAAAACGGCTAAACCACAAAACAGCGCTGACACCGTTGGGGAGAAGTATGCGAAAACACACCGTTCCGACAAGACGAGAGGACGTTGGAATATGACCAGAACCTTTGGATTCTATCACTTCTTTCCTGTTTAGGTTGTTTTAGCTTCATCGGGGAAAGAATCACCGTTTTCTTCAATTTCATTGCTATCTTCGCTATCTTCGTTTTCATTCTGACTTTTTAATTGTTTTTTTTGTTTTTTTTCTTCTTTCTTTGCTTTTTTGAAGAGTTCTTTTTGTCGCTTTTGAAATGAATAATTTGTTTTAGCCAATTCGTCACCGCCTTACCTTCTTCTTCGCTGAATAGTTATAAAAAAAAGCAAAAGGGCACCCTAAAGGATAGAAGGAATCCCCTTACTAAAGTCAAAAATAGAAAATTAAATCACCTTAATATTGACAGCATATGAGCTTCTCCGTCCCTTTCCGAAGTCGAAAGTGACTTGCTCGCGGCCATTTGGAATATTGAAATCAGTGGGATGAGTAGTTTAATGACGAGCAATTCCCTCGGTACGATTTTCTTACTCGATAGAACCAAACCATTTTTTATCGTTAAGCCACTTAGAATTTCCCTTTGCCGTCATAACAATGTAGTTTCTCAACAATTCTAACCCCGTGAAATTGAAGGATGCCACTCCATTAAATGAACCATCTTTTAAAAAACCGACCCAACGACATCCGCAGAGCGCTGAGCGTTGTTAACGTCGCGGATGCTACCGTTTCTGGATTATGAAAGCAAGTTAATTATTCAGCACTTAATAACTGAACCCGGGCAAGACGGAACCGCTCGATTTGACTTGACACGGAACCGCTTATTGTGAAATATAACGTTAATAAATCAGCATCTTGTTTATGGTCAAGTTGCCAGCAACCTCAACAAGGAGCAACTCCATGGGTGATAATAGCCCCGCCAGTATTCGCGATCGTCTCAAAGCCGCAATAAATCAATTATTTGAATTTAAAAAAGAAAAATTCTTTTCGGCGATTGATGACCTTCAGCTTGAAAAAAGGCTGAGCCCACGGAAAAAGCATTTTTCCGAGGTTTGCTACGCTGACAGCAATCGTTCAGTAAATGCCTTTATTCAGGATATCAGTGTCGGGGGCCTGTCTATTGAGCCTGATGGCCCTTTTTTAAAAGGTCAGGAAATCACTCTGACTTTTATGCACCCTTCAGCGCATAAGCATGTTAAAATAACCGGAAAGATCGTCCGGAAAGACCAAAATGGCATTGGGGTTGAATTTTCTCAGAAAATTGAAGATATTTAGAGGTACTGTACATAAACAAGCCATTTGTCCTATGCTCTAATGCTCTTTTGTTCGGCGAGGTGACCAGCATTCCCGGAAACTTGAGCCTTCTTTTGTCAACTTGAAAATGACTCAGGCATTGCCGGAGTGTTTTGTCTAATATCGCTGGCCATGGGCATCTCTTATATGAAACCATATTCCTGAGTGATTTTTTATGTCCTGACAACCATATTATATCCGAATACGATTTCATTTCCATTCATTTCCCCTTCACAACATATGTCAATAACTCATTGACATATCAATTTAAGATATTGTAAGATTACGGCGCATAAAATTGATTTCTTTAATCTGACATACTAAACCACTTTGATCATAACAGGAGGTCCTCCCAGGTTTTTTTTGAAACACTGTTCGTTTTTTTAAGGATTTCTTTTGATGGGGGAGTTCCACTATCAACGAGGTTATTATGTCAGGCGCTTTAACAGACATTGAAAAGCGACGCTATCCGCGTTATGTCTTCACGCTCGAAGAAAGAGTCAAAGGGTTCCTGGTATTTTCAAATGGAACCCGTTTGGAAAAAAAGGCCACCATTATGGATATAAGCCGCAATGGAGTGGGTTTGGCATTATCCCAAAAAGAAAAAGAAACCATTCACGAAGGTGACCAGCTGCTTTTGGAACGTCTTTTCGCCCTTGATGATGAAACGTGGATTAAAACGGATCTTACTATTCGGATTATTTGGGTTTTGGAGCATCCGTTTCTCCATAATATCGGCTTCGGCTGTGAATTTCAAAATCCTTCAAGCGCGTCTTTATATCAATTGGTAGGTTTTATTAATTCTGTTTTTCCTGAAAGGATCGACATGGGGCAACAACAAAGCCGATAAGACTCTTATCGGCAGGAGGGAAAAACTCAAATTTCAGTTAAGCTTTTTTCCAAAAAAATAAAAAAAAACGGCCACTATTAAATTTCTGTTACAGTTTTGTTCTTTGAAAATTGCGCTTTAGATTTGGAGTTGGTTTTGGGGCTTGTGGCGTCCGGGGATAACAGATAGATGGGCTTCCATCCAAGATCCTCTTTTTTAAAAATCATTCCTGTCGCTTGAACGGTTCTTAAACTGTTTCGCTTTTATTATCTCGCAAATAACTTTCCAAAGCTCTTCTCTCTCTACCTTAACGAAAGCCCATTTCCTGCGTATCTTTTTAAGTTACCATCTGAACAAACTCAATTTTTTTGGCGCTTTTTTGCTTTTGCCAAGACATCTTTTCAAAGAGCAAAACAGTTGCAAACATTCTAATAACGGAGGATAGACCTTTGTCATACATTCTTACTGAACAACAGATAGATAGCATAGAAAAAATATTAAAGGAAAATATTCTTGATTTGGGCGTCAACTGCGTTTTTATTATTGATATGGCAGGCAATGTCATTTCTGATATTGATGACGGGAAAATAAAACACGATATTTATTCTCTCGCTGCATTGGCCGCAGGCAATTTTTCCGCGGTTAATGCCATGGCAAAAATTATCGGGGAATCTGAATTTTCATTGCTTTTCCATAAAGGAGAAACCGAAAATATCCATTTTAGCAAAGTAATGGACGGGTTCTTGATGGTAATAATTTTCGACAATAATGTCTCGTTGGGCTTTTTAAGATTAAAAGTAGCCGAAGCTATAAAGCGGTTAATCAAGATTTTAAGTTCTTCCGCCATTGAAAAATAAGGGATCAAAAGAAAGTTGGTTCCATTTATTTCCTTTTTATATTTTTAGTTGCCGTTATGGATTTAAAATACCATTTTTTTTACAGGCATATATAAAAATGCAGTTAAAAAGGCACATTCGGAACGACATTTCCTCACGTTGGCCCTTTCGTATTTCCCAAAGGTTCTCGCTGTGCAATAATTCATGTGCGAAACTGAGTCAAAAAATATTTGGCACAATAGTGCCATTCGAGATTATTAATTTTTTTTTCGATTTTACTCTATGCCCTCCTGCCCCAAAGCCATATGATAGGCTCTTGGCTCAATTATTCCACCAATTTTCCTATTTGGAGGAACATTCGCCTATTCAACAACTTAAGGCCGGCGCTAATGTATCAACAGCTGCCGGATTCATTTATAAATTTCGTCAGATATTCCAGTGTTCTTAAAAAAAATCTAAAGATAATTTCATTTTAGTTCGATACATTAAGAAAAAGGAATATTAAGGGTACTTTCTGTGAAAAGCTTTTTATGGTATTCATTTTCAAAGCAATCTTATTTTCGTTTGTGGGCAATACCACTTTTTTTATGGAACACTATAATTCCCTGTGAAGACGCTTGCTTTTGAATCACTTTTTTCTTGTGGTCTTTGTTCTTTTGCTGTGTTTTTTAACCGCACTTTAATGACTGGTGAATATTCCTTATGGCGTTCATAAATGAAAAAAAAAAAGAAGTTCAAGTTAAAATTGTTTACTACGGCCCCGGCCGCGGCGGAAAAACAACGAATCTTGAGTATGTTTTCAGTAAACTCAACGCTCAGGCAAAAAGCAAAATGGTTTCTTTAAAAACCGATGGGGACCGTACGTTATTTTTTGACTTTCTTCCAATCGATGTCGGAAAAATCATGGGTTATGATATTCGTATACAACTTTATACCGTGCCGGGGCAAATAAAATATTCTTCTACAAGAAGGCTGGTTTTACAAGGCGTCGATGGTGTCGTTTTCGTCGCGGACTCCATGGCGGTTCGCCGTAAACAAAACCTGATGTCTCTAAAAAATCTTCAAGACGATCTTTTATCTTACAAAAAGAGTATCTTTAGAATTCCATTGGTTCTTCAATATAATAAAGTTGATTTGGCGGAAGAAGGAATTCCTGTAATACCTGTCGAAATACTTGAACGAGAACTTAACTCGAAACTAAAAGCACCATCTTTGCAGGCCAGCGCTCTTAAAGGGACTAATGTATTAAAAACAATGATGAAAATAGTAGCTATAGCCTTACCTTCCATCGAAAAGAACTTGCAGTAGGGGGTGAAAATTGAGTAAAATAAACGATGAACAATTTTCTGCCGAAGTAGAGAAGCGTCTTCAAAATCTTTTCAGTGATAGTGATGATGAACATTTAATAGCGCCACAAAAAGAGGAGGAGGATATCATTTCTTCCGAAGAGGATTTATTGGATGATATCATGGAAGAGGACTTATTAGAAGAAGATACTTCTCAAGAAGAAGATTCGTTGGAGCTAATTTCAGAAGCGGATTTGTTGAATGATGACCATACCGAGAACCTATCGGATGATGATTTAGATGATGATGTTTTAGATGATGATCTGAATGAAAATCTTTTGGATGATGATCTGAATGATGATCTTTTTGATGACGAACTGAATGAAGATCTTTTGGATGATTCGAGCAATAAACCAGGTGGCATTGAATGTGAGGATGTTTCTATTAAGGAAGACGGGGAATTTCAATTTTACCCCTTTAGACTTTTGAAATCGATTATTTTATCAATAGACTGGGAGATTACGGACGATATAATGGATCGTTTTGTTTCCCAAGTAACCGGGCTAATGGAGACATACAAGGATGACAGATTCGTTTTAATTTTCCTGCATCTTTTATGGGAACTCGGTAAATATATTAAAAAGCACCAGGGCCAGTCTCACCCGAATTCTATAAAAACTCTCAATTCAGTATACAACGCACTTGAAAAGATTTTATCCTCCAAAGAGCTGTCAGACTCGGACAAAAAGAAAATTCTTTCCGTGGAAATGCTTAGATTTAAAACATTAAAGGAACAAATCACACTCCAGCATGAAGACACCCCAAATAAGAATGCGTCACATGTCAAAATTGTCGAAAAATCCAATGGAAAATTTGCCGAAACGACTGTTTCTGATGAAATGATAGAAATAATTAAAGCTATTGTTCAAACTGAGTTTAAAGCCTTTATTAAGGAGTTTGCAGAGTGGGCAAGTAAACGCTAAAAGGTCGCCGAGTCATCAGAGGAGATCAACCAATGGCTATAAAATTTGAAGACATTTCCGCGGTTGTGTTCAAACGAGTTGAAAAGTCGGATTTAAGCAATTTTTCGATAGATAATCATATGCTTAGTTTATTGATGGCAGTGGATGGTCAAAAAAGCTTATCGGCAATTTCAAAAAAATTGCATTTTACCATGGATACTATACGGGAAGTAATCACCAGACTTATAGAAATGAAATTGATTGAGGAAGCAAAACCAAGCATTTCAAAACTGGGGAGGGATTTTTTCGATTTTCTCAATATCCAATTATCTTTAGCAATTGGGCCATTGTCCGCCATATTGATTGAAGATGCAATTCATGATTTGGGACAAAGTATGAACAATTTTCCCAACTACCGTGCCGCGGAGCTTGTGGACTTGATTTCACGAGATATCCAAAGGGAAGATAAAAGAAATGTATTTAAACATAAAATGCTTACCAAGATTAAAGAACTCTGACGCATTGCTTTCTTACGCTGACGGTTATGAGTCCCTCAATTTGTATAATATCGTGTTCTTTGATGTAAATCGGGTTACATCATAATAAGTTTTTTGAGAATAGTATATTTTTTGATTTATCGACATCTGAAAAGGAGTTGAATCATGGTTGTAATTTGTGAGGAATGCGGGAAAAAATACCGATTCGATTACACACTAATGAAATCAGATAAAGCAAAATTTTCATGTAAATCATGCAATCATTTAATATCGATAAAAAAACCGGAAGAGGAAGGGCGTCGAGAGAAAGCAGATGACTTTTCAGATGAACCCAGAGAAGAAATAAAAATTACCGAACAATCGGTACAAACGGCCATATCATCCCAAAAGAGAGGTTTTACTTTACTCCCTAAAATGCTGTGTTTGTTTCTTTTGATTCCCAGTATTTTCTTGCTCTTAGCCGGTATGCTCTATTATAATCAATTGCAAGATTTGTCCACGCGATTAGTCGATGACAGCCGGGATGTTGTTACCGGTCTTTCCGAGGAAATAATTGCAAATATATCCAGATCCGTTGGAAAACAGTGCAAACTCTATTTGGACAGTCATCCGAAAATGACAAAAGAAGAATTTAACACTAATGTTGAATTTAAAAATCTTGCTTCCGCCAAGGTCGGTAAAACCGGCTATACAGCTTTTGTTGAAAGACCGAACGTTGTGGATGGAAAGTGGATGATATGGGTACATCCAAATTCCAAGGTGGTAAACACCGACATGTCATCTCTAAAAGATAAAAATCCCAGGTTCTGGAAGATACAAGTTGGAGTATTTGATGGCAGCGAAAGCAGAGGATATTACCCGTGGGAGGATAAGGACGGGACAAGTCGAGAAAAGTTTATGGTATTTTCGCCGATTGAGGGAACTAATTTCGCGGTTGCCGCAACGACCTATATAGACGAATTCACCGAGCCGGTTAGAGCGATGGAACAGCGCTCCCATAAGATAACCGTGGGGATTAGAAACATGGTTTTTGCCATATTGGTCATTACCCTGTTCATGATTGCTTTGATTGTATCAATTTACAGCCATAAATTATCCCAAAGAATCAGATCGCTAACCGATCACGCGGAGCGAATTAGTGTTGGAGAACTTGACGCGGCAATTGAAATAAAAGCCAAGGATGAAATCGGAGATTTGGCTGAAGCAATTACCCGAATGCAGGACAGCATTCGGTTTTCGATCGAAAGGCTAAGACGGCGAAGATGATTTCCATGTTTTTTATGCATTAATTGGCAAAGACGGTATAAAATGATTATTATTCCAAAAGGGGAACCGGTTGTCGAGAATTTGAACAGCTTTTATCTCGATATCGACAAGATGATTGAACATTTTCAAGGAGAACTCGGCTCCGGCTGTGTTCACTTCAGCTCACCCTCAGACGAGGGATTGATTTTCTTTGATAAAGATGATCTTTTAAACGGTGTTTTAAAAAATGATAGGGGTGAAACCGTTGGTGATGCCGCCATTAAATTGATTGTTAAAGCAGCTGCGGTTCAAAATTTCACAGTTGATATTTTTAAAATAGAATCGGATAAAGTCTATTTTTGGGCAAATATTCCTTATGCCAAAAAGATTCACAGCAACCTAAGCACCCAGTTTACGGATCTTGAAAAGCTAGTAAAAAACATGAGCTCCGAAAAGCTTACCGGTTTTATTGATATCTCTATAAACAACGAGAAAGAAGGCGGATTTATTTTTTTCAGCAACGGCGAGTTGGTTGGAGAATTCTATTCTGGCAATAGCAGAAACCTAACCACTTCAAAAAATGAACTGGCGTTACTCTTTCAGGAAACCAAATCGAAAGGGGGCGTTTTCAATGTTAGTGGTATTCCTGTCAGATCTGGCGGGAATGCGCCTAAAAGAAACGCGCCAGCAGACCCAGTTGAGCCATCAAACCCGTTTGGTATACTGGAAGAGCTTTTGGATGTTTTTGAAAAATTAATTACTTCTCAAAAGAAATTGCGTCTCGATTATAATAACTTGCTAAAGAAAAAGTTTTTAGAAAAAGTCGTTAAATATGAATTTCTCGATCCGTTTGCCGCGGAATTCAAATACGTTAATAAAACAGTTCACTACAAAGGGAAATCAAACATCAAGGTAGTTATATTCGGTGTCGTTGAGTGCGTAAGAGAATTGGCAACCGACCTAAATTTGTTACCCTTATTGACAAGTCAATTAAAATCGTGGGCTGAAAAATATGATAAAGAAATAAAACTTTTCAATATTCGATTTTGATTTGAAGGCGTTACTCAGATAGTCAGTCGTTATTATGCCCGAAACTAAGCCGTATATTCTCAAGCCCCAGTGGAATCCGAATTCGCTGGTTCCTGAAGGTTGCTGATTTTATTTAGTGCGAAAAGAGGCCGATGAATGAAATCTAAAATACTGATTGTTGACGATAATCAGGAGATGTTGCTTTCTTTAAAAGAAGCTCTCGAAAAATATAAAGAAATTTTTACCGTATCTATCGCCGGGGATGGTATTGTTGCCATGGAAAAACTTAAAAGAGAAAGTTTTTCTCTGGTTCTGACCGATTTAAAAATGCCCAGAATGGATGGACTCAGCTTGCTCTCCCATATCATTGATAATTATCCACACATTCCGGTTCTTGTTATGACCGGTTTTAGTACGGTTGAGCGGGAAAAATTAGCAACTCAAGGAGGCTGCATCGGTTATCTTGAAAAACCATTAAACCTATCCGAGCTTGCCGAAAAAATTCATTCCGCTTTAAAATGGCAATCGGATAGCGGCGTTTTGCACAATATCACAACAACCATGTTTGCTCAATTGATTCAAATGGAGCAAAAAACATGCACAGTCCGGTTAATTGATTCCCATAGTGGAAAAGAAGGAGCGCTATTTTTCTCCGATGGACAACTGCTCGATGCGATAACGCCCGGCAAGAAAGGCTTAAAAGCTGCCCATGATATTTTTTCATGGGGTCAGGTAACACTTGCCATACAAAATTCTTGCGTTCTGAAAGAGAATCGAATTAAGGAACCTATGCAGTCAATTCTTTTAGAAGCCATGCGCCAAAAAGATGAAAAAGAAGAATCAAGAATAAGCAGGGAATCTTCCGTTAAGCCCGTGACCAAAACGAAAAAGCCAGCTGAACAGCCTGCCGTCCCAAATCGACTCGATAGACTTAAACAAATAATCAAAAAGGAAATTGGGAAGGTATCCGGATATGAAGATTTTTTTATCGCTAATGCATGGAATAATTTTGTTTCGAAAATTGCAAGGATCGGTGACATATTCGAGTGCGGGAGCCCCCGTGTGATCTATATTTCCAAGGGAGACCCCAAAGATCTTATTTTAATTCCAAATGATGACATAATTGCTATTTCAGTTAACTCCAGATGCCCACGAGATAGTATCATTCAGATGATAAATGACAAGCTGTAATTCGAACAAAATTGACTACCATACAAACGAAGGCCGCTATGAAAGAATTATTCCGCGAAATTATGGACATAGAGGGTGTGAAAGGAGTGATGTTATTTTCTTCTAGTGGAGATCTTATCTATAAAGAGTTTGTGGAACGACCTCCTTTAGAAGTTGAAAATAATGTTTTTTGGACAGCAGTTTTTAATGTCATGCAAGATATCAAAGAATGTGAGATCGTCTATGAAACTTCCAGATTGTACATTAAGAAAACAACTCTCGGATACCTTTTAATCCGGATGGAACTTGACGTTCGCATCGCTTTGGTCAGGTTGAGTTGTGATATGCTCGTTGCTTCCTTGGATGAAAAAAAGGCGCCCAAAGGACGATGGGGACTATTTAAAAAAAAGAAATAGAAGAGATGAGATGAGATGAGATGAGATGAGATGAGGATTTAAAATAGTTACAACGCATATCCCTTTAATCGGTCGGAGCAGTTGAAATAAATGGAACCTGTTGCCACGAAAATTATTGAGTTTGGCAAAAATATGGAAATCAAAGAACACCTCCCGCCTGAAAAAAAAAGGAAGGAAAAGAAATCAGATGCTGACTTATCAAAAGATTTTGAGGAGGCCATTGCAATTATAGGGTTAGACCAACCCGCTTTTACATTTTCGGAAGATTACGATTGGATGGTCGAAACTACCAGACAGATATTACTCAGGAATGGCATAGAATACTTCAGAGGAAACGTGTTGACCCTTATGAAGGCCTGGAATGATTATGGAAAAAGTTAACGCTGCCTGCCGCCTCCTTTCCTCTCCCCTGAATTCTGAATGGAGAAATCAACTCCTGCTAATCGTTGATGCGCTGCCAATTGAGAGAGATCTATATATAACCAATTGAATTTACGAAAGATCTGACTCATGGTCAAAGCAACACCCCATGAAGAGTTTGAACATTTTTTAAAGACCATCCCTCCCTTCAATCTTCTTCCGGAGACTGCCCTGCGGGAGCTCGCCCTCACCCTGACGATTCAACATTTCTTTGCTGAAACGATTATTCTTAGCCCGGACGGCCCTCCGACCCGGTTTCTATATCTGATTAGTTCCGGCTGCGTTAAATTCATCATTCCCGATAAAGCGAAAAACGGAGCTGAAAAAATCGTTGACATGCGCGGCGAGAAGGAATTTTTCGGTGTCTTTTCCCTCTGGAGCAACCGCCCCAGCCCGTTCACTATTATCGCCAAAAAGGACACGGTCTGTTACCTGTTAAAGAAAGAAGTTTTCATCCGTTTTTTAAATGATTACGCCAATCTCCTTCTCTATTTCACCATGGGACCCAGCAAGGGGTTTAAATCAACCGGATATTCGGACGGATTTAATAAATCCGTCGACCCCTCGGGGCTGGAAACAGACCACCTGCTCTTTTCCGTCCGAGCCCGTGAGATAATGCAATCCCAGGTTATCACCTGCCCGCAAACGGAAACCGTCATCGAAGCGGCCCGGCTGATGACCCGCCGGGGAGTGGGATCCTTGATCGTTTTGGATCAAGACAATCAACCGACAGGAATTTTAACCGATGGAGATCTTCGAAGAAAAATCATCGCTTCCGACAAAAAAACCCATATTCCGGTAGATCAGGTTATGAACAGCCCCTTGCTGTCCATCCCCCCGGAGGCGTTTTATTTTGAAGCGCTGCTGACCATGATTCGCCACCGGGTCAAATATCTCCCGGTCATCAAGGATGGAATGCTGGTAGGCATCCTCTCCGAGCGGGATCTCGTGATCTCTCAGGGCAACAATCCAGTGGCCATCATTCGTCAGATCTATCAGGCGCCAAATCTGGATGCCCTCCTGCAAGTCCGCAAGGTTATTAACAGAACCTTGAAAGTCCTGCTGAACCGGGGAGGACAGGCAAAAGAAATTTCCCAACTCATAACTCAGTTGAATGATCATTTAACCGTCCGGGTCATTCAGCTGGCCGAAGAAAGCCTGGACCAGCAAGGGCATGGAAAGCCTCCCCTGCCCTACGCCTGGATGGCCCTCGGCAGCGAAGGCCGCCAGGAACAAACCCTCTGCACCGATCAGGACAATGCCTTAATCTTTGCGGATACGGAAGCCTCCCGGGAACCCGGAATTCAGGCTTATTTTTTAACACTGGCGCAACAGGTGGTATCCGGACTGGAGCGTTGCGGGTTTCCCCTCTGCACCGGCGGGATCATGGCCTCCAACCCCCAGTGGTGTCAGCCTCTCCGGGTGTGGAAAAAATACTACCGGAAATGGATTTTTGAAACAGGCCTTTCCAATCAGGATATTCTGATCTCCTCCATCTTTTTTGATTTTCGATCCATTTACGGCGCCGGAGACCTGATGGTGGAGCTTAAAAAAACGATTGAACAGCAGATTCCCCAAAGCGAGTTTTTTCTTCGCCACCTGGCAACGCGGTCGCTTGAACTTCAAACCCCTTTAAGCTTTTTTAACCGCCTGGTCGTTCAAAAATCCGGCGCCTATAAAAACAAGCTGAACATTAAGCTTTACGGGCTCATGCCCCTGATAGACGCCATCCGCGTTCTGGCGCTGGAACAAAGGCTGTTTAAAACCAATACCCTGGAGCGAATCGAAGCCCTCATTGAAAAAGGGGTTTTCTCGCCGGGTGAGGGTAACGATCTTCAAGAGGCGTTCAATCTGTTGATGCTCCTGCGGCTCCGAAACCACCTGGATCAATTAAACCAGGGCAAAGAACTGGATAATTATATAAACCCGGACGAATTGAGCCTGATTCAGCGTTCCGTGCTAAAGACGGCCTTTAAATCCATCGAACAATTGCAGGGCCGGATTGAAATCCGTTACGGCATCTCGACCCTGGGCACGCGTTAAAAGTCGGTCGGCCGAATTTAGATTCACTTAAATCCCCAACAGGAGTGCCGCCATGCACAGCAAAGAGTTATGGCCCTTTATTTTTCTGCTGGGCCTGCTGGTTTTCAATTATCCGATCATGGATCTGGTGAAAGTGACCCTCCCCTATTATTTGTACACCACTTGGGCGCTTCTGATTCTGATCATCGGCCTCCTGGTAACCATTAGAGCACGTGGAGAAAAAAAATAGCATGGTGAGGGGTTGGCTGCTGCTTCTTATAATTTTGGGTTATCTGAGCATTCTGTTTCTAATCGCTTATCTGGCCGAGCACAGGGAAACCCGGGGGAAAAGCCTGGTCACCAATCCTTATGTCTACTCGCTCTCCCTGGCCGTCTATTGCACCTCCTGGACCTTCTATGGCAGCGTGGGCAACGCCGCCACCTCCGGCCTCTCCTTTCTGCCCATTTATCTCGGCCCCACCTTGATGTCCATCCTCTGGGGGGTGTTGCTGCTCAAGATAATCGGCATCGCCAAGCGGCACCGGATCACCACCATTTCGGACTTCATCGGTTCCCGGTATGGGAATTCCCTTTCCCTTTCCGCCCTTGTCACGCTGGTAACCATTGTTGGAATCACCCCTTACCTGGGCCTTCAGATGAAGGCCATCATGAATACCTTCACCATCATGGCAGGCGAGCCCACGGGTAGCATGGCCGCCGGCTGGGTCATCACGCTGGTCCTGGGAATCTTTGCCATCATCTTCGGGGCTAGGCGGCTCGATTCCTCCGAACGGCACGGCGGGCTCATTTTTGCCATCGCTTTTGAATCCCTCATCAAGCTGATCGCTTTTCTGGCTGTCGGCGTCTTTGTCACCTACGGGCTTTTCGACGGATTCAAGGACATTTTCGATCAAATCCAAAATTCCACCTACCATTATCTATTGACGGTCGGCGGCAGCGCTTCCGTCAGCTTTCAGGAATGGGCATCCCTGCTCTTTCTCTCCATGATGGCCATTCTCTTTCTTCCCCGGCAATTTCATGTGGCGGTTGTGGAAAATTCCGACCCTTCTCATGTCTCCAAGGCCATGTGGCTCTTTCCCCTTTACCTCTTTTTGATCAATATCTTTGTGCTGCCCATCGCCCTAGGCGGGATCTTATTGGGCAACAGTCAACTGGAGGCGGACAGTTTCGTTCTCACCATCCCCCTTAGCCAGGGCAAATCCGTCCTGGCCCTGCTGGTTTTTATCGGCGGGTTCTCGGCCGCCACCGGAATGATTATCGTCGAATCGCTGGCGTTGAGCACCATGATGATGAACAGCCTGGTCCTGCCGGCGATTTTCCGGTTTAAACACATTCAGGGCTTTCCCGCCCTGATCCTGAATATCAAACGGATTCTCATCATCGGCTGCGTTTTCCTGGGCTATTTTTTCGCCGTGCTTATCGGCCGATTTTATTCCCTCGTGGAAATCGGGCTCAAGTCCTTTGAAGCCGTAACCATCTTCGCCCCGTCGCTGATCATAGGCCTCTACTGGAAAAAGGGAAACCGCAACGGCGCCATGGCCGGAATTATCGCCGGATTTGTAATCTGGTTTTACACCCTCTTCATGCCGGCCCTGATCAGAGCCGAGGTCGTTTCCAATGAGGGGTTCATGGGCTTTTTGTTGCAACACAACTTTTTTAACCCCCACGAGCTCTTCGGCCTCCGGGGACTGGATAAATGGAGCCATTCTCTTTTTTGGGAACTGCTTTTCAATATCGTCGCTTATTTTGGTTTTTCCCTCTTTACAACTCAAGAAGAGGAGGAAGAACACCAGGGCTTATTGTTCGTGGAGTCCTACGATCCCAAGCTGATGTCCAAAAAAAGCTTATACACGATCTGGCAGATTGAGGACATCCTCGGCCAGTACGTGGGTAAAATAGAGGCTCAGGAAATTATCAGCCGCTTCATCCTTCGGGAGAAAATCAACCGTGAGTCCATCACGCAGGAGGATTTGATCCGGCTGCGGGGGGAAGCCGAACGGATTCTCTCCGGGGCGCTGGGCTCCTCCATCGCCACCATTATCTTTGAGGATAAATCCACTCTCACGGAGGCGGAGCGGGGAGAACTTTCCAACTCCATCAAACAGATCACCAATACCCTGCGCCTCTCCCGGCATGAACTGGCCGAGGCCAATCGCAACCTGGCCTACCTGAAGGAGTTTAGCGAAAATATCATCGAGAGCGCACCGCTGGGTATTATTACCGTGGATTCCCGCCTGGCGGTCAAATACTGGAACCGGGAGATGGAAGATATTACCGGCGTGACAAAGCCCATGGCCATCAATCGGCCCATCCAGCCCCTTTTGCCATGGGTCCACCGGCGGGCGTGGACGCTGGGGGAACAAAAAGAGCTGATCGCCCAAACTCCCGCTTTTCAAACCATCAAACTCAATATCAGCCCCTTCAAAGACCCATCGGGTGGACTGGTGGCGATCCTGGAAAACATCACCGAAAAAAAGAAAATGGAGAAGCAATTGCTTCAAACCTCCAAGCTGGCCAGCCTCGGCCAGTTCACGGCCGGTATATCGCATGAAATCGGCAATCCTCTGGCCTCCATTTCCTCCCTTGTCCAGGAGTTACAATCCCTCGAACTTTACAACCCGGAAGAACTTCAGTTCACTCGCGAGTCACTTCAAACCATCAACAACCATCTCGCCCGGATTGCCAAGATCGTCCGAGGTCTGAGCGACTTTGCCCGCATCTCGGCCTCCGAGAAAATGCCGACCAATATCGTTGAACTGCTGGACCAAACCGTTAATCTCGTCAAATACGACAAACGTTCCCGAAAAATCAAATTTGTCACCCAGGCGGACCCGGTCCCCCTTTTGCAGGTCAACCCCGACCAGATCCAGCAGGTATTTTTGAACCTCGTACTCAACGCCATTGACGCCATGCCTGATGGGGGCAGGCTGGAAATAACGATCCGGCGCACGGATCCCTGGGTGGTGACCTGCTTTGCCGACTCAGGCAGCGGAATCGAGGAAACCGCGCTGGACCGCATCTTTGATCCTTTCTTCACAACCAAGCCCCTCAGCAAGGGAACGGGGTTGGGATTAAGCCTCTGTTATGGTATCATTAAGGACCACAACGGACTGATTTCGGTAAAAAGTCAAAAAGGAAGCGGCGCCACCTTTGAGGTCCGGTTGCCCATGAAGGAATCAGATGGATGAGAAAATACTGATCATTGAAGATGAAGATACCTTAAGGGAATCACTGACCCGCGTGTTTACCCGGGAGGGGTATCAGGTGGTCGCGGTCGACAGCGCCGAACCGGCGGTGGCGCTTTTACAGGAAGGGTTTTTCGATCTTATCCTCACCGATATCATTCTTCCCGGTATCACCGGCATCGAGCTTTTGAAGTGGATCAAGGAAACCGTTCCGGACCAGATCGTCATTATCATGACCGCCTACGCCTCCCTGGAAACTGCGGTGGAAACCCTTCGCTCCGGCGCCCACGATTACATTGTCAAACCGATCATTCATGAGGAAATCAAACAGATCGTCAAGAGCGCCCTGAGTGTCCGGGCGCTGCAGAAGGAAAACAGTCTGCTGAAAAAACAGATGGGCGGATCCTATGATTTTAGCCGGATAATCGGCCAACATCCCGATATCCTGCAGATTATCGCCCGAGTCAAAAAAATTGTCGAAACCCTGAGCAATGTCCTGTTTATCGGCGAGGTCGGTACGGGAAAGCGGCTCATTGCCCGGGCGATTCACTTCAGCAGCCCCAGGGCCGAAAAGGCCTTTATGGCTGTTAACCTGCGTGCCATTCCGGCGGGCCTTTTGGAGACAAAACTTTTTGGGCGGGTCGATGACTCCTTTTCCGGCTCAAAACGGGTTACGCGCGGCCTGCTGGAAGAAGCCAACGGCGGAACGATCTACCTCAACGGCATCGAACTCCTCTCCCCCGAGCTCCAGTTAAAACTCCTAACCGTTCTGGAAGACATGGAAGTCCGGCCCATGGGAAGCAGCGAGGGTGTCAAGATCGATTTGCTGGTAATCTCCAGTTCCAACGTGGAAATCGGAAACCTCGTCAAAACCGGACGATTTCGGGAAGACCTCGGCCGCCGGCTCGCCGGAATCACCTTAAAAATCCCCCCCCTTCGGGACCGGAAAGAGGACCTGGAGCCGCTGACCCGGTTTTTCATTCAGCATTACGCCCGGGAATTCGGTAAAATTGTTACCGACATCGATTCCGCGGCCATGGCGCTCTTCAGCAACTACGACTGGCCCGGGAATATCCGGGAGCTTCGTACCATCCTGGAGAGAGCCGTATTAATCACCGGCGAGGCAAGCATCAGCCCCCGGCATCTTCCCTTTCTGGTTCCGTTATGATCTTAGAAGACGCTCTTGATTTTTTAAAAGGGATTCCACCTTTCCAATATCTGGAGGGGAATCTGTTAAAAAAAACGGCCGGCGAACTGTCCCTGGAATTTTACCCCCGGGGCACGGTGATCCTGAAACAAAACGGCCCCCCCAGCAACTGCTTGCGGATTATTAAAAAAGGGGCTGTCCAGGTTCTCATGGAAGCCGACGACGGGGATGAGGTGTTAATGGAAGTCAAGGGAGAGGGGGATAACTTCGGCTTCCTGTCCATGATCGGCAAGGACCGGCAACGCACCACGGTCAGAGTCGTGGAGGACGCCCTTTGCTATATCTTAAACCAGGAGCGGGTTCGCAAACTATTGGAGGCAAGCCCTTCCTTCAATGAGTATTTTATGGCCTATCTTTCCCGGTACGTCGATCGGACCTACCAGGAAATGCATCAGCGAAGCGCCTTTTACGGCAGCAGTGATCGTCTTCTCTTCACAACGCCGGTGGGAGACATCGCCATTGCCCTGATCACCGTGCCCGAGCGCACCTCGATCCAGGAAGCCGCCCAGGCCATGGCCCGGCACAACATCAGCTCCCTCGTCCTGCAAAAAGAAAACGGCCTGCCCTCGGGAATCATCACCGATCGCGATCTAAGGGAAAAAGTGGTCGCCAAGGGCCGGAACGTCTCGGAACCGGTTAAAAACATCGGCAGCCTCTCCCTGATTCGGGCCGATGGAAAAGAGACCTGTTTTGAAGCCCTGCTGAAAATGATCCAATTCAACATCCATCACCTTCTGGTGGTCGAGGAGGGCGAATTAAAGGGGATTGTTACCAACCACGATCTCATGCTCCTGCAGGGAACATCCCCCGTTTCCTTCGCCAACGACATCATCCATCAGCAGACCGTTGAAGGGTTGATCCCCTTGACCCGGAAAATATTCAATATCATCGGCCTGCTGCTGAGGGAAGAGACCCAGTTCTTTCACCTCTCCAATATTATTACCGAAATTTATGACCGCCTGTTACGCAAAATTCTGGAAATCGGGGAAAAAACAATCGGCCCCCCCCCCCTGCCCTATTGTCTGGTAGGGGTGGGAGCCGTGGGGCGCCGGGAGCAGATCTTCAAAACCGACCAGAATCATGTTCTGATCTATTCCGACCCGGCCACCCGGGAAGAGGAGATCGAGGCAGCCGAATATTTTGCCGGTTTCAGCAATTTTCTCCGTGACAGCCTCGCGTCCCTCGAAGCTTCCCCCTGCGCGGCTTGCTTTACAGCCGCCACCCCCCGGTGGCGCCAGCCTTTCCGGATCTGGGATCTGCTTTTTAAGGAAATGATATCAATGCCTTCTCTGGAAAAAACCCCGGCCATGCTTCCTCTTTTTGATGCCCGCCCCTTATCCGGAAAGTTCATGCTCTTTCAAAAGATACGGGACCAGGTTCCCTCTTTGCTGCTGGGTGAAGACATGAACTTCCTCAAAACACTGGCCGATCTGGCCGTTGATATTGCTCCTCCGGTGGGATTTGTCAAAAACGGGATCGCGGAGCGGGACGGATCACAGCAGGAAAAACTGGACCTTAACCTGCGGGGAATACTTCCCATCGTGGACCTGGTCCGGCTTTTCGCCCTGTTTCGAGGGGTTCGGGAGTCCTCCACGCTTGGCCGCATCCGGGCATTAAAGGTGAAAGATCCGGCCTTTGACAAACTGGGAGGGGAGTTGACCCAGGCTTTTGAATTCATGATGCTCCTTCATATTCATCATCAATTCCAGCAGATTAGAATGGGGCTTGCGCCGGATTCGATCCTGGAGCCCGATCAATTGAGCAGCCTGGAAAAAAAGACCCTCCGGGAGGCGTTCCGGATCACCGGCCAACTTCAGGCGCTGGCAAGAACCGTTTTCATGCAGGGAAAAAACAATGGCCCAACGACTTCTGATTGTGGATGACGAGACAACGCTCTGTGATTCTCTTCGGCGGGTTTTTGAGAGAGACGGCTATGAAGTAGCCACCGCCGGAGAGGCCGAGGCGGGCCTGGAGCTATTTGAAGCGGGGACTTTCGATCTCGTCCTTTCCGACATTCTGCTTCCCGGAATGAGCGGCATTGAGTTTTTAGCGGCGATCAAAAAACAGGTTCCCGAACAGATCGTCATTGTCATGACCGCCTATGCCAGTATCGAAACCGCCGTGGGCGCCCTTCGGGCCGGCGCCCACGATTATATTTTAAAGCCGGTGATCCATGAGGAAATCAAGCGTCTGGTCCGCCTTGCCCTGAATGCCCGATCCCTTCAGGCTGAAAACCTGCTTTTGAAAAAACAGATCGAGGAGCACTTCGACTTCGAACACATCCTCGGGAAAAGTCCGGCCATTCAGGCCCTGATCGAGATGGTAAAAAAAATCGCCGATTCCCGCAGCAACGTTCTGGTCCTCGGGGAGACGGGAACCGGAAAGGAGCTCTTCACCCGGGCCATTCACCATAACAGTTCCCGGCGGGATAAACCGTTTATCCCCATCAATTGCAGCGCCATCCCCGATCCCCTCATGGAATCGGAACTATTCGGGTACGTCAAGGGCGCCTTTACCGGCGCCAACCAAACCAAAAGAGGATTGTTCGAAGAGGCCGATGGGGGCACCGTTTTTCTAGACGAAATCGCGGATTTGAGCCCCCCTCTCCAGACCAAACTCCTTAGGGTCATGGATGATCATGAAATCCGGCCCCTGGGCAGCAACCATAGTCGCAAGGTGGATCTGCGCTTTGTTGCCGCCACGAACAAGGATGTGGGAAAAGCGGTGAAAGAGGGAACCCTGCGGGAAGACCTGTATTACCGGTTGAATGTGGTGACCTTTTTGCTGCCACCCCTGAGAGAAAGGAAGGAGGATATTCTGATTTTGGCGGCGCGGTTTCTGAAAAAATACGCTCAGGAACTCAGTAAACCCCTTCAGGATCTCGACCCGGCCACCATCAAAGTCCTGAAGGAATACGATTGGCCGGGAAATGTCCGCGAGCTTCGAAACATCATCGAACGGGCCGTTCTGATCGCTGACGGACGCGTGCTCCGACCGGAACATCTGCCCGAAGGAATAAAAAAAATCGATTCATTCGACCGGGAAGCCCTGGACCGGAAGCTTTCCATCGAAGATTATACCAAAGCCTTTATTCAAAAATACGAGCCGACCTTAAACGAGCAAGCCCTGGCGGATATTCTGGGGATCACGCGAAAGGCCCTGTGGCAGAAAAGAAAGCGCTGGGGGTTGCACCGGTCTTAGCGCCTGTTGCCTGCGCGCCACCCGGAACCTTAACTAAATAAGCGCCTGTAACCGTTCATCGCTGTTCTTATTCATTCGCTCCCAGATCGTTTTCACCCGTTGCCGGGTATTTAAAACATAGGCGGACTCAGGCTGTTTCGGCCAGGGTCTGTTTTCCCAGGACACGGCCTTAACCCGGGAAACCGCGCGATCGATATCGCCCTTTTCCTGGATCAGAAACGCTTCTGCCGTAATTAAATAATCCGTTGCGGCTTTTAAGGAGGCGCGGATATGCCCGATGGCATCCTCATCTGTAAAAACCGCATGGTGCCCCGCGCATAGAATTTTTATGTCCAACTTTTTCATTGCTTTTAAAGATTCAATGTACGCATCGAAATCGACTAAAAATTCGGGCTCTATTTCACCATTTCCCTCATAACAGGCAACCGCTTCGGCAGCGACCAGAATTTTTTTTTCGGGTATCCAATAGCTCATGAAATCCCAGGTGTGCCCGGGAGTGTTGAAGGCCGTTACCGTGAGATTGGAGGACAGCCCAAACTTCTGGCCCGGTTTGATCAGCACGTCTAATTCAAAGGGTTCAAACGGCTGCTCATTGAGGGGCCCTATCCCCATTTTTTTTAAATTCTCAGTGCCTTCAAGGGTTAACGCTCTTATTAATTGGACCGCTTTCTTTTTTAATAAGATTTCACCGCAATGCTCGGAGCCGGCTAATTGAAGCTTGGGCCAAATATCCTTAAAATGGCTCACTGCCCCTACATGATCAAAGTGGGAGTGGGTTAAAAAGAGATATGCGGGCTCGCGAACACCCAAAATTTCTTTGATACCGGCTTCATAGTGGTGTGCAAAAGCTGTGAAACCGCCGTCGAAAAGGACAGGTGCAGGCCCGTCTAAAAGGTAGACCGGCGTAATCGGAGATCCTACAACGTAAAATCCATCGCTGATTTTTCCAGTGTCTTTAATAATCATTGTTTTGTCTTAGCCGATTTGGGGAACGGGGTCAATTTTCAAAAACCATTTTCGATTGTAATTTACATGTAGCGGTACCAGCTTCCAGCAACTTCGTAAAGGTACAGGGCCATCCATGAAACCGGCATGAATTGCGCGATGTATTGCATGCAGCGCTGCATGGCTTTTTATAGCTTGATCATCGTTTCGGCCACGCAAGGGCATTTTTTCCAGCCCGGCAAGAACTCGCTGTCGCTCAAACAGCTTGCCGGGCTTACAAAAACGCCCTTGCGTGACCTTCACTCCATTTGGGGGTGGCCGAAACGATGATCAAGGCC
>JAZDPP010000184.1:0-9990 GCA_043797445.1 Pseudomonadota bacterium
TATTTAGAAAAACTTAAACTTCTTCTTGATAATTGGAACGCTGAGTTTGACGAATTGGAGGCCAAGATTAGAATGTCCGGGGCAGATCCGAAAGATGATTATGATGAGGTAATAACAGCGTTACGCCAGCACCCTTAAGGCAAATGCCGAACTATCGGGTACGCCTTCAGAGACCTGAAATACATTTTAACGCGTATCATAACGGAGTGTTACTGTTATTTCGGCGGGCACGGCTCTTGGAACAGCCGACCCCGGAATGGTTACAAAGTGATTCTTATGCCCCCATTTGCCTGCCTGTTTCACTTTTGTCCATAGACAACAGGGTAACATTAAATCGCCTGGAATTTTTTTCTACACCTTATGAGGAGACACGACAATGACTGAGACAAACAGCAACTCGGCCATCACCGAAAGGCCCGTTTGGTTTATTACGGGCTGCTCGACAGGCTTCGGCCGCGAACTGGCAAAATGTGTGCTTGAGCGCGGGTACCGCACGGTCGTGACCGCCCGCAATCCCGATGAGGTGCAGGACTTGTCAACCCGGGGAGAAGCCCTCGTTTTGAAACTCGATGTCACGGATCCGGGCCAGATTCACGGAGCCATCCAGGCGGCAGAGGATAAATTCAATGGCATCGACGTCCTTGTGAACAATGCGGGCATCGGTTATTTCGCGGCCGTTGAAGAAAGTGAAGAAGATCAAATACGCCGAATGTTCGAAATCAACGTGTTCGGTCTAGGCCAAATGATAAAAGCGGCTTTGCCCGGAATGCGAAAACGCCGCAAAGGATTCATCATCAATTTCTCTTCCATCGGCGGACTTCGTTCATTTCCATCGGTCGGCTACTACAACGCGACGAAATTTGCGGTCGAAGGTTTGTCCGAAGCACTCTGGCAGGAGGTGGAACCCCTGGGCATCAAAGTGATGCTCGTCGAGCCGAGTGGCTTTCGGACCGATTGGGCGGGGCGTTCTGCGAACGAAAGTAAGCTGCAAATTGACGATTATGCTGCGACGGCAGGCGCGTGGCGGATGCAAGTACGCGCAATATCCGGAAAACAGCCGGGGGACCCGGTTCGCGCTGCATACGCCATCGTAAAAGCGCTCGAGTCCGAGAACCCGCCCCACCGTCTTCTTCTCGGTAACGATGCTTACGACGCCGCTTCGGCAAAACTCGAAGACCTGCGAAAGGAGTTTTCTTCCTGGGAGGCGGTTTCTCGCGGGGCCGATTTCCCGTTGGAACAATCTCAATCGTGATTTCGAAGTGGGGCGCAAAATGGAGACAGGCGATCAAAGACCATTATTTGTATATGGTCAACATTCAGACCCACGGCGCGGTCATGGCCCACCACGACAACTATCTCGACCTTGATCCCAACTATCGCGATGTATTCGGCCAGCCGTTCGCAGGAGGGCAGCCGTTAAACACGCAGTTTGGGATAATTTATTCGACCAACATCACGCCGGTGCCATGGGTAACAAAAATATCCCGAGTCCTTGTTTTCAAACAAACCAAAAGGAGAGGCCATGAATTTGAACGTGGTCATTGCCGGCGCAGCCGGTGAAGGCGTGCAGACCGTCGGGGAAGTGCTCACGGAAACCATCGCGGCGCACGGCTATGCCGTATTCGCCTGGCAGGAATTCGAGTCCAGAATCCGGGGAGGCCAGAACAGTTATTCCATCCGGATCAGCGAAAAACCGCTCAACGCGCCGGCAATGAAAGCGGATATTCTTCTGGCGTTGAATGACGGCGCAGTCTTCAAATACGGGCCGGTGATTCAGAAAGACGGCATTCTCATAGCGGAGAAAAAGGTCCGGGACCGGATGATTGCCATCGCTTTTTCGGATATCGCCCTGAAGGAACTGGGAGACAAGATCTACGCCAACACGATGGCCCTCGGCGCAATGGCGGCGGCAATCGGAATGAATCTTGAGATTCTCCAAACGGTCCTGGCACGAAAATTCGCTAAAAAAGGGGATCCGGTAGTAACGGCCAATCGCGTGGCGGCCGAGAAAGGCTATCTACTTGCCAGTGCAGGCTGCCAGGGTATCTGTCCCTGGCGGCTGCCGGAACGGGACACCCGGTACCAACTCATCTCGGGAACAGAAGCCCTCGCCTTGGCGGCCGTTTTGGCCGGGTGCCGGTTCATTGCGGCATATCCCATGTCGCCTGCGACCGATACCATTACCTTCCTGGCCCAAAATGAGAAGGAATTCGAAGTCTTCACCGAGCAGGCGGAAGACGAGATCGCCGCCGTCAACATGGCCATCGGCGCCAGTTTTGCCGGGGCCCGGGCCATGACGGCTACCTCGGGCGGAGGCTTCGCCCTGATGGTGGAAGCCCTCAGTCTGGCCGGGATGATCGAAACGCCCCTGGTCATCGTCCTCGGGCAGCGGCCGGGACCTGCCACCGGGCTTCCGACCCGCACCGCTCAGGGCGATCTTTTGTTCGCCGTCCACGCCGGACATGGAGAATTTTCGAAACTGGTGCTGGCCCCGGCCGATGCAAAAGACATCTTCAGACAAACCGTACGCGCCTTCAATCTGGCCGACCGCTATCAGATACCGGCCATTGTGCTCACCGATCAATTTCTGCTGGACTCTCTCTTTTCAGTAGAAGACCTCCGCCTGGAGCAGTATGCTCCCGAATTCCATCTCGCGGACCCGTCCCTTATCGACGATTACCATCGCTATCGAGTAACGGAAACCGGCATATCGCCCCGCCTCTACCCGGGCCAAAGCCGGCATCTGGTGACCGCCGACAGCGATGAGCACGACTCCCGGGGCCATATCACCGAAGACCTGGCCGGAACCGTGCCGGAGATGGTGGAAAAACGCCTCGCGAAGCATCGGGCGTTAAAAGCCGCCATCGGTCCGCCCGAGGAGGTCGATGTCGAGGGAGCGGAGCGAATTCTGGTGGGATGGGGCTCCTCGCGTCCGGCGCTGATGGAAGCCATAGAACTGATTCAAAAAAATGGGACTCGGACCGGCATGATTCATTTTACGGAAATGTGGCCGTTGCCCGCATACCGGTTTCCCGAAGGCAAGGCGTACTGGAGCATCGAAAACAACGCCACCGGTCAACTGGCGAGGTTGTTGCGCTCCGAATACGCCATTACGTTTTCCGGTGAGGTCCATCGGTATGACGGCTTGCCGTTGACCGGACCCTATATCCAGGAGGCGCTGCAATGGTGAAAATCGATGACTACAAAAACGACGTTCCTCCCCAGTGGTGTCCCGGATGCCCGAATTTCGGTATCCTGAACGCCCTCAAAATGGCGTTGACGGCATTGGAAAAGCAGCCCCACGAGTGCTGCCTCGTCTCCGGCATCGGGCAGGCCGCCAAATTGCCTCACTATCTCAACTGTAATTTCTTCAACGGATTGCACGGAAGAGCCCTTCCTGCGGCGCTGGGCATCCATGTGGCCAACCCGCACCTGACAACCATCGTCGACACGGGAGAAGGAGACTGTTACGGAGAGGGCGGCAACCATTTCCTCCATACACTGCGCCGCAATCCCGATATCACGGTCGTGATCCATAACAACGGGTTTTATGCGCTTACCAAAGGCCAGGCTTCCCCGACCACGAGAATCGGAGAAAAACGAAGCCTGCAGGTCAACGGCGTGGAAATCGCGCCTCTGAACATGCCGGCTATCGCCATCATCCATGACTGCACGTTTGTAGCACGGGGCTTTGCAGGGGACGCTGATCATTTAAAATCACTCTTGATGGAAGCCATCCGCCATCCCGGCCTGTCCGTTGTGGAAGTGATCCAGCCGTGCATCACCTGGGGGACCCATCCGGTAAGTTGGTACCGGGAAAGGGTCTACAAAACGAGTGACGATTATGACCCGGGCGACCCAAAAGCAGCCTTGGGAAAAGCCTTGGAAACGGAGAAAAGGATCGCTACCGGCGTTCTGTTCCGCGCCGCGCCGCGCACCCCTTTTGCCGACCGGTTCCGGAAAGAGATCACCGATCAACCCTTTGCGGCGTTGAAACCGGTTTCTCCGGAAAAAATAGCGGGCTTTCTGACCGGCTTAAGAACTTAAGAAGAGGATGACGTGCCGGCACAACAGGACCCGAAAGCGACCGGGCTTTCTTCAACAACGGAAGCAGCCATACACGCTGCGGCCGACGGCCCGAACGCATTGAAAGAGGGCAAGCGCATCAGCCCGCTGCATATTTTTCTTGGCCGGAAGATTCACCACGCCTGGACGATACCTGGTCTTGCCGCCAAAAGGTTTTTACTGATTGACGGGACTCAGTGGGCGGGGGCGTTTGCCTTCAATGCATTTTTCTCGCTGTTTCCTTTAATGATTCTGCTTGTCACGATTGTCTCGTCCTTTGTTGACAAAGACCTAGCCGGAAAGGCGGTCATTGCCTACATGGAAAGCTATGTTCCGATTAGCCGAAAGTCTCTTCATCATCTATCTGAAGGACTTCGCCACGTTGAACGCGGTCTACGGGGCGTTTGGCGGAATCATGGCGTTGCTGCTGTGGGTCTATGTTTCCGGATGCATTTTCATTTACGGCGCCTGCCTGTGCGCGGGCCAGGCCGAAATTCGTTCCGTACCGGAAAAAACTCCTCTGGCACAGGCAGACAAAAGGGATGTACCATGAAATCAACAAAAGAAACCGTCATGCCAATCAACCCCGGGCCAGCGGTTCAGGTCCTTTCCGAGTAGCCCGATGCCTTTCTCCACGCCCTTGATAGGCGTTTTCCCACGGCAACCCAGATTGTCATTTACCGGATTTTCCAGGAAACCCTGACCAACACCCACAAACATGCCCGGACCAAAATTGAAAATATCCAGCCAACCGGGGCAAGGCACAGGAATCAATCTTTTGGTGCCCGTTAATGGTAACAGGGTCAAAAGGTAACCAGTCGTTCGAAACAAACATCCCCAACCCTACTGAATCATTGACAACCAAGACGGAAACCGGTTAGAGTGCAACCTATCGGACACAGTCTGCACATTTAAAAAGGTGCCGGACGGGTGTTGGGTTTGGCAAACATGTTGGACTTGATCCACAGATGTCAGCCGCCTCAAAAGCAACTACCGCATTTGAAAAGAACACTACTCAGCTCTTCATGGAGGGCCTCTGTGACCGACATCATTAACCGGCCCGAGCAAGCCGCCGAACTACGCCGGCGGGCCGAAGAAATTGCCCAGTCGTCGGAAAGCCCCGAGACCCTGTCCCCCGAAGAAACGCGAAAAATGCTTCACGAACTGCGGGTGCATCAGATCGAGCTGGAAATGCAAAACGAGGAGCTGCGACGATCCCAGATGAAACTGGACGCCGCAAGGGCACGCTATTTCGACCTCTACGATTTGGCCCCGGTAGGGTATTGCACCCTCTCCGAAAAGGGGCTGATCCTGGAAGCCAACCTAACTGCCGCGTCCCTGCTAAGTGTTGCCCGGGGCACGATGGTCATGCGGTCATTCGCCTCCTTTATCCTTCCCGAGGACCAGAAAATCCACTACCTCCACCGAAAACAGCTCTTTGATACCGGCCAGCCGGCGACATTCGAACTGCGGATGGTGCACCGGGATGGCACGTCCTTCTGGGCTCATCTGATGGCGACCGCCGCGCAGGACGCCGAGGGCGCTCCCGTGTGCCGCATCGTGATAAGCGATATCTCCGAACGCAAGCGGGTCGAGGCAGCGTTGCAGGAGCGCGCGGCGTTATCCATATACCGCAGTATTGGCGAGGCCATCGACTATGGTGTGTGGATCTGCGCACCCGATGGGCGGAACACCTATGCCAGCGATAGTTTCCTCAAGATGGTGGGCATCACGCAGGAGCAATGTTCGAACTTCGGCTGGGGCAATGTGCTGCATCCGGATGATGCGGAACGTACCATCACGGCGTGGCAAGAATGTGTCCGCACCAGCGGAAAGTGGGACATCGAACACCGGTTCCGAGGCACGAACGGCCGATGGCACCCCGTGCTGGCTCGCGGTGTGCCGGTCAGAAACGAGCAAGGCGAGATCATTTGTTGGGCAGGTATCAATCTCGACATCAGCCGGATCAAACAGGCCGAGGAACAGATCAGGACATCGCTGGCTGAAAATGAGGTCTTGCTTAGGGAGGTTCATCACCGGGTCAAGAACAACCTGGCCGCTATCATGGGACTGCTGGACCTGCAGGGGCAGAAGATGGACGACGCGACAACCAAAGCTGCCCTGCTGGAACTGAATGTCAGGATCAAATCCATGGCGCTTGTGCACGAGCAGCTCTACAAAGCCGATAACTTCTCCCGGATCGATTTTCAGGATTACATCCAAGCATTAACCGCTCATCTGTATTTGTCCTATAAGCGGTCAGTCGGCATTCGCGTCAGCGTGGCCGCGAAGGGCGTCGTGATGAACCTTGACAACGCCGTCCCCTGCGGGCTCCTCATGACCGAGCTGGTAACCAACGCCTTCAAGTACGCCTTCCCCAAGGGCCGGCCCCGCCCCGGGGCGGACATCTGTGAGATCACCGTCTCTGCGGATTGGGACGGCGCCGCCTATACCCTTACCGTGGCTGACAACGGCGTGGGACTGCCTGTTGACATGGACTGGACAAATACGGATACCATGGGCCTGCTGCTGGTCAAGATGTTCGGACAGCACCAGCTCCAGGGCCGGATCGAACTGGATCGTTCCCGCGGAACCTCGTTCCGGTTGCGGTTTGAACCTAAGGACAAATGACGAGTGAGGAATAATGGAACAAAATTCCATTCTGATTGTTGAAGACGACGCGATTCTCGCCGTCCATCTGCACAATTTGCTGGTCGGCCTGGGATACGACGTGCCTGAACCGGTGGCCACGGGAGAGGAAGCGATCGCAGCCGTGGCTGATAAGCAGCCCGATCTGGTCCTGCTGGACATTCACCTCGCCGGGGTCATGGACGGCATTACCGCCGCCGAGCATATCCGCCTGGCCGGCGATGTGCCCATCGTTTTCCTGACCAGTTACTCCCAGGACCCCCTGCTTCAGCGGGCAAAGATGACTGCGCCTTATGCCTATCTCATCAAGCCCGTTTCCCAGCAGGAACTGGCGGCCACCATCGAGATGGCGTTTCACAAACACAGGGTCGACAGGGAGCTAAGGGAGCATAAGGATGCCCTGCAAAAGGCACACGATGAATTGGAACAGCGTGTGGCGGCGCGGACGGCGGCGTTGCAGCAGGCCAATGAGGAACTACGATCGGAAATCGCCGAGCGCAAGCGTGCCGAGGAAGAACTTAAGGAGAGTCAGGCGCGTTTCCGGGCGCTTGTCGAGAACACTCATGACTGGGTCTGGGAAACAGACCGAACCGGCCGTTATTGCTATGTCAGCTTGAGAAGTGCGGATCTGCTGGGATATGCCCCGGAGGAGATCATCGGCAGATTTCCCCTTGATTTCACGTTCGCCGATAATACCGAATCGAACCTGCGCCGGTTAAAAGATCTCCTGGAAACGGGCAAACCCTTCCGCGGGGTAGAGAAAATCTGTCGCCACAGGAAGGGGCATTCGGTGATCATGGAGACCAGCGGCGTGCCATTCTTCGATTCACAGGGAAATCCCGCAGGGTTCAGGGGAATAGACCGGGATATTTCCGAGAGGAAAAAAATCGAAGCTCAGTCTCTCCGGACGCGCCACCTTGCCGCCATCGGGGAACTCGCTGCCGGTGTGGCGCACGAGATCAATAACCCGATCAACGGCATTATCAATTACGCTCAAATTCTGGAGGATGGTGCCGCGGCTTCGGGCAGTAACCCGGAAATCCCCCGGAGAATCATAAAGGAAGGCGATCGCATTGCCGAGATCGTGAAAAACCTCCTCTTTTTTTCACGGCAGAGCAGTGGGGAGAAAAAACCGGTTTCAGCCCGCCTGGTTCTGGAAGATTCGCTCGCCTTGTTTGCGGCCCAGTTCAAAAAGGAAAGGATTCACGTAAGCGTTGATATCCCCGATGATCTCCCGCCGATTTTGGCCTGCCGGCAGCAGATCCAGCAGGTGTTCATGAATATCCTTGCCAATTCGCGCCATGCCCTGCTGGGAAGGTCGAATGATGCCAACTGGAAGAAGCAAATTGAGATTAAAGCCCGGGGGCCGGAGCCGAAAAGAGTGAAGATGGTAACATTGAGTTTTTTTGATAACGGGACGGGAATAGCACCGGAGCTCCTGGAACGGATCTTTGACCCCTTTTTCACCACCAAGACTGACGGTGAGGGGACGGGGTTGGGCCTAAGCATCAGCTACGGTATTGTCAGGGATCATGGCGGAAAACTGATGATTGAATCAAAACCCGGTTATAATACCCGGGCCAGGGTCTGTCTGCCGGCCAGCTCCGCCGACTGATCCCGGGTGCGTTTTTTGCCGCGTGCTTTTACTGCATATCCATTTTCGTTGCCCGCCGGAATGAAGTTACCTGTTACACTTTTGTCCATGGACAGAAGTGTAACAGAAACTACCGGAATCTTTCTGCTGCACCTCATCCTCCGACCTTTTCTTTATAACTAACTGTTAAGTCTAACAAACATATTTTTTATTTATTATCTGGACTTGGCATGCTTCTTGGAAACTTTCAGAGTGGTAACTTTCAGAAAAGAAAAGGCCACAAACTTGTTTCTTTTTAGATAAAGCCTTCCTATCGCGAGGTGGGCGAGAAGGAAATTATTATGCAAACTTACGACGTGATCGTCATTGGATCGGGAACCGGCGGTCAGACCGCTGCCTATGATTTAAAAGATGCCGGATTGAACGTTGCAGTGGTTGAAAATAGCGGGCAGCCCGGCGGAACGTGCGCCCTTTCGGGCTGCCAGCCTAAAAAGTGGTTTTACGAAGCGGCTGAAGTCATCGCCAAATCGCGGCATCTGGAAACGAAAGGCATCATCACCGCCGCTACCGGTGATTGGCATGCGGTATGGGAGCAGAAACAGAAGTTTACCCAGACCATACCCGAAAACGTCGTTAACGGACTATACAAGGCCGGTATCGATTTTTTGAATGGCACCGCTGCGTTTAAGGACCTCCATACAGTGGAGGTGGGTGGGCAACAATTCGGTGCCGACTTTATCGTTGTGGCAACCGGGGCCAAGCCGCAGGCCATGCCAATCAAAGGGGCGGAGCACCTGGTTACCAGCACCGAATTTCTGAAACGCGGCCATCTCCCGCGGCGGATCGTCTTTGTCGGTGGCGGTTTCATCTCATTTGAGTTTGCCCATTTTGCCGCACGAATTGGACCGGAAGACCGGATTATCACCATTCTGGAAGTCAGCAACCGGCCCTTGGGCCTTTTGGATCGGGATATGGTCGATCTGGTGCTGAAAGCCTCAGCCGAGGACGGAATTGACGTGAGGTCCAAAACCCAAATTGCCTCTATCGACAAGCAGGGCGATGTTTTTTACGTTCGCACAAATTTGGGCCTGGTTTTTGAAGCCGACCTCGTAGTGCACGGCGCCGGGCGCGTCCCGGAAATCCAAAGCCTCAAACTCGAACAGATCGGCGTTGGTGTCACGGACAAAGGTATTCGCGTCAATGCACAGATGCAAACCACGATACCCCATATCTTTGCCGTCGGTGACTGCGCTGCCACGCCGGCCTTGGCCCGAGTGGCCGATTTTGAAGCTCACGTAGCGGCCAAAAATATTTTAGCCATCCGGAACGACACCGCGTTGATCACCGTCGATTATAAGGCTGTACCCTTTGTAATTTTTACCTATCCCCAGTATGGAATGGTCGGCCAAACCGAAGAAGCCCTTAAAAGAGACGGAATCGTTTATCGCAAAAGCTCGGCCGCTGATATTAAATGGCCCACCTACCGCCGGGTCGGCATTCAGCATGCGGGCTATAAAATTCTGGTAGCTGAAAACGACACTATTTTAGGGGCCCATGTCGTGTCCGACAATCCGGCCGGCCTGATCAACACTTTCAAACAGGCAATCATCGACGGCGCAACCGTTGAGAAACTCTACCGGGACAACATCATGAGCCCCTACCCTTCACGGGAAAGCGATATC
>JAZDPP010000185.1:0-7868 GCA_043797445.1 Pseudomonadota bacterium
ATCGGAGCACTCGCGCGAGAGGGCCACGGCCTGTTTGAACTCGTCCATGTCCAATTTGCGTCCCGCAACTTTTTCCAGGGGTTCCACCAGGTTTTTTAGCTGGGCCGAGATGGAAAGGATGTGTGAATCGGTGACATCTCCGACGTTGCGATAGGTTTCAACCCCCACCACCGGTACGCCAAATTTTTTACCGTACCACAAAAACCAGTCCTGCACATCGCGGCATTGATTGGTATTGTAAACCAGCACGTCTGGTTTGGGCACGCCGTCAATCCCTTTGAAAGCCTTGGCCAGGGGGCTTACGCCCTGCACAAAGGCGCCCACATCGGCGGTCAGATAAGAGCAGATCTCGGGCGAATAGCCCAGGGCATTGGCGACCGGAATCAGATCCGTGGCCATGCGGGTCGTACCCAACATGGCGGAATGGGTTTCGGGGAAATAAGTCAGGAACCCCATCCCACGCAGGATTTCGGCCGGGCCCACGGATGTACACCATGCTATTTTATGACTGCCGGATTTGGCGGCCGCATCCAATTCGTAGTAATACTCGGCCATGAAATTCCCCAGATCGCGGGCCGTTTTCAATCGTCTCAGTATTTGCTTTTTTTCTTCAGCCATACAGGCCTCCATGTCTATAAAAGTTGGTAGCGGATAAAAATGAAACATCCCAATTGTACCGCTTTCAGAATTCCAACCCAATTTCAGCCGCCGGCGTTTCAGTTACAACCGAAGGCTGAACGAAGCATGCAATAAGGGAGTTGGAATTTTCCGAACCACCGTTTGTGATCTTCCCGAAAGACCAACCCGGTTTTGAAAACCGAGTCGGTCTGCCTCCGGAAAACGGAATAATGGTATTTATATAGGCACTTATGATCAAACACCGGACTATGGATCGCGTCGAGTCGGGATCAGGCAGAACAGGATATAGCGATGATCCAGGATTCGTCCCCGGTTCAGGCGGAAACTTAAAAAATGAAATCCAAAGATTGAAAAGTTCATGAAATCGTTCATTGTGCGTTTGACAACAAGCGTATCCATGTCAATCCCCGGTATGGCTCACCATGGCACAGAGGGCCGCCCCGATGGCGCCCGTCAGTTTTGGATTCGACATGGTAACCTGCTTTCAACATTTTCTTTAAATATATGAGATCCCAAAATCTCTTGCATTTTTATGAGATAGTATCATTTCTATGTACGGTATGTAAAGCCCATGCAACGCATTAGTGTCTTACGGATGTGGTAAATCAGACGAAAAATATTAAAGGAGTTGCCGCGAGGTAAAAGGCATCTTGGATGAATGAACCTGATACCGTGGACCAGGACAGGAGAAATTGAAAAGAAGTGCGATGAGGGAACTGCCGTCGACGATGTTTTACCACCGGGACTTCTGCCGGGTTCAATTCCGGCGCAACAGCTTAACGGTGCTTTTGAATCACCGAACAGACATTTTACCGGCAAGATTTCGGTTCCGGAGAATCGTCTAGACCCACATCGTCCGTCGTCAGAATGATTCGTCTGTCCGGAGGTGTTTTGTGCGCCTCCTCGAAAACTTTCCGAATCCAGCTCATGGGACGGGTCTGGACGAAAGGACTCAGCGCTATCTTGCCGGATGTCACCATTTCCAGTACCTGTGGATAGTATTCCGGCAGGCATCCCCAAGTGCCGATTATTTCCGCATCAAATGCCATGAGCCTGCCCATGGCGTATTGGACTTTGGTCATTGCGAATCCAACGATGATGAGCTTGCCCGTATAGCTCAGGAGGTTCAGCGCTGTTTCCTGGCCGGACTTGCTTCCGGTTGCCTCGAAGATTTTCCACCCGAAACCGGGTAATCCATTCTTATCCCGGATACACTTCATATCAGCGGCCACCGCCCGGGAATCTTTGCCGGCGGCGTTGATGATAAAATCGGCGCCGAATTTAAGCATATTCTTTAGACGGGCCTCAACGATATCCACGGCGATCACGGTACCCGCCCCGAGCGCTTTTACCATCTGAACGATGTACTGCCCCACCCCTCCCACGCCGATCACGATCACGTTGTCACCAAAGCTCAGCGAGGCTCGCTTTGCCGCTTGAAAAGAGGTCGCCACCGCATTGGCGACTACCGCCAGATGCTCCAGGGGAATGGCTTTGCGGTTCTTAACTTCACACAGGTCCGAGCTCGGAACCGGAATGTGGCTGGAAAACCCACCATAGATCCCGAGGCTGTTCCCGGGCATCTTTTGATGGAGGCAGCGATTGCCGCGCCCCGTTTTGCAAAGATAACACTGCCGGCAGGGCAAGACCGCGGGAATGAGAACTTCCTTGCCGATCCAGAATTGGGCGCCGGCAACCACGACGCCGGATATTTCATGCCCCAGGGTCATGGGTGACTTGCAAACGGTGGGGACGCCATCGTAAAAATAGCCGAGATCCTCGCGACATACGCCACAGCCCGCGATTTCCACGAGAACCTCTCCCGGCTTAAGCTCGGGGACCGGTATTTCAAGCAATTCCAGTATCCCGGGAATCACTTCTCCGGTCTCCTTGTTACGGGTCGTCGGTTGGATCATTTGCCAGGTCGCTATCTTATCCGGTACTGAAGTCATTATTGCTCTATTTTTATATCGTTTTTTAATTTTTCCAAGTGTCTTAAGCGAGGAATAATTTCTTTATGTAAATTGCATGCAACGGATTTTCCGGACCGGGTACCAGTCAACACGAATTTATCATTCGGACATCCTCCCTGGCATGTGGTGTTATAGTCACATGCCCTGCATTCATCCGGGAGGTCCGGCTCCGCTATATCATAATGAAATCGGTCACATTGTATTTTACTCAAGGGATTTGGGTCAAACAGGGTTCCGGTTTTGAATGAATGGTTTCTGATACAAGGACCTATCGTTCCTTCCGGAAATACGGCGGCAAGCCTTTTTCCGCAAGGATACGGACTGGAATGAAAGTTCCATGAGGGAATTAAAATGTCAAACAAGAAAGTGGTATGGACATCGTACCCATGAACAATATGATTTTCCAACAAATCTATTACGTCATGATATTTTTTCAATAATTTTTTCTGATATTCGGCGCCCAACTCTTCATACAAATTCTTATAGAACCTTAAACGATATCCATTTTCTATTCCGAATTTTGCAATATCAAGGACTCTATCCAAGTTATAATCATCCAAGGCAGCCGCTATGGTTTGATTAATGACATTCGATCTTTCACCGACAATTTTCATTCTTCTCGATAGTTCTTGAATACTGATATCCGTGATATTGGTGGTCATCCATTGAATGGATTCAAGATCATCCCAGTTGACGGTATCTATTACATCACCATTTGTATAAACAAGTCCCTGCATCCCGTCCGTATGGTTATAGACGGAATCCATCACTTTTTTAATTCGATCCGTCCGCAACAATGGCTCCCCGCCCAGAAAGTTAACGATATTCACCTTGACGTTATTCACTTTCCAGACTTCCGGAATCCATTCCAATAAAACAGAAAATGTATTCTCATCCATTTCCATTTTATTATCTTCGCCAACTTGATTAAACGCATAACAATATTGGCATCTTCTTGTGCACTTGTAGGACAGGAACAGGATGAACCAGAAGAAGGGAAGTCTCTCCCAGCCCGGTTCCCCCTGCAACCTTCCATCCGTTCTGGAATACATTTTCTTTAATTGTTGAACGTGTTGCGTTATTTTTCTCACGGATGTTATCCGTTCACTTTTAAAAATACTCTGGCGTGGCCGCGAAGATGATCAAAGCCGAATCCCTAATTTCCCACTGCCTGAATCTGGATGGCCGGGATTAGTCTTTTTGCACCATCCGGGACAGGGTATCGGTTATCTTATCGAGTCCGAATTTGGTTGCTAAAGACTCCAATCCCGCCTCAAGATCCTTCATCTCAATCTGCTCTTCCACCTCTTCCTCCCTCTCTTCGTAAATCAGGACATCATTCAGGCACCACTCCACACACAACGGCTTTTCCTGGCCTTCACACATGTCGCATTTGAGAGGGAGTCCGGAATCGGGTTCTTTAAACAGATCCCTGGAGGGGCAGGAGGCCCGGCAAAAACCGCACTCGTCGTATTCTTTGCCGTCAATCACATATTTATCCCTGCCGCTGCATTCCGCGGGGGTATACTCACCCGCGAACACCGGAAGCCATATATTTTTCAGGCGGTGTGTCGTCACATGGATACGGGACCTGGCCGGATTGACGGCGCTGTATTCCGGTCCGGCATGAAAGGCGGAGCAAACCACCTCGCAGGTCCGGCAGCCATTACATTTATCCGCATCAACCTTGATTGTCTTGATTTTTTTCTTAATCTTGGCCATCTTTTAAAATTCCTCTCTTTTCCAAGTCCTCGGCGACATAGCCCAGATCCAATTCCCGCAATCTTTCTTTCGTGGGAATACCGTTATCATTCCAACCTTTATACTTGTAATACGTGCTTAACAGTTTCTCTTCGTACTCGGGAAATCGATGCTTCCAATGGTCTTCCGGCGGCTTCTCATCCGCTCTCGTCATACCTCTTCTATTGTTAAATGCCCGGTGCAGATTCCGGCTTCGGTTGACTATTTTTTTCAGCCCCTCTTCATCTATGTCCATCCCGGTCGCGGCCGAGATTAATTTCGGGTAATTGTGTATGTGATAAGGAGGCTTCAGGCAAAATGATCCCATTCCGGCGCACAACCCAATGGCGTCATCAATATTATGCAACATTTCCATCCAGTCCACGATTTCACTGCACATATCGGGCGTCGGGTAGTAGGGATTGGCGTATTCCCCCCGAGGTTCCCAGTCCAGGAAATATTGTTTAAACTTGTCATCCGGCAGCTGGGGCCAGTCCTTTACGAACGCCTCCCTGTCCTCTCTTGAGGGAAAAGGCGCCTGGGGCCAGTTTCCTTCTATTTGCGTAATGCTTATTTTTTCGTTTGTGGCAAACATGAGATAATAAAGCGGATCCAGCATTCCCAGCTTGATATTCATCTGCTCATGTTTTTTGATGGTATTATGATCAAATGCTTCCGCGCCATTACCGATCCTGCGGGCCGCCCAGTATGTGCCGTCAGCCAGAATATCTCCGATGCCTTCCCGCCGGGCCAACCTGTCCAGCAACCAGATAAATCTTCCCTCTTTATCGGTCGGGCATCCCTTAAAATCATTGTCTGTCAGAATACCGGCTTCATAAAGCTCGACAGCGAAAGCCAGAATTTGGGGGGTCGAAAAAGAATCCACGCCGTACTCAAAGGCACGCTTGGCGATTGTAAAACCGAAATCCAGGTTATCGACATAGGCCCCCATCAGATAGGTCAGTTTCGAAAAGCATTTCATCATGTAATTTGAAACATCATTATGGGAAATCAGCCCACCGCATTCTTGCGGGCAGTTAAAGCAACTGATATGCCGTTTTATCGCACTCAATTGCGTTTTCTTCCAGCTCTCTTCGATGTCCTTGGTCCAGAAGTCTTTTCTCCGTTTTCGGGCATTTCCCCAAGCGAAACTTTCAGTGTGCCACTTTTCATCCGTGTGTTTCATTTCCGCAGGCGAGCCGATCCCGGACAAAATGGTCATGACCCCCGGAAGGGGATTCGTATTTCTATAGTTAATATATTTCGTTATCTCCTTCATATGCGCCATGAATTCAGGACCTCGGGCAAGATTGACGTCCTTTGTTCCCCGAACGGCAATCGCCTTTATGCCTTTGTCTCCCATAATGGCGCCGCCTCCAAGTCTGCTCGCGCTCGACCGAGCCTGCTCGATGGAGGCCGTGAAGACCCGATTCTCTCCAGCCAGGCCGATAGCGGCCACCTGAACTCGTGAATCTTTCAACTCCTCTCTTATCAGATCCTGTGTCTCCACAGCGCCTCTGCCCTTCAAATGAGTGGCATCCCGTATTTCCACCTTGTCATTGTGTATCCAAATATAGACCAGCTTCGGGGACTTGTTGCGAAAGATCACCTTGTCATAACCGGCAAACTTCAATTCCGTTGCCCAAAATCCCCCCATCATGGGATATGCCATCAAATCCGATTGAGGAGAAACGAAGGATACAACGGTACGATTCATGCTGAAAGCAGGGGTGCCGCATAAAAGACCGTTGCTGAATATCAGTAAATTCTCAGGGTCAAACGGTTTCGTTTCAGGAGGAACTCTATCCCACATTAATTTGATGTTGGTGCCCAGCCCCCCGAGATGTTGTGCCATTAATTTCGGATCGGTTTCCACCCGTTCAATGTTTCCGGTCGCTAAATCAATCTCCAAATTATACCCTGTTTCCGCGTATCTCATTTTTTATCACCTCCATGTGTTGCTCGCTTGGCTATACACGATTTGATGCCGCTAACCAGTTGTCATATTGATCCAAACAACCGGTATCGGACGATGTAATAATGGTGCTGTTCCGCATTGATATCGCCGGCATGACGCTTCAGTTAGCGACCATCACTGAAAGGCCGGGCCGGGCGCCCACCGCCTTCTTTTGTTTTTGGCGTTTTTTGAGATTTCCCGGAAAGGGTGCTCTCAAAGGGATCAGGGAGGCCCAGTGCTCTCCCGGATTATCCGCCTCCCCGCGAGTGTATCCGTCAATAAGGGAAACGGGGCCGCTCCCATTACACTCAAGACGGTCGTTGGAGATATGGGCGATATTCAGGTGGCCCATCATTTTAAGGAGGGCGGGTGTTATGAACTGCTCGAATGAGATCATCGCAGCCGATGGGTTTCCCGGCAATCCGAAAACGAGATTTCTGCCTATTTTCCCGAATATCGATGGTTTCCCGGGTTTCCCGAGTATCGTTGAGAAATGCATATCCATTCCCAGCGAGGCGAACGTTTCCTGGATCAGATCATACTTGCCCATGGACATACCGCCGGAGGTGATGATGACATCGGCACGGAGCGCTTCAGACAGAATCGATTGCTGGGCGTTCAAATCATCCTTCACGATACCGAGACAAAGCGGAATAGCGCCGGTTTCCAGCACCTGTGCGGCAAGGGCATAAAGATTTGAGCTCATGGCCTTCCAGGGGGAGGGTTGCTCATGAAAGTCCGTGAGCTCATCCCCCGTCGTAAGAATCGCAACAAGGGGTTTCCGATGAACGTATACGTAGGCACGCCTCAGGGAGGCCAGTGCCCCCACCTCCAACGGGCTGACGACGGTTCCCGCTCGAAAGACGACCGCGTCTTTCTTCAGAGACTCTCCCCGAAAACGAATATCTCCCCCGGGTTTTGAATCGTTGGTGCAGATGACATAGCCGTGGTCTTCCGCGGTGAGTTCCAGCCTTACGACGGTATCGGCGCCTTCGGGTACCATTCCTCCGGTCATTATTCGAACCGCTTCACCATCCCCCACGATAGCACCGCATGGCCTTCCGGCCGCGGACTCCCCGATGATTCTCAAGTGCACCGGACTTTGCCGCGAAGCACCCCGGAGAGAAGCATGGCGCACGGCATAACCGTCTTTTGCGGAGATATCCGACGCCGGAAAATCTTCCATGGCAACAATATCCTGAGCAAGAACCCTTCTCAGGGAATCGAGAATGGGTACGCTTTCGCGCCCCAAAACCGGCGTTGCTTCCAGAATTAGCTTTTGCGCCTCATAAAGACATATCATATGAAACCTCTTTTGGTTTTGAAGCAAGCTGATCCGATTCTTCCATTTTTAATGCTCCCCAATCACTTGAATCCGGTGATTAAGAGACCGGTGAAGACGCGAACGCCCGGGTCAAAACGAAAGCGGCCTGCAGTGCCTCCGTCGGGCACAGCGGGAAGCATTCCTTGCAGTCCCAGCACTCTTTGGCGGCTATCTCCGGAATGAAACTGATTTCCTTGGAGATGCCCCGGTCTACAAATCCGACCGCGTTTTTCTT
>JAZDPP010000186.1:0-38516 GCA_043797445.1 Pseudomonadota bacterium
ATCGGAGCACTCGCGCGAGAGGGCCACGGCCTGTTTGAACTCGTCCATGTCCAATTTGCGTCCCGCAACTTTTTCCAGGGGTTCCACCAGGTTTTTTAGCTGGGCCGAGATGGAAAGGATGTGTGAATCGGTGACATCTCCCACGTTGCGATAGGTTTCAACCCCCACCACCGGTACGCCGAATTTTTTGCCGTACCACAAAAACCAGTCCTGCACATCGCGGCATTGATTGGTATTGTAAACCAGAACGTCGGGTTTCGGCACGCCGTCAATCCCTTTGAAGGCCTTGGCCAGGGGGCTTACGCCCTGCACAAAGGCGCCCACATCGGCGGTCAGGTAAGAGCAGATCTCGGGCGAATAGCCCATGGCATTGGCGACCGGAATCAAATCCGTGGCCATCCGGGTCGTGCCCAGCATTGCGGAATGGGTTTCGGGGAAATAGGTTAAAAATCCCATTCCACGCAGGATTTCAGCCGGTCCCACCGACGTGCACCAGGCAATTTTATGACTGCCCGATTTGGCGGCCGCATCCAATTCGTAGTAATACTCGGCCATGAAATTCCCCAAATCGCGGGCGGTTTTCAATCGTCTCAGTATTTGTTTTTTTTCTATAGCCATACAGGCCTCCATGTCTTTAGATGTAAGGATGCATTGCAAAACAACTTAATCAATTTTTCCCTCACTATCTGGAATAGGATGGCCGAAATTTACAGAATACTCGGGATAAAATCATCCCAACTATCCTGATCATCCCCTAATCCAGCCTATCCTGATTCGGGCAAGTTGTTAGGTAACGCATTTTTAGTGCCTTACAAATTATTTTCTGCGCGTTTCTGGCAGAAAGTAATTTGTAAAGGCACTTATCCCGTTTATCGGGGTTAGGTAGCGGATATGAAAGGAATATTCGAAGAATCGTTCGCTAAATTTCAGCCCGACTTCAGCCATCGGTGTTACAACCGACGGCTGAAAGGGGCATGCGATTATGATGAGACACCGGGCTATGGTTCCCGACGGGTCGGAATCAGGCAAAACAGGATATAACGGCGATCCAAGATGCGTCCCCGGTCCAGGCGGAAGCTTAAAAAATGAAATCCAGTGCTTGAAAGGTTCATAAAATTGTTCATTACGCGTTGGACAACAAGCGTATTCATGTTAATCCCCGGTGGAACCCATCGCATAGAGGGCTGCCCCGATGGCGCCGGTCAATTGAGGATAATCGGGCGCCCATATATTACGTCCGAAATGTTTATAGCTATTTTGCTACAAAATAATTTCAGATACGGGCCGGGAAACTGGTATCATTAAGTTTCGGTATTCATGCGTCAACGCCGCCTCACCGGCTGTAACTCATTTGTTTCATAAAATCATTAATCACCGCCAAACAACCGCCGTATGTTCCCCACCATAATCGTATCGATCGTCTCGTCACTCACCCCCGCTTTCTTCAATGCCGGGATAACGCTCGTGAAAACATGCGTATAGGTCCAATCCGGCGTGGGGAAAGATATAGCAGGTTCACGGCCCAGCCAGTATCCGATATGGTCTTGGGAAAGCATGATACGATCCGCATACCCCATGCCGATAAGCCCGATGATACATGACCACACGACAGGTTTTGGCACTTCAAGGTAAATTCCACACCGGTCAAAGGCGAGAGAACACCCCTGTTCCAGTATCTTGTAAAAATAAGTCATGTCGGCACAGCCTCCGGCATGCCCGATCACGATCTTCTTTGGATCAGCTCCTTCGGAGATCAGAAGTTGAGCCTGTTCAGGCCCCATTGTTCCATTCTCAGTGTGGGTTATGATGGGGACACCCGTCTTTTTCTGTGCTCTCGCTGCTGCCTTCAGGCTCGCCTCTTCATACTCCGATATGACTTTAGGCCCGGTCGAAACCTTGATCAGGCCAGCTTTTATACCCGTGTTTCTTATTCCATTTGTGATATCTTCAACATACGTCTCGTAGACTTCTTCTAGCATATTGAAGCCAAAGAGCTTGCGCAATTTCAGATAACCGGAGGCGCCCTGGGCCTCCGTGTGCAGCCCCGTGCAGAGGATTACATTCAGCCCGGTTAACTCCGCGACTCTCTTGTCAACCATGGGGAATCTACCGGCATCCATTGGAGAGGCATCAATTATTGATTTCAGGCCATGGGCCATCGCCCCCTTTAACTTCTCCGCACAATGCTGCGCAATCACCTCCGTATCAAACGTCCGCCCCTTGGCATCAAACTCCCACCCTGCGAAGTGAGCTGCGAAATGCTCATGCATCAGCGTGGTGCCAAGCTCATTTGCAGAAATCGAGCCTGTAACCGTATTCACTTTTCCCTTTTGGCCCATGATATTCCTCCTTTTTTGCAAAATTGAATATAATCGCACTATCCCTAGTAAACACTTTAGATCTTGAAATCTTATCAAGTTTGAACTTATTCGTGATCAGCTTGTCCCCTTTCAATAGTTCCTTTAACCGCTCCTAAATTTTTGGCACTCGCAAGCGAAATGTCATTTAGTAAGGATATTTATGCTGCATGTCTTAACATCACCATCCTTATCGGCTCCCATGCATTCTGCCAAAAATACTTTGGCACCCTCAACCTGTATACTTCCGGCCTCTCCTCTAAGCTGTCGAACACCTTCTATGATTTGAGCAACCCCTGTAGCTCCCAGCGGGTGACCTTTCGAAAGCAGCCCACCGGATAGATTTACGGGTATCTTTCCACCAAGGCTTGTCGCCCCGGATTCAACGAATCTGCCACCCTCTCCTTCGGGGCACAACCCAATGCCCTCATAATGACAAATTTCAGAAATGCTGAATGCATCGTGACATTCTACCGCATCTAAATCTTTTGGTCCTAGCCCCGCCTTTTCGTAAGCGATGCCGCTGGCACGTTTATCTGCATCCCATTGCACCATATTGCACGGGTTTTCATAGCTACCAGAAACCATTACTGAAGCTGCAACATGCACGGGGTGGGACCTATATCGATTTGACAGCTCAGATGCGCATAAAACAACCGCCGCCGCGCCATCAGCGTTTGGGCAGCACATTAAGCGTGTCAGCGGATCTGCTATCATAGGAGAGTTAAGTACATCTTCAATAGTTATCGGATCTCTGAACTGCGCTAATGGATTTAAGCCGGCATGACGCCGATTTTTAACTGAGACCATGGCGAGTTGCTCTTTTGTCGTACCGTAAGTTGCCATGTGTAGATTGGCGCGCATGGCAAAACTCATCGGTACTACCAATCCCTCCAGGGTACTAAGCTCTGTCTTACCAGATTGCATCAGTCCAACATTTGGTAAAATTAACTTTTCAGCCCCAACAACAATGGCTATATCATATGCTCCGGAGGAAACGCCCATCCAAGCTAAATTGAAAGCGGATGAACCGGAGGTACAGGCGTTTTCTACATTAAACACGGGAACTTTATTAATTCCAGCTTCCCATAACACGTTTTGGCCAATTGTAAAGTCCGTTAAAAGGCTACCAGCCTGCATATTGGCAAAGAAGCCTGCATTTATCTGCGAGGGTTTGACCCCTGCATCCTTAAGCGCCTCAATGGCAACTTGACCGCCAAGATCCATAAGAGATTTTTCGATGTGCTTTCCAAACCTGGTAATCCCTACGCCAATGATATCTACCCGTCGCATTCTTCTTCACCTCCGTTTTGAGTCGTGAAATAATATCTCAAGCATGGTTGGCCGTTATTATCTACTCCCAATGGCCCAATTCGGAGGGTAACTCTTTTACCAAAATCCAGATCGGCTATTTTCTCCGGATCAAAAAGCGTGTATATCCGTAAACCACTATCCTCAAGATCGACATACCCCGCAGCGTAAGGTTGTGGCAGACCATAAGGTGTCTTTGTGCGCAGCACCGAAAAAGTGTAGATCGTTGCCTTTGAGGAAAGTTCAATTTCCCGGACTTCCTCTAAGCAATAATGACAGACCAGCGGTTTTGGAAAAAACTTTTTTTGACATTTTGGACATATTGCACCAATCAATCGAGGAGACGGCTCGACATCGAAAATGCCGTGCATTACTGGTTTCATATCAATACTCATTTTAATTTGCTCCCTGTTTACTTGTTCCTGACTATAACTTTTTATTCATTCTAATGGGGTCATAGTATTTTAGACAATTCTCCTTTGGCGATATGAGAATATAGCAAATATAATCTAATCGTTGGCAAATAGAGCCAGGAACTTCAATAATTCGATTGGCAACTGACGACAGTTACAACAAATTTTTTAGCAGCAAATCTGTCGCCCTTTCAACAAACCCGGGATCATTGATGTGTGCATCAATTTCTTCAATCTCCACAAGAGGATTTGAAACATTTTCTCTTAGTACTGCGGCAAACCTCTTTCCCGCACCGAAATCATAGAAAGGCATCTCTTTACTTCGATCAAGGCACGAAAAACCAAATAGTGGAACCAATACGGTTATGGGAACAGTCGTTTTGTTGATCTTATTTGCCAATCGCAGCGCTGTTTCTTTCTGTTCCTCAGGCAGGGTCATTACCAAATCTACAAACCCATGTCTGATTTTCTTTCTTTCAACCCAACGATCCGGAAAAGGCATTGCGATAGGCCAGGGAAAAAAGTCTAGGGCACCCGGAGCGATAACCTGTGGGATTCCCTTTTCGCACGCCGCGCTAAACTTTTCTTCACCCCCCCTTATGGCACCGCCCGTAACCAGGTTTATCAGCTCGTAACATGTCAAGTCGAGGACACCGCTTACGTAGCCCTGCTGAATAATCTTCTCCATAGCACCGGTTCCTACGGAGTGAAAAACAATTGGCTCATACCCCTTCTCTTGAAGCAATTTTTTGCAATGGCCGGCATATTCAAATACTCCAAGGGAACTAATAGCTATGGCACGTTTTTTATCCTCTTCTTCTTTCTGCTCCTCGACCATACCACATATAGCTCCCGCAGCCCTTTGCAAAGCCAATCGTGTTATTCTGTTAAGTCCTTCCAGGTCAGCTATGGACTGGCTCATCGCCTGGTCGATGCTTACAACCTCACTGTTGATAATTTCTGCGATAAAGGCCACAGTAGAAATGGCGAACTTTGAAATCCGCAACGGTAGATTTCTCATAATGGTCAAGGCCTGGCAGGTGCCCTGTGAGCCACCTAAAGAAAGAAGGCCGTCTATTTTTCGCTGTGCATTCAGTTCTTCGATAATAGCTTTTGCACCATTGGCCATTGTTGAAAGGGCATCCGCATATCTACCAGCTGCGCTGGCAATAACCTCTCCAAAAGGACGTCCGGTAGCAAGGGCTACTTCTTCCCTGGTAAATTCCGGCTTAAATGGAACCGTGCCGCTGATTCCAATGTCCATCAATGAAGCGTTATGCCCCCTTTTTTTGATGATTTCTGACATATATAACGCTTCTTCAGCCTTTGTATCCATAGTCCCGATAATGAGTATGTTCTTGCTTTGACACCCCATTTTCATTTTCTCCTTATCATTTTCAATTTCGAGAATCGATCATATGGCATAGCTTTTTATACTTTCTCTTTTTTTTGGGCATAAAGTTCTTCATAAACGTTAGCGGCTTTATAGGCAAACGCCTCGTCATTGATATGAAGCTCGCATTCGATGATATCAATATCGGACCGTAATTCTTTCCTCAGCGTTTCAAGCAATAGCCGATCAGCTTCCGTATCTGTGAACTCCTTTTCATCCACGTGGACATTGGCAAAAGAAAAACCTTTTAGCGGAAAAATAATTTTTACCGGGCCTTTTGCCTTATTCAACTTCTCTGCCATAACTTTACCGATATTTTCCATCTCTTCTTTTCTGCTTCTTATTATATGAATGCTTGTGCCATGAGAAAAAACTTTTCTGGCCTTAAATTGCTCCGGTATATCTTCTTTCGAGGTGTATATCAGATGATCAAGGTTACCTGGCGCGACAAGGTAAGGCAAGCCCATTGCTCCAACCACCGAGAGCCGATCCGGTCCACCATCCGTCATTCCTCCGTAAAGATGATCAAGGACCTCGTTAGTGGACATATCGAAGACCCCATTGATCTTGCCTTCTCTTGCCATTTCCTCCATAGTTTTACCGCCAATTCCGATAGCATGGAAAACAACAACCTCAAACCCCTCATCTTCCAGTCTTTTTTTGAAGCGCATAGCGGTCTCGGTTGTTCCGCCCAAGGTAGTAACGGCGATAAGGGGTCTTTCGGATATAGGTTCATCGCCGGCAAAGACCATGCCATGTATCGCACCCGCAGCCTTTCGTAATACATTTTTGGTTATCCTATTAAGACCGACAATATCCGCAATAGAAGGTATCATGACAATGTCTTTGGTGCCTACCCAGCTCTCCACATGTGCTGACCCAGCCGCAGTGGAAACCATTACCTTTGGAACTCCGAAGGGTAAGGCCCGCATGACAGTAGTGGCCATATGCGTTCCGGCGGTTCCGCCTAAGGAAAAAATTCCATCCAATTTCCCTTCAGCGTAAATTTTATTCACGATCGCAATTGCTCCCTTTGCCATCATGTCCATAAATGCCGTATCATCATGTTTCTCCTTTCCCTGTTGTAAAATTTCGCTTACGGTCGACCCAGCAGCTCTCGCCACATCTTCGGCCGAGTAATCGGGAATGAAGGCCGGTTTACCTCTCATGCCGGTTCCGACATCTATCGTGGTCACACTTATATCCTTACGTTCCAATATTTCCTTAACGAACTCGGATTCTTCAGACTTGGTATCCAAGGATGCAACCAGTACAATACACTTTTTTTCCATTAATTTCTCCTTATCAATTAACGCCAGGTAATCCTAATTATTTTAATTTAAAATTTTTTTTATATTGGGCATGTTATTCTTATGCGCTATTACTATTTTAAATTGTCCCGTTGCACCAATTCCACTAAAACGCCATGGACAGACTTTGGATGCATGAAAGCTATGAGTGTCTCATCAACCTTTTCCGGTTCCTCATTTAAAAATTTTATCCCTTTATTTTCAAATGCATCGATTACCTTTTGAATATCCTTCACCTGAAAAGAGATATGATGGATTCCTTCTCCTTTTGTCTCTAAAAACCGTTGTATTCCGCCATTTGTGTCCAAAGGTTCAATTAATTCAATGGTTGCTTTTCCTAATGAAACCATAACAGTCCTGAACTTACCTCCCTTTTGAGCCGTCTTGATCTCGGATTTTTCAAAACCCAAAATATTAACGTATAAATCGAGTGCCTCATCAAGATTTTTTACCACTACCCCAACGTGATCAATACTATGAATCATCTATATTTCCTTTTTATCCCCTTTAAGATACTTTTAAAGCGGCTACGGCGGCCATAGCAGCGATTTTCTTTCTTTTATCAGACAACATCGGCAATTTTTCCGCCAATGTTACTTCCTGCTCTATGATACGCTTAACATCGTCCATTAGGGTCGTCTCTTCTTCGATAAAATGCGTGCTCAAATCACCCCTAATGAAGCGACTGTTTTCCATCATCGCCTTGTGGAATGGGATATTATTTTTGGGGCCTGAAACGACATATTCCCAAAGTGAACGTCTCATTCTTTTGATAACTTCATCTCTGTTCCTGTCCCAGACGATAAGCTTCGATATCATCGGGTCATAGTAAGGCGGTATCTCGTAGCTGCCATACACGCCACTGTCGACCCTGACACCGGCCCCACCAGGCGCGTGATAATGCATAATTTTTCCAGGAGTTGGAACGAAATCGTTAAGGGGGTCTTCGGCATTGATGCGGCACTCAATGGCATTTCCGATCATTTGAATATCTTTCTGTTCAAAGCTTAAAGGAAGTCCCGCCGCGATCCGTATTCCCTCTTTAACAATATCTACCCCAGTCACCATCTCCGTCACTGGGTGTTCCACCTGCACCCGGGCATTTACTTCCAAAAAATAGAAATTCCCATTGGATAGCAGAAACTCCATAGTTCCAGCCCCTTCATAACCTACTAGTCTGGCGGCGTTTGCTGCAATGGAACCCATTTCGGAACGCATCTGTGCCGTAACGGCTGTTGAGGGTGATTCCTCGATCAGTTTCTGATGCCTTCTTTGTATAGAGCATTCTCGCTCCCCCAGATGAATCGCATTCCCGTGGGAATCGCCTATCACCTGAAATTCGATATGACGTGGTTTTTGCAGATACTTTTCAATATAAATGTCGGCTATGCCAAAAGTAGTTTCGGCAATGGCCCGTGTTGACTCCAAAGCCTTTAATAGCTCTCCTTCATTTGCGGCAATTGTCATTCCAATTCCGCCGCCTCCGCCGGAAGGTTTGATAATAACGGGATACCCGATCTCGTCCGCTATTTTTTTTGCCTGTTCAAAATCCGTAACACATTCATTTGTCCCGGGCACTACGGGTACACCTGCTTTTATCATCTCACGACGGGCAGTTACCTTATCTCCCAGGAGAGCAAGTACTCTGCTCGAGGGTCCAATAAATTTAATTCCTTCCTTTTCACAGGCGGACGCAAATTTTGGGTTTTCAGCAAGAAATCCGTAACCGGGATGAATTGCATCTGCACCGCTTTCTTTGGCCACCTGTATCACTTTATCCATATTGAGATAGCTCTGAGTTGCTGGGGCCGCACCGAGAAGGTACGCTTCATCACCGTATTTCGCAAACAGCGCATTTTTATCCGCCTCGGAATAAACAGCAACGGAATGAATACCCATTTCACGGCAAGCCCTCATAACTCTAACAGCTATTTCACCACGGTTGGCAATTAGAATTTTTTTAAAAATATTTTCGCCCATTTTAGTTCACCACCATTAAGAGATCTTCCGGTTTGACGATTTCACCTTCAAGGGCATATATCTCATTCACTACTCCGCTATGGGGACAGACGATATGCCTCCTCATTTTCATAGCTTCTATTATCGCAACGGTATCACCTTCATTTACCTTATCACCTACTTTTACTTCAATCGAAAGCACAAGCCCTGCGTTTCCTGAAATCACAGCGCCTGCAGGTATTATTTTTGGCTTCTTTTTCGTTTTTACGGTTTCAGATCCTTCCGCCACATTTTCTTCGCTATCGGTAAGAGATATTTTTACATCAAATATTTCTCCATCTACTTCTACACTAAATTTCTTCGGATAATCTATCAGTTGGCTATCCTGGCCGGTTGAATATTCATTTGCTGCCAAACTTTTCTTCTTTCCGGCTTCAGCCCGCTTAATAGGCTTTCCTTGATTTATAATATTTAGCAAAAGATCATCGTCTGAAAGTTCCGGACCGACCTCCTTTCGCACTTCCGCGATTGATTTAAAATAGTTGTCATCCTGTTTGTTGATAAATAGTTTGGTCCTGGGCATACCCATAACCTTGTCCTTTAGGTTACTATCTACAACACCAACCGGTTCTCCGTAGTATCCCAAGATATATTTAATCGTAGAATCGGTAAGCTGTTTATATCGCTCTCCCGAGATAACATTGTCTACGGCCTGAGCCCCTACGATCTGGGAAAATGGCGTTGCCATCACGGGGTATCCAAAATCTTTTCGAACCCTAACAACCTCCTCGAGGATCTCCTCCAAGCGGTATTCCATCCCCACCTCTCGAAGCTGTCTTGTGAGATTTGTCATCATACCACCAGGCACTTGGTGCTCAAAATAGAAAAGGTCAAATTCCGCCGGTCCCGCAATTTGGAAACCTTCTTTCAACGCGATTTTTCTAAAATGCTCTGATTCGGCTGCAAGCGCATCCTCATCAAGATCAGATGTGAATCCCATCCGCTTGATATTTTTTAAAATATTTTCGGTGGACGGCATTGAGGTGCCGTTTGCCAGAGGTGCGACTGCTGTCTGCACGGTCGTAATGCCTGCCTTAATTGCTTCCAAATAAGTCTGTATAGCAGGCCCTGCACAGGAATGAACTTGTAGCTCAATAGGGATACTATCACAATTTTTCATAACTGTATTTATGAACTTCCGTGTTATTTCAGGCGTCAACATCCCTCCTGGGTCCCCGATAACGATGGCATCAACGCAATTTTTGACTTCAGCTATTTGTCTTACTTTATCTTCCCAGTAGTCATTGGTATGAACAGGGCTGGATGCATATACCAAGGACACCGTCACCTCAGCTCCCTCCGCTTTGGCAATATTTGCAAAATAAGCGAATCTTTCCATCTCAGTCTGGTAATCGCAGACCCAAAAGCTTTGGATCCCATTGGCTATACATCGTTTAATCCAAAGTGTGATGATATCGCGAGGAGTCGTTCGATCGAAGTCGGCAAGACCCCAAATCTGATAAGACCCGCGTAACGTAGTTTTTTTGAACGACTTGGATAGTAGTCTGATTCTTTCCCAAGGGTTTTCGTTCAGGTTCCTCATCTGAACGACACAGCCATTACCACCGACAGACCCGATTGCTTTATATCCTACCCGATCCATCACCTCCGCAATCGGCGCAATATGATCAGTCCGCATCATAAAGCCCCAAAGACTCTGTTGAGCAAGACGAATGGTTTGATCTACAAACTTAATTTTATTCATTTCAACCTCTTCTTTTTTTAACTTAATAGGGTATTAAATCAACGTACAATTTTGATACCCGCTTTTTCCCGGTCCCAGGTATTTTGTTGAAGGCCGACTTCACGTAAGCGATATTTTTCAATCTTGTTGGTCGGAGTCTTCGGAAGCTCTTCGATAAATTCGATGTACCGAGGAACCGCAAAATAGGCCATTCTGTCGTTGCAATAAGCGATCAATTCTTCCGGTTTTAATGTCTCTCCGGGCTTCAGAACAACGCTTGCCATCACTTCGTCTTCACCTAATTCTGAAGGAACAGAATAAGCTGCGGATTCCAGCACTTTCGGATTGGAGTTGATCACTTTTTCTACTTCAAATGAAGAGATATTTTCACCTCTACGCCTGATGGCATCCTTCTTTCTATCCACAAAATAAAAGTATCCTTCCTCATCCTTTTTGGCCCAATCGCCGGAGTGAAACCAAAGGTTCCGATATGATTCAAGTGTTTTTTCTGGCAGTTCGTAATATCCCGACATCATGATAAAGGGGGTTTTTGGCCTGACTACGATTTCACCCGTCGTTCCGTCAGTCACCTCGTTATCCTCATCATCCACCAGCTTCACCTCATAGTACTTATCGATAACCTTTCCGCATGATCCCGGTTTTCTATCGTTTACAGTCCAGTGCATACATATACCGGCCTCTGTTAATCCAAAGCCTTCCAAACATTTAATTTTGAACCGTTCCTCCATTTGTTTCATCACATCAGCAGGACAGGCCGCTCCTATGCATATTTTCACAGGATTGTCGGCATCATCGTCCTTGGGAGGCTGTTTACTGAGGATTGTCATCACCGCACCCAGATAATTGAACTGCGTTGCACCATAGTGCCTGATTTCATCCCAAAACGAAGATGCCTTAAACCGATCACGCAATACAAGCTGTGAATCGGCAACAACTGCATTCATCACCGCCAACATTTGAGAATTTCCGTGAAAAAGCGGTAGGAACGTATAAAGAATATCTTCCGGCCCCAATTGGCGTAATCCGGCAATGAGTCCTGAAAGGTGTATAAAAGCGTTATGACAAAGTACCACACCTTTAGAAAGTCCCGTGGTTCCTGAAGTATAAAGTATCCCCGCGGGATCCGTTTTTTGAACATCAGCTTTCACCGTATCGGATGGGTAGGTTAGAAGTTTATCCATAGACAATACGGGAATGGGCAAAGAATTTGAAATAGCTTCATCTATTTCTCCACGGTAAACGATCGCTTCAAGTTTCTTGAGATCTTCCCTTATAAGCATTAGCCGATCAGCCAATGAAGCATCAATAAAAAGTATTTTAGAATCCGATTGGTTAATGATATAACTTAGCGAATCTCCTTTTAGAGCGGTATTGATCGGCACCTCAACCGCACCCATTTTAATAGCACCGAACCATGAATACAAAAAATCCGGATGGTTCTGCATCATCAGAGCAACTTTGTCGTTCTTTTTAACTCCCATATCGCTCAATCCATGAGCAAATTGGTTAGAAAACGCATCTATCTGCCCCCAGGTAACCTTCTGATCTTCAAAAAAAAGAAATACCCGGTCAGCATTTTTTTGTGCCTTTTCTCGAATCAATTCTCCGATAGTATTATGATCTTTAATATCCATGTGTTATCGCTCCTCTTTATATATTCTAATTAATATTTCTTCAGTTGAATTACAGAAATCGCTATTTGCATGATGATTGTCATTTTTAAGTTGGCATAGACTAAAAACTTTTAATTTCATTTTTTTCTAAAATATAGAAGCATTAATTGACAATCTCGTAAAAAGTCGAAATTCGATTTTATGACCATAAAATAAAGTATAAAATGAAGATTACATATACTATATATTGCGGTCAAAATTTTTCTGGCGGACTTTTTACGAGTGTATCAATTGATTGTTCATAAGTGGCATCCATTTCCTTAAATCGGAATCCTTGAAAAATATTTTTCATACATATATTTAATACTATACGAATCAGTTGCCTGTTTTTTGGTTTGTCGGAAAAACTTCAACTTAGTAATTTATATATTAATTAAAGTTTTAAGGTTTAAGAAGCACCTTCATACAATCATCCTGGTGATTTTCAAAAAGGTCATAGGCTTCAACGGCATCGCTCAACGGGAATGTGTGCGTAACCAAGGGGCTTAAATCGAGGCGCCCGGACTCCAAAAGCCCCAGCAACTTACTTGTTCTGCCTATATGACCCAATCCGATACTGAGTCGCACTCCGTTGGCTTTAGCAGCATAATCCTGAAGTGGTAATTCTACGGGTTGTGAAAACACACCTACTACTGAAACGGTGCCAAAGCGTCTCACAGACCCAAGGGCTTGCAAGAATACTTCCGGAATCCCCACTGCTTCAATTGCCACATCAGCGCCTTCTCCATCTGTTAAGTCTTTTATTTTTTCTTTAACATTTTCCCTTCGCGCGTCGATTACGGTGGCCCCATAATGCCGTGCAACATTTAACCGCATATCTCGCATATCCACGGAAATGACCCGTTTTGGCCCGAATAATTGCGCGGATATGAGCGCACCTATTCCAATTGGTCCACAGCCGAATATTACGACCGTGTCTCCAACCGCGATGTGCCCCTCAAATGCTGCATGATATCCTACTTGTAATACGTCCGGAACCAAAACGGCCTGTTCGTCCGGGATCGTATCGGGAACTGCACTAAGACAATTATCCGCATAAGCGATTCTTATATATGAAGTCTGAGCGCCCTGATACCCTTTACTAATAAGCTCTCCTACTCCATAAATCCCGCCGTTCCGGCAGTATGCTATATCGCCCCGTTGGCATGCCGGGCAAATCCCGCACCAGTAAGCAGGCGGAGCCGTCACGCGATCCCCAGGTTTGAATCTCGTCACGAATGATCCCACTTCGGTAATAATCCCGACAAACTCGTGGCCGATGACATCGCCAGGCATAACTCCGGGTAATAGTCCATGTTTTGCGTGAAGATCCGACCCGCAAATAGCTGCCATCGAAACCCTTACGATTGCTTCTTCATTTTTGAGAATGTGCGGCTTGGGAACATCTTCCAACCCAATCTTATTGTTGGGTTGTATTACCACAGCTTTCATTTTCTCAACCATGAGACCTCCTATTTTCTTAAGATGCTATAAATAGAGTTTTTTTATAATATTGAGTATATTATAATAAAATTGATCCATTTATTATTGAAAGCCATTAATACCCATTCATATTTCTGCTTATGAATTTCGGTTTAATGATCCAAATAAGCAACGGGTGTAGTGTTAGAACAAGTATCACGTTTGCGGCCATTATCATTGAGAGAAAGAATCCAACCTCAGCCTGAAATTTCATATCAGAGAAAAGATACCAGGTAAGGACTGGAAGTATCACTGTGAGCCCCGTGTACACAACTGCCTTTCCACACGTACAAACGGATTGAATAATAGTTTCCGACCAATCTCCATTTTTTTTAGCAAACTCCTCCATACAGCGACTGTATAGGTATATGGCGAAGTCCACCCCAAGCCCGGCACCAATTGCGGCAATTGGAAGTGTATTTATGGAAAGCCCGATATTCCTAATGGACATATAGCTAAAGCACAAGGCATTGGCAAGTATGAGCGGAATCGTAAGCATAAGGCCTGCGATAAAAGATCTATAACAGATGGCACAAAGGAAAAAGATACCGCAATAGACTGCGATATCGATAATAAGGTGAGAGTTTTTCATTTCTTCATTGACTCCGATTTCCATACCGATTCTTCCTCCGGCTAATCCGAATTCCCCTTTTTCTGTCTTCATAGGATGATCTTTAAAAAATCCATATGCAGCATCACGGATTCGGAGTAGATTGTCTGAGGTATGATCAGAAAAGAAAAGATTTATCTGAGCACTCTGAAGCTTTTGATCCACATGCCGGCTAATTTGAGAAGGGCCCATGGTATTACGGAGGTAACCGAAAAGCCCAATAAGATCCGTTTCGTTACGGGGAAGCTGGTAATAGAGATCGTCTCCTTCTCGTAGAGTAACATTCACCATTTTCCCCATGTCTATGATGGAATTTGAGCATTTGTAGATATCCGGCAGCTGCTTCTGCATGTGCTTGTCGAAGTCCTCGAAAGTCTTAAGTACGATTGGCTCATATACGGAAGCTTCCTGTCCATCATAAAAAAGTGCAAAGTTTTCTGATGAAACCTCAAAAAGGCGGTTGATAATGGCTTGGTCTTTGTTGTAGGGATGATCATCGTAAAAGACCGGTGACCCGGATACTGGATCACCGATTTTTAGCTTTGTCATTTCCGAGACGCAAAAAATGGTGAGTAAGAAAATGCTCCCTCCCATCACATAACTGGTTCGGCGCCCAATAGCAAACTTCGTAATTTTTGTCATAGTCCGCGCCATTAAGTCGAGTTGACAAGTCTCCTTCTTCCATTCTGAGGTGTTCACCTTAAATGGAAAAATGCTGCATATTGCAGGCACGAGAAAACCGGTCAATAAAATCGTTGCGGCCCAGAAGCTCATAATGATGGCGAGTTGCTGCATCAGTACGATTTTAGCGATAAATAGAGCGCCAAACCCAGCAACATCAGCGATCACTGCGGCAAAATTTGGAATCCACATGGTCCTCGTAGTTTCATAGCAGGCAATGAACCGATCCCCCCCACTTGCATCAAGCTCCTCAAAGTAGCGATAGGCGATTTGATGGGCATTCCCAATCATCCGTGCACCAATGAGAAAAGCAAGAACATAGAGCATGGGATTAAAGTTTATTCCTGTGAACCCGATAAAACCCAGCCCCCAAATGCTGAGGATCGCCGTGCTTGCGATGGGCGAGAACATTCCCTGAAAGTTCCGAAATATAAGAATAAGTAAAAAGGCAACAGCAGCGATGCTGATAGCGAAAACCATGTATGTTTGTGGCTTCAGGCTGTATATCCAGCCCATAAGCATCGGGTAGCCAACAATATGGATGGATGTGTTCTTGTCGGAATGTTCCCGGACTAATTCATACAATAGCTTGAAAGACCGCTCATAGGAAATATTCTCTTTGAACTCTGTTATAATAATTGCCGCCGTTCCGTCGCTGGAAACCAATCTTCCGTCATACGCCGGGCTATTGTACACTTTCTCCTTTAGCTGCTGCATCTCCTGTTCATTCTTCGGTACATTTGGAAACATTATTGGCTCAATTAAAATTTCCCCTTTTGACCTCGTTATTGCAACCTTAGCTGAGTTACTAGCAATGGAAATTGTAAGTTTTCTGTAGATTTCATCCCATAGCTCTATTTTTTCCGTAATTTTTTTAATTTTTTCCAAGGTATTCTTATTGAAGATATCTCCTTCTGTTACATGCAGGGCTATAACGACACCAGACCCGCCACTACCAAATATTTTGGCAAATTTTTTATGAAGTGTCAGATATGGATGGTCATATGGAAACAAATGTTCGAGAATTACCTCTCCCTTTATCAGGGAAGCACCGTAAATAAATACCACCGTAATCATCAGTACAACTGCAAATGCTTTTATCCTGTGTAGTGATAGAAACCAGCAGATTCTATCTAATCGGCTACTTTTTTCTATGCTTTTTTGAATTTGCATTTTTTTCTCCTGCCGCTGCTAATTAACTTTATGCCACACCATTTGAGAGTTTGTGCCACTACTAGCGTAGATCGCGCCACCTTTACCGACGGCCACATATTCCTCTTTTTTCTGGTGTGTAACATTATAAATCCACGAGTAAATAATGGACGGATCGAATTTGGATGACTGCCATGATTGGCCATTGTCGAAAGAGACGAGGAAGACTCCTTTTCCGCCTATAAACAAATTTCCCGATTTGTCTCCACTGACGCAAAAAAGATGACGTTTGGGAATGCCTTCGCTGATCCTCTCCCAGTTTTTACCAGCATCATCTGTTTTTGCAGCATACCCGTCAATGCCTACTACCCATGCAGAGGTCGGATTCAATGCAAAAACGCCGAAAATAATGCTCCCGGCGAGAATCTCTCCCGTCTCTTCAGAAAAAGCAAGTCCACCCGCCTGTTTTACCCAAGTCTCTCCTCCATCTTCAGTATGGTAAACAATTCCATACTCTCCAGCGGCCCAGCCGTTTTTCTCATCACAAAATGACACGCTCTTTAATAGGTAGTCATCATCTTTGAACTGAAGCGCCCAGTTTTCTCCTCCGTCTTTAGTATGTAAAATATGTGTTTTTTCCGTTACAATCCAGCCAGTATCTTTGTCTGTGAAATAGACGCACATGAGAAAATACTTAACGGAGGTCTTCTGTTTAGTCCATGTTTTACCACCGTCATCGGTGCTTACTACTGTCCCTCCATCTCCAACAGCCCACCCATGGTGGTGATCAGCAAAATATATTGAACTCAGCGTATAATCCGTCCCGCTCGCTTGCTGGCACCACGTCTTTCCGCCATCCTCTGTGTAAAGAATCGTCCCCCACCTTCCACAGGCCCATCCCTCTTTTTCTGTAGGAAAAATTACTGAAAATAGATCTTCGTGCAATTTCGCACTGACGCTCTCGCTGGAGGCAAGATCGCTCGAAAAAGCAGGAGGACTGAAAAGTAAATTGCTTAGAAGAATGAGCAAAGCCGGAATTTTAATTAGTATTCCTTTATGGAAACTTCGTCCGGCATATTCCACCCCCCCCATACCATGGCCCTTTTCAGGCAAAAACACCATTATTACCTCCATCTTTAACTAATAAATACCATTAACATTTTTGCGATCACAATTATAAACGAGAGAGCGACCGGGCCGCCATAGCCGGAAGGATTTTGAGGGTCCCCAGACTATGGCGCCCCTATGCCGTGGCTGTAATTTTTTTTAAGTGAATTTTATATCATCGAATGCCGTGTTTAAACATTCAAAGCTAAGGCAATATCGTCAAAATTTCCCGACACAGCCTTCCCCAACATCGCTTATCAATTGTTGCTATTCATATCCTGTTACCCTGTTTTTTCAAAACCTGTTTTGTTTGTTCTTTCCACATTTGAGCAGAGCCATTTTTAAACAACATTGCTCATTTTTGATTGAGTAATGTTTGAGGCGAGAGGTCTCCTCGTGTCCAATAAGCTGGAAGATGGCATACATCTTGACGCATAGTAGTATGTAGGTCGATATAATCTCTCCAGCACTGTACAGCCCCTCCCTGAAAGCCGGCTCCTAATTCAGGAACAAAGCTGGAAGGGTTAAACCAAGATCTGTACAATCGCCCTTTCTGATCGTAATTTTCACTATTATAGAGCTGAAATCTCTCGGCATCAAAATAGATAACCCGCTTACTATAAACATAATTCTTATCCAATTGCGTGAGCTGCACGACAAATATGGGGCGACGCTCCATTCTTACATTACCGACACCCAATCCTTTTTCGGGCGACATTATATATTCCGCACCGTCTATGGAAGGTGCGGGCATGAGATATTCGCGCTCCGCAATAACTTCATACTTATAAGGGTAAATATCAGGCGAAAGCTTTTGCAGGAAACCTTCGTTATCGTCATAGATTGCATCGGTTCCCCCGACGGGGTCCTGGCTATCGGAAGCCGACATCTTTCGTAGTCGTCTCATAGAAGGAAGATACATTAAAAGGCTGTCTAACTTCTTAGGATCGATATAAAACGTGGCAAATTGTGTCATGCCTGCGACATCTCTCGGCGCCGTAAATTGAAATGCAATGCATCTTCTTTCGCCTTGTTTTTGGGCTCTCTCATCGTAAAATCCAATTGGCTCAACCTCTCGTCCGGAAAGTGAGATACCCTTGACCCAAAAGGCGCCATCAAAGTCAGTCTTCAAGTTTTTGTCGTACGCATAAGCTCTTCCTAACAGATAAAAATTGAATGAATTGTTTTGGTAGCGCGATTCCCAGTTATAAATAATCTGCTGGGCCTTGAATTTTCCGGATGGCTTTGGAAATGGATATCCTACTTCCAATGTATCCGCGATGATATATCCGTTGTCATCCAATTTGGTTTTTCCTTCGTTCTCCTTTGTCGCTTTGGAGACCGGAAGACTCCAGTAGTATTGCCGTGTCGGAATAATTTCAAATTCCGGTATATTGCCAGCAAATGGCGGTCCGGGAGGTTTAATGCGATCGAACATGGTCTGCCACATGAGTTCTTTAAAAGCTGGATTGTTCTGAACATCCTTCCAGGTATATTTGCCCGGTTTGATCTCCGGGTGAATTTTGCCGACCACATCTGGCGCCTTGAAACCAACTGCATCGGCCCAAGCCTTTTTCATTTCTTCAGGGTCATGTGACAGCTTTTTGTAAAGTTCAGGCGGCAAAATCTTTTTGTATAAGCCCGTCATGAAAGGTCTCGGGTCATCATAAAAGTTCTTTAATTTATCCATTTCCTCTAAGGTTGGTATGTAGCTTTTCGGGTCAGGCCATTCTTCCGCGAGCAGACCGGCCGGAAGCATTCCTCCAAACAGCAAACAGGTAGTTATGCATATTACAGCCACTTTAAAATATTTCATTTTCAAACCTCCTCCCATAAGTTAAACAAAATTACACATATCCACCCTTAGAAATTATATCTTACTGTGACATAGACCTGATCCTTGCGATCAAAAGTCGTCAAACCCTTGTCATCCGCATCCGAATCGCCGCCAACATACAACGCTCCCAGGGCGTATTTCCACTTGTGGGTCGGTGAGTACGAAAGTTCATACTTCCACATATAATTCTTTTGCGTCCAGTTCCTCATCCAAAAGATTGAAGGAGTCAGTTTCGTATGCAGGTAGGTCGTGTTGATGAGCACGGTGGTTATTTGATTGTTTTCGCAAAGATAGTCCTCTGACGCCGACCATAGATGATCATTACTCGGGAAATCCATGATCCTGCGAAGGTACCACTGGGGTGATATCATAAAATAAGCTTTGGGGTTAAGTAGATTTATTTTGACCTTCCAGTCGGCACCGATAGCCACGCGCAGTTCATCAGATTCGTGTAGCTGATTACCGTGGTCGAGGCGAAATGTATTGTCGAACGCATAAAAGGCCTCTACCCTGAATGTCGGGGCCACACCGCCAAGAGCGCTTGAACTCAAACGAGGGATATCCCTACTGAAAGTCCCCCCGACAAATCGCGTACGAGCGTAGTATCCAGTAACGCCGGGATGAATCACCATCCGTTGATCCCACGGGCTTGTCGTGAATGTGTCATTACCATCATATAGGTAGATGGGATCTTTGTCTCGCCCGTAGTAATAGTTGAGACTGGCGATCGAATCCCAGAAGGACGCTTGCATTTTGAATGCATATTCAAACCCATCTGAGCCGTCCGGATCTTCAATATTCCAATTATAGGAACCGATACGGGCATAATCGAATGGATAGGGTCCCCCAAGAGGTACATCCACACGTGGGGTCCAGACGCCCCCCTCTTGGGTCCCAAGCTTGATGCCCTCGTTGGGTCTATGGTGAATGTTGGGGTTAAAGACGAATTGTAAATCCAAGGAATCCATAAAGGTCACCGGAACTTTGTATTCTCCCCGGAATAGCCAGATCGGCAGAATGGTGCTTTCAAATTCGATATCCAGCATCCCCCGCCGCTGGTCAACGGGATTGATCTGGTCCATCAACCGAAAGCCGTCCGTCTGCCCCCACTTGACCACCTGCTTCCCCAGTCGGAAAAAGAAATTCCCTGGCGCCCAACTAATATTGGCTTCGTGAAGAATATCTTCTCCGTCACCAAAAAAATAGAGTTCGCTTTCGGAATCATCAAACTCTTTGTCGCGCCATTCATCATTGTTGTTGTACAACAGGTAAGTCCAGTCCGTGTTAATTCTACCGCTAGCAAACAGTTTTAAGATAGGCGTAGGGTTATACGCCGCCTCAGTCAGAAATTCGAAGAAGGCGTTCTCGACATCCCTTTTCGTGTCCCAATTGTTTCCCCCATAAACATTGTAGCCCACATTCTGTTTGATGTAGCCCGTCACGCTTATAGGCTTTCCATACAAATCCAGATCAAAGGCTTGTGCAGGATGTGTCTTCATGGCGATAAAACAAAGAAAAACGGCGAACAAAACACATGACAGCTTGCTAGCGATCTTTTTCATAATAATTTCCCCTCCCTTTGTAATTTTAAAAACCATCATTTTGATTGGCCTCCTAAAATTTCCCCTCCTGAAATTTTCCCTCCCTTTGTAATTTTAAAAACCATTATTTTGATTGGCCTCCTAAATCTGTTTGTGGACCTGATCAGGAGGCACCTTGAAAAATCATCCCATGAAGCGAAACAATACAGTTTTTATTTCTTCACGGGATAGCATACTCTTTCCCAAACCGGGCACTCCAGTGAATACATCAGCTGTTCAGGCATGAACATTTTATCGTTAAGAAGTTGCTCACCCGTGTTGATTTCGGTCATTTTAAGCTCTGTGCTTGTTTCGTCTTTTAAATCCAAGATTCGAATCACAGTCGGCACGGCCAATTTGTTAACAATGGTGATTTCATCATACTGTTGTCTTTTCCAGAGATTTCCGCTTAAATCATAATAGTCCTGTCGGATCGGATAGTAAGTATCTTTCGCAATCCAGATTATGATCCGGGAATAGAGGGATGCTTCTTTATTTTGTGGAGTCGTTTCTATTTTATAAACCGGCACGCCGGAAATAGTTTCTTCACCGATGAGCTTATGTGCACCCTGCAATTGAAGTCCGACTAAATCCGATAACCTGAAATCAGTGCCTAAAAAGCTCTCAAAAACGCCGGCGCCCATGACTTTTTTGACTCTTCCAATATACGGAAAGTAAATCCATTGATCGAAGGTGCTGCCACCCGAAAAACTGAATAAATATGCAGTCCCCCTCACTTCTGCAGGCTCCAACAATACTATGATGGAACGGATGGAACGGTCGCCATCAGAAATTCGTTTCCGCGCTACACCAGCCGTCATTTGGCTTGTTATCTTATCTTTATCCTTGACAATAATCATCATTTTTTGAGATAGAACCCGGCTCGTCACGGCATCCAGTGCCCGGGACATAAGGCTTTCCACATTCGGTAGTTCCGCATTTAGGGGAACCACAAAGAGTACCATAACAGCAATTATTAAGATAAAAACAGTCTTTCTCATTATTTTTTCCAATCCATTATTCTCCTGTTCAATGTGTTTTTCTAAATGATTTTCCGGTTTATATTTTTTTTTATTACATATGATGCCTTTCGACTGCCTGAAAGGCTTCGTCATCTCATTGTACAGTCATTCCACCATCCACCATTAAGGTTTGGCCTAAAATAAAAGAGGCCTCACTTGAACAGAGCCAGAGGACAGCCGAGACGATTTCAGCAGCGCTAGCCATACGCTTGCTTGGGGTCACTCCAATGGCGCCGTTGACGAACTCTTTGGGTGATGACTTGGTAAATCCTGCATCCACAATCCCTGGCGCTATGGCATTGACGCGGATACCCTTATCCGCGACTTCCAGCGCTGCAGTTTTTGTAAGTCCCACGATCCCATGCTTGCTGGCCACGTATGCCGCCAATCCCGGAGAACCGATAACACCTGCAACCGAGGCAATGTTCACAATCGCTCCGCAGCCCTGCTTGAGCATCTGATTGAGTTCGTACCGCAAGCACAGGTAAACGCCTGTCAGATTCACCGCCAGCACCCGGTCCCAGTTGTCTTTGGGAAGCACTTCAATCGGTGCCCATAATCCCGCAATGCCGGCATTGTTACATGCAAAATCCAAACCGCCGTATTGATCAACGGCAAAAGCCACCATTCCCCTAACGTCTTCCTCAACTGTGACATCGGACAATAGATGGATGGCTTCTCCTCTCTCCTTTTTAATGCTTCGCACAGTTTCCTTGACACCTTCCAAGTTAGTATCCGTAACCACAACGGCAGCACCCTGGCGAGCAAAAGAAATAGCAATTTCCCGACCGATTCCTGATCCGGCCCCGGTCACCAGCGCCACTTTGCCATCAAAATCGTATTTAAGTCGCTTTATCGCTTTTTCCATTCCAATCTTTTTACTATCTTTTTGGATTGAATTATTTGCTTTCAAAATTTCCCCCCCATTTTTTTACCATCCGATTAAAGGACAACGCCGATTAAACGGTTGTCGAAGTGCGCATTATCTCTCAAATTCAAACGCGATGTTGGGCAACAACTGGTCATCTGATTGTGAGCCCTTGTGAACCAGAAACCGAAAGAGGGACGCCATCAAATTACTCACAATTTATTTTACTACTAAAACCCAAAAAGAGGTGCGTTCAAAATCGATTCTACCACATTACCTTTACTGCAAAATTACTTCTATTAATGTAATTTTGCCAAGCCTCATTCAAGGTTTTTGCTATCCGCACACAATCTTGCTTGAGCGGGGTTTTGCCTCGCTCAAGCAAGTATAGCCCTTTTTACAAGGGTTTTTGCAATTTCAACCTTGTATTCGTTGTGGCTGAGAGGTCTTGCGCCCGCCACTGCCAGTGCCCCTGCTTCCGCCGCTGCGTCTTCGTCAAGGAACCGTCCTTTTATTACATCTTCGGCATGCTTTGCCCTTATAGGGCCAGGGGCCACTGCTCCGAGGGCAATACGGGCATCCGTGCATATGCCTTCTTTGACGGTGATAACCATTGCAACAGATACAAGGGCAAAATCCACAGGCTCTCTCAAAGTAAATTTGAGGAATGTCTGTTTCGCCGGATCAGTCACCATAGGGATTTCGACTTCCGTTATCATTTCATATGATTTGAGTCTGTTCCCAAGGGGACTGAAGAAGTCCACTACCGCCATCTTTCTCTGACCCTCGGGGCCTGTAAGGATAATCTGACCATTTAGTGCAGCTAATGCGATGGCAGTGTCTGAGGGACACACAGCAAAGCATTTTTTCCCATCCATGATGGCATGGTAGCGATTATCGCCTCTTACAGCAAGGCAGGGCCCACTTCCTTTCCGCAGACAATTTATGGGTCCTCCTATGTGGCGTGGATATCTGTAATACCAGCAACGTATGTCCTGGCAGAGGTTCCCCCCGATGGTCGCTGCATTGCGGATATGGGGTGTGGCCACGGAGTGGGCAGCCATAGCGAGTGCCCCGTAACGTTCTTTGAGAAGGGGAGACTGGGCCATGTCGGAGAGCTTTGCAAGGGCCCCTATCTTTAATACGCCGTTATTCTCCCTGATGTAGTCAAGGCCGGAGATGGTCTTGATATTGATGACAGCTTCGGGATAATCAAGAAGAATCCCATTTTTCAGCACGCCGAGCAGGTCTGTCCCGCCGGCATTGAGTACGGCTTTACCCTTGTATTTGCTGAGAAGTGCACAGGCTTCTTGAACCGTCATTGCATTGATGTGCTCGAATGTTTTCATGCCGCACCTCCTCTGTTGGTCTTCAGCGGTATCTTGCCCAGCGCACTGAGTATCTTTTGCGATGTAAGTGGATACTCATGAAACCAGACGCCGATAGCATTGGACACAGCCATGAGCACTGCGCTGGGGCCAGGAGATGTAGCTATTTCGCCGACCCCCACTGCATGAAAACGGTTGGTGGGGAAGGGTGTCTCCAGGACTACATTATCGATGAGGGGCAGCTCCATGGAAGTGCGCCACTTGTAGTCGATCATGTTTGAGCTTAAGGTGTAACCCATAGAGGGATCAAGGATCGTCTCCTCGAAGAGGGCGCTGTCGATACCCGCAGAGCCGAGACATCCGTTAAGCTGGCCTCTAAGCCCCTGAGGGTCTATGATTTTGCCCACATCAGTCGTATTCACTACGCGCAGCAGAGTCACCTTGCCCGTCTCCGTATCGACCTCAACCTCGACAAAGGACATCATGCAATTGGAGAGCGTAAAGTCGGCATCGAAACGCCCATGGCCGAAAACCGTTCGCAGATGCATTACGCTTCCCCACTCGATGCGTTTTTCCGGATGTCCCTTGACCCAAATAACCAAGTCCTCCGTTTCAAGGTCCTCGGGGGCTGCACCAAGCAGGGGAGCGGCGTGCTCGAAAAGCTTTTTCATCGCATCTTCAGCAGCATTGATGGCGGCCGTCAAAAAGGCATATGTCCCTCTGGATCCAAACGGTCCAAACTCAAAGGGAGTAACCAGCGTGTCAGCAGGCGTAAAGGAAACCACTTCCATGGGTATCCGGAACACCTCGGCGACAGCCTTGAGGCAGTTGCTCTTCTGGCCGGTCCCGTGTTCAACAATACTGGAATGGATAATAACCTTTCCATCAGAATCGATGCGCACGAGAATCTCGGAGTCGTCCTCACCAATATCAGCATTGCCATGTATACCGACCCCGACCCCTCTCTTTTTGTTGCCATTTATCGAGGTTGGTGTAAGCCAGCCCTTCCATCTCTCTTTCCAGCCGAAGACCCGCGCGCCTTCTTCCATGGCCTTTGTGTAATCCACGCCTCTCAATGTGTACCAGTTGGCTTCACGCCAGAAGTAACCGTCGCCAGGCTTAACGAAGTTCTTCTTTAGAACTTCAAAAGGATCGAGTCCGGCCTTCTCCATTGCAAGACTTAAAAGGGGTATCAACGTGCACTTCAGTTCTTGGCCGCCGAAGCCTCGTACGATACCGGACACATTCCTGTTGGTGCAAACAATGGCAGACTTCAAGTCCCAGTTGTCGCAACGGACTGCAATCTGAGCCTCACCGCAGCCAACGGCAATCTGCGCCTGGGTAGTTAAAGAGCAGTAACCGGTACCAACAAGCCACCGCCCTGAGACCGCCGTTACGGTCCCGTCCTTTTTCATGCCCACCTTGCCTTGAAGACGCATTGCCGGCCTCAAGATAAAAGCTGCCAGGTGTTCGTTTTTGGTAAATATGACCTTGACGTGCTTTCCGGTTGCCCGGCTCAAAGCGATTGCATAGCACTGGAGCTGCCAGGTAAAGGCTTTTGACCCGAAACTGCCGCCGCATGGGCCTCCAATGGTTCTCACCTCCACGTCGTTTCCCATGAACATGGAGAGTAACATCTTGGCAAGGAATACCGCCTGGGTCGCAAGCCAAAGCGTCACTTTGTTCGGTTCCTCCCAAAGAGCTACCGCCCCCGGAGATTCAGCAGGCAGCGGGTTCGGAATACCCTCATAGCCGAAGGTCCCTTCTGCAATGACATCAGCCTCTGCAAACCCCTTTGCTACGTTCCCCATGACTAATTCCGTCATAGACTTGGGCCCGTATATCGGCTCACCGCCGGGCAGTACATTACCGGGAAATTCGTCGTATAACTGAGGAGCACCGGGCTTCAAAGCCTCCTCCATGTTGAAAACAGCAGGCAGGATTTCATATTCCACATCAATGAGCCGAGTCGCATATTCAGCTATTTCTATGGTTTCGGCGGCAACAAGGGCCACCGCGTCGCCCACGTAACGGACCTTTTGGGAGAGGATGCGGATGATAGGAGGATTGCCGCCCTTCCAGTCAGGGATGTCCTCCCACGTAAGTACCGCCTTGACTCCCTTCAAGGCCTCCGCTTTGCTCTTGTCGATCTTTTTGATGATGGCATGTGGGTGAGGACTTCTAAGTACTTTCCCGTGGAGTAGATCGGGGAATTTGATGTCATCGATAAAAGCTGCCCCTCCGGTGACAATCTCTGCTCCATCTATCCGCGGGATTACCTTGCCTATGTACCTATAAGTATCGGCCATATTGTCACCTCTCCTTTTCACTCACCGACCTGACAGCCTCCACCACTTGATAGTGGCTGATACACCGGCAGAAATTGCCTGAGAGCCCCTCTTTCACCTTGTCTTCCGTAGGTAAGGGGTCCTCATTGAGAAGTGCCTTGGCACTCATAATCATGCCGGGTGTGCAGAATCCGCACTGAAAGGCGGTATGGTCGATAAACGACTGCTGCAGGGGATCGAGCTGCCCGGTGGCGGGGTCTCTCAACCCCTCGATCGTTCTGATGCTCTTCCCCTCGCATTCAATTGTGAGGGTCATACATGAAAGGATAGCCTTTCCGTCAATAAGAACGGTACAGCACCCGCAGGCGCCTTCGTTACATGACACCTTCGTCCCTGTAAGACCAATGGTCTCCCTAAGGGTATGGGCCAAAGTGTGACTGGGATCAACCTGGTCAGGCCTGCTCCCTACCTCCAACTCGCAGGTTTGACCGTTGACTGTGAGGCTGATCTGATCAACCCGACGATTCTTCTGTTTTACCTGCTTTACTGTTTTCGTTGTCATATCTTTCCTCCCTTCCACGTTTTTCAACCTTCCCCCTATAATTGATGGATCGTAAAATAAAAAATGACCCATTTCACCATCAACCTTATATCCTCTTTCAATTACTTGTATTTCTTCCTCAGAGGCTTTTTTTGGAACATTCTCAAGATGCCCGGCCAAGGCCTTTCGAATAGCCGGATAACTTGTTGCAAACAGCGCCCTTTCGCTGTTGCCGATGCGCATGGCATCGTTTTCATTGCTGAACATACTGAAGCAGCCATCATCTTGTTCTTCCGCCGCTTTTCCGTTTTTTTATCGTAAGTTTACTAATTGCGCAGGTCGAAATTTTTTCTTCCCATAATAGTCCTGGAGTCTGTTAAGATATTAAAGGATGGATATATGCGATTGCACTTTATCTCTTCCAGTACCTATATGCTTGCATGATATTAGCATTATTCATGCCAATTATTTTATGCTTTAATTTCGGTAGGCTTAATGAGGCAGATACAAAAATTGCCAAATATTGCTAATTAAATTGGAATATATGGCAATATAGTGGCTGATTGCAGAATATCACAATCAACCGGTAAGGAGATAGGATGTGGAAACAGGGATCTGATTTAAAAAAAGAGCCGTTAGTTGTAATTTTTATTAGTTTTTCGGCCAAAGGGGATATTTAGCTTGCTCATTCTGGCCCGCAGCGTTGACGAGTTGATTCCCAGTAACGCCGCGGCACCGGTGGGCCCGTGTATTTTGCCGTCGCTTATTCGCAGCACCCTCTTTATATGCCGCGATGTTATTTCATCTAAATTAAGTGGCTCTTCAGGAGATGGAGCGCGTTTCTGGTCGATCGAATACACATTAGTCTCCAGCAACGCCTTAAAACTTAGTGTGTTTTCGGAATCACGTAAAATAAGTGCCCTCTCCACAAGATTTTCAAGCTCTCGCACATTTCCGGGCCATGAATATGTTTTCAGTCGTTCAATTTCACCGGGACTCAAGGCAGGTGTCATAAGGCCCATATCCAGACACTTTCTTTTAATGAAAAAATTGGTCAAATATGGAATATCTTCCAATCTGTCCCTAAGCGGCGGCACACGTATGGGGAACACATTCAATCGAAAGTATAGATCCTCACGAAATTTTTGCTCTTTCATCATTCCCGCAATGTCTCTGTTTGTGGCGGCGACAACTCTAATGTCTAACTGTAGGGATGACGATCCTCCAACCCTTTCGATTCGGTTGTCCTGCAGCACTCTGAGCAGCCGGACCTGTGCACTCAATGGCAGTTCGCCTATTTCGTCAAGAAAGATCGTACCCTGATGCGCCCTTTCAAAATATCCTCTTGTTTGGGTGGATGCACCTGTAAAAGCACCTTTTTCATGTCCAAAAAGCTCGCTATCAATCAACGTATCGGGGATAGCGCCGCAATTCACTTTTATGAACGGCATACGGCTGCGCGGAGAATTTTTATGAATGGCGGCAGCGACAAGCTCTTTTCCGGTGCCCGTCTCTCCTAAAATCAACACCGGACAGTTCGATGGGGCCACTCGTTCCACTTTTTTCATTACTTCCATCAGCCCTAATTCGGCACCAATAATCCCATCCTCCTTGAAATTCCCGAGTTGTGTTTTAAGAAACCGATTGTCCTCCGCCAACATATCCTTCAGCTGGGTTACTTCTCTATATCGGAGGTAATTGCTGAGCGCTATGGAGAAGGGCTCATTTAGGGATTGCAAGAGTTGCTCATGCTCGTTATTGAATGGTACGCCGTTCACGTTGATCAGTGCCATTCTGCCGATTAACCTGCCCTCCACTATGAGCCGCATTTGCAAGGCGGAACAATCATTTAAGCCCAATTTGTTGGCAATAGGGTATGCCGATTTATATTCTCCCCAGCGCTCAATACTCTTGACAAACGATTTTCGGGTGAAATCCGTATCATCTTTATTTAATTCACGAGTCACTGAAGGCGGCATGTATATCATACATCTCGGATCTGCCTTGCCGGGGATGAAACCAGCGATGGTCTCGAACATCGAGCTTTTGGAGTGATAGACACCGAGTAAAACACCATGCATCGGTATCCTTTTTTGGAGCGTGTAGAACGCATCTTTCAGAGCCTTGTTGATATCCAGGCTACCGCATATTTTCAATGTGACTTCCTTAAAGAAAGCTGCTTCATCCATTGCGCTCATTCTCTCATGTATTTCTTTAAACATTGGAAAAGGTCAAGGACAAATGCACCAAAAAGCCGGCGAATGATAGTACAATACTCTTCTATAATTTCAGGCTTTTCTTGTATAACGATTCTTTCTTTTAAATCAGATCTCCGTTTGCACTCTCAATCGCTACCGGTTTATTGTGGTATCCTGCATGAGACTATAACTTGCCAAATTCTTTAATTCTAATTCGAATTGCCAAATATTGCAATTTAAATTTGCATTATTTGCCAAAACCTGTGCTTGTCTTATCAATCATACAGAAAACATAGCGAAAAACAATTGGCATGAATAATGCTTGACCTATCAAGAATTGAAATTGCAGATATCTATCTTTCAATATCCTACCAAACGCCAATATTATATTGGAAAAGGAAAAAAGATATGAATGAAACGAATATACTGAAAAAGCAACTTAAATACGATTTTGATGGCAAAGTGGCTCTGGTGACCGGGGTTAAATTGAAAGCTGTTGAATCCACAATCTGTATTTTTATAAAGGCTGCGGATTGGGGATAAGTTTGGAGTTGTGTTGCCTGAACCCTCATTTTCCGCAAATATAACGGCATGTTTTAATGAGATCTTAAATGGGGAATTGGAATTATGAGATTCATTGATAATATGGATCAGGGGTGGGAAATTCAAGATCCTTTTTACAATGCCCTTTATCAGGCGGCCGCACATCTGCTGAAGGTTCGCCAGAATGCGCTTCATGCGCGCGTCTCTTATCATTTTGCGCTGACGCTCTTGGAGATGGAAGGGGGGGATCCTCGGGTGGTGCTACCGGCGATCCTGCTTCATGACCTCGGATATTCACAGATTCCTCTACAGGAGTTATCAAAAGCTTTTGGCCCTAAAATTGAGAATCCCGATCTGCATCGATACCACGAGGTTGAAGGCGTTCGCCTTGCCGGAGAAATACTGGGGAAGATAAACTATCCGGTTGAGTTCATTCTGGAAATACAGTGCATCATCGATGGACACGACACCAGGTTGACCGCTCGCGATATTAACGACAAGATAGTTAAAGACGCTGACAAACTCTGGCGTTTTAGTTACGAAGGTTTTGTGATAGACCTCCAGCGCTTTGATTATGGACCCGTACAGTTGTTGGATAAGATTACGGCCTTGATTCCGCGTTGGTTTTTTACACACACTTCAAAGACGCTGGCTGCGCAGGAGGCCCATCAGCGCAGAAAAGAGTTGTGTTCTTTCAAGGAGTTTGCCAGCAAGAACATTGGCTGCCACCGGAAATGAGTATTTGCTGTCGGTAGTCAGTTTGCAACACTTTGGTGTTTTGGCTTTCAATCCCAACTGTCGCATGGTCCTTCACACTCTTTAGCGGCCGATTTGATGGCCCCCGGCTCAAAGATGCTTTACCAATCGGCGGGAACTACAACTTGTCCTGTACTCGTTAAATATTTCTTTAATATGGAACGAAAGCTCTTCTTAACTGAACCCATTCATCTGTTTGATAATAGCGGATCGGACTACCTGTTCGGCCGTCATACCCTCTGCCCCCAACCGGGATGTTGTAGTGCCTTAAGGGAGATCTTGATAAAACAAGTTCAACGATGTTAGGGGTAATATCAAGAAAACGGCTTATCTCTTCAAGCTCATGGGCATCCGGGTGATTATCGATAATAGTGGTAAGCGGCATTTGTTTTTTGTGCTTTTTGCGTGTTTTTTGGTGGCTTCTTTTTGGCCTTTATCTGTATTTTCGATTTGTTACAAAATTATTCTCGCTACCGAAGGCTTAAAAGTCCACCATAAAATGCGTTTTTTGTTTGGTTCCGGTAAGTTATTTTCAAGGATGGACACCACCTATGTTTTTCTTTATAAAAAGCAAGTTTATATATCTTCTCTCTTCAGAGTAAAAGGAGCCCCATTGATGCGCCCTGAAGTTCGTTATTTTCGCATTCCCCTTTTATTTACCGTCTTGATGCTCTTGGGTATGGGCTACGGAACTTGGCAGGTACTGATAGGAGAGGGGGATCTCGTGCTTAAAAAAGAGCGTCATCGGGCGGTCGTAGTGTCTGATTTGCTTATGGGTGCCTTGAGTGCTCTGGATCGGAACGGACGTCTGGGACATGGCGAGATCGAAAGGGTGCTGGATGAGATTCTCCGCGCATCTTCTTACCGGTTTCTCATCTTGGAGCAGGAGGGTCGGCGTATGCTGCAAGTAGGAGAGGTTCCGGCCGGATTGCCCTTGTTATTCCAGGAAGGCGGAAGTTTCTCCGATGGTATTTTCCTTTTTAGCCGCAAGGTCCGGATGCCGGAAGGAGAGGAAAACCAAACGTTTTGGCGGCGGATCCTCAACCGTAAGTCCTCCGGCCTGGGCATTACGGGCGGTGAGCATCTGCTGATATTAGGAGGAAATAACCAAAGAGACAACATCTATGCGGAGGCCGTCCAGCATCTTGTTGTCCCATTCGCGGTGGTCTTCATGCTTCTCATCGTCAGTGCCACCGCCTGGATAATGACGATTCGAAATCGCCTTCTGGTTCAACAGTTAAAAATGAAATGTGCCCGTACGGCTCATCTGGAGAACTTGGGGCTCGCTGCCGCCGGTCTGGCTCATGAGACGAAGAATCCTCTCGGGATTATCTCCGGGATTGCTCAGCAAATTGCCCGCGACCCGCAGGTACCGGAACAGAGCAGGGTCATGATCGAAACGATTATCGATGAGGTCGACAAATCGGCCTCCCGGCTGGGGCACTTCATGACCTTCGCCAGACCGGGGGAGATCCGTACGTCGTCGTTTGATGCACGGAAGCTGATTGCCAGGATCACTGAGATATTGCAGCCGGAGTTCGATGCCGCCGGGGTCGCCCTAGAGGCGGATTGTCCCGCGGTGAGCATTGTTGCCGATGAGGAGATGCTGCGGCAGATTCTCGTCAATCTTCTCCTGAACAGTCTCGATGCCTCATCCCCGGGCGGTATCATCACGCTCCGTATGAAGCGATACAGTACCGGCGCATCCCTTGTGGTGGAAGACCAGGGCCGCGGAATTTCACCGGATTTGCTGCCGAATATTTTTAAGCCTTACGTAACCGACAACCCGGACGGGCACGGCCTGGGGCTTGCCATCGTCAAGCGGTTTGCGGAAGATCACGGCTGGACGATCGAGGCTGAATCTCGGCTCAACCGGGGCACTTTGGTAAAAATCTCCGGCATCGTTCTTTCGGGGGAAGCGAGGATTCAGGCATGAGCACGGACATGAGTGCATCCATTCTCATCGTTGACGACGAATTGCGGTATCGCCAATTATACACGCAGGTCCTTGAATCTGCCGGATTCAGGATTCATTCGGCGGCATCGGCTGAAGCGGCTCTCGGCATGATCCGGAAAAGCGTTCCCGCCATGGTCATTACCGACATGCGCATGGACGGCGCCGACGGCATTGATCTGCTCAAAACGGCACGCCGGGAACATCCCACCCTTCCTTTTCTCCTGGTAACAGCTTATACCGACGTGCGAGACGCCGTGAATGCCATGAGACTCGGAGTCGTTGACTATCTATCCAAACCGGTCGATCTGGATGAGCTGCTTGCAGCCGTGCGTGACACGGTTGGCATTGACAACGAGACCTATGGGTCTGAGCCCTGTATCCCCCCCGATGCGCTAAAGGGGATTGTGGCGGAGAGTCATGCCATGCGCTGCGTGCTGCAGGACGCTTATCGCGTTGCCCGAAGTGATGCCAACGTCTTGCTGATGGGAGAAAGCGGAACCGGTAAAGAAGTTCTTGCCGACTTCATTCATCGGAACAGCCTCCGTCGAAACAAGACGATGGTTACGCTCAACTGCGCCGCCATTCCGGCAACGCTTTTGGCAAGTGAGCTTTTCGGCCATGAGAAAGGAGCGTTCACCGGCGCCGTGGCCGGAAGAAAGGGGCGGTTTCGCGAAGCGCACGGGAGCACTCTCTTCCTTGATGAAATCGGTGAGATGCCTCTCGAATTACAGCCCACACTCCTTCGCGCCATTGAGACCAACAGAGTAACCCCTCTCGGCAGTGATATTGAAATCGAAGTGGACTACCGTCTCATTGCCGCAACAAACCGGGGTCTGTCGGCCGATGTTGAATCCGGACATTTCCGCCGGGACCTCTATTACCGCCTAAACGTAATTGCCATCGAAATCCCACCGTTGCGCGAGCGAATCGAGGACATCCTTCCTTTGGCCCGTTTTTTCCTGAGTCAGGGAAAACTCGAGAGCAAGCGGCTTTCGCGTGCGGCCGCCCAGATGCTCCTGGCCCATCCATGGCCCGGTAACGTGCGTGAGTTGGCCAACGCCATCGAGCGCGTGCGACTTCTGTCCCAAACCGACGTGATCCTTCCCGAGCATCTGCCCCCAGCGGTTCGTCAAGCCGTTTCCAGCACACAAACGCCAGTCGCGGCAGGGAAGCAGCCAATCCGGGAGCTTCAAGCGAGCCTGAAAACCCTCGAAGAGAGCGAAATGGAAGTCATTCGCCATACCTTGGAACAAACGGGTGGAAACCGCACAAAGGCTGCCGAGTTCCTGGGAATTACGCGGCGGGGCCTCATCTACAAGCTCAAGCGGCTCGGGATAGGATGAGATGCCGCCGTAACGGGTTTTCTCACCGAAACAACTCTTCACGTGAAAAGATTGCACATGAGCACCGCCGGGAGACATATCTCCGAAGCTTGCACCAACAGCTTCCCGGCGCATTCCAGTTGGCGGACCCGTGCTTCAAATCACTGCGGATAACCGGATTGTTACCCTAATCACCTTCTTTTCCGAGGCAGTCACAATGCGTCGTCACTTTCTTCCGAACTGGCACGGCACTTGCTTTATGGGTATGCAACACACCGAAGGATTATTTATTGCTAATGCTTATGAATCACAAAATTAGGAAGGAGAAAAAAATGATGGCCAAGAAAGATGCCAAGACCAAATTGAATCCATCGCTAGCGATAACGTTTCTGATCGTAAGTGTAACGGGCATAATGATGTTGTTCCATGCCGGAGGCAGAGGGTTAAAACATATGCACGAATGGATGGGGATTGTGTTTCTCATCATGAGTATCATACATCTGTCTTTGAATTGGAAATCCTTCTGGGCCAATATCAAGCACGGCCCAATCGTTGTGCCGTTTATAGCCGCCTTTTTATTGTTGATGCCGATGATGTTTTAACCCAATTTCGTCAAATTAAAGTGCAAGATTGCACCCATTAAGACTTTGCTGGATTTGTTCAGGGACTTCCCCATGACTGATGACCTGAAAATAGCGATCCAACTCATTCTGGTATGATTTATTGTTCATTTTCATCAGAAAAAATATCAGTTCCTGAAACGGGATGCCCGGACAATAGGCGCGAGCCGTATTTAGTCTGAAAGGTATCGTAGTATTGGTCTATGATAGAGGCAAGCTGCATGACCATATCCTCCTCTTCCACCCCCAATCGCCTTACCGGTTGATTGTGATATTCTGCGAATATTGCTAATTTAATTGCCATATATAGCAATTAAATTAGTAATATTTGGCAATTTTTGTATCTGCCTCATTTTGCCTACTGAAATTAAAGCATAAAATAATTGGCATGAATAATGCTGATATCATGTAAACATATAGGGACTGGAAGAGATAAATGCAATCGCATATATCCATCCTTTAATATCTTAACAGACTCCAACTCTATTATGGGAAGAAAAAATTTCGACCTGCACAATTAGAAGCCATTTCAAAACCTAACTGATTGTGTTGAAATTTACAACCACAACTATATGTTGTATATACAGCAACTTGAAAGACTAGACGTTTATAGTGCTTTTGTGTATTAAGCTATTGGAGGTGACCCAATGGCTAAATACCAACAGTTCATAAATGACGACCAATGGAAACTATTAAAACCAATGCTTCCAAAACCAAAAAGGAATCCAAGAGGTGGACGGCCTGCCATAGAGAGCAGACAAGTGTTGGGGCGCTTGCGTCGGAAAAGCCCAAAAAGGCAAAGGAACGAAGTGGATGGTGGTGGTCGACCGCGAAGGTGTTCATCTGGGAAGCATCCTTACCTCGGCATCGCCGGCGGAAGTAAAACTTCCCGAAAAAACTCTTGATCCAGTGAACTTTCCACGTGCCGGTCAAGGCCGGCCGAAAAATCGCCCCAAACGACACATACTGTCTGACTTTTTATCGGGGGTTCAGGGACAAAACAAAATTGGGCCTAAAGTCGAATAGATCGACATCATAAATCAAGGAGGAAGTATGAAGGAGCTTATCGCCGCCATGGCAGACATGCAGGAAGACCAGGTAATTAAATTGACAAAGCAGTATCTGGAAGAAGGAAAGGACCCGCTTGATATTCTAAATGCCTATCAGAAAGCCATGGCCATTGTCGGGAAGCGGTTTGAGGAGCAGAGCTATTTTATTCCTGAATTGATTCTGTCCGGCGAGATGATGAAAAACGGCGCCGAGATCATAAGACCTTATATGAAACATGGGGAGTCCACTGATACCAAAAAGAATTGCGGCAAATTTTTGCTTGCAACGGTGGAAGGGGATATCCACGATATCGGTAAAAACATTGTTGCCATGATGATGGGTTTGAGCGGCTTTGAGGTACGCGATTTGGGTGTTGATGTGCCAGTAGAAAAGATAGTCACTGAGGCGCAATCGTTTGGAGCGGATATAATCGGGCTCAGCGGCTTGCTGACACTGGCTTTCGACCCCATGAAACGGGTTGTGGACATGCTTAAAGAAAAAGTCATCAGGGACAACTACAAGGTCATCATTGGCGGCGCCCAACTGGATCGGCAGGTTTGTGATTCGATCGGCGCGGATGCTTTTGTTACGGATGTGATCACCGGCGTCAATCACTGCAAGGAATGGATGGGCGTCAATTAACATTGGACAACAACTTTAAATGGAGGATACAATGTCAAACGAAGCAGCCGCTCTTCGTGGAAGCATGCCGCAGGTCCCGCCGCCGTTGCCGGAATCCTGGTCAAGTATGACCGGTGAAGAAAAGCATAGATACCTGATTAACGGTTGGGCATCCACAGAGGGAAAGCCCTTTCGATCTTCGGAAATTGAAGAAAAATACAAACGGCTCACGAAGCGCTGGCTGGATGCGGTCGCGCTAAAAGAACCAGACCGGGTGCCGAAGATGTTCCTCTCCGAAGACTATATCATGGAATACGCCGGGTGCAAAGCGGCCGACACATTCTATGACCAGGAAAAAGCCGCCGGTGCGCATTATGCGTTTCACAAGGAATATGATAGTGATTGTTCCATGTTGTATATGCCCCCGTCCGGCAGAGCGCTTGATTTATTAAAATACAAACTCATTCGCTGGCCCGGCAGCGTGCTTCCCACCAAGCTACCTGATAATGTTCATTTCCAGTATGTCGAAAAAGAATATATGCATACCGGCGATTACGAGCAGATGATTGCCAATCCCGACGGCTACTTATTCAGAAAATTTTTTTCTCGAATCTTTGACGGCCTCAGCGGATTTGAAATGCTTCCCACTCCTTATCATGTTTTAGAAGCCGGGGGCGTATCCAGTTTCTTGATGCCGTTCGCCCAGGGAAGCCCTCTTCGAACTGCTTTTGACACCCTGTTCAAAGCGGCGGATTTGGCTGCTGCGGATATGGCCGGTGTGCTGAGAACAGCCATGCGTATTTTAGGTGATTTCGGTACCCCTTCTCTTTTTGGAAGCGCTACATTTGCCCCCTTTGACCTTGTCGGAGACACCATGCGCGGCACCATGGCTGTGATGCTCGATATGTTCCGTCGGCCGGATGATTTGGTTCGAGCCTGCGAGGCGCTGGTGCCCATTTCCGTGCAGATGGCCGTTGAAGTGGCTATGGTCACACGAAATCCCTTTGTGATCATTCCCCTGCACAAGGGGGCCGAAGGGTTCATGTCCCAAGAGCAATTTGTCAAGTTTTACTGGCCTACGTTCCGGAAACAACTGCTGGCGATCATTGACGCCGGTCTTATCCCGCTTTCCTTTGCTGAAGGCACCTACACCAAACGGCTCGATATTATCGCCGAATCAGGGCTACCGGCAGGAAAAACCGTATGGCTATTCGAGAGGACCGACATGAAGATCGCCAAAGAGAAACTCGGCGGGTTTGCTTGTATCGGCGGGAATGTTCCCGCATCTCTTTTTTGCAGTGGCACGCCGCAGATGATTAAAGATTACTGCAAAGAGTTGATGAACATCGCTGCGCCCGGAGGAGGCTTTTTTCTATCGCCCGGCGCTGTAATTAACCAGGCAAAACCTGAAAACGTTCGTGCATTTGTGAATTTTAAATAACGCTCCCGTCCAAAAAAGCAAATAATGAAACGCAAGGTGAAATCCCTAAGCAAGAACGTTATAAAATCGAGATCGCCAAAACCCTGATCCGTCGGGCGATATCGGGGGAGTTCCAATAAGCCGAACAGGAAGCTTGCACAGGAGAAAGTGGACATGGGTCGATCGGTTTCAACAGAAAGCCCGATATTAATTAAAGGCGCTGGAGACTTGGCCACAGGAGTTGCCCACCGGTTGTTGCAATGTGGCCTGCGGGTGGTGATGACCGAAATCAGCCACCCCACGGTGGTTCGTCGCGCTGTCGCTTTCGCCGAGGCGGTGTATGCACGGTCCCACGTGGTCGAAGGGGTCACTGCCCGTCTGGCGAGAGACAATGGCGAGGCCGTCCGGATCATGGCGCGCAGACAAATACCGGTGTTAATCGATCCCAGCGGTCAAAAAGCCCTGCGGTTGGCCCCCGCCGTGTTGGTGGACGCCATCATGGCCAAGCGTAATACCGGCACGCACCTATCGGATGCAACGCTGTCGGCCTCGGACCGGGATTTACGGCCGGCCAAGACGTCCACGCGGTTATTGAAACCCAACGTGGCGATAATTTGGGGCGGGTCCTTTGGTCGGGTTCGGCACAGGCCAACACCAGTATTCCTGCGCCGGTCCAGGGCTTCGCGCAGGAGCGATTGCTCAGGGCACCGGCCGAAGGCTTGTTCACGGCCTGTGCCACCATTGGCGATGAGGTCAAGGCCGGTGACACCGTGGGAGAAGTCCGGGGAACAGCAGTCAAGGCCCGAATCGACGGCGTTTTGCGGGGGCTGATCAAATCCGGTCTGAATGTAGCACTCGGATGCAAGCTGGGCGATATTGATCCAACCGGGAGGGTTGAAAATTGCTTCTCCATTTCCGATAAAGCGAGGGCGGTGGCCGGCGGGGTGCTGGAAGCGGTGCTGAACTGTCGCAGGCAGTTTCCGATGGACAGCGGACAAAAACCCCTCGATAGGTTGGGAGGAGATGAGACGCCGACGTAACGGGTTTTTTCACCGAAACAACTCTTCACGTGAAAAAATTGCACATCAACGCCGCAGGGAGGAGACATACCTCATCAACTTGCTCCAACGGCTTCCCGGCGCATTCCAAGAGGTGGACCCGTGATTCAAATCATTGCCGGTAACCGGATTGTTGCCCTAATCACCTTCTTTTCCGCGGCAGTCACAATGCGTCTGATAAGATCAAAATAGTGTAACGCTTTTTTGTGCACCGAAAGCATCGTTGAAATAGGGAAAATTGAATAATTACGGTATAAAAAAGAGCTGACGTGGTTTAGCCAAGTAACAAAATAGTGTAACGGTTTTGTGGGATTT
>JAZDPP010000187.1:0-134114 GCA_043797445.1 Pseudomonadota bacterium
CCTTGATCATCGTTTCGGCCACCCCCAAAAGGAGTGAAGGTCACGCAAGGGCGTTTTTGTAAGCCCGGCAAGCTGTTTGAGCGACAGCGAGTTCTTGCCGGGCTGGAAAAAATGCCCTTGCGTGGCCGAAACGATGATCAAACCCGCCTTTTTCGATGGCCGCGGACAAAAATGAGGGCACGGGCCGGCAGTCGGCTGGACAGGGCCGGCTCCAAAAAATTCGGATTTATTCTTGACTTTTTTACTCAATACACTATGATGCCAGCATATCTAACTGGTATTTTTAAGTATTTTGGTGACATTTCCTCTTAACCGTCAGATTTGCCAAAATCAAACGCTGTAATTTTGATTCAACTGCCTGAAAAACCAGTAAAGGGACGAACTCGTGAACCAGAATGCATCCATGCCCTCTTTGCTCCCCTACTTGGAACCCAACGATGCCAAAATACGCCTGGATATTACCGGCGCATCTCCGAATCCCCCGGAAACAACGCCAAACCGGTTTCCGTTTCGGGTATTGAACGAGTCCTCCCCCCTTACCCGGCTTTTGCGCGCCGATATCCTCAGCGATGCGGACAGTCTGATACAGCCGGTTTTCCTGATCGTTCAAAAGGATACCTATCGCTATCAACCTAGTGAATTATGGCCGCTTACCAATTTGGACGTGGAGGATTGCTGGCAGCGGACGCATACTCTTTTTTCAGAAGCACCCTCCGGGAAACCATCACCCGAAGCCATGGGACATGACATCATCCGGTTAAAAGATGCGGCGGCAACCGGCGGCAACCGGAACGCCTTTCAGTCCCTTTTTTTCTGTAGCCACCGGCGCGTTTTTTTCCATCCGCCCTGCCCCGGATGCGGTCGGGAACTCGTGCTCTGCAAGGATGATTCCCTCTTATTGTCTCGGGGACTCAGCGCCTACAGCTCCTCCTTGCGACGATATCTCTATTGCCCGTCATGTCCACCGGTGGATGAGGGGAACGGGTTTTACGTTTCCGCCCTTGAATCCGCCGATTCGAAAGGGGTCCGGGACGGCATCGGCCTAATCCTGGCGTGGCGGCATCTATTAGCAGGTGGCCTCGCACCCGCCGGATTTCCGTGCCTCAACTGCCCGGAGCGTACCCCCTGTCACGGGCCGGAAAATCTCTCGGCAATGCGAATCACCCCCTTTGGGTTTTACCCGTTCCACCTGCGGGTCGTTAAGGCCATGACGATTCGTGCCGCCGATTTTCTTCCCCTTGTGTCAGGGGCAAGGATTGCGGATATTGAAAAGCGACTGCGGGAAAGAAATGAGCCGGAAAGGCTTTCCGCTGTTATTGAGTTACGGCGGATGGTGGGCGAAAAAGACCTCTTTTTTTTCGATGGAACCGAAAAGCACTTCCTTGAGATCCTGTACCTCAAACTTTCCTTCCTGAACGAAATCACGGAAATGATCCGCACAGGGCCGGCGCCTCTCGACATCAATGCCGCCCTGGATTGCCTGTGGGTAAAAATACCCCGTCAAGCCGGCTTGTTACCCGGCCTTTGGAATTTCAGTGTGGGATACATGGATATCGCGCTCACCCGCAATGCGGCATTCGGCCGCCCCGGGGCAAATGAGGCGCAACTCAACTATTTTTTAGGACTTATCTGGTTCCATTTCCTGCTGACAAATGCTTCGCGGCCCGCGGCCGCCGTTACCGCCGCCCTCTCCGGGATTCTCCAAAATAATGAGGGAACCGGCGGAGATATGTTTGACGCCCCGCTATTTGCACCCGAAAATATTTTCTGGAACCCGGGAACTCACGACGCAAAGCAATTTCCTTTTGAGTGGAGGGGCCTTTGGAAAAAAACGCTTGGTCTGGCCCTGAACTTATTCACTCTTGACCGGCCGGGAGCCGCCGGGGCTTCGGATAACATCCGGCGGGAACTCTCGACCCTCCGGAACGAATTAAGACAGCAGCTCTTTTTTGACGGCGGCGCGCAAGCAATCGTAACCAGTGATGAGTCCGATGACCGGCGCATCCATCAGATCCTCACCGGAATCATCGGGAAATGGGAAACCACGTTTCCCCCCGCTCAACCGGGAAGGCCCCCCCTGAAAGAACCTCGGGAGGAAACGGTTCTTATCACCAGAAGCAAAATCGATGAAACCCTTTGGGATTCGGAGACGACCGTTCAAACCATAAGGAAGATTCCAGAACCATCGGAGGATACCGAAACGACCATTCAATCCAGAGGCAGCGTTCCTGAACCTCCCAGGGAACTCGAAACCATTATTCAATCCAGAGGCAGCGCTTCAGAACCTCCCAGGGAACTCGAAACCATCATTCAATCCAGAGGCAGTGTTCCAGGACCTCCCAGGGAACTCGAAACCATTATTCAATCCAGAGGCAGTGTTCCAGGACCTCCCAGGGAACTCGAAACCATTATTCAATCCAGAGGCAGTGTTCCAGCTGCCTCCGGAGAAGCTGAAACGATACTTCAAACCGTTGGTGCCCCCCCGGACACCACTGCGGAGGCGGAAACGGTCATGTTAACCCGGGGCAAGGTCGAAGAAGCACTTCAACAAACGGTGATTATTACAAAAAACAAAGTGGATGATGAGCTTGAAAAAACGGTCCTCATCTCTAAGACGAAAACAGGGGCGTCTGTTGTTCCCCCTCCCCTTTCTCCCCGCGAGAAAATCGATGATGGGCTAAGTGAAACGGTCGTTCTTTCGGGAAAAACAACCGGTCGTCCCCCTCTCTTTTCTCCCTCGGCGCCGTTGGTGAAACCCCCGGAAGCCGACGATGAAGAGGGCGGTGAATCCGATCTGATACTATCCGAAACCATTATTTTGCGCTCCCCGCCAAAATAAATAACAAGGCGACACTGCATGAATGAAGCGCTGCCCCATGACAAACTTGCCGATGAAATCCGGCAAATATACCGATCAAACCCGACGCAAGCCGCGGCGGCCATCGAAGCGATCGTAGCGGAGCGGCTCGCCCTGCTTTCAGAGAATGAAAAAGAGCCGTTTCTGACTTCTCTTGCATCCCGGTTTGACCGGCTGGGCACCCCGCCGGCCGATGCGACACCACAAGCCGGCACGGAAGAGGTGGTCTTCAACGGGATTTTCTCCCTGCTGCTGGGCAGGGAGGTTTCAAACGAAAACCTGTCCGGCCCGGAACTAATGGAACGGCTTTCAGAGGCGCTCAACACCATATTCGGCACCCTGAACCGGCTGGTTCAAAACATCAACGCCACGCTCCTCGGCGGGAACCCCGCCGAGGAAACGATTCGCCATGTCATCGGCCACAAACTGGAAGGTCAGGAGCCGCGGGTATCCCTTGAGGAGTATCTGGGGCGCATCGATAAAGCCTTTTTCGTTTCCCATCAGGGATTCAAGCAGGCCGCCCATACACTGGTGTTAAAAATGTTGCGGGAAATCGATCCGGGAAAGATTGCCGCCGAAGCCGGTCAGGGCCTTAAATTCGGTCCGTTGAAGAAGGCGGAATACTTTGGTATCTATGAAACAAAATTTTCAACGTTGAAGAAATGGTTTGAATCGGGACGTTTCATGGAGGATTTGCTCAGAGAGTTCGAAAGCAACTGTCATCTTAACCATTAATGCATATTTTAGATGCATAACGTTTCGGAATGGGGTATCATGAACATCTCGTTCCAGTCAATTATTTGCGGGGCTTTCCTTTGCCGGACCCGTTAGGCCCCGCGGGCAGCTATTTCATTTGCAATATTACGTTTCATTCAGCAGTTGAACCACCGGGCTTCAGACCAAATAAACACCCCGTGACAAGGAGGTAACAGTGAACAAGTCAATTATAACCACGGCCGTATTGATCGGTTTTCTCATGATTCTTTCCTGCGTCACAACGCCCCCCATACTTCCGACGGAGTGGCGATATGAAAAGGAAGCCATCAGGCTTACGCTTGATGCCGACCCCCAACTCAATCTCTACAACGACATTGCCCACACGCTTCAGCTTTGTGTGTATCAACTGAAGGATCCAAACGGGTTCAATCAGCTCACCGAAACGGAAGAAGGGCTGTATAAGCTTCTGGAAGGCAGCCTGTTTGATGCCAGCGTCGCCAATTTCAAGCGCCTGAACATGAGCCCGGCTCAGAGCATGCCCTTTATCATGGATCGCGCGGAAGGAGCCAAATACATTGGAATCGCGGCCGGTTATGCCACCATTCAAAAAGACCGCATCACGCGGCTTATCGCCATCCCTGTCGTCATCGTTGAGGAGGGCAGCGGGTTCAAGAAACAAAGGGTCTCCAAACCGGAAATCATCAACCTGAAGTTGCGGCTTGGCTCACAACAGATCGAATCCGGCAAGGGGGAATAGGGGAATGGAAAGACCGCTGTTCTGGCATCAGGGACTGTTTTTACAACCACAGCATTTCCAGCTGGAAGGTCTTCACACCCGATCGCTCCTCGCACCCTTTCATGAGTTTTTAACCCCCCACTTCTGGGGCGTGGGAGACCTGAGCATTCAAAAGGCGGCCCTGGGAAACCGTTCCTTTAACCTGCTGAAGGGAGAATTCCTTTTTCCGGACGCAACGCACGTAACATTTCCCGGCAACGCGCTCATTGAGGCCCGCTCCTTTTCAGAGGACTGGGTGAACGGCGGAAAACCGCTCACCGTGTGGGTCGGTATTCGAAAGTGGAACATAACGGGTGAAAATGTGACGGTGTTACCCACCCTCGATTCGCTCTCCGGCGTAACGACCCGGTTTGTGACGACCGCCGATCCACAGGACGCTCCTGATCTGCACCAGTCCGGTCCGGCGGCCGAAGTCAAGCGGTTGCACTATTTGCTGAAGATCTTCTGGGAAGCCGAAATCGACCAGCTGGGGGATTACGTGCTGATTCCCATCTCCCGATTGATTCGCACCGGCGAGGAGATAGTCGTTTCATCGGATTTCGTTCCCCCCTGCCTTACCCTTGTCAGTGATGCGGTGCTGCTGAAGCTCGTAAAGGAAATCCGGGATGAAATCGCCGCCAGGTCCCGGCAGCTCGAATCTTACAAAAAGGACCGTGGAATTCACACCGCTGAGTTCGGGGCACGGGATATGGTATATCTTTTGGCCTTGAGATCACTGAACCGGTACGTGCCGCTGCTGCACCATTTCACGGAATCAAAACAGGTTCATCCCTGGGCGGCATATGGCGTGTTGCGTCAGCTCATCGGTGAATTGTCCTCCTTTTCCATACAGGTCAGCGCCATGGGAGAAATATCGGATGGTTCAGCCCCTCTCCCGGGATATGATCATCGACGTCTCGGGGAATGTTTTACCGGCGCGCACGCGCTCATCATACGGCTCCTCAATGAGATCACCGCGGGGCCGGATTATATGATTCAGCTGCTCTATGACGGCACCTATTTCGCGGCGGATCTGACACCGGGCGTATTCGAAGGCGCAAACCGGTATTATCTGGTATTTGAAACTCAGGCCGACCCCCAACCCCTGCTCCAGTCCCTGGAAACCGCCGGCAAACTGGGAGCCAGGGAGGCGTTGCCGCTTCTGATCGCCCGGGCCCTGCCCGGTATTCGCCTGGATCACCTCGTGTTGCCGCCCCAGGAATTACCCCGCCGGGCTTTTTCGATCTATTTTCAGCTGGACCACCACAGCGACCTGTGGAACCGGGTGGAAAAGGGGAAGAATCTGGCACTTTACTGGGATACGGCGCCGGAAGATCTCAAAGTTGAACTCATGGTTGTCGGGAGGTCTTAAGTTATGCGTCTGACGGACTGTTTCATGGAACTGATTGCGTATGTGGCTTATTTTTTGAAAAGCGCAGCCGCCAAGCAGCCGCCCCATATGCAGGTGAAAGCTGAAATCGATCGGCTCATTTCCAACAGTCAGCTGATCTGTGAAAAGGGCAATTTTTCTTCCGAGGATTATAACCTCGCACGGTTTGCCGTATTTGCATGGATCGATGAGGCAATTTTAAGTTCCGGATGGAATGAAAAAAACAGGTGGCAGGCGGAACAGCTTCAGCGGGTGTACTATCAGACCACGGATGCGGGTGAACTGTTTTTTGACCGCCTGAACACGGTGGGATTGCAACAACGGGATGTTCGGGAAGTGTATTACCTCTGCCTCGCCATGGGATTTGCCGGCCGCCACTGCCACCAGGGCGACGAATTTCTTCTGGATCAGCTCAAAAGCTCCAATCTGAAGCTGCTCAGCGGCAGCTCAGCGGGGCTTCCCTCGCTGGAGAGAAGCGAGCTTTTCCCTGAAGCTTATGCCACAACCACGGGCGCCGTGGGATACCGAAGGTCCGGCTTCCCCCTCTTCACCCTTCTCTGCCTCGGTTTTCCGGTGGCCCTGTATTTCTTTTTCTTTGTCATCTACAAATTTGTATTGAGCAATATCGGCAATAACCTCTTTGCTACGGTGCTGTAAATGAAACAGCTTTTTATCAGGATCCTTAAGGTATTTTTGATTATCAGTGTGGTGATGCTCTGCCTGGCCCTGGTTTTCGGCCTTGTTCTGTTTCTCGGCTGGCCCTGGTGGGTGGGATTTTTTGTCCTTCTCGGGCTTGCGGGTCTTGCGGTCGGCATCGTATTTCTAAAAAAACTTTTTCAGCGCAATCGAGAACAGCAGTTTGTCGAGCAGGTTATTCACCAGGAGGCCGCCTATGCCGCCTCCATGGCGGATAAGGATAAGGAGCGTTCGCAGGAACTACAGGCCAAGTGGAAAGAGGCCATGGATGCACTGCGTAACTCTCATCTGAAGAAAATGGGCAATCCGCTCTATGTTCTCCCCTGGTATCTGGTGATCGGTGAAAGCGGCTCCGGGAAAACGACATCCATCAAAAGTGCCCGCCTCTCCTCGCCGTTTGCGGAAGTCAGCCGGACCTCCGGTATCTCCGGCACCCGCAACTGTGACTGGTGGTTTTTCGAGCAGGCCATCATCATCGACACGGCCGGCCGATACGCCATTCCCGTGGACGAGGGCCGTGACAAGGAGGAGTGGCAAAGATTCCTCTCCCAACTGATCAAATTTCGAAAGCGCGAGCCCTTGAACGGCCTCATCATCACCGTCGCCACTGACAAGCTCCTTTCCGCTCCCGCCGAGACCCTGGAAGCGGACGGACGCAGCATCCGTCAACGAATGGACGAGCTGATGCGGGTGCTGGGCTCGAAGTTTCCGGTTTACGTTCTAGTCACCAAGTGTGATCTCGTGCAGGGAATGACCCAATTTTGTGAGCGCTTGCCCGAAAAAGCCCTCGATCACGCCATGGGATTTCTCAACCACGATCTCACCACGAATATCACCTCCTTTCATGAGCGTGCCCTCCACACCATGAGTGAACGCCTCAAGGACATACGCCTTCAGCTTCTCCACCAGCCCGGATTCGGGAAGCCGGATCCCGCGCTCCTGCTGTTCCCGGAAGAGTTCGAGAGACTCCAAACCGGCCTTTTCGCCTTCACCCGCGGCGCTTTCCAGGAAAATCCCTATCAGGAAACGCCGATTTTAAGAGGCATGTTCTTCAGCAGCGGTCGTCAGGAGGGAAGTCCTTTTTCGCATTTTCTCAAATCCCTTGGTCTCATCGGTGACAGGGACGTGTTGCCGGGCACCAGCAAGGGAATGTTCCTCTTCGATTTTTTCTCCAAAATCCTGCCCGGTGACCGGGGACTGTTTGCGCCAACGATCCGGGCCGTTCAATGGAGCCGGCTCACCCGGAATCTGGGACTTACCGCCTGGGTGGCGATCGTGATCGCCCTTTGCGGCCTTTTAAGTTTTTCCTTTGTCAAGAACCTGCGGATACTCAAAGAGTTTTCCCGTGAATTTGCCACGCCTCCGGTGATGCAGGGAGAGATGGTATCGGATGTCGTTCTCCTGGACCGCTTCAGGGAAACGATTCTTCAAATGGAAGATCGTAATCGCGGCTGGTGGATACCCCGATTCTACCTTAACGAAAGCCGGGAGGTCGAAACCCGCATCAAGGAAGTCTACTGCAAACAATTCGGAGAGGGACTTCTGGCCGCCTATGACAAACGAATGGCGGAACGGATGACCGGCTTTACCCTTTCAACTCCGGACGCGATTCTGGGGCAACATCTCGCGCACCTGATCCGGCGGATCAACCTGCTGAAGGGGCGGCTCGGCGGAGATGATCTGGCGGCGCTTCAGGCGCGGCCCCAACCGGGATACGCGACCTTTTCCACAGATGAGAAGCACCCGTTGATGCCGGAGCTTCAAGGCCGGCTGGAGCATCTCTACCAGTACGATCTTATCTGGGAAAAAGACCCCCGTCGCATCAACCAGGAATTAGCCTATCTTCAGACCTGGATCAAACAGCTTCTGGTCATGAAGCAAAACGACCTGTCCTGCCTCATCGCCATGGTCAACGCGGACCCGTCTCTCACCGCGGTTACAATGGCGGACTTCTGGGGAGGTGATCCCGCCCGCCAGGATTCACCTGTCATACCGCCGGCCTTCACATTGAAAGGAAAAGAAGCGATCGATGTTTATATAAAGGAGATGGAAACCGCTATAACCGATCCTCTCGTCATCGCCGGGGCGAAACAGGAATTTCAGAAAAATTATAAGAAAAATTATCTCGATGCCTGGGAAACCTTCGGGGCTCAGGTGCCGAACGGTATTCAGCGGCTTGCCGGAAAACCGGATTGGCAAAAAGTGATTGACCGCATTGCCGGGGGTCAGGATCCTTATTTTTCATTTCTGGCGCGATTGAAAGACGAGATATCGCCATTTTCCGAGGATACGGATCGGGCCTGGATCGGACTGGTTGATCATTTCGATGCGGCAAGACAGGAGGCGCTGGGACAAAACGTCGTTCAAAAGACAGGGATTTTATCTCAGGCGGCCCAAAAGGGGAAAAACCTGCTGACTCAGGTCGATAAAGTCACCGGCAATAAGGACGCCTCCAAGCTGCTCGAATCCAGATTGGCGGCGGTAACCGCTCTGAAAAATTATCAAAAAGCGCTTACCGAGCTATCAAAAGCCGGCGCATCCCGAAAAGACGCCTATGACATCGCCGCAAAGGCGTTTGCCGAGGATTCGGCCAGTGCGCCTTCACCGTTTATCACGGCGGACAAATCGCTTGGCACCCTGGAGGTAACCTTCCAGGGCGCCCCCTCCAAACTGTTTTGGGATTTGGTATCCGGTCCGCGGCAGTTTCTCTGGGATTTTGTTTGCCGGGAAACCGCCTGTTACCTTGACAAGCTCTGGGAAGGAAAAGTTCTCGTCGAAATCGAGGGAATCAACGACCTGGAAGAGATCAACGCGCTCGTTTTGGGAGAAAAAGGACCGGCTATTGACTTCGTGAAGGGACCGGCCGCGCCGTTTTTAGACCGGAACCTGAAGCGAGGGTTTTTTGCCAAAAACGTGATGGGCCGGGAAATCCCCTTTAAAGCGGATTTTCTTTCCTATTTCACCCGGGGCACCAAGGATGTCAGGGCGGCCCAGGTTGAAAAGGCGTTGGCGGAAAAGGCGGCGGCTGAAAAAGCGGCCGCCGCGAAACAGGAGCCGCCGGCGGAAGAGACACCTTCCCTGCTCAATCAAAGCGTTACCATTAAAGCAATGCCGACCGACGTAAACCCGGAAGCGAGCACCAAGCCGCGCGCCACACGGCTGGAACTTCAGTGCACGGATAAATTCATTCAACTCATCAATCTCAATTATCCGGTACGAAAAGTTTTCGAATGGTCTTCTCAGACCTGTAACGATGTCGAGTTCACCATTGAGATCGGCGCCCTCGTGCTGACGAAAAAATACAACGGAAATATGGGATTCCCCATGTTTCTCAACGATTTCGGCAACGGCACCCGACGCTGGTATCCAAAGGATTTTCCGGAATATGAAGCCGCACTGAAAAAAGAAAATATTCAATATATTCAGATTAATTACCAGATCGAGGGATACGAACCGATCATCACGTATTACAAGAAGGCCCTGATGGCCCAGAAAGCGGCAAAAGGGCCGAAACCGGCGCCAACGCCAAAAGCGCCGGACATACCGAAAGTACCAAGGAACGCTGCCTTATGCTGGGATCACTAAAATCCGCTCCCGCCTGGAAATGGGCCGCCTTCGGCAAACACCCCGTGGCGGGAGATTATTTTAACGCGGGACCGGATGACCCGTTTTTTCAGGCCTTTTCCGGATGGGTGGAAAACGGGTACCGCCAGGTTTGCGCCGACAGGAAGAACGCCACGGATCTTTATTCCTGGCGGTTTTGGGCCAAGGCCCATCAAAAGGATTCGTTGATGTTCGGCGTGGGCCGGGACAGCTTCGATACCATCGGGCGCCCCTATCCGCTGATCATCATGGGAGCCGGCGTGCTTCCCGACTGGCAACGACATCTGCCGTTATTGCCTTTTGCGCTTGAAAAAACCTGGATACAGATGGAATATCTGGCAACGAAGCGGTATATTGATTTTTCCCAGCTCGAAAATGATATCCGAAGGCTTCCCGCGCCCGCCGGACAATGGTCGGAGCTTCAGAAGGAAGCGCGGCAGCGGCTGGACGCCTGCCAGCTGATCGATGATTCACGAAAGGAAATGATTCGGCAACGGGTGAGCGATCATGCCGCTGAACCGGAATTCCTGGCTCCCTTTGATGCCGCTGCCTGTCTGGACGCCGTCACGGCAGCCGGCATCTGGCATTCCGCGCTAACGGAACAAAATGGCACCGCGCCCAATGCGACTTTTCTGGGCGGCATTTTAAATGCGACTTTTCTTGCGGTCTTTCGGCGCCCCCTCATGGTGTCGGATTTTATTCGCTTATGGTCTGTCGGAACCAAAATGCCGTAATATCCCGTAATACCCATTTTCACTAAAATAACTTAAAAGGTCTTATCATGCTTACAGCGGAACTAATCAAAACAGGCAAACTGACGGAGGCGCGTCAGCAGCTCGTTCAGGAAGTTAAAGCTGCCCCGGCCGACCTGGGCAAAAGGACAACCCTGTGTCAGGTCCTTTGTTTTTGCGGAGAGTGGGATAAAGCAGAGCGCCATCTGGACGCTATTTCCACCCAGGATCCGAAAAGAGAAACGGGGGTACAGGTTTACCGGAATCTGATCCACGCGGAAAGGGAGCGTTTGGAGGTGCTTGCCCTTCGCCGTCGCCCCGCCTTTTTGACCGAAGCGCCCCCATGGCTCGATAGTTACTGGTTAGCCTTGGAAAAGATGACAGCCGGGGCTTCGGAAGAAGCTGAAAATCTTTTTGATCAGGTGAATGCGCAGTGTTCCATCGTTTCAGGGACCGCAAACCAAACGCCATTTTCCGGCATCCGAAACACGGACAGCCGGTTGACCCGCTTTCTGGAAGCCTTCGTTCATGAACGGTACATCTGGATTCCCTTTGTCTCCATCAGGGAGATGACCATCTCTCCACCCAGGACACTGATGGATCTTCTCTGGGTTTCCGCAAACATCACTGCCTGGAGCGGTATCACCATGAACTGCTATCTACCGGTGCTGTATGCCGCATCTTCCGCTCATGAAGACGAGCGCATCCGGCTCGGCCAGATGACTGACTGGCAGGCGCTTTGCGGACCCTTTGCAAAAGGTATCGGACAACAGGTGCTTCAGATCGGAGAGACGGATATGGCACTACTTGAAATTCGGGAGTTGCTGTGTAATCCGCCACAAGCGATATCATATTAGAACTTAATACGTTGAACTCTCAACCGGGACATGACCATGACCATTGATATCCAACCCATTCTAACACCAATTCCGGGTGATAATCCGGCGGGCGAAGACCTTCGCTACACGGGGACCTATGAAGAATTAAAGGAAGCCAGAAGAGCCGATGACCCGCTGGATCGGGGGGATTGGCAGCGGGACATCAAAACGGCGGACTGGAACAAGATCATTGCCATTGCCACGGAGGCATTGAGCCATAAAACGAAAGATCTGCAAATCGCCGCTTTCCTGGTGGAGGCCTTATCCAATACCGAAGGGTTTTCCGGAATTGCCTGTGGACTCAACGTCATTACCGGTTTTTTGCTAGAGTTCTGGGAGGATGTATATCCTCAAATCGAGGAGGGAGATCTTGAATATCGAATCGGTCCCCTTGAGTTTTTAAATGAGAAACTTTGGCTGCCGATCAAACAGATTCCCCTTACGGATCGAAACACCTCCGGATACTCCTGGATGAAGTGGCAGGAATCCCGCCAGGTGGGAACCGAAAAAGACACCCGAAATCTAAACGGTGACGTGGATGAAAATAAGCGACGGGCACGGGAAGAGTTGATTGCCGAAGGAAAATTGACGGCCGAGGAATTTGACAGTGCGGTTCTTCTTTCCTCAAAGGCATTTTACCAGTCACTCGCCGAAAATGTAACGGCCTGCGTCGAAGCCTTCAAGCGGCTCGATGAAACGGTCGATGAAAAATTCGGCCGGGAGGCGCCGAGGCTGACCGAATTGAAAACATCGTTGGAGGACTGCGAACTTCTGGTTTCAAGAATTCTAAAAGAAAAAAAGATACTGGAACCCGACCCTGTTACCGAAGCCCCACGGGATGTGCCGGAAACTACACCGGTGAATGAAATTTCCGGTGCAATTACACCCCACCCGGACGACCATCTCCCGTCCCCGGCGGTTGGAATCGGACTCCGCGTTTCAAAGAGCGCTTATCATGTGAATCGGTTGCTGGGCTCCGCTGGCATGGAGGAGGCGGTATGGCAGGAGGCGCTGTCGAAATTTAAGACCTCGGGCATCAAAGCGGCCATGGAACAGCTGCTCGGCGCCGCATGCAGCGCACAATCCCAGCGGGAAAAAACGAACTACCGTCTCTTGATGGCCAAACTCTGTTTGAAAGCCGGCCGCTATGATCTTGCCAGGCCCATGGCGGAATCCCTCAATACCCTGGTTGAGGAATTGCACCTTTCCCAATGGGAATCTCCCATCTGGATTGCCGATGTATTGGCCACGCTTCATCGGTGTCTTACCGCTGAAGGCGCTTCGGATGAAGATCTAACCAGGGCGAAGGAGCTGTTGACGAAACTTTGCACGCTGGATGTTACAAAGGTTCTGGAGTATAATTGACGTTCAAGGCCTTATTATGAGACTTTCCGAACATTGCGTTTTGCATCATCAAAAAGGAGGATAACATGGCCAAAGAAAGTTTGCAGCATACCCTTGACCGGGTAAGAGCTCCCAGGGTCCAGATCACTTATGATGTGGAGGTGGGGGGAGCGATTGAAATGAAGGAAATTCCTTTCGTGGTCGGGGTGCTGGCGGATCTGTCCGGAAAACCCGATGAACCGCTTCCGAAGATGAAGGAGAGGAAATTTGTTGAAATCGATCGCGACAATTTTAACAATGTACTGGCCGGCATGAAACCGAGACTCGCCTACCGAGTGGATAACAAACTCACAAATGACGGCAGTCAGCTGGCGGTGGAACTCCGGTTTAAATCCCTGGATGATTTTCATCCCGAGCAGATTGCAAAACAGGTGGACCCTCTTCGAAAGCTTATTGATGCAAGAGGCCGGCTTTCCGAGCTTCTCAATAAACTGGACGGGAATGATAAATTGGATGAACTGCTTCAGGATATCATTTCCAGCTCGGATTCCCTGGAAAAATTAGGCAAGGAAGCCGGTGTGGATAAAAAGAAAGACGAACCCACTAAGGAATAAAGGAGGGCGAGATGGCAGAGAAAGAACAACAGGTCCAACCGGAAGCTGTGCAGGCTGTGGCAGCCGGGGGAGAAACAAGCCTTCTGGACAAGATCATTTCCGATGGACGCCTTGCCCGGGAGGAGAGTCAGCGGGACTTTGCAAAAGACGTCATCGGCGAATTCGTTTCCCAGATCATGGACGGCGCCATAACGGTTTCCAAAAATACCGAAGCCATGATTACGGCCCGGATCAGCGCCATCGATTCCCTGATCTCCGACCAGCTGAATGAAATCATGCACCATCAGGATTTTCAAAAGCTGGAGGGATCCTGGAGAGGGCTATCCTATCTGGTGCAGCAAAGCGAAACCGGGGAGAGACTTAAACTCAGGGTTATGAATGTGTCCAAAAAAGATCTTCTCAAGGACATGGAAAAGGCGGCCGAGTTTGACCAGTCCACCCTGTTCAAGAAAGTCTACGAAGAGGAGTTCGGCATGTTCGGCGGCGCGTCCTATGGCGCCCTGATCGGAGATTACGAATTCGGAAAACATCCCCAGGATCTGTCGCTATTGGAAAAAATTTCCCAGGTCGCCGCGGCTGCCCATGCACCGTTTATATCCGCCGCCGCGCCGGAAATTTTTAATTTTGACAGTTTTACCGAACTGGGGGAACCGCGGGACCTGACGAAAATATTTCAGAGTATCGATTATGCCAAGTGGAAATCCTTCCGGGACTCGGAGGATTCGCGATACGTTGCCCTGGCAATGCCCCATATTCTGATGCGGCTTCCCTATGGCAAAGCCAATGTCCCGGTCGAAACCTTTGATTTTGAGGAGCGGGTGGACGGCACCGATCATAAGAAATATCTATGGGGAAATGCCGCCTACGCGCTGGGGACCCGTCTGACCGAAGCCTTTGCCAAATACCACTGGTGCGCCGCCATTCGGGGCGTGGAAGGCGGGGGTCTGGTTCAGGGCCTGCCCGTGCATACCTTCAGCACGGATGAGGGGGATGTCGCCCTCAAATGCCCCACCGAAATCGCCATTACCGACAGACGGGAAAAAGAGCTCGCCGATCTCGGTTTTGTTCCGCTGGTTCATTGCAAGGGCACCGACTATGCCGCCTTTTTCAGCACACAGACGGCTAACCGGCCCAAGCTCTACAGTACCGATTCCGCTAACGCCAACGCAAGACTTTCTTCCCAGCTCCAGTATATTCTCGCGGTCTCCCGATTTGCTCATTACTTAAAGTCCATCATGCGGGACAAGATCGGCAGTTTCATGACCCGGGCCAATGCGCAGACATTTCTAAACGCCTGGATCAATAACTACACCCTTGGCGATGATGATGCCAGTCAGGACATGAAGGCCAAATATCCGCTTCGGGAAGCCCGGGTCGATGTCAGTGAAATACCTGGTAAAACGGGTGCATACCGTGCGGTCGCCTTTTTAAAACCCCATTACCAGCTGGACGAACTGAGCGTCTCGCTACGGCTGGTTGCGGATCTTCCCCCACCGGCAAAGTGATGTGACCTTATGTTTTTTATGTCTTTTACGTAAGGAGGTGAAGAAATCAGGATCAAACAAACCCGGCAGGAAAGTGAACCGACAGGACACGTTAACGGTAATCAGACAGAGGACTCATCGAGTCCCATAAAATTGGAGGTAGCAATATGGCACACGATATGTTTTTGAAGGTCGAAGGCATCAAAGGAGAATCCCATGATAGTGCGCATAAGGATGAAATTGATGTCCTCTCCTGGAGTTGGGGCGCCACGCAGTCAGGCACTTTCAGCGGCGGCGGCGGCGGCGGATCCGGAAAAGTAAATTTCAATGATATGAGCTTCACCAAATATGTCGATTCATCCTCGCATGCCCTGCTAAAACATGTGGCCACGGGCAAGCATATTAAAGAGGCGCTGTTGACGGTACGAAAAGCGGGGGATAAGCCGCTGGAGTACGTCAAGCTCAAGATGACGGATTGCCTCATCTCTTCCGTGCAATCCGGCGCCAGCGGCGGCGAAGATCGGATAATGGAAAGCATCTCGTTTAACTTTGCAGAGTTCGAGTACATCTACACGCCGCAAAAGGCGGACGGTTCAGGGGACTCCGCACTGCCGTTCAAGTTCAGTATTAAAGAAAACATACCTAAATGATAGAAAAAATGGTACATGTTCAAGCCTCCATCCTGGACAGGCTCATTGATGATGAACCCGGAAATTCCCGTGATCCTGTCCAGGATCGCTTTCATATGGGGCAGATAAAGGATAAGGTTGCAAGAGATCTGGAAAATCTCCTCAATGCGAGACGTCACATTCTCACCCCCCCGGTTGCGTTCAGAGAGGTTAATAATTCCCTCTTCGTTTACGGCTTGCCGGACTATACCAGCCGAAACCCCGGAAACGTTTCGGTGAGATCGCAACTGCGTCTGGAGATTGAAAAGACCATATCCCGGTTTGAGCCGAGATTGAAGAATGTCACCGTTCATATCGATTCCCGAATCGTCAGCAGCAGGGACCTCGGGTTCAGGATCACCGCCATCCTGGTCATCAATCCCATAACGGAACCAGTGACCTTTGACACGAGTTTTGATTTAAACAGAAGCAAATATTCTATCTTAAAGTAGATCTTCATGGATGATTCACTGCTGAATTATTACGAACAGGAACTGAGCTATGTCCGGCAAATGGGAACGGAGTTTGCTGGAAAATACCCGAAGATCGCCGGACGCCTGCTCCTTGAACACGACAAATCTTCGGACCCGCACACGGAACGTCTGATTGAAGCCTTTGCCTTCATCAGCGGCCGCATTCATAAAAAAATCGATGACGATTTCCCGGAAATCACCCAATCTTTATTCAATGTCATTTACCCTCATTATAACAATCCCATCCCGTCGTTGACCATAGCCCGGTTCGAACCGATAATGCAGAATATCTCCGAAGGCGGCTATCGGATCGATCGGGGGACGAAACTCTATTCCAAGCCCGTCTCAGGCACCCCCTGTCAGTTTACGACATGCCAACCCATAGAAATCTGGCCTGTTGAAGTTGTGACCGCCGGGCTCAGGGACCCGAGAGTGTTGATGAAAGACGCCCAGCAGGCGATTTATATTCAACTAAAAACCGCGAATAACATCCCCTTTTCCCAGCTCGACTGGAAAAGTCTACGGTTTTATCTCCACGGCCAGCATCAGCACGTTTTTCATCTTTACGAGCTTCTGTTCAACAATGTTTGCCAGGTCGAGTGTGAACCGGCCGGAGACTCGGCCGGCTCGCGTCGTATTGTTCTCTCGCCCCTGCCTATCGGCCCGGTGGGATTTGAGGAAGATGAATCGGCATTATCTTTTCCGAAGCGGTCTTTCCCGGGCTATCGGCTGCTGTTCGAATATTTCTGTTTTCCTGAAAAGTTTCTTTTTTTTGACCTGCGAAACCTTGACAGGATAAAGGGCGCGCCCATTGGGAACACGCTCGACATCTGGATTTATTTAAATCGGATGGCCAAACCCAACCTCGTGGTCAATCGTGACACGTTTTGTCTCAATGCCGCACCGGCCATCAATCTCTTTTCGAAGATCACCGAGCCCATCCGGGTGGAACAACGCAGGACCGAGTACCGGGTGGTACCCGACCTCAGACGGCAGGAGGTCACGGAAGTATTCACCGTTGACCGGGTGATGGCCTCGGGGGCCGTCAATACCGATGAAGTTTACGATTACAAGCCTTTCTATTCCATTCGCCATCACCTCAATCAGACAGAGGCGGATAGCCGACAGGCCTTCTGGAATATTCAGCGGCGCGAGTCGGGGAAAAAAGGAGATAACGGTACGGAGGTGTATTTATCGTTTACCGATCTGAACTTCCGGCCAACGGACCCCGGCGTTGAAATCCTGACGATTCATGCCACCTGCACGAACCGGGATCTTCCGTCCCGGCTCCCCTTCGGCGCCCCGGAGGGTGATTTTGATCTGGAAATTGCCGCTCCCCTGAAAAAAGTTACCAGCATCATGAAACCGACGCCGTCCCGTCGGCCCTCACTGGGCGGATCACTCCACTGGCGCCTCATCTCACATCTGTCGCTTAACTATCTGTCGATCGTCGAAGGTGGCGTGGAGGCGCTTCGGGAAATTCTCAGCCTTTACGATTTTGATAATTCCCCCGCAACCCGGCAACAGATCAGCGGAATTACCCGGTTGACATCGCGCTATGTCACCAAGAGACTGGGCCAGTCCATCGGCCGTGGTATTCAGGTAACCATCGAATTTGATGAGGATAAGTATGTCGGTGCCGGCATTTTTCTTTTTGCCGGCATCCTGGAGCGGTTTCTGGGCCAGTATGTGTCCGTTAATTCCTTTAGCCAGATGGTGGCAAAAACGATTCAGAAAAAAGAGGTGCTGAAAGAGTGGGCTCCGAGAAGCGGCAATCGCATTCTACTATAGAAGAGCGCCTGATTAAGGAATTCTATTCCTTTTCGTTCTTCAAAGCGGTGGATCTAATTGAAAAGATTTCTCCCGGAAGAAAGCCTTTGGGACAAACCCTGGATCCACGCGAGGAAGCCGTACACTTTTCGGCAAGACAGGGATTGGCTTTTCCGCCAAGCGATATTGGCGGCATTTCCCCAGGCGCGGCGGAAACACCGGCCCGGATGGAAGTCGCCTTTATGGGGCTGATTGGCCCCTCCGGTGTACTGCCGCACTGGTACACCGAACTGGCCATTGCCCGAAGGCGCGAGAAAGACGTCACTCTGGCCGCCTTTCTCGATATCTTTCACCATCGGCTCATCTCTCTGTTTTATCTCGCCTGGAAAAAGCACCAATTCCCGGCAACCTATCTTCCGGGCGCCAGAGACAAACTTTCCGGCTATCTTTTAAGTCTTACGGGCCTGGGAACAAAAGGCCTTCGGGGCCGCATCGGCTTGCCCGAAGAATCCCTTTCTTTTTACAGTGGGTTGCTATCCCGCCAAATTCCTTCGGCGGTCGCCATTGAATCGGCCGTGGCCTATTATTCCGGCACCCTGGTTTCCGTTGAACAGTTCGTCGAAAGAATGATCCCCCTTGCCCGCGAGGATCAGACTAGTATCGGAGCCGCAAACGCACAACTCGGAACGGATGCCGTCTGCGGCAGTTTTGTCTGGGAATGCCAAACGAAATTCCGTGTTCATCTCGGGCCCATGGGTCTCATGGCGTTTTTGCGCTTTCTGCCGACAGGCGATCTGCTGAGCCCGATTTTTTCGCTGGTGCGGTATATGGTCGGAATTGAATATGAATTTGACGTTCGGGTCTTTTTAAAGCGGGAAGAGGTGCCACCCTGCGTTTTGGGGGAGCGGTCCCCCGCCCCACCCCTTCTCGGATGGTCAACCTGGATCAAAAGTCCCGGCTACACGCACCCGGAAGACCCGCATATTACTTTCGAAGAGGGAAGAATAGAAACCGGAACGTGAAGTGATTTTCTTAAAACTTAAAACTCATACGGAGATTTTTTAACATGGCCATCTCAAATCTCAAATCCTTGATCGGAAAACTGAATACCGCCTGTCGCAAGAGCCTTGAATCCGCGGCGGGCCTCTGCCTGTCCCACACCCATTACGATGTGGAGCTGGAGCATTTTTTCATTAAGCTCCTGGATATTCAGGACACGGATTTTCAGAAAATTTTAAGATACTTTGAAATAAACGAGTCCCACCTGATCGGAGATCTTCTGGGGATTATCGAAAAATTCAAGACGGGAAACGCCCGTACCCCCGCCCTTTCTCCCAGAATTCCGCAGATGATGAAAGAGGCCTGGCTCGTCGCTTCAGTGGATTTTCAAGCCTCCGCCATTCGCTCCGGCCACATTCTGCTGGCACTTCTTTCCAATCCGGAGTCGGCAAGAGGGCTCATCTCAAGCTCACCGCTGTTCAAAAAAATCTCGATGGAAACGCTGAAAGACGGTTTTGCCGATTTAACCGCCGGTTCAGCGGAGGACAGTGAAGCGATTTCAAAAGCAGCGGAGGGTCCAGCCGCCGGAGGAACACCGGTTTCACACGGCAAGGGACAGGCCCTTGCGCAATACACCGTCAATCTCACCGCCAAAGCCAAAAAAGGGGAGATCGATCCGGTTCTCGGCCGTGATTTTGAAATCCGCCAGATGGTGGATATCCTCATCCGCCGGCGGCAAAACAACCCCATTCTCACAGGCGAGGCAGGGGTTGGAAAGACAGCCGTGGTGGAAGGATTTGCGCTCAGAATCGCCGAAGGGGATGTCCCGCCACCATTGCGGGGAGTCGCCATTCATACGCTTGATCTCGCCCTTCTTCAGGCCGGCGCCGGTATCAAGGGGGAGTTTGAGGAAAGACTCAAGCAGGTCATCAGTGAGGTCAAGTCCTCGCCGGTGCCGATCATTCTCTTCATTGACGAGGCCCATACCCTGATCGGCGCCGGGGGATCGGCCGGCGCCGGGGATGCGGCAAATCTTCTGAAGCCCGCCCTCGCCCGGGGGGAATTGCGAACCATTGCCGCCACGACCTGGGCGGAATACAAGAAATACTTTGAAAAAGACGCCGCTCTTGCCCGCCGTTTTCAGGTGGTGAAAGTGGAAGAACCGGATGAACAAACCGCCATGGTCATGATGCGGGCCATCGCCCCCTTTCTGGAAAATCACCACAAGGTCATGATCACGGACGAGGCGCTGCGGGACTCGGTTCATCTTTCCCATCGCTATATCACGGGAAGGCAGTTGCCGGACAAGTCGGTCAGCGTTCTCGATACCGCCTGCGCCCGGGTTGCCATCGGACTGACCACCAGTCCGCCGGCCGTCGAGGAGGCCACCCGGCGACTGGGGCAAATCGATCGGGAAACAAAACTTCTGGAGAAAGAGGCCCTGATGGGCCGGGAACATTCCGGGAAAATTGCATCTCTGGCGGCCGATCGGCTGGAACTTGAAAAATCGCTCGAAGTGCTGGAAAAGAAATGGAAGGCGGAAATGGAAGTTGCCGACCGTATTTTTGCCATCCAAAAGGATCTGCTGGAAACGCACCAAAAAGACCCGGCCGACCCGGTTCTGCCCCAAAAACAGGAAGAGCTTAAAACCGCCGAGGCAGAGCTTCTCACGGTTCAGGCGAATACTCCCCTGGTTGCCATCTCCGTTGACTCGGAAACCATATCCGAGGTCATTTCCGGTTGGACCGGCATTCCCACGGGCCGAATGCGCGCCGATGAAATCACCACCGTGCTGAATCTCGATAAACTCCTGGCGGAACGGGTGATCGGCCAGGATCATGGATTAAAAGCCATGGCCCAGACCATTCAGACCGCCCATGCCGGCATTGAAGATCCATCCAAACCCACCGGCGTTTTCATGCTGGTCGGTCCGAGCGGCGTCGGAAAAACGGAAACCGCTCTCGCCCTGGCGGATCTGTTATATGGTGGAGAGGAAAACGTCATTACCATCAATATGTCCGAATACCAGGAGGCGCATACCGTTTCCAGTCTCAAGGGATCTCCCCCGGGCTATGTCGGATACGGGGAAGGCGGTGTTCTCACAGAGGCGGTGCGACGCAGGCCCTATAGCGTCGTTCTTCTCGATGAGGTGGAAAAAGCCCACAACGATGTCATGGAGCTTTTTTACCAGGTCTTTGACAAAGGAACACTGGAGGACGGGGAAGGCCGTCGGATCGATTTCAAAAACAATCTCATCATTCTCACCTCCAATCTGGGAACCGATACGATCATGAAACTCTGCGCCGACGAGGAGACGAAGCCCGATCCCGAGACCCTTGCCGAAACCCTGCGGCCTGATTTACAGAAGCACTTCAAACCGGCCTTCCTGGGCCGATTGAAGGTAATTCCCTATTACCCGATTTCGGATGAAAATCTGCGATTTATTACCAGACTCAAACTCAACAAGGTGGTTAAACGGATGCGGGAGAATCGCAATACGGTTCTTACCTACGGCGATGATGTGGTGGAATCCATTGCCCGCCGCTGCACCGAGGTTGACAGCGGTGCGAGAAACATCGATCATATCATGTCTCATACCCTGATGCCGGAACTCAGCAGAGAGCTGCTGACCCGAATGGCGGCGGGGGAACCGATCAGCGAGGTGACGGTGTCGGTGGATGGGGACGGCTTTGTGTACAATATCAGGTAAAAGTGGCCCTCCGTGGCCGCCTTTTTCAGGTGGGAAGACTATGATGGTGACAGAAAGAGACTCGAATACAACACCCGGGGTGACACTTGAAATCGACGAGGCGCTTCACCTGGCTCTCAAACTTCACAAGGGCAATTGCCTGCCCGAAGCGGAACATCTCTATAAACTCATCCTGAAATCAGCGCCGGAGAATTTAAACGCCCTGCACTTTCTGGGTCTCCTCTGCCATCAGCAGAACCGGCATGAAGAAGCCGTTGCGTTGATCGAGCGCATCATCGTCTTATCGCCCGATAATGCGGATGCGCACAATAATCTGGGAAACGTGCTGGAGGGTCTGGGAAGAGGCGCGGAGTCGGAAGCCTGTTATCGTAAAGCCATTTCTCTCAACCCCGGCCACGGTCCCGCGCATAACAATCTGGGCGTTGTGCTCATGGCCCTAAACCGGTCGGTGGAAGCCGTCGAAGCCTATCGCAGCGCTGCCGAACTGGCGCCGAATTCCGCCGAATTCCGGTATAACATGGGAAATGCGCTGCGAAAATCAGGCGATTTGGATGGCGCCATCAGTGCCTATCGGGAAGCGGTCTCTCTCGCCCCCGACTACGCCGTGGCCTGGCAGGGCCTGGCGCGAAGCTATCTGCTGGCGAACCGTCGTGAAGAGGCCGCCGACATGTTCGAAAAGTGGCTCGAAAAGGATCCGGGAAATCCGGTCATTCTTTTTCTAAAAGCCTCCTTCCTTGAAAAGGATGCGCCGGAGAGAGCGCCGAACCTTTACATCGAACAGGTGTTCGATGATTTAGCGAACAGCTTCGACAGCCACCTGATAGCGCATCTCGAATATCGCGCCCCCGCCCTCCTCACGGAAGCGCTTGCCGCCGCGATTCCCGAGCCGGCGGCAACACTCGATATCCTGGATGCCGGTTGCGGAACCGGTCTCTGCGCACCGCTTCTGCGTCCTTATGCCCGCTGTCTTTCCGGAGTCGATTTGTCCCCCGGCATGCTGGCAAGGGCAAGGGGACGAAAGATCTACGACGAGCTCATTCTTGCCGAACTGACGGATTTTCTCAATCAAAAATCCAAGGCCTTTGATATCATCGCCTCGGCGGACACCTTGTGTTACTTCGGTGTCCTGGAATCGGTCTTTAAGGCGGCTGCCGGCGCATTGAAATCCGATGGCATCCTGGCCTTTACCCTGGAAGATGCCGGAGATGACAGTGAAGGCTTCCGGCTCAATTCCCACGGCCGGTATGCCCACTCCAGATCCTATGTCAAGACCGCTCTTGAAGCAGCCGGTCTCGGGATTCATTCCATCTCATTTGCGATCCTGCGAAAGGAGAACGAGGAACCGGTACCCGGACAGATAGTGGTGTCACGAAAAAGGAGATGAAACGATGCCGGATCCCATCACATTTGGTAAACTTGAGTTTAATCTGGTCGCGGACATGGACACTAATGCCTCGGCGCCGGATCCGCAAGACCCTTTCCGTATCCTCATCATGGGAGATTTTACGGGACAAGAGAATCGCGATATTATCTCATCGGGCAACCCATTGGCAAACCAACGGCCAATCCGGGTGGATCGGGATAATTTCGATTCGCTGATAGGAAAACTCGGCGTTAAATTAGCGCTGCCCGTGCTGGGGCCAACCGCCCCGCCGGTCGTTATCGGGTTTTCCGAACTGGAAGATTTTCATCCGGATCATCTCTTTGATCGATTGGAAGTATTCCAGGCCTTGCGGGACACCAGAACGAGTCTTGAGAATCCCGCCACTTTCGCTGCCGTTGCCGGCGGCCTGAAAGGGGTGGAAACCCGCGCTGAGAAAACAATGTCACCGTCCGCATCGAAAAATGCCCCCGCCGGAAAACCCGACCCCGTTTCCGGAAATCTTCTGGACGAGATCATTGCCCAAACGCCGGGGGAACAGACCGGAACCGATTCCATCGCCCCCCCATCGGAATGGCACTCTTTTCTGCGGGAAATTGTGAGGCCCCATCTCGTATCCGATCCTCATCCCCGGCAGGCCGAAATGATAGCCGCCGTGGATTCCGCGGCCGGAGAACTGATGCGCCTGATATTGCATCACCCCGATTTTTCAGCGTTGGAGGCGGCCTGGAAAGCGCTCTATTTTCTCGTCTCCCGACTGGAAACGGATGTCCTGCTGAAACTCTATCTGCTGGACATCTCCAAAACGGAGCTTGAGAGAGATCTGGGAAGCGTCGAGAACTTACGGTCAACCGGTCTTTTCCGGCTTCTGGTTGAACAAACTCTTGAGACTCCCGGCACTGCCCCCTGGGCGGTGCTGATCGGCAACTACCGTTTTGAGCAAAATGTCGATGATGTCGAATTTCTGGGCCGGATAGCTAAAATTGCCAAGGCATCCGGAGCCCCCTTTATTGCCGCGGCAAGCGATAAAATGGTGTGCCAAAACTCCCTCGCCCAAACGCCTGATCCGGATGACTGGGAACCGGCCGCCAGACCGGATGCGATTCAAGCCTGGCTGGCGCTTCGGAAGCTCCCCGAGGCCGCCTATATCGGCCTTGCTCTGCCCCGCTTCCTGCTTCGGCTGCCATACGGCGCGGACACCGACCCCGTGGAGGCTTTCGATTTCGAGGAAATATCTTCTTCTTCGGATCACGAGAGTTTTCTCTGGGGAAATGCCGCTTTCGCCTGCGCACTCCTTCTGGGGCAGTCCTTCAGCTCGAACGGCTGGCAACTCAGACCCGGCGATCTGCTCGATGTGACCAACCTTCCGCTTTATCTATACAAAAAGGATGCGGAATCGAAGCTTTTGCCCTGCGCCGAGACCCTCCTTACCCAGCGCGCGGCGGAAATGATCCTCGATAACGGGCTCATGCCACTGTTGTCTTTTCTCGACCAGGACACCGTCCGACTTGCCCGCTTTCAGGCTATCACGACGCCGCTCACCCGGCTGGCGGGCCGGTGGGAGGAATAAAGGACATTGTATTTGACAAAATGAAAAAATTGATCAATTCGTAAAACATGAGGATAAGGATCGGTTTTTTTCTCGACAAGTCTTACAATCAAGGTTGACATGCCATGCCTATTCAGGAAAACAGACTGATTTCAATTGAAACGCCCTTGGGGCAGGATGCCCTGCTGCTCAGTGAGTTCAGCGGCACGGAAAGCATCTCCAGGCTTTTTAATTATCGGCTTACCCTTCTTTCCGAAAATCACCGTATCCCCTTCGCGGACATTATCGGCAAAAACGTTACGCTATCCATTGATCTTGCCGGGGGTGAGAAACGGTTCATTAATGGTTTGATCGCCTCCTTTTCTCAAAGCGGCAGCGGCACCGTAAAATTGGAAGCGGGCTATTTTTCCCAATATTCGGCGACCCTCGTTCCCTGGCCCTGGCTACTGGCGAAAACAGCCGACATGCGGATATTTCAAGAACGTCCCGTGCCGGAAATCATTCAACAGGTTTTTACGGATAATGGCTTTTCGGATTTTTCACTTCGGCTTCATGGGCCACACAATAAAAGAGTATATTGCGTGCAATACCGGGAGACCGACTTTAACTTTGTATCCCGGTTGATGGAAGAAGAGGGCATCTATTATTTTTTTGAGCACGAATCGGGTAAACACACGATGGTTCTGGCCGATTCATCCTCGGAGCACCCGGTCTGTCCGAAGCAGGAGACCGCCCGATATCAGCAAACTGAAGGAGGCGTTATTCTTGATGAGGATGTCATCCATTCCCTTGAAGTTCAGCAGGAAATAAGAGTCGGTAAATTCTCGTTGAATGATTATAACTTTGAAACGCCTTCGGCAAACCTCCTCGCGAATGCCGTCAGTACGATCGAGCTGGGTCCCGGCGAACGCGAAATATATGACTATCCCGCGGAGTTTGCCAACCGGTCGGAAGGCGATATACTCGCCAATATCCTCATGCAAGGTGAGGAAGCGCAAATTACTTCGCTTTCCGGATCGAGCAACTGTCGCGCCTTTTGCACCGGATACCGGTTTGATTTGAAAGACTATTTTCGGGAAGATATGAGTGACAAGCCCTATGTGCTGACGGAAATTTCGCACATGGCCGCTTCAAATATCAAGGATAGCGGCAGTGAAGGAGGGGCATTCTACAGCAACAGTTTCTCCTGCATTCCGCATGAAATCCCTTTCCGCCCTCAACAATTGACACCCAAACCCATTGTCGAAGGCGTCCAGACGGCAACCGTGGTGGGAACCGATAGTGATAAAGAGATCCATACGAATGAGTATGGTCAGGTCAAGGTGCGGTTTCATTGGGACCGGGAAAAGAACAGTTCCTGCTGGATCCGCGTCAGCCAGGCATGGGCGGGTTCGGGCTGGGGGGGAATGATTATTCCCCGCGTCGGCCAGGAGGTAATCGTTGATTTTCTGGAAGGGGATCCGGACCGTCCGATTATCACCGGACGGGTGTATAACGCGACCCAAACGGTTCCCTACGCGCTGCCCGGAGAAAAGACCAAAAGCACCCTCAAGTCCTACTCATCTCCCGGAGGGGGGGGCTTCAACGAGATCCGCTTCGAGGACAAGAAGGGCTCGGAGCAGCTCTTCATCCATGCCGAAAAACAACTGGACAACCGGGTGAAGCAGGATTGTCTTGAATGGATCGGAAACGAGCGTCATCTCATCGTCATTAAGGACCAGTTCGAAAAGGTCAGTGGCGACAATCATATGGAGGTGGTTGGGGACCAGAACCAGAAGATCGGCGGGTCTGTCTCCCTGACCACCGGAGAGGCCCTGCATCAGAAAGTAGGTACCCTGCATGCGCTCGATGCGGGTCAGGAGATCCATCTCAAAGCCGGAATGAAGGTGATAATCGAAGCGGGGCTGCAAATCTCGCTGAAAGTAGGTGGAAATTTTATCGATATCGGTCCCACCGGGATATCCATCACGGGGACGCCGGCGGTGAAGATCAACAGCGGCGGATCCGCCGGATCGGGCTCGGGCGCCTCGCCGGATGCGCCCACGGCGCCGAAGGAAGCGGACAAGGCGGAGCCGGGGAAGATGGTTCAAGCCACTGGGGCATCGAGCACCAAAGCCCCGCCTCCACCACCAGCGCCTCCCGGTAAGCAGGCCGCGTCCTTGAAGGAGGCCGCGAAGAACGCCGCGGCCTTATGCGAAGCCTGACCGCACTGATTACCGGCCCGTGGGGCTGGAACATCGATTGCAAAGAGGCATCCGCACCATTTAATCGTTTTTCGGAGTGTCAAAACATGATTGAGTCGACGATGGTTCAAGCAGTGAAAGCACAGCTTTTTTCAACACCGGGAACCCAGGTTTTCACCATCCTGGACGGTGCTTCCGTACCCGATTTGCTGGCCAACATGGCCACTTTCAACCCGGAGCACATCTGTCTCTACCGGGGCGAACTGGCGCCCGACATGGCGGAGGTGGCCCCCTATCTGGCTTTTATGGAACGTGACACCCCCTTTACCGACTGGGTCATTACCCATGGATGGGGAAATCATTGGGGGATATTTGGGGTGACCCGGGTGGATTTGAAGGAGCTTCGCAGGCATTTCCGTAAATTCCTGATGGTGTATGACGAATCCGCCAAGTCACTCTATTTCCGGTACTATGATCCGCGGGTTCTGCGGGTATATTTGCCGACCTGCAATGCGCAAGAGTTAAAGACCGTCTTCGGACCGGTCATGTTCTATCTGATGGAAGATGAGGACTCGAAGGTCCGCCGAAAGTTCATGTTTATCAACAATGCGCTGCGGGAAGATCAGATGGCGCTCGGGAAATAATACCCTGGCGTGGCCGATACGATGATCAAGGCCGAAATCCCCCTCTCAACAACGCACGATAAAGCAACACTATAGCGGGAGAAAATCGATATGCCCAAGCAGGTAGTCAACGGCGCCATGCTCCAATGCAGCTTCGGTGTGGCCCCGAGCAGTCTGATCGTGCTGCCGGTCAACATGGTGAATGCTGGCGGTGTACCGGCGGCCAATATCATGGACCACAAACCGATGGTGAATATCATGCCATTCGGAATGTGCAGCTCACCGGCGAATCCGACCGTAGCCGCCGCGACAACCGCGGCTTTGGGAGTATTGACGCCGATGCCGTGCATACCGAATACGATGGCGCCCTGGACTCCCGGTTCCCCAATGGTGCAAATCGCCAACATGCCGGCACTGAATGACTCCTCCAAATGCATGTGCGCCTGGGCGGGTGTCATTTCGATCACCTTCCCCGGACAGATAACCACTGATATCCCCTGACCACTGGGGAGTTACCTCATCTTTTCAACATTTTCTTCATCATGGCGCCCAGCTGTTTCACCCCTTTTCCCTGAGATGCGCCGGAGCTTGCATTCCCCCCCTCCCGATCAGATGCCGTTTGAGATGCTTCCGGCACTTCCACCTCGATTTCCGCAAGGCGCCCTCCCCCCAGAAACTTAAAATCCGGTCCCTGGTCACTCAGCGAGAGACGATAGTCGGTATCCAGCATCCCCTGACCTTCAACGCTCCGGCCATTTATCCGGACCACATTTTTTCCGGTCAGATCTTTTACCCAGTATTGTTCCTGATGGTAAAAAATCAGCGCATGACGTTCAAAAACAGCGGGATGATCGAGCCGGAAATCACATTGAGCCCCTCTTCCGATCGTCACCGGAAGGACATTATAGGCTTGCAGGGTCGGGCCGTACTGCACCACAAGGGGCTTTTTAACCTGTTGAATCGGAAAATCCCCTGAATGCGGCGCCGAAGCCGGTTCGAAAACAGGCGGTTTCGGAGGAAGCGGCGGAGTGAGGGACGGAACCGAAACCGGTTGCGCTGAAACAACGGGTCGTTCCGGAGGCGGGGGCGACAGGGGCACGGGCCGTTCCGAAGGATATTCCGGCGCGGCCGGCGGTGATGAAACCCGGATCGGCCCGGAGGCCATGGGCGCGGCAACGGCGGCCGGTTGAACTGCATGGCCGACATCCGCAACGCCTTCCAGCAGTTGAGATAGAAAACTGACTTTGGGCCCGCCCTCGGCGAAAACAAGGATATCCCCATCCTTAAGAATGGCCTCTTTCACCTGTTTGCCGTTTACGAATGTGCCGTTAGTGCTCTGATCCATCAGCATAAAGCGATTGCCCTCACGAACAATGCGAGCGTGCACACGGGATACAATAGCCAAATCCTTGGGAAAGCAGACCTGACAGGTGGCGCTCCGGCCGATAAGAATCTCCGGCTGATGGAACTCCTGAATTTCCCCTTTCAGCGGGCCTTCCATATGAATCAGTTGAATAACGATGGTGGGTGGTTGTTTCATGATCCTTTTGCTCTGTAAACGGTTGAAGAGGCCAGCGACTCGCAAATATCAACATATGAGTATTTATAGATAATAATTGCGCTTACATGTCAAGCAGTTTCATTGCGCCATGGAAGGCGGAGCGGTTCGCATGGAATAAGAACCGGAGTGCCGTCAATCCGCCGGTTTTGGAGAAATCAATTGATTTTATAATGCATTCCCGTTAGATAATAGACAGTCTGATATTTCGATATGCTAATTACCTTCTTTTACGGTGCGAGCGGCCATGCATAGAATCGTCTCATTCGGCAAAACGGACTGCGGTCTTCGACGCCCCAACAACGAAGATGCTTTCCTGGTAAAACTTGAATTCGGTTTTTGTCTGGTAGCGGATGGCATGGGCGGCGCGGCCGCCGGTGAGCTCGCCAGTCAGATTTTTTCGGAAACGACGCTGGAGGTGTTTTCAACGGCGAATCTTTCCAGTTCAGACCCCGTCAATCTGGTTCAACAGAGTTTTATTTTGGCAAATGCCCGGATCATAAAGCATACGGTTGAAATTCCGGAGCATAAAGGCATGGGGTGCACGGCTGAGCTGATGGTGTTTTCCGAGGATAAATTCATTCTCGGCCATATGGGTGACAGCCGAAGTTATCGTTATAAAAACAGGCAGCTCAAACAGCTGTCTCAGGATCATTCTCTTGTCCAGGAGCAACTCGACAGGGGCCTCATCACACCTGAAGAGGCCAGAAAACACACGATGAAGAACGTAATTCTCCGCGCCGTAGGCGTGGATGAAACACCTGCTCTTGATCTCATTCGGGGGAATCTATCCACCGGTGACATTTTTCTGCTCTGCTCCGACGGCCTCACGGATATGGTTGAAGATGCGGACATAATGGCAGTGCTGGCTTCTACGGCGCTGCTGACACGAAAAACGGATCTACTGATCGAGCTGGCCAAGGCTGCCGGTGGTCATGACAATATTACGGTGGTATTGATCGAAATCGAATGAAACCCGGGAGCCATGACGCAATACCCATGGAATTCCCGTAACTTCTCAGTGACCGGAAAACGCTGAATTCCGGCATCTGAATTCCGTATTCCCGAGCAGTTACAAATTTCTCGCTATTTCGTTTCAGTTCCTTGTGCCGTTGAAGGTATTCCGATGTTATGATTATTTATTTACGACCGCTTAAGCTGTTAGCCCGGCATATGATTCTATGGATAACCCTCATCATGGTTGTCGAACCGGGTTACAGCGCCACAGAAGCATTGGAGAAACGGATTCCCTTATCCGTCGGTGAAATGACCGATCTGCTGATAAGATGGTGGGGAGATTCCGGGTATCGAATCCAACGTACGGATCCGGAGATGGGACATGTTCGGCTCCGTGCCATAAAAGACCCGGAAAGCTGGCAGGTGGATCTTTCTCCTCACTCCGCTTTGGAAACCCAAGTGTCGGCCAGTTTTTCAGGAATGAACCCCGAGGTGCGTCTACAACAATTCTGGGATCACATCTCACTATACCGCCATAACCCGTCAACGCAAGCGCCGCGGAATTCCGAGCGGAACATACCGGCGGCCGTTCTTTCCAGAATTGAATCGGTGGTCTGCATCAATGCCCGATCGGATGAAAATAACGTCCAGTTTTCAGGCTTCATTATCGATACCAATGGGCTCGTTCTCTGCACGGCGCACGATCTGGAAAACAGCCAGCATATCACCGTCACGCTTTTCGATGGCCGGGAGGTAATGGCGAAGCTTCTTTTCAAGGACCCCCACGTGGATCTTTCGATTCTTCAAATTGCCTTGAAAACAAAGGCTGCGATCCATCTTTCCGGGGGCAGAAATCTCCTGGGAATGGGCGAAACCATTTTTTCGGTGGGATGTCCCAACAATCTGAGGGACACCGTATATGCGGGAACCATCAACGCCCCGCCACGAAAAATGAATGATCAGCCACTATGGCAGGCAAGCATGGAAATCCATCATGGCAGCAGCGGCAGCCCCGTTTTTGACGTCAATGGGAACATCGTTGCCGTGGTCAAGGGAAGATATCGCGGCACCACCACTACGGGATTTTTAATCCCGATGGAAACCATCTTTAATTTTTTAAAAGAGAAAAATCCGTTATGAATTACGGTCGATATGAAATAGAAAAAGAGTTGGGAAGAGGCGCCATGGGTGTCGTCTATCAGGCCCATGATCCTCAGATTGACCGGCGGGTTGCGCTCAAGGTTCTTCGATCGGACCGGGTCACCAGTGAAGATTTTGCACAGCGGTTTTTAAAGGAAGCCCGGGCCATCGGCCGGCTTTCCCATCCGTATATCGTCACGGTTTTCGACGTGGGGCATGACCATGGGACAGTCTATATTGCAATGGAGTTTTTGGATGGCAGGCCCCTGGATGAAATCCTTCGGGAAAAAGCACTCCCTCTCAAGGAACTCATGAATATCGGCATTCAGGTCGCTCAAAGTCTTGACTATGCCCATGGGCAAGGCATTGTTCACAGGGATATCAAGCCTTCCAATATCATGCTCACGTCCGAAGGGAGTGTAAAGCTTACCGACTTCGGAATCGCCCGAATTGAGGATCCAGCCGCCGCCCAGCTCACCCAGGCTGGTGAAATTCTGGGAACCCCCAGCTATATGTCCCCCGAGCAGGTAAGGGGCCAAACGGTGGATCGCCGATCCGACATTTACTCTCTTGGGGTGATTCTCTATGAAATCTCGACCGGTCGAAGACCTTTTACCGGAAAAAGCATCGCTTCCATTTTCAATGCAATTACCAGCGAAACACCGCAGGATCCGATGGCGGTGGAACCTTTTGTCGCACGCGGCGGATCGAAAGCCCTTTCCGAGCTGATAGTTAAATGTCTGAGCAAAGCGCCGGAGGACCGGTTCCAGAGTGGAAAAATTCTGGCGCAAGCATTATCGACATGCCTTATCGAAGCCGAACCCGCCGGGAAAGCCGAGAACACACTTCCTCCCAAAAAATCCGGAAAAACCGCTTGGTATGCCGTCCTTGCCGGTTGTATATTAGCTGCCATCATCGGCTTTTATTGGTTTCAATCCATACGGAAAGTTCCGGCGCCCTTGCCCACGCCGATTATCGAGCCCAAGCCGGTTACGCCCGCACAGCTGTCTGCATTGAACGTGAGCAGCAATCCGGCCAGCGCTCAAGTATTTATAGACGGATCATTTAGAGGAAACACTCCCCTGAAACTTGATCTTCCGATCGGGAAATACGAAGTCCGGGTAAGCCTCGCCGATTATTACGAGTATGAAGCACAGGTTCAACTGAAGGACTCGGGTGAATTACCGTTATTGGTTCGCCTGATACCGATGAAATAGCACCGCCCGTGGGGGGGAGCTATTAGCTGTTTGTTAGGTGGGGGTGAGAGAGAGGTTAGAGGTTAGAGGTTAGAGGTTAGAGGTTAGAGGTTAGAGGTTAGAGGTTAGAATTTTGTTAAAAATAAAGAGCAGTTGTCAACAAAAAGAACGAAATGAAGCGAATGGTTAACAGCATTATTTAAGGGCTGATAGCTAACGGATAGCAGCTGACAGCTAATAGCTGATAGCTGATAGCTGATAGCTAATAGCCACAGGAGGTAAACAATGCGACGAATATCAGTTATTCTTACGAAATGTTTAATGGCTTTATTGCTATCTTTCACAGCCGATCGGCTATGCATGGCCGAAATCGTGCCCGGGCAGACGGCTCCGGGCTTTTCTCTAAAAGATGCCGGCGGAAAAACCTATGATCTTGATGGGATAGCATCCAGGCCGATGGCGATTCTGTACTTCTTCGATGCGGATTCCCGGCCGAGTCAGGAAGGTCTTTTCAGTTTGGACAAACTGACAAAGCGCTTCACCGGTCAGGAACTGGCCGTATGGGGAATTACAACCTCCGCCAGGGAATCCACCGCCAAGTTCATTTCTCAGACCACTCCGGTATTTCCGGTTCTCCTCGATCCCGGCAATGTCAGCGATCTTTATGCCGCCCGGACGATTCTGCCGACCATCTGCATCCTCGGACCGGACCGGAAAATCCTCGACTATTTCCAGGGGGGCGGTAAAACCACTGAAATCATGCTGGTAAAGCTTGCCGAAAGAACCTTGCAACAAAAACAGACCGTGGTAGCCAAGGCCATAAGCGATGCGGTCATCGAGAAAAACCCGGAAAACATCAAAGCCAAAACCGTCAAGGGGTATGCGGAAATAAAAGAGGGGAATCTGGCGAACGCCGAAAAGATTTTCCAGAACGTATCCTCGGGGAAAGGTCAGGCGGAAATTCTGGGGAAGGAAGGACTTAGCGCCGTCTATGCCAAAAAAGGGGATACGCAAAAAGCCCTGAACATGGCACAGGAAGTCGAACAGATGGCCCCGGAAAGGCCCTACGCGAATCTCGTGAAAGCGGACATTCTTTACGGCCAGAAGAAAACCAGCGAGGCGGGCGCCGAATACGGTAAAGCGGTAGCTAAAAAAGAGGGGGAGCCCTTTCAAAAAGCCGCTGCACTCAACCAGTTTGGGCGCTTTCAAGCGAATTTGGGCAAATTCGATCAGGCGAGATCGCTTTATGACCAGGCCATCGCGGTAGATCCTTTTTATGTGGAAGCTACATCCAATAAGGGAATGACCTATGAAAAAGAGGGGAAATGGGAAAACGCCCTGAGTTCCTACCGTCAAGCGCAGGGCCTCGATAAAACCGATACGTTTGCGGCCGTTCTGGCCCAAAAAGCCGAGCAGATGCTCGCCCTTCAGAAAAACACGGAAAAGCGAAGCGAGATCGACCGGCTGGTGAAGGAACTGGCCGAACGGTTTCGACAGCAACAGAAGGAAACGCCTAAATCCCAGGATACCTGGACCTCTCGACCCATGATACTAACCTTCGTGGATCTTCAGGAAAAAGGCGGTCTTTCCGAAAGAGACGGGTTCTCAACCGTCATTACCACCGAACTGGGGGATAAGCTCAATGCCTCGGGCCGGCTAAAAGTCGTTGAGCGGGCCGTCCTGGATCAACTGCTCTCGGAGTTGAATCTCGGATCGTCGGATCTGGCGGACCCGGAAACCGCCCTCAAGCTCGGCCGGGTACTTGCCGCTAAAATCATCGGCACCGGCACCTTGCTTCACGGGCCTAACACTACACTGATGAGTCTGAGGCTTATCGATACGGAAACCACGGCTGTCCCAAAGGTGATCACCCAGGAGCTGGCTTCCGGCGAGATGTTACCTCAAACGCTTCATAGTCTCACACGTGAAATCCTGACCGCGATAATTCAGAAATATCCACTCCAGGGCTATGTCGTCCAGGCATCGGAAGAAAAAATCATGCTCAATCTGGGGAAAAACCAGGGCGTCGTGCAAGGCGCCCAGTTTGAGGTGATCGAAACGCAGGCGCCCATCGAGTACAAGGGCAAAATGCTAAAGGGAGCACCCAAGACCGTCGGGCAAATTGAAATTGTCAGTACGGAACCGGATCTAAGTTACGCAAAGGTCATTCAAAAAGAGCGTGCGCTGAAACAGGATGATCAGGTGATAGAAAAAATGACGACGGCCCTGTAGAAGAGGTATAAATAATAATGAAACGATCTTTGCTTTTCATTGCCATATGCTTTCTCCTGTGCAGCTGCGCCACCGCTCCGGTGGCGCCGCCCACGGGTTCAATCGAGAAAAAACATACCGTTGCCGTCTGGGATCTGGAGAACCTGAGTCCTTTGGGAACCGCTCAGATGGATCTGGGAGATCTTCTTTCCGCCCGGATAATCGAAACGGTTCAGCAGGGGGGCTATACGACGATCGAAAGGGAAAAACTGGAGATTGCGCTAAGGGAGCTTAATCTGGGCTCATCGTCACTTGCCGATTCATCCACCCAGCTTCGCATCGGTCGAATCGCCGGCGCAAGCCGAATGATATTCGGCGCTTACCAGGTGGTAGGAAATCAGATGCGGCTCGATCTTCGGTTGGTGGACGTGGAAACGGGCCGCATCCTGAAATCCGCCGAGAAAACCGCCGGTGACGGTGATCTTTCCGGTTGGCTGAAAGCCGCGGAGGCGGCGGCAAAGGAGTTGCTTTAACCGCCGATTCGGGATCATTCCTTGAAGGAATGATCCCGGGCACTGCTTTGATGGACTAAAACATTTTTGTCACAATAACGCTGGCGACAAACCCGTTGTAAGTTCTGTCGCCGGTATGCCACCAGTTGCGCTCCTCATCAAGGATATAACCGTTCAGACCGAATTCACCTTTCAAAAGCGGAGTGAACTGCCTGGCGATGGCGAACGCAAGAGAGATCTTCCGCTTGTCTCCGATATAGAAGGGGGAATCGGACGCATAGTCGTTTTCCATCACGTACATATAGTATAATTGAGAACGAAGCGTGGTCTCCTTGGACAAATGATATTTCCAGGCCAAATCGGCGCTCCACTCATCGCCGTAGCTGTCACGATCTTCCGAGGTCAAACCTCGACCTTCTTCCTGAAACCGGCTTTTCCCTCTGAAAATTCCCTGAAAGGTCAGCATGACATCCCAATTGGTCTGGTAATAGTTTGAGCCAATCCCGACAAGGAAGAATTCGCCTTCTTCATAATAGTCACGGCTTCCGACTTCGTCATTCCCGTACTGGGCGATCTCGCTAAACAGGCGTCCCTGCCACTTGGGTGAAAAAAAATAAGAGACCTCTCCGGTGAGACTCAAAATATCTCCGGGGTTATAATTCACAACTGTCTCGCTATAATCGTATTCCCCGCGCCAGAGATATCCCACGCCGATGCCGGCTGCAAGGTTATTCCAAACCTTCGCGAGAGTAATGGTCGGATTGATGTTAAACCCTTCCCCAAAACGGCTGATCGCGACCAGATCCGGATCCAGAACCAAACCCTGTTCCTTTTTATCGAGTTTGGTCTTTCCGGTGGGAAGATTAAAATCAAGGCCAAAGACGAGGTCGGCAAAAAACTTATCGACAATCTCGTACGAAAGATTTGCTTTGGTATCAATGATGCATGAAAGCGAATCACTTGTCCCAACGGATGGATCCGAATAAGTATGGGCAAACGAGGTCAATATTTTCGCCGAAAAATTGGATTGCTCGGCAAAAATGGATATGGGGATATATGTTTGACTTCCCCGATGATCATCGTCGCTGTCCCACCAGTTAAAATTCAAGCCGGTCTGGATGTTGACATTGACCGCGTAACTCACGCCGCCACTTACCAAAAATAAAAACACCGCAATTACCCAGACTATTTTCTTCATATCTTTAATCCTTTCTGGGGAAAATCCATTAATCTATTGGTACGCAAATTGACCCGGAGCCAAATATTATCAGCATACAATGACCTGTATCTCCACAGTCGGTAAGGCCGTCGCAATTGTTATCAACCCCATCATCGCAGATTTCCGCCGCGATGGGGGATATGCCTTGATTGGAATCGTTACAGTCTCCCTGGTTCTCGGTATAACCATCCCCGTCGTTATCGATGTCATTCGGATTGATAGTACAATCAATGCCATCGCAGTCCTGGTCTATTTGGTCATTACAGATTTCGGTCGCGCCGGGGTGAATACTCGCGTTCCCGTCGTTGCAATCGCCCATTGTCTCCGTGTAGCCATCTCCGTCATTATCCACGTCATTGGGATCGGGGGGGCATGCCTCATCGCTCCCATTACAGTCCTGATCGATACTATCCCCGCATTTCTCCACGGCGCCCGGATGGATACTCGCGTTCCCGTCGTTGCAATCGCCCTGTCTCTCCGTATAGCCATCACCGTCATTATCTACGTCATTGGGATCGGGGGGACAAACCTCATCGCTCCCATTACAATCCTGATCGATACTATCCCCGCATATCTCCACGGCGCCCGGATGGATGCTTGCGTTCCCGTCGTTGCAATCGCCCTGTCGCTCCGTATAGCCATCACCGTCATTATCCGCGTCATTGGGATCGGGGGGGCAAATCGTATCGCTCCCATTACAGTCCTGATCGATACTATCTCCGCATATATCCACGGCGCCGGGATGAACCCCCACGTTTGCATCGTTGCAGTCACCCTGTCGGACCGTATAGCCATCTCTGTCATTGTCTATATCATCCGAGCAACTCAAATCACTCCCGTTACAATCTTGATCAATCCCATCGCCGCATAACTCCCTTGCACCGGGATGAATTTCCCAGTTCCCGTCGTTGCAATCTCCCTGTTTTTCGGTGTAGCCATCTGCGTCATTATCGATTTCATCGGGACAAATCGCATCACTTCCATCACAGTCCTGATCGATCCCATCGCTACATATTTCCACCGCTCCGGGGTGAATGCTCGCATCGGTATCATTACAGTCCCCCTGATTCCGCTTATAGCCGTCTCCGTCACCATCAATATCCACCGGGCAGGCCAAATCGCTCCCGTTACAATCCTGATCGATACTATCCCCGCATATCTCCGTGGCGCCCGGATGGATACCCGCGCTCCCGTCGTTGCAATCGCCCTGTCGCTCCGTATAGCCATCACTGTCATTATCCACGTCATTGGGATCGGGGGGGCAGGCCGCATCGCTCCCATTACAGTCCTGATCGATACTATCCCCGCATATCTCCGTGGCGCCGGGATGGATACCCGCACTCCCGTCGTTGCAATCGCCCTGTCTCTCCGTGTAACCATCACCGTCATTATCTATGTCTTCCGGGCATTTCAGATCACTCCCGTTACAGTCCTGGTCAATCCCATCGCCGCATGTTTCCGCGGCGCCGGGGTGTATGGTTGCATCGGTATCGTTACAATCCCCCTGGTTCTCCGTAAACCCATCTTTATCATTGTCCACGTCATCCGGTTTGGGCGGCCTCAGACTCTGACGTTTTTCCACTTCCAGGGGCGTTCTGGTCCGACGCACCACCTGATCCGGTGACAACTGATCCGTAAGTGAAGTCCGGTCTCGAAGGGATCTTAAGAAAGCGCGAGAATCGTTAGTCCTGCCGATCAGCCCGAGAACTTCCAATTCTTTCAGTGAATCAGAGGCGGGTATCAGCCCCGGATCGGCTTTCAGGGCCATCCGATAGAAATTTGCGGCCATCTGGTAATTCCCCTGATCACTTTCATGAAACCCCCTGAAGAGAAAAATCAGCGCCTCCAGACTGGTGGTCATCGGTTTTCGTAACTCCGCCTCGATTTCCTTCGTTGCCGGGGTTATTTTCAGATTATCCAGAATTCCAAATAGAACATCCTTCTCCATTCGGAAAATTTCCTCAAGAAGCCCCTTGCTATCGGGAAGATCCGTAAGCTTTGCGTCACTCGTGTTTAACACACCAGGATCGATCCCGAATTGCTCCAAATCGGATTTATAAAATTTTCCACCAACCACTTGAGCCGCTCCCAACAGCCGCCCGACCCGGGGGGCGGTATCGGGATCGACCAATCCCGATTTACCAAGGCCTATTTCTTCCACCAGCGCCTGAAGCTTTGCGCGCTCCACGAGTTGGAGTCCGTCTACTTTGGACAGATCGGTTATCAGCATATAGGCAAACCCTTTTTGAACGGGATCCAGCGCGGGCGAACCGGTATCATTTATAAAGTAGAGAATCGCAAGGGTACCCGGCGTGCCGGCGCCCTCAAGGGCTTTTTCCTGGGCGACCGCAACCTTGGCCCAATTCCGGTGCGAATCGGTTACCACCTGACCGGCCCAACCCGTTCCGGTAACAAAGCTCCAAAGGAGAATGCCCCCCGTGACTTGACACAACCATTTCTTCATCATATCAAAAACTCCTCCACCCTCTTTTCCGGTGATCTAATGCAATTTTGGTAAATGGTAAATATATGATGGAATTTCAAAAAGATATAAAGTAATTTGCCGATGAATCGTTGCCCGGAAACGGGAAAAACAGCGGGCCCCGAGACCGGGAGCTTACATACGGCAATTATTGAAATTGATTTGAATTATATAAACGAGGAGTAATTCATATGTCAAACCCAAATCTTGCGACCGTCCGTCAAAAAAAGCTCGGTGGAATAGCCGAACTGATTCTAACCTTCTGTTATAATAAACCAAAAAGATGTTGCCCCCAATCCGGTTATTGACCGGGAACAACAGCCATACTATAGTTCAATAAATCGATGTGAGATTTCCTTAGCCCAACGCCCCAAGCCGTTTAACCCAAGCACCCATGAAGGAGGAAATTATGGCTGTCAGGATTCTAATTAAAAGAATAATTCCGGAAAACAAAGCGAGACCGATGATCCCGCTCTTCAGACAGATGCGGCAGATGGCGACAACTCAGCCCGGATATATTTCGGGGGAGACCCTGCGGAATTACAACGACCCTGAGGAGTTCCTGGTCATCAGTACCTGGCAATCCGCTTCAGACTGGCAAAATTGGCTGAAGAGCAGCGAACGCCAGGAGATTCAAGCCAAAATTGATGAATTGCTCGGCGGAAATACGCTCTACGATATCTTTCATTACGGTTTTACCGAATGACTTTTAAAATAGAAAGCCCCGGCAACCATGATGAAGTCCAGGTAAACCGGGGATTTCTATTTTATGATCTTTCTTCACTCGCGTGAATCGAAGCGAAAGCGGTGCATCCCCCCCTATTCCGGAATCGGTTCCGTGTCGGGAATCGGAATCGGTTCCGTATCCGGGATCTGTATTTCAGGAAGCGTTTCGGTTTCCCCACCCTTTTCTACCTTGAACATTTCCCTGATGCGCTCGATGGAGACCAGTTTACCTTTCCTTGAAGAGGGCGTTAACAGGGATTTCAGCTTCATTTCCAGCGTGCGCGGATGCAAGTTGCTTCCGATGGCAACAACCCCTTCCAATATAATCTTCTGCAACAGGAGCTCATGATCGGTTCGCTCCTGAATATGCGCGTTAAGCGGCAAGAAGAGAAAATTGGCCAATAGAAGACCGTAAAGCGTCGATGTCAATGCGATGGGAACCGTTGCGAGAATGGTTGCCGTGTCGCCGACTCCCGCCAACATGGCTATCAATCCGACGATACTGCCGACAAGGCCGAAGGCGGGGCTGCTTTCTCCGAGCGTTCTGAGAATCCGTTCAATTTCCTCCCGGCGCATCCGAAAAAAGAACATCTCGGTATTTAAAAAATCCCGAATCTGAGCAACAGGATATCCATCCACCAAAAGCCCCAGCGCATGCCTCAGGAAAAGAACGCTTGCCTCTTCCTCATCCTCCTGAAGCGACAACAGCCCCTTGAGTTTACTTTTCAAAGACAGATCCACCAACGCTTCGATAATCTCCTCGGGCCGCTTTTGCCGGGACCGGAAGGACACCTTTAACACCTTCCAGACAACGGCCAGCCGCTCCAGTCCGAAACTGATCATCGCGGCTCCCATGGTGCCCCCGACCACGATCAGAAAACTTGCCAGGTTAAAATACAGCCCTATCTGCCCCCCGATTAAAATTCCGGCAAGAAACAGAATCAGAAAAATCACCAGCCCGACCATATTCCGGTGACTTTTTAAAGACTCCCGGATTATTTGCTTCTTTTGATTTCGATCCGTATCCATAGGATTTTGCTCGCTCCCCGAAAACATCTTCGCCCCCCTGCCCGCGTCTTATTCTCCGGGCTGCGCGCCGACCGGTTTCTTTTTGGTCAGAATGATTTCAACCCGACGGTTTTCAGCGCGACTTTTTACGTCCGTATTGGGTTTGACCGGCTGAAAATATGAATACCCGCTAACAAAAAACCGCTCGGCGGGAATGTGTGTCCGCTCAATGAGAAACCGGGTGACCGTGCAAGCCCGAATGGCCGAAAGTTCCCAGTTGGTGGCAAACTGATCCGAGTGAATCGGCACATCATCCGTATGCCCAACGACATTGATAACATCATCGGTCTCCCGAATGACGGCCGCAACTTCGCGAAGGGATTTTTCCGCTTGCGGTTTCAATTCAGCCCGACCCGTATCGAACAACAGATCCGCCGGCAAAACGATTCGAACCGCCTTGTCTTCCATCAACTTGAATCGTTCGATCTCTTTCATCGTTTCCAGCCGCGCCGTTTCAATCGGACGCTCGATGTCTTTCATCATCTCCAGCTTCAGCTTGATGTCGCTCAGTTCATCGGGCGTCCGTTTCTTTTCTCCCGGCGAGATCTTCGTTTTTTCTTCCTTGGCTTTCGCGGATTGCGCTTTCATGGATTCGCCATAATGGAAATCCCGGTTGGCGGCCTGATAAATATAAAGGACGGCAAACATAATAAACATGGTCATCATGATATCAGACCAGACCACCGACCAGTGCACCTGCCGGGGGGTTCTGGATCGAAAAACACTCTGCTCGCCCTGCATGGAGAAACAGTCGAAGGCGCCGGTAGCTAACCCAGTTGTAACATTACCGGTATCGCCGGAATTCTCCGTGGGCATTTGGATCTCTTTTTCTTTTGAATGCTCGTCCATGGTTCCAGGTTAAAAGGATTCTATTTTAAAAAAACAAATGAAATGGGATCCGTAATACGCTCTGTCACATCCGCTTCTTGTCTCTTTTTGCCCAATCAATGCCTGCTGATGCACTTTTAGTGCCAACAGAATTGGCTTCCCGTCTCGCCGGAAACACTGCCCGCTTGCCGTCTTTTGCAATCCCAGCCGCAGCCATTTCCCCGTCAAAGATGCTTGACTGCTGTCAAATTCTTGACCCGGTATGATTCTTTCAGCCAGTTAATGGCTGTTGGAATGGATCTGGATTGTTTCATTCCAAGCGACGGCGCACGATCCACGGCGTAAGGTTCACGGGGTCTTTTTTTCCCACTCGAACCGGGTGATATTTCGATGTTCCTTGCTGAACTCAATCCCGATCAAGTAGACTTCCTGGTCCATAAACTTATCCGCGTAGCCCTTGGATTTGATCTGTTCCAGGGCATGCCCGTCCTCGCTCAATTCCACGACTTTGAATTCAAGGATATAGACGCGGTTTTCGAATCGGATGGTCAAATCGATCCGGCCCGCGCTGGTGGTTTCCTCCGGATGGACATCGAGACCCAAGGCGGCGAAATAGCAATAAACGATGGAGGCGTAATACCCTTCGTATCCGGCCAGTTGATTCTTGCGATACCAATCATGGGGGATCGAGGCAAAAAACGCATGGAAGGTTTGTTCCAGCTTTTTGAAATCGTTTGAAACCAAGGCCTCATAAATGGCGACCTTGTTGTTCTCCTTTTCCATCGTATTGGTGGTCAGGTAGTAGAGAATATAATCCGTCAGACTCTGTTTGACCTCAAAATTCGGATAGCCGAGTTCATATTGCACCATGCCGGCGAGTCTTGTTTTATTTTTGATGGTGAGGTATCCGGTTTGAAACAGAAGGGTTTCAATTTCCAACCGATCAACGTCGAAGCTGCCGATAATGCTGGCGCTTGCTTTTATGCTCTCGATGCAAGGAATGTAATACTTTTTAGTTTCCAGCAACTTGATTAAAAATGTCGGCGTGGCGGTCTCGAACCAATAGGACAGGAATTCCTTGTTTCTCAGATACAGCAGGATATCGAACGGATTGTATACTTCCTCACCCGTCCAGTTGTATCCATTGTACCACTTACGGACTTGGTCCAGGTCCACGCCTTCCAGCCACTCGATGAAAGTTGTCTTCAAATCTTCTTGCGTATATCCACAAATCGCGGAATACGGCACGCTCAGGGTGATGTCTTCCAGGTTGTTTAGGCCGCTGAAAAGGGAAACCTTGCTGAATTTGCTGACTCCGGTGATAAATACGAGCTGGATATAAGGATCGCTGTCCTTGATAATGGAATAATAGTTTTTCAGCTCTTCACGGATGACGATCGCAGTTTCCAGATTGTCGATATTGTCTAAAATGGGTTTGTCATATTCATCCACCAAGATAATGACCTTGCCGCGATATCGATTGAAGAGAATTTGAATCAGTTCGGCGAACCTGTTTCTCAGATCGGCGCATGTAAGTTGTACGGCATATTGTCGGGCATGCTCGCTAAGAATATAATCGAAGCTGTTTCGCAATTCCTCGACGTTTCTATGGACTCCCGATCCAAAACTGATATGCACGACCGGCGCCGTTTTATCCCAGTCCCAGTGGCTATAAAGGTAGAGACCCTGAAACAGCTCCCTTTGCCCCCGGTAAGCCGATTTGAGTGTGCTCAGGAAAAGGCTCTTGCCGAAGCGTCTCGGCCTGGAAAGGAAATAATATTTACCTTCCTCCGCCAGCTTCTTTATATAAGCGGTTTTATCGACATAGTAATATCCTTCTTCAATCAAATTCTGGAAGGTTTGTATGCCAATTGGAAGCTTTTTCATTCTATCACCCCCCATACCCCTATCTTGTGGCGCGCTCCCCACCCACTTGCTGTGATATGAGCCGTGTGAAGAAAAATATTCCCCCCGGGGGTTACGGACCTTGTCCTGCTTTCTGCCGGACAAAATGAAGGCGGATTACCTGCTGTTGCTGAAAACGCGATGGGGAAGGTTATTGTCATCGGTTGGACCCAAACGGACATCATCCGGGATATTGCCCGAGTGGCAGAATTCAAGGAAACTCACCTCAGATCCAGGCTCAATTTAAGCGCCTGATTGACGCTATCCATGGTGTCCGGCCGCAATTGCCCCAATCTCTTTCCAAGCCTGTCTTTGGAAACCGTGAGAATCTGACTTGTCCTAACAATGCAAGGCCGATCGAGCCCCCCTTCCGGCGGGTCAATCAATACATTCATGGGATAAATTTTCAGCGACGTCGAAATTGCGGCAACGATTGTTGTCGTGGCCTTTTCATTGCCGATGTCGTTCTGGATAACAACCGCCGGTCTCAGCCCTGCCTGCTCGCTTCCCCGGGATGGATTCCAATTGATAATCCAAACCTCCCCTCTTTTTGGATTTCCCATCAGACCAACACTTCCGATTGAGCACATAACGTCGCTTCCGCAAACCCCCTATCCTCCTCGGCCATCTCCATATATCCTTTTGCCATCAGGTCCTCTGTTTTGCTTTTCAACCAAAGCGCAAACGCTTCTTGGGCAAGGTGACTCTTGGCCATCCGATAACGCTTCGATGCACTCTCAATTGCTTCAAGCATACCGGAATCAATCGTCAAACTGATCTTTTTCTTGGTTCGCACAGCATCCTCCAAATAAATATCATCATTATGGGGTATATAATATCGCCTCAATTGTCTTGTCAAGAACAATTAGCATATGCTTTATGAAAAACCGTAGTTTACGGGGCCGATGACCATGTCAATAAAGAAATCCGAAAAGCCAAAGCGGAATACGATTCCCCTGGCCGATTTCGATGTTGTCGAGCGCCAATCTGGAGTTCTCAACGTTTTTTATCTGGCCACCGTCTTTGTTTTTTCCCCCAACTTCAAAGGTGATTTTGTCATTCACCAGGAAATCCCCCCTTGCGGGAACGGTTACGCCGTGCCCGACACGCATCATGTTCAGAAAGAAGGTCTCCCGCATCGCTCCACTGTCCGGCCCCTTTTCGCCCGCCAGCGCATGATAGAGGTTCGGATTGTTCAGATAGACTTTCTCCGGCTTCTCCAGTTCCCGAAGTCCTTTTCCGCTTCGCGAAACGGACAGGATCACCCCTGCATCCTCCAGGTATTTGAAGTAAGTTTTCAGGGTCCGCTCGTCTCCGATTCCCAGCAGGTTTTTTAACTGTTTCATGTCGGGAGTGAAAGGAACCAGTGACGAAATGATCGATAGGAGCTTTTGAATCTTGCGGATGCTCGAACCGTTCAGCGACTGCTGAATGGCAAGAAGATCCCCCTCCAGCGTGGCATGGATATTCTGCTCCAGCGTCATGTAAAACTGGGTCCTATCCTCGTATTCCCGGAAATAGGGGTAATAACCACACGCCAGGTAATCCTTGAAAAGCGCCAGTACTTTGAGCGCATTTTTCTCCAGTGTTCTCACAATGGCATCGGCAGCCTGCTGGTGCCCGGTGATGAGCGTGTCGAGCGTTAGGTGGTCAAAATAAAGACCGTAATTCATGCCGATGTATTCACGAAACGACATCCCGTACATCCGGTAGACGATGGCGCGCCTGCTGAGATCATGGCTCTCCGTGGGAATTTTAAGGGCCGAACATCCGGAGGCCAGCATCTTCAGGTTGGGAAAAGTGTCGTAGATGCTCTTTAGCTCCATGGACCAATCGGGATACTTGTGGATTTCATCAAAGCATATCAGCTCGCCACCCAGCTTGTAGAATTCGTCCGCAATCTCATAGAGCGAGGAGCGGCCGACAAGGAAATGATCGGCCTGAAGATAAAGCGCCTTGTGACTGTAAAGGTCATTCCCGTACCTGTCGAGCAGATACTGTGTCATGGCGGTTGTTTTACCGACCCCCCGCTGCCCGACAATGATGGAAAATCGATTGCCGAGGGCATGATCCCGGAGAAAGTAACGCTTGAATTCCCGGTTGCGGATACGAAGGAAGGTTTGGCTGAGGGAGAAGAGATCATCCAGCATGTGCGCCTCCAAAATAGGATTCCATTCCGCTTATATCGCATATATATTAGTATCACAATACTATTTTTATCGAATTTTAAAGAAGCCACCCATTCACCCATACACTTACCGATTGAATTCGGTTCGTTACAAAATCAGCATCACCGTCAAAGACGATTGATCGCTGTCAGATTCTTGACACGGACAATAGCTCTTTGTCTCTATATTTACCGTCATCGGGGAAATGATGGCTATTTTTTCTTGTGGCCAGGCCGCCAATCACAATATGCTTGACGAAATACCGTCAAAGCGGCAAATATTAGCTACAAATTTCGATTTAGCCCGGCATGGATTCTGAAAATGATTAAGGTTACTGCTATGACGGCAAATACGGGGGTTCGGTCAATTGCGCATCTCGCCCGGATCATCGAATTCCACCGCAAACAGGCGAAGCTGTCCCGGATAGCGCTGGCGGATATTGCCGGCGTTGGAAAGACAGTGGTTTATGACATCGAAAACGGCAAGGAAACGGTGCAACTCGATACCCTGCTAAAGCTGCTCGGCGCTCTCAATATTTCCCTATCCCTGGACAGCCCGATGATGGATCGTTACAAGGCGGCGGAACATGCGGAAAGCTGACATTTTCATGCACGGCCTTCATGCCGGTATTATAGCTGAGCGCCGTCTTAAATATCCGTAAAAACAAATTTGAACTGATGGATACGGGTGGGCGCTACATTTTAAAGCCGCAAAACCCACAGTATCCCCTCCTTCCGGAAAACGAGGACCTCTCCATGCACCTAGCGTCCGCAGCCGGGATAACAGTCCCCCTGCACGGGCTTGTCTATTCAATAGACGGTTCCATGACCTACTTTATAAAGCGTTTCGACAGAGTGGGAAAAAACAAGCTCGCCGTGGAGGACTTTTCCCAACTTCTGGGGCTTACCCGGGAAACGAAATATGATGCCTCTATGGAAAAAATCGCCCATGTGATTGAAACGTACTGCTCCTTTCCGGCGGTTGAGAAAATCAAGCTGTTCCGGCAAACCCTCGTGAATTTTTTAATCGGCAACGAGGACATGCACCTGAAAAACTTTTCATTGATGACCCTGAATGGCAAAGTGGCACTCACCCCTGCCTATGATATCCTGAACACAACGCTGGTCCTGTCGGATGCGCGGGAGGAAATCGCCCGATGACCGTGTGGTGACGCTTGCATTGATCGCCAGCGCATGATAACCGCCCGCTGGGAAGGTAACCCAATGATTTTTTTTAGAACTGAATGCCTGTTGCGGCGGTTGAAATCGTTCGAAGGCGGGATCTTCAAGAAAAAAGTTAGTAGCGCCTATCTCTCCTTTTTGTAAAAAACCGCTCCGACCCGTTCAATATGATCCAGCAAATCGGAATTGGCGATATGGTGATAAATGGAAAAATCGAATGTATAAGGCAGGAACAGGTCGTCAATATCCAGGCTGATCCTGTTCAGCAGTTTTAAATCCAGCCCATCACCGGTCAATGCCAGATCGATGTCGGACCCGGGCTTGAAGTTGCCTTTAGCTCGGGAACCATAGAGGATCGCAGTTTCAACTTCCGGGTGCCGGGCGAACACCCTTTTGATCTTTTCGACCGTTTCTTTTTCCAGGCCATACATGCTATTTTCTTTAAAAAGCAACCGGTGCCGTATCCTCGCGCTGACGATCGAGCTTTATTTCCAACTCGTTAAAGAGCCGATGATACGTTTTAACCACCGCTCGGCAAATCTCATCGGCGGTTTCTTCATTATAGGTATGCGAAGTCAGATTCCTGCTTTTCAGCATGTCCATCCAGCCTTCCCCATCTTGAATCAGCCCCAATAAAAAGGCCTTTGCAATTGCATCTCTTGAGCCATAAATGTCGGTTTGTCCTTTATATTCGAGGAAATCTTTCACTGTGTTCCAGGCAAGCTCAAAGGTGTATTCAAATGCTTTTACCAACCCCTGCTTTTCGAGCTCCGACAATTCTCCTTTGTCGATGAACTTTTGAAGCAGACGCAGCGCCTTCCGGTAGTTGGAAAACCGTTGTTCCCAGCGGATGTCTTTTTTAACCATTTGGGTAGCCCGCCATTTCTTCGTTAACAACCGCAATGTGCCCACGACGACACGATGGTTTCCGGCCGAAAGTGATTTCATCGCCAGCATAGACCGAATCGGCAACCATATCATCCAATTCCCTGCACCGGCGGTTAAAAAAAACCCACCATGCGTGCAATTAATAGGGATATTTTCGAATTTTTTCAACAAGGAAACCGCGGTTCGCCGGCTGCTATCCCAAAAAGGCGGTTCTTTACAAATTGATGATTCGCTAACCAATTTGCAAGAAATATTGCATCCATTGGTTTTTGAAGTATATTTTGCGAAGCCGGTCATGTTATTGACAGTCCATCAAAATCGCGAAACAGGATAGCGATCCAAGCCATAGTTTACCCATTGAATCGTCTGACCATATTTTCGGACCTTTCCTCGACATGTCAAAACTTTGACTTTTTCTTTCCGACACTAAAAGACATATCGTCCCTCTTTTTGCATATCTTATTTATATTCTTGCATATCTGCATTATTGTCTTTTCTGGCACACAAATTGCTGATATAAAATAGTTAAAATAGATCATATCATCAAGAGAATATCCGTTCCAAAAGAGAAGATTCAACTGAGCGGAAGCGGATGTTAAAAAGCCGTTTGCCAAGAATTACCAGCAAAAGCGATTATGAGGCCCCACATCAAGAGTCGTTGAGGTTAAACAATTGGGAGGATGATTTTCATGAAAATTGTCATTTTATGCGGCGGCCTTGGAACCCGAATTCGTGAAGAAACGGAGTTCCGACCCAAGCCAATGGTCAATATCGGCCCCAGACCCATCCTGTGGCATATTATGAAAATTTATGCCCACCATGGCTTTAATGACTTCATACTCGCCTTGGGGTATAAGGGGGATATGATTCGTAATTATTTTTGTCATTATGAGCTCATGAACAATGACATTACCATTGAACTGGGGAAACCGGAGCATCTCTGCGTTCACCACTGTCATGAAGAGAACGGGTGGCGGATTACCCTGGCAAACACGGGCGAACGATCCCTCAAGGGCGCACGACTAAAACGGTTGGAAAAATATATAACAGAAGATACCTTCATGATGACGTATGGTGATGGCGTTGCGGATGTGGATATCAAAGCACTATTGGCCTTTCATCACCAGCATGGGAAATTAGCCACCCTAACCGGGATCAATCCAACGGCACGTTTTGGCAAATTGAAAGTCAACGGTAATCAGGTCGAAGACTTCCGCGAAAAACCAAAAAATGATGAGAGTCTGGTTAGCGGTGGCTTCTTTGTATTTAACAAAAAAATATTGGAATATCTTACTACAGATGATCTTTGCGACCTGGAGGAAGGGCCGCTTGAACAACTCGCTGAACAGGGGCAACTGATGGTTTACAAACATACCGGGTTTTGGGCTTGCATGGATACGCTGAGGGATATGGATTATCTCAATGATTTGTGGCAACAAAAAAAGGCCGGCTGGAGGATATGGTAACCAACGCATTTTGGGCCAATAAACGGGTCCTTATCACCGGTCATACCGGGTTCAAGGGATCGTGGCTTTCCTTGTGGCTCCAGCTGTTAGGTGCTGATGTCACGGGCTACTCCCTGCCCCCCCCCACGGTTCCGAGTCTTTACGAACTGAGTCAAGCAAAAGAGGGTATGATTTCCATAGAAGGAGATATCCGGGACTTTAGTCGCATCAAAGAATCGATTGAGATTTATCAACCTGAGATTGTCATCCACATGGCGGCCCAGTCACTTGTACGGCCAGGCTATCAGGACCCCCTGGGAACCTTTTCTACCAACATTATGGGCACGGTTCACCTGCTGGAGGCAGTTCGACAAGCCGACGGAGTGCGCGCAATAATAAATGTCACCAGTGACAAGTGTTATCAAAACAACGACAGCATCCTGGGCCATATCGAAACGGATGCCCTTGGCGGTTTTGACCCTTACTCGAGCAGCAAGGGATGCGCCGAGTTAATTACGGCCAGCTATAGAAACTCATTTTTTGAAGCAGGGCAATTAAATCTCCACGGCGTTGCGTTGGCATCCGTCCGAGCCGGGAATGTAATCGGTGGAGGAGATTGGGCCAAAGATCGCCTTATTCCGGATATCATGAGAGCGCTCCTTGAAAAGCAGGAAATACGTATCCGGTATCCGGAAGCCATTCGGCCCTGGCAGCATGTACTGGAACCGCTTAGCGGATACCTGATCCTTGCTGAAAAGCTTTATCAGGTAGGTCCGGGCTATGCGGAGGCCTGGAACTTTGGCCCCGACGGTCATGAAAATAGATCCGTATCATGGGTAGCGAAATATATCACTCAATTATGGGGCGGGGAAACCTGCTTGAAGTTAGAGGACATGAATCAACCCCATGAAACACGCTGCTTGAAACTCGATAGCTCGAAGGCAAAAAACAGATTGGGATGGGCGCCCCGACTCACAATTGAAGAGGCTTTGAAGTGGACGGTTGCCTGGTACAAGGCATATCAAAGAGATCCCGCCACGATAGCTGAGATAACAAGGGCACAAATTAAAGATTACAGCGGGCTATGAGAACATGAACAATAGAATCTGTCGCTTTTGCAGTCACCCTTTGACAAGTCGCTTTGTTGATCTTGGCATGTCCCCCCTGTCTAATTCGTACCTGAAAGCGGAAGACCTGCATCGAGTTGAGTCTTTTTATCCGTTACGGGTCTTTGTTTGCGAAACCTGTTTTCTTGTTCAAATAGAAACGAGCGAAAGCCCTGAGCATATTTTTAACGAGTACGCCTATTTTTCCTCTTATTCCGATACCTGGTTGCAACATGCCAGAGAATACACAGAGAATATGGTTTCTCGGCTGGGGCTGAATTCAAACACAGCCGTTATTGAAATCGCCAGCAATGACGGTTATCTCCTGCAATATTTTCAAGCAAAAGGGATTCCGGTCCTCGGGATTGAACCGGCCGCCAATGTGGCGGAAACTGCGATAAAGAAGGGGATTCCGACGCTGGTTCGTTTCTTTGGTAGAAATCTGGCAGAAGAATTGATCAACCAGGGACGGCAAGCCGATCTCATAGTGGGAAATAATGTTCTGGCACATGTGCCCGGTTTGAATGACTTCGTTGCCGGAATGAAACTCCTGCTCAAGCCTCGCGGCGTAATTACCATGGAATTTCCCCATTTGATGTGTTTAATGGCTCAAAACCAATTTGACACCATTTACCATGAACATATTTTCTATTTTTCATTTCTTACGGCTGAAACCCTGTTTGCCAAACACGGTTTCATATTGTTTGACGTGGAAACCTTGAAGACGCATGGCGGATCCTTGCGTATCTATGCGCGACACATTGAAGACAACAGCATAAAAGCGACATCCCGCATAAATGACCTAAGAGAAAAGGAAACCCAATTTGGTTTGGATAGCCTCGAAACCTATATGGATTTTGAAGAAAGAGTAAAAGAAATTAAGCTGAATCTCCTGGAATTTGTGATTCATGCGAAACGGGAGGGGAAAAACATAGTTGGCTATGGTGCTCCGGCGAAAGGCAACACGCTGCTAAATTATTGTGGTATCGGAACCGATTTCATTGATTATACGGTCGATTTAAACCCTCATAAACAGCGTCTCTACCTTCCTGGAACCCATATCCCGATTTATCACCCGGAAAAGATCAAGGAAACGATGCCGGATTACCTTTTAATTCTACCATGGAACATTAAGGGTGAAATCATGACTCAAATGGATTTTATTCGCAAATGGGGCGGGAAATTTGTTGTGCCGATTCCAAAGCCTAAGGTGATACCATGAGGTTTACGGAAACTCGCCTTAAGGGTGCATATCTTATTGAAATTGAACCAATTGAAGATGAACGGGGCTTCTTCGCTCGAAATTGGTGCCAAAAAGAATTTGCCGCGCATCGATTAAACGCCTCCTTTGTTCAATGCAATTTCTCTTATAATAAAAAAATTGGGACGTTACGAGGAATGCATTACCAACGGGGACCGCATGCCGAAATAAAACTGGTAAGCTGTACTGCGGGAGCCATTTATGATGTAATCATTGACTTGCGACAAGAGTCGTCCACTTTCAGGCAATGGATCGGAGAAGAACTAACCGCTCAAAACCATAAAATGGTCTATATTCCCGAAGGCTTTGCTCATGGTTTTCAAACTCTGACGGATCATTGTACTCTACTCTATCTTCATACCGGGTTTTACCAGTCCGATCGTGAGGGACGTATACGATATAATGATCCCGTAATCGGCATTTCGTGGCCGATAGAAGTTACCTGTATTTCTGAAAAAGATCTATACCCCCCTTTGCTGTCAGAGAGATTTAAAGGCTTGCTAATATAACGGTAAATTTATTTCGAGCATGGAGGATATCTCCTTCAAATGGAAAAAACATATTACACAAAGCCCTCAATTACAGAATTAGAAGTAAAATACGCCGTCGATGCGGCAACAAATGGCTGGGGCGAATCATGCTATGACTATATTTATCGCTTTGAAGATTCATTTAAAAAATACCTCGGGATCAAACATGCCATCGCAACTTCAAGCTGTACGGGTGCATTGCACATGGGACTCAATGCCATCGGGATAAAACCTGGTGATGAGGTAATACTTGCAGACATTAATTGGATTGCTTCCGCCGCTCCGATTGTCTATTTAGGTGCAAAGCCGATTTTTGTCGATATTCTGCCGAGTACCTGGTGCATTGATCCGGAAAAAGCCGAAAGCGCCATAACGCGAAACACCAAAGCTATTATCGCCGTTCATCTATATGGCAATCTCTGCGACATGAAGGCTCTGCTTGCCATTGGAAAACGCCACGGTATTCCCATTATCGAAGATGCTGCCGAGGCTATAGGTTCCATATATCATGGTAACCATGCGGGCATTTTAGGCACTTTTGGCACCTTTTCTTTTCATGGCACAAAGACAGTGACGACCGGCGAGGGCGGTATGTTTGTTACTCAGGATGATGCGCTGTATGAAAAAGTTCTCACCCTAAGCAATCATGGCCGCGCTTCTGGACATACCAAACAATTTTGGCCGAACATAATAGGATTCAAATACAAAATGTCCAATTTGCAAGCAGCCATTGGTTGCGCACAGATGGAACGTATCGATAACCTTATTGCCCGTAAACGGGAAATTTTTTCTTACTATGCTCAGCACCTTGGCAATTTGCCGCTGACGGTGAATCCCGAATTTGCAGGGACTACCAATGGCTTTTGGATGCCGAGCTTTGTTGTAAACAAAGGAGTTCCCTTTAATCGATATGCTTTGCTTGATGAATTCAAAAGAAACAATATAGATGGACGCGTGTTCTTCTGGCCCTTAAGTATACTGCCGATGTTTAAGGAAAGACCGGAAAATGTGATAAGCTACGGACTATATGATCGAGCGGTTAATCTACCCTCTTACCATGATCTCACCGAGTCCGAAATGAATCGAGTCATTAACATAGTAAAAAGGATCTTCCGTCATGAAGGGTAAACGAAATCTTCAAGTGATGATTGCCGGCATCGGTGGCGCCTCACTGGGAAGTGAACTTCTTAAATGCTTACTGCTTGCGGGGCGATATCATGTTTTTGGATGTGATATTTCGCCAACAGCCTATGGCCTTTATGATTCCGGTTTCGACCGCACTTTTCTTGTTGATAGAAATGGTTATGTTGGCTCGGTAATTAAAGCTTGCCATGATGCGGGTGCACGCTGGCTTATTCCCGGCGGCGAACAACCAATGGTGTTGCTTGGCGAGGCAAATGATTTGCTTGAAAAGGCCGGGATCACCCTGGTAGCGAATCGTCCGGAGATAATTCGAACCTTTTCAGATAAGATAGCAACCTTCAACTGTCTGAGAAAAATAGGGATTTCATTACCGGAAACTGTGGCTGTGTTTTCAATAGCCGACCTGAATCGAATTCGCATGCCATGCGTTGTCAAACCCTCTACCAATTCTGGTGGCAGTGCCATGGTTTTCTTCGCGGTTGATTATCAGGAAGCGATGATCTACGCGGACTTTATTCAACGCTCGGGAAGTTGCCCGTTAGCTCAAGAATACATCCCACCCGACGACGGTGAGTTTACCGTTGGTGTTCTTTCACTTCCAAACAGTGAAATCGTAGGATCTATCGCGTTGCACCGCGCTCTTGACGCAAAGCTGTCCCTAATGTTTCGCGGGCGAGGTGGGCTGCTGTCCAGCGGCTATTCACAAGGCTATATAGGCGATTTCCCAGCAATTCAGGAACGAGCTGAAACCATCGCCCACGCAGTGGGCAGTTGTGGCGCACTGAACATTCAGGGACGTGTATGCAACGGCGAATTCGTTCCATTTGAGATTAATCCCCGTTTTTCCGCATCCGCCTACTTGCGGGCCATGGCAGGCTTCAACGAGCCAGACATTTTATTACAACACCTTGCATTTAATGAAACGGTACCGTCCCCCCCCCTGCGTGAGGGGTGGTACCTGCGAAGTCTTACTGAACGCTATGTGCCCACCGAGGAGATCCGATCATGATTCTCTGGATCACCGAAAAACTTGGAACAGGTCCTGCGTCCGATCCATCCATAACGGATAGCATGGTCGTACTGGATGTTCGTGACCTTGTTGATAAGTTCGGCAATTCAGCAGCCGCCACTTTGCAGCTAATCGAGCAAGGGATTAACCAGTTGAAACTGGGAAAAAAGGTTGTTGTCTGTTGTGACTACGGCCTATCCAGAAGCAACGCCATAGCGGCTGGAATTCTTTCCCGCTATAAGGGCATCTCATTAGACCAGGCAATAAAGGAGATCATTCATTCTATCGGCGCTCAAGATATCAAGTTAGAACCGCTTCGGTCCGTCCGAGCTGCCTTGCAAGATGGGATTGAAAGCCTTTCGGAGAATGAGCTGCGGGTTTTGCTGACGGGTGGAACGGGGTTCATAGGGCAAACGTTGTTGCCAGTGCTATCAAAGCGCCATTATACATTCGCGCCATCGCGAAATGAGATGGATATAGCAGCCAGTGCCATGGCACTCGATTTGATAGTAAAAGAAAAGCGGATTAATTGTATTATCCATTTAGCGAACCCTCGCGTATACACCTCCAATCCAGCTATTGGCGAAACGTTGATATTGTTGCGCAATGTTCTTGATGTGTGCAGAGAGAATAGCATTCGGCTGATATATCCTTCCAGCTGGGAAGTGTACTCAGCCTATCGAACACCCGAGCTTATCGCAAATGAAAGCCTTCCGCTGTTACCGAAAGGACCATATGGAGAAACCAAAATGCTATGTGAAAATCTTATAACACACCATTGCCGGTTATATGGCCTTAAATGTGGACTTCTCAGATCATCACCCCTATATGGCAAAGCCAGTGACCGACCGAAGTTCATCTATAATTTTATTAATAAAGCAAGAAATAACGAGCATATCAAAACGCATCGTTATCTCAATGGCGATCCGAAACTTGATTTGCTTCATGTAGACGATTTTGTTTCCGCAGTAGTAGCTGCAGTTGAAACAAATTTTATGGGTGTTTTGAATATCGGCGCCGGACTGGCGATCAGTACCCGGGAAGTCGCGGAATGGATTGTGAACAGAACGAATTCCAAAAGTACCGTTGATTTTCAACTTATTGAAGATTACGCTTCCAATATAACAATGGACATCACGTCAGCACACAAGACCCTCGCGTGGCAACCCACAGTATCGTGGAAAGCCGGAATAGGCCAATTACTCGAAAACGCCGCGAATCGATTAGTATAAAATAGAGGATTATTCTAAAAGCGGTAGGAGGTCAAATATGCGGAAAGCGGCGTTTCATAGGTCAATTCAAAAAGTATTACTAATTAACCCCTTTAATACCATATGCGCATACAATCCAGAAGACATACTATCGAAGGGAGTTGAACTTCATCCCCCTCTCGGTTTGAGCTATATCTCTTCGTATTTTAGAGAAAATAATCCCGATATAAAAATTGACATTTTTGACGCCCACGGTATGGCGATTAAAATATGTTTAAAGGAGAAAATGGTTTGTATGCCTGCGTTGTGGCAAAAGCTAAAAGAAGAAATTGCAGATTACGGACCAGATATAATCGGCATTTCGTGCTTGTTCCATACAACTGCAGCGTCAGCTCATAAAACTGCATCAATTGCAAAGTCAATTGACCCAACTAGTTATACCGCAATTGGGGGGAATTACGCTCACACATGCTATAATGAGGTACTGAAAGATCCTTATATCGATTTTGTTGTGTTTTCCGAGGGAGAGCTCACTTTTTCAAATTTGGTTAATGGAATTAATCAAAAAGCCGACCTACAAACGATAAAGGGGATCGCCTTCAGAACTGAAATGGCAAATATTGTGAAAACAGATAGTCAAAATTTGATTCCGGACATAGACAATATACCCGAATGCGATCGCTCAAGTTTTGATATTGATTTTTATTCCAGACAAGGTCGCTATTTTACTTCCAGATTTTTAGACCGTGATTCGACCCGAATAACTACACTTGTAGCTTCTAGAGGGTGCCCGCACCAGTGCACTTTCTGTTCAGCACGGCTTTTGTGGGGAGGAAAGATCCGATATCGGAATCCTTCCATTGTTGTCGACGAAATGTTACATTTGAGGGATCAATTTGGAATTAATACCTTTTATTTCGTCGATGACAACATGTTCGCAATTGGGCGAAATATTATTGCATTGGCAGACGAAATCCGTAAAAGAATTCCCGGCATAATTTGGGTGAGTCTCGGTGGTATGCAGATATCGGCTCTCAAAACGGAAGTGGTTCAGTCTGTTTATGAAAGCGGATGCAAATATTTCATTCTTCCGATAGAATCAGGAAATCCCCAAACTCTTAAAATAATTCAGAAACCTCATACAGTAGAAATGGCAGGGAAAGCCATAGAAACTATTAGAAAATTTAAAGATACTTGGATCGCAGCTAACATTATTACAGGATTTCCATTTGAGTCAAAAGCAGACATATCAAACACTCTTGATTATGCTAAAACACTTGATTTAGATTGGGTATACTTTTTCGGATATACACCATTGCCTGAAACGCAGATGTACAAAGACTGCTTGAATGCGGGGTGGATTCAAAAATTTACCTGGCATTCCGACAATCCAGGATCACTTTCTGCTTTAAACACGCCGAATTTCGACTCGAATTATATCGCTGAACAAAATTATGCGGCAAATTTAGATCACAATTTCTTGAAGAACCGAAACATACGATTACGGCCAATTCAGGCGATCAGAGATTTTCAATACGTATTGGCAACAACCAAAAATCATGCATTAGCAATGTGGGGAATCGGTAGTTCGTATCAGGAAATAAAAGCATATAAGGAATCGGAAAAATGGTTTTTGAGGGCTTTGAATATTATTGAATCTGAAAATGGTGCATACAAAGCAGATGATAATGCGGATGATTCCACAGGAAGGAGTATCAGCAAAAGCTTTTTTGTGGTGAAAAAGACAAAATATCTCCAATATTTCCAAAATGCCGGGATCGATCTACTTAAGTGTATAGAGAAAGTCCGCCAAAAAGCTGATCATTCACAAACAGTTTTGAATTAAGCGCATTTAATTAATCTATTTCATTGTAAGGAGTATATTATGAGCGATCCCGCCTCCGAGTTTTGTCTTGAGGTTGAAAGCAATATAACGCGGCTAGGCCAGGATTATTCACTAAGACAATTAACCTTGTCCTGGATGAAGGCAACAAATCGGTATAAGTATACATACAATTTTTCTTGTATGGGCAGACCGATTATTCAATGTCCTCAGGACATGATCGAAATACAGGAACTGATTTGGCGAATAAAACCTGATCTAATAATTGAAACCGGCATTGCACATGGTGGGTCACTCATTATGAGCGCTTCGATGTTGGCATTAATAGACTATTCCGATGCGATTGAATCAAGGAAAATCCTCGATCCGAGAATAACGTGCCGTCGTGTGATAGGAATTGACATTGACATTCGTGAACACAACCGGGCTGCCATTGAGGCGCATCCGATGTCTCACAGAATTGATATGATTCAGGGATCATCTATTGCCCCAGAGATTATCGCACGTGTGCACGAATTAGCCAGAGGGTATGAACGGGTAATGGTCTGTCTGGATTCGAACCACACGCATGAGCATGTATTGGCCGAACTCGAAGCTTATGCACCGCTGACCAGCAAAGGAAGCTATTGTGTTGTGTTCGATACTTTAATTGAAGACTTGCCTGAGGGATCTTTTCCAGAGCGCCCCTGGGACAAGGGCAATAACCCTAAAACTGCCGTTTGGGAATACCTGCGGCGCCTAAAAGAGGAGGGACGCAAAGCATCCGATGGAACTTCGCTTTTTTACGAGATCGACATGTTAATAGCGAACAAGCTTCTTATCACCGTTGCACCGGATGGTTATTTAAGGCGAATCGACCAGCCTCTTGTTCAACTCCAAAAACATCTGACTTAAAATAGCTTAAGGCTGACCCGCTTCTTGAAGTATATAGTTGGGATTAGTTACCGCTATTTTTTGATATGCATGCAGCATGAGCATTTCAAAATTTCAAAAACGGCCGGTCATCATTTACGGAGAGGAAATGAACCTTAAAGCACAACTTATCGCTGCGGAGCAGAATTTAAGGAATCGCAGATTTGAGGAGGCCGAGGCCATATGTCACAAGATTATAGAAGTCATGCCAGAAAACATTGAGGCTGCCTTTTTACTCGGCTCTTCTCATTTAAAACGATTAAACTACAGCGAAAGCAGGAGAATATTTGAGAATATTCTCAATAGGCACCCAGATCATTTGAATGTCAATAATGATTTGGGAGTAATTTATCTGAAAAATAAAGAATTTGCCTTAGCTGAAAAATGCTTCAGAAAAGTGATTGAAATTGATCCTTTCCACGTAAATGCTCTGATCAATCTTGGCAATATTTGTTTTAATTTCAATCAATTGGAATCTGCCGAATCTTTGTACAAAAAAGCCCTTGCGCTGGATCATGCTAATGGGGCGATCCTGAACAATCTTGGACAAATACTGATTAAGCAGAACCGAATGGCGGATTGGGTGGTTTTGATGAAGGAAGTATTCAATCAATCCATACCGGGTCCAGAAATGTTTATTGCATACCTCGAAGCAAAACGAATATGTCAATGGGATATGCTTGAAACAGCCAGCGCCCGCATTGTGGATATTATTATGGATGGGAAAATATGTGGCGCTGATATTACATTGTTAAATCTGGCGATGCTGTCTGATCCGAATATTGACAATGAAACCCTTTTTAAAATCGTCTGCAAAACTGCGGATGATTTCGAGAAACTTTGTTCGTCAAGATCATTCGGGAATTACGAAAAAGCCATTCGGGCCTTGCAGATTGGTCAGAAGATGCGGATCGGGTATCTCTCCGGAGATTTTTGTCTCCATGTTTGCAGTCATTTTTTGCGGAGCCTGATTAATTATTACGACAGGGATCACTTTGAAATATTTTGTTACTCAAATACCCTTGTAGAAGACAATATAACCAATCTTTATAAGTCAAATGTGGATGCGTTTATCGATATCCGGAATCTGTCGGATTTGCAGCTTGCAGCGCGGATTCACGATGATGGTATTCACATTTTGGTGGATCTTTCAGGATATACTTTCGGCAGCAGAATTTCCGTTATGAGCTACTGCGCAGCACCAGTGCAGATCACATACATGGGATACCCTTTCTCAAGCGGATTTCGCTCTATTGACTATATCATTTCGGATTCGTTTCTTGACGGCCCTTTAAATTTTAAATATTGCACGGAAAAAGCGCTGTGCCTACCTGAAGCCTGTGCGGCTTTTGGTGCTCTCTTTGAGGAAGAAATAAATCCTGTTCCGCCGTTTGAACGATACGGGTTTGTCACCTTTGGTTCTCTTTTAAATACATACAAACTGAACCCTATTGTCATCCAGGTATGGAGCCGGATATTAACACGGACGCCAGGCACAAGGTTAATTCTGAATCATCCGAATTACGAACCGGAAATTACCAGGCAAAATGTCTTAAAAGAATTTGCTAAACACGGCATCTCTGCAAAACGTCTGCATTTTATCTGGGAAAAACTTACGGATTCCAGACACCTGCTTTACTATAACGACATAGACATCGCCTTGGACAGCTTTCCCATGACAGGCGGGCAAACAACGATTGATGCGCTTTGGATGGGAGTTCCGGTAGTGACTTGGGTGGGAGAAACCCATCATCAAAGAGGTTCCTTTATGATGCTCAAGAATCTCAATACCAAGGTAGAAGACCTTGTAGCTTTTAGTCAAGAGGAATACATCCAAAAGGCCGTTGCACTCGCTAACAACCCTGCCAGGATGACTGAACTTCATCAAATGATCCCCGAGTATTTGAGTCGCTCGATTCTCTGTGACCCTCAGCGCTTTGCGGGACAACTGGAATTAGCCTATATCGAGGCTTGGAACAATAAATTTCCGGAAACTCGATACGCCCCGGAGATATGTCACGACACCGTGGAATTTGTCTCCATTCGAGGCGGCGCGAAAATTGCGGTTTCAGGTCTAATTTATGAAAGATTCACCTACATTTTAAAAGAACAGCAAGGATGGTTTGATCCCGAGTATGACTTCGTCCTTGAAATGGTTCAGCCGGATATGCGTGTGATCGACATTGTTTCAGGCGTTGGCGAATATGCGATCCCTTTGGCAAAAAAAATGATGGAAGGCGGAATGGTTTGGGCCATTTCAACCGATCCATCTCATGCGAGATACCTGCTTAAAGGCAAAAACCACAACCATCTTGGCTCCCTGCAACTTCTGGAAAATTTCCGAATAGGCAATATTGACCTTGACAGGAACATGATGCGCAACGATTGGTCGAACATCCATTTTGTTCGAATAAACACCGAAGGAGTTGAGCAGGGCTTAATCCGAAGGGGGGCGAAATTCTTTTCTCTGTCATCTCCGCTCGTTATGTTTGGAATCAAAAACAAGAGTCAGAGGGTCCTTTCGCTCGCAACGCAGTTTAAAGAACTGAGATACGAATCTTTTAGACTCATCCCCGGTCTCAATTTGCTGGTGCCTTTTGATCCCGCCAATGAGATCGATGATCTCGACGAGTTTTCCACACACCTGTTTTGCTGCAAAAAAGATCGAGCCGAACAGCTTGAAAATCGCGGTCTTCTGATACAAAAATCCCCGTCCGCAGCCAAATATCCCGATTATGATGCATCTGTCTTACAGCAATACCTGGCAAATCTGCCATATGCCGATGGCATAATGACGCATTGGATGAATATTTCTTCCCACCATAAGGGCTGGGAAACATATCTGCAAGCGCTGAGTCTCTTTGCAGTTGCAAAAACAAAAAATCAGAATGCATCCCTCCGGTATGCCTGTATTCAGGAATCATTTTTCCTGTTGCGGAATCTCCTTAAGAATCAGGCAAACGTTTCACGCGTTTTGTCCATGGCCAGGGTCCTTACGGAAATGGGCAAACGCGCCCTTGCAGTGAATGTTTTGGACCATCTTGCAGAATTTCTTGAAACCGGCGAGGGCGGTATTGTAATGAGTATTGATGAGCCCTTTCTCTCTTTATCCGACCAACTCTCCACCATGAATCCGGGGGACAGGATTGCGGAATGGATTTATGCATCAATCCTGGAGCAACGGACAAGGCTGAGGGCCTTTTCATCTTATTATACCGGTAAAGAGTCGTTGAAAATTTTGAATAAAATAGAAGATCTCGGTTTTTTAAGCGGCGAAATGAAAAGACGCCGGCAGCTTATTCGAATGCGTTATCATATGGAAGCCGCTTCGAACGTTCCTCTTTAGAAACGACTCTTTTTTTTGCCCGCATTTTTAAAATTTATTAAAGTTCCAGGAAATGGGGTCCGATAGGAATGCTTAACGGCGACACGAAAAAAAGCGAGGCCAGAATAAAGGGGGTGGTAATAAAAATATCAAACAGGGAAAAAGAGGCATCAAAGAGGTAATTGCTCGTTCGGGTAACAGATTAAATTAAAAAACTTGCCGGCAAGGATGCTGGCAGCAACGAACCAACTTTCACGGAGGAAATAACCATGGCTCTGTCAATCAACACTAATTTAGCATCATTGAACGCCCAGAGAAATCTTGGAAAAACACAAGGTGCGTTAAATAACTCTTTGCAAAGACTTTCATCCGGCCTTCGTGTCAACAGTGCAAAGGATGACGCTGCGGGTCTTGCGATTTCAAACAGAATGGGCTCACAGGTCCGCGGTCTCAATCAAGCTTCACGAAACGCTAACGACGGCATCTCTCTGGCGCAGACCGCTGAAGGCGCGATGCAGGAGGTTACCAACAACTTGCAACGTATTCGAGAGCTCGCGGTTCAGGCCGCCAACGACACCAACTCCGCCAGTGACAGGGCGTCGCTGAACGATGAAGCGACTCAGTTGGTAGCAGAAATCGAACGCGTTGCCACAACGACATCTTTCAATGGTAAAGTCCTGCTGGATGGCTCCTTCGGATCTGCGTCCTTTCAGGTGGGAGCCGATCAAGGAGAGCAGATTTCGTTTGGTATGATCAGCGTCAGATCTTCTGCTTTGGGCGTGGGCTCGGGCTCGAGTTATAGCAAAAGCGTAGCGGGCACTGAGGTCCAAACCACGGCTCTTGTATCAGGGGCCGTCACCATCAATGGGCATCAAGTTGGCGCAGCCGCCGCCGATGGTGTTTCTGTTAATGGAACTTTAACTCTTGATACAAGCACAACTCTCGATTCAAAAGCCAGCGGGATAGCTGTTGCCGACGCGATCAATGCTATTTCAGGGGATACAGGGGTTACAGCTACGGTAAGCGCGACAACCGTTACAGGAACGACTGTAGTTGCTTCCGCAGGTGCGGCGGGAGGGTATAATACTGCAATCACCGCAGGTTCCGTATTGATTAATGGGGTGTCAATTGGCGCAATTTCAGCAAGCACAGGCGCTGTTGATCGTGGCGCCGATGTCGCAGCCGCCATTAATGCCATTACCAGTCAAACCGGTGTTACCGCAACCTTTAACACTACCACGGGTGCGGTGGGATTGACCGCCGCGGATGGCCGAAATATCACTATCGAAAAAAGTGCCAATGCCGGTGCGGATGACACGTCTACCGGCCTTACAACTGGTATTGCTACTGTTACCCTCGGCAGTGATACCACTCGCTCAAAAGTTACCTTATCTTCGACCTCTTCTGCAGGCATCACGATAGGTGGCTCTGCGGAAGCCAATGCGGGACTTACGGCTGGCTATTCGGCAGCTACCGTATCTGCAGGTGCAGGTGTCTCCTCTCTTGATCTTACCACCTCCGGTAACGCCGGAAATGCTATCACCATAGTCGATGCGGCTCTTGCCACCATCGACTCCGCTCGAGGGGAACTCGGCGCCATCCAGAACCGGTTCGAATCCACCATCGCGAACCTGCAAAATGTCGCTGAAAACGTAACTGCTGCTCGTTCCCGAATTGTAGACGCGGACTTTGCATCTGAAACGGCGTCAATGACCAGATCCCAAGTAATGCAGCAAGCGGGCGTTGCCATGTTGGCCCAGGCCAATCAGCTCCCGCAAGCGGTGCTCAGCTTGCTTCAGTAGTAGCAAAGAAAAAAGCTGAAGGCTGAAGGCTGAAGGCTGATGTTTGAGGACTGAAAACTGACGGTAACCCGTCAACATTAAAATAAAACCCCGCTTCTTCGCGAAGTCCGACCGGGCGCAAGCCCGAGGTCTTCGAAAAGAGGCGGGGTTTCCCCGTTCAGGTGACACCGTATCCTTTATCCAAAACGCTCAAGTTTTTTAGGCGGCGTGCCGATAAAGATGCTACAGTGGAAAGCGTAGCGGATACATGAACAGGGGGGATAACGGCTACGCAATATGCCCCCCCGGCATCAGAAGGGAAAGGAGCGGTCATGTCAATCTCAGTCGGAGGTCTCGTATCGGGCCTTGATACCAACAGTATCATTTCACAGTTGATGGAGTTGCAGCAGCAACCCATTGCCACCCTCCAAACCAAGCAATCCAATTATGAGGTTAAACTGACGACCTATGGAAGCCTGCAAAGCCTTCTGAGCCAGCTCAAAACGGAAATGGAAGGCCTTGATTCCGCTGAAGACCTCACCAGTTTTTCCGTGTCCTCGGGGAATAGCAACCTTTTTACCGCCACTGTCGACAGCGACGCAACGGCAGGCGCCTATGACATCACGGTGCAACAGTTGGCGCAGGCGCACAAGCTGACGAGCACTGCGTTTTCCGATGAAGAACTCGTCGGCGAGGGAACCCTGCACCTGAAGGTGGGAACAGGCGATGCGATTGACATTGAAGTTTCCACAACGGACACCCTTGCGGATGTTGCCGATGCAATAAACGATGCCGAGGCCGGCGTCCATGCATCGGTGATCAATGACGGGACAAACTCTTTCCTCACGCTGACCGCCGATGACACGGGAGAAGAAAATGTCATCAACCTCACGGTCACGGATACGGGGGATGCCAACAACACGGATACCAACGGCCTTTCCAGACTGGTCTACGACGCGGGGGTCACCACCAATCTTTCAAATACCCGGGATTCCGCCGACGCGATCATAACGGTTGACGGCGTCACGAATATTCACAGGACCACCAACGTCATGGATGACGTGATCGAGGGCGTGACCCTCAATCTCAACTCCGCACCGGACACCGATAATGAGGCAAGCCTCACCATCACCCAAAACACCTCCACGCTTGTTTCCAAGATTAATTCTTTTGTCAGTCTATACAACCAGGTCCTTACTTTTTTTGAAGCCGCCCAGGGCTATAACTCGGAAACAGAGGTTGCGGGAGTTATGATGGGGGATCCGACCACCAACAGCATTCGCAACAGCCTCAAGCGGTTGATTACCAACAAGGTCTCCGGAATTGACAGCTACGATCAGTTGGCGGACCTGGGGGTTTCCCTGAACGCCGAGGGAAGGCTGGAGGTAGACGCCTCAACCCTTAACGATGCCATCAACGATCATTTTGACGATGTTGATAAATTTTTCACACAGACCACCGTGGGCTCAGAAGGCTTTGCCGTCCGAATGGGAACGGCTCTGGAGGCGATGATCGGCACGGACGGCACCCTTGCGTCCAGAACGGAGGGACTTCAAAGCAGCATAGACGGGATCGATGACCAGGTGGAACGTATGGAGATGCAGAACCTGGCCTTTGAAACCCGCATCAGAAGCCAGTTCAATTCCCTTGAATTACTTCTTTCCGAGTATCAGAGCACGGGGGATTTCCTGAGCCAGCAGATTACGGGGTTGCAAAATCTGAATAATGCCATTTCAAACCGGTAAGATTCCGGCATAACCAAAATGGTATTTACTCATCAAAATCGCTCAAGAATGCCGGGCAGGCGCCGATAAGTAAAGTAAAGGCAAAACGAATCAACCTGCTCACCAAGGAGAGAATTTATGTATCCAAACGCTTTCAATGCGTACCAGCGTTCAGCCGCCAACACCGTGGAAAACAACAGCCAGATACTGCTGAAACTCTATGGCGGCACCATTCGGTTTGTGAGAATGGCCAAAAAAGGCATTGAAGAGAATCGACCCGATATTCGCGGAGAACATATCTCAAAAGTCATGGCGATCATCACGGAACTTCAGTGCGCTCTGGATATGGAAAAAGGCGGGCAGATCTCCCGGCAACTGGATAGCCTGTACCAATATGCAATGAATCGGTTGAGCGTTGCCAACTGCCGGAACAATACGGCGGCATTGGATGAGGTGGAACAAATTCTGATCACATTGAAAGAAGGATTTGAAGACGCGGCGCGTCAGCAACAGATGCGAAAAACACCGGTAATTCCCATAATTCAGGAGGCGCCCCGTGCAAGAGAAGAATTCCGCTGTGCCATCTGAAACGCATGCGGTCCTTTTCCATCGGCTTCGGGATATTACCACCCGAATCAAAACCGCCGTGGATGACAACACCCTGGATACGCTTCCCGGGCTTATTCAGGCGCACAAAGAGGTCATGACTGCTCTCAAAGCGGCCGGATTCAGCAATGACCCGGGCCTTCTGGGCCTGGTTACGGAAATTCACGACCGGGTTCAGAGCGCCGGGACCGGAATTCAGGCGCGGCATGATGAACTCGGGCAACAACTGAAGGCATCGGGAACAAAACGAAAACTCCAAAGAGCTTACGGGGTTCGATGAGCAAATGAGGGAGACGCCATGATAGAGTCCATTCAAGGAACAGCGGTAATGGGGTCAAATAATCCGGTGAACGTGACTGCCGGTAACGCCCCGGGAAAAAAGACAACCCAGGCGGAAACGGCTGACTATAAGGTATCACTTAATAAAGAAGTGATATCCACGATTACCTACGAACGAACGGGAAGCATCGGCGCGATGGATAAAAGTGAAGCCGTGAGTGTCGAAGCCTTGCTGTCCCGGTTGTTCGAACGTCAAGGCATGACCTACGAAGAAGCGATGAGCGGGGAAACGGTGGAAATAGACCCCCAAACCCGGTCTGAAGCGCAGGCGCTTATTTCCGAGGATGGGTATTGGGGGGTTGACAAGACCTCTGAGCGTATCGTTGAGTTTGCCATAGCCGGCGCCGGTGGAGATGAAGCGAAACTGGCGGAAATCAAGGCGGCCATCGACAAGGGCTTTGGCATGGCAAGAAAATCCTTCGGCGGCAGCTTGCCGGATATCTCTTCAAAAACCTACGATGCCGTCATGAAAAAACTCGACGCATGGGCCGATCAGGAAGTCTAAAAGCGGCACATCAGAGTGAAAGGCGGGGTGAATACCATGTTTCAAGCAATACAAAATACATATTCCAAGGTTCAGGAAAATGAACCGGCTTATTCAAACGTTGTTCCCATAAAATCCAGCATTGCTCCGGTAAAATCCAGCACTACTCCGGTAAAATCCGGCACTGCTCCGGAGGAACAACAACAGACTCAAAAAGAGAGTCAACCGCGTCAATCCACTTCCGCGGCCGAGCCGGAGGTCACTCAGGACCTTCTGGATGCAATGGAGGTCGATATGGCGACCATGCATAATGTCGGTCTCGAATTTTCTGTCCATGAAAAATCCGGAAGAACCGTCATAAAGGTGATGGATAAGACCAACTCGGAAGTAATTCGGGAGATTCCATCAAAAACGGTTCTCGCCCTGGCAGCGAGGATCGATGAGGTGCTGGGGCTTCTCTTTGATAAAAAAGTCTGAGAGCTGGAAGTTAACTCCTAACGAAACTCAACCGTGACTTATTTTCCAGGCATCGCGCGATGGTTATCCTGTAAAAACGGCGGCGGCGAACGGCCATTTGCGGCCATTCGCCGCCGCCGTTTTTTATCCGCCTGCCATTTTTTTCGAACCCTGCGCCTCTACAGGTTCTTTTTCTTGAAAAATAAGATGCTTATGAGAGTAAGGGCTGTTGTGAAGGACCAATTGGACAGCCTCGCCGTTTCGGGTGTTGATGATGAGGGGTCCTAATAGATTGGCGGTTATTTTTTCGGGCACACCGGCCGTCGTGTTAACGATGACATATATCTTTATGTGATCGCGATCATCCGGCAACCACCGCATCTCCTTAATTGCCTGATCCAGATTGACTTCGTAATCCGCATTGAAGAGAAAAGGGTTCATAATATAAAAGGACAGCGCTTTGTCGTCCACGCATTGATACACATAAAACGGCCACGTCTCTTCCCGTTCAATAATCAAAAACCGTTTGCACCCCAAAAACCCGGGCATGCCGGCCGGCATGGAGATAATTTTTTCTTCCCTGATTTCCGCCACTGGAACCTGTTCGGTCGTTATTTCCACGTATTACCTCTTAGAAGCAGATAGAAGCTGAAAGTTTATTATTCTTAAGATATTCGGCGCGATGTTACAAAATTTCAGCCGGATTAAACTTTCGTCCGACGCCAGGCTTCCGCTGCCTTTTGAATATCAGTCACATCCCCGGCTTTCGAGGAAGAAAGGTTTTCTTCCCGGATCCGTTCATAGACTTCATATCGAAAAATCGACACCGTCTCGGGCGCTTCAATTCCCAGCTTCACGCTACCGCGGTTAACCTCAACCACCTGAACGACCGTGTTGTCTCCGATAAGAATCCGTTCCCCGACCTTCCTGGTCAATACAAGCATATGCCCTCCCTGGCATCCTTTTAGAGACTATGAAAATACCATTATACCGTTTATCCTGCTCTTGCTCTTGCTCTTAATCTTGCTCTTGACCCATTAGACATGAGAATGATTAAGAGCAAGAGCAAGAGCAAGAGCAAGAGCAAGAGCAAGAGCAAGAGCAAGAGCAAGAGCAAGAAGAATGCCATTGCCGGTATTTTAGCAAATTCGATCTCCCTTATTACAGGCTTGAATATTCAACCTTGAGTTTTTCTACATATAATCGATCAGGCTCAACTTCATTATTTTAGCCGTGGACGAAAGCGATGCCGTGTAAGCGCTTTCTCTTGATGCCAACGTGCTGATGGCCGAAACGATGTCCACATCCTCAATGCCGGACTTCTGCGTATTGTAGCTGAGATTCAACTCTTGGATCGTGCTGATTTTAAGCTCCAGGGATACGCCTTTATAGCCAATCCGGGCGACAGCGTCATTCATGTTTTCAAACTGGGTGTTCAACCGGGACATGGATCTTTCAATCCCGCCGGAATCGTCGGCGTTCAAATATTGTTTCAAATCGATCAACGTTTTAAAGATTCCCCAGTCAACAGACTGGTCACTTGAAAGGGAGTTGCCCTGAATGTCGGCGGAGGTAAAACCGATGTCGGGCGCTATGCTCTGATCCGCATTGGTACCGCTATCCCAAAGCAATTCCACGGCAGTTCCATTATGCTGGATTGAATATGCTTTGGTTGCGGAGTCATAGGTGACCGTATAGGTAAGACTGTTCGGCGAAGGAGACGCCGAAGCAGAGGCACCGGTCATGACAGCGCCGATGGCGGTTGCCAATTCATCCCGCGTATAGCTGCCGGGGGGAATCGTCGCCGTTAATTCAGCCCCTAGACCATCGCCACTACCGTCATCATCCCTGAAGTCGATTTTATTGTTGGTGTCGTCGATAGTTAAGATTTGGCTGTTAAAAACAGCCTCGCCGGAATAGCCGACAGCCATGCTGGTATCCTTGCCGGTTTTAAGGGTAAACGCGCCCTCATTACCCGAATAGATAGCGGTAGTGGGATTTGTCGCGTCATCAAAGGCATAGGGTTTGGTGTCTAACTTTGTGCCACTGAAGATGTACTGGCCGCTGACGCGGGTATTGGCAAGATCCAGCAGTTGCCCCAGCATTTCATCGACCTGCACGGCGGCATTGGCACGCTCGGCGCTGGAGAGCGAAGCGTTGTTCATGGAAATGGAGAGAACCTTGGCCTCATCCACGATATCCGTGACCGAACTCAGCGCCGTTTCGGCCCCGTTCAGCCACGTATTGGCCATGGCGATATTCCCCGACATCTGGTCCAAATTGGACAAGCTGGAGCGCAAATCGAGAACCCGGCTGAGCCCCACCGGATCATCTGAAAGCGTATTGATCCTTTTGCCGCTGGAAACTTCCCCATTGGCTTTCTGAAACTCTCCCAGCAAATCGGCAAGCCGGGTTTGAGACGCCTGGTAGAGCGTTGTGTGCGTTATTCTCATGGTAAACCCCTCTGTTGCGTTTTTCCGGTTCCGGCCGCTACTTCATGGCCAGTAACGTCTCCATCATTTCATCGGCCACGGTCAGGAGCTTTGAGGCAACCGCAAATCCATGCTGATATTTCATCATGTTAATCATCTCTTCATCCAGGTTTACCCCGGATATGCTGTTGCGCTGGTCCGTAATCATTCCCATGGTGGTTTGATTGAACTCGGCGTTTCGGTTGATGCTTGCCGCTTTAATTCCCATGGAGCCGATCATACCCTGATAATACCCTTCCGCGGTAAGACTGGTGACTTCGGACCTGTCACCGTAGCGACGATCATAGCTCCATTGAGAAAACTCACTGGATTCATATTGAATATCGGCAATGGCGATGGCATTTCGGGTATCGCCGACGCCATACGTCCCGGTGGTTCCATCAATGCGGGCGGCGGCTATATAGTCGTTATCCTGGAGCACGCTGTTAACTTCGATATCCTCGGCGCTGCCGCCTGAAAAAAAAGTATTAAACCCCAGCGCGGCGGCCACGCCCGAATCCTGAACCTGATCGTCGGAAAAAGCGAATTCATATCCGGAAAGAGGGGTGAATTTCAATTCGTTATCGGACGTCACCGACGCCACTACCCCGGGCACGGCAACAGCAGCGCTGTTAAAAGCCGCTGCAAAAGATGAAAGCGTCCAATGCCATTCAGACGGCAGCTGCAAAGTGGGTGTCCCGCTTGCATCGCTCACCACAGTGAATGTATCCCCGGCGAACACCGTACCGGAAGCAAAATCGAGGGTCATGCCATCAACCTCAACCGTCAAGGGACTCGCCGTCGGATCCAGGGTAATAACGCCCTCCTTGGCGCCGTTGGACCACTCAATTTCGATGGAATCGGTTCCGACAACGCCCCCGGTTTTGGCTGTAAACACGTAGGTATCCAGAGAACTGTCGGCACTTCCCGTGACGCTGTTCAATTTCAGAGAGTCTTCGTTTCCGGCGACATCGGTGTTGATCGCAAAGGTATTGCCTTCATTCAAGGCGCCCGCGCTGATATTAAAAGCCAAACCGTCGACGGGAACAGACAGCGTGTCTACATCCGTTACCGTTGTCGTTCCCGTCAACCCGGTCGCCGAACCATCCGGGTTGAATTTCTCCCAGGAGAGCACCGGATCCACTCCCGCCGGCCCCACCACTCCGCCCGTGGTGACCGTCACCTTGTATTGAAAAGACCCCGGCGCCCCACCTCCCCACCCATCCACCGTGACATCGGCGACATCCATGTCAACGGAAATATCTGAAAGCGTTGCGGGATCAACAAGCGTGTTTTTAATCCACATTTTAAAATCACCCGAATAATCGATGCGATCTCCAAAATCAAGGGTGTCAAACAGCTCGCTTGAATTGGTTTGATAGGCCCCGGTTACCGGGTCTGAAAAAAAGCCAAGACCCACGCCCTGGCTGTGCTGTAAATTAACCGACCAGATAACGCCTTCGGCCAGCGCATCCAGATCCTGATTGAATTGGGGAATGATTTCATCACGTAATTCAAGCCACCCGCCGATTTTTCCGCCCTTTATCCGATCGGTAATATCAACGCCGATGTCGTGAGAATTGACCCAGTTCACTTTTCCTGAACGCGTGTCAAGTTGAAAGGTCTCCCCAGCCGATACCAGCACATGTCCGGTGCCGGTGGCGACGGTTAAAGACCCATTGGGTTGTTCATAGGCTTGCAAATCGATCAACTCAGCCAACTGAGTCACGAGCGCATTTCGCTTGTCCAGTTGATCGTTGGGATTGCCGGTTACCGAACTGCCGATAATATCGAGGTTGAGCGCTGCAATCTGCTCCGTGAGGGTATTGATGGTATCAACGCCCGCCAGAATTTCCTGATCCAAATCAATCTGAATCTGACGCATATTTTCGCTCAGCGATTGAAACTGTTCCGCCATTTGCTCACCGGCGTCATAAACTCCGAGCCGTTCCGAAACTCCGGCCGGCATGTTGGACAACTCGCTCCACCCGTTCCAGAAAGCGCTGAGGCGACTGCTCAGGCTGGTCTCGGAATTCTCATTAAACAGGTTCTCCAGAATGGACATGTAGGATTGCGCCTCTTCATACCGGGCGAGTGTGGATTGCTGATCCATAAGCCTGTTTTCGAGAAGTTCATCGCTGGAGCGTATAACCGCATCGACGCTGACGCCGGTCCCCAGGTTTAACCCGGCAAAATTGGCCGGCAGCTGAGTCGACTGAACGGTGCTTTGCCGACTGAAGGCGGGTGTATTGACATTGGCGATATTGTGACCGGTGACATTCAGCCCGATCTGCTGAGCGGCTAGCGCCTGTTTGGCTGTATTCAGTACCATCGAAAGACCGGCCATGGCTAAACCTCTTGATGGAGCAAAGAACGGGTTCGATTATGTTCCACATGCCGATGCCGATCGTAAAAAGCGCCGCCGTCCTTTTTTTGCATGAAAATACCGATCAAATCGTCCAGCGTTGCCAGGTAATCTTCAACAAAAGCGACATTCTCACGGGACCGTTCTTGAATCTCTTCTTTTGCCAGATTAAGGGCGCTTTGCAGGTGAACGAGAGATTTTCGGGTCTCAATCGGGACAAGGGTCATCACGCGGGAAGGGCGAAAACTCGTAACCGTCATGTCATGGAATACGCCTTGCGCCGAGAGGGTTTCAAGAATCCGTTCACGAAGGGCTTCGATCGTGGACACGATCCGTTGTTTTTTATCGGACTCCTGCCATAATTGTTCGGTTTTTGCCGTAACAATCCATTTTCTCTCCGTTTTGAGAACCTCGATGAGCTCGTGGTACATCAAGAGCTTTTCCTCGAAGAGAAACGCCAATGTGGATGCCAAGGTTTCCATGCGAATACTCCTTCCTTTTGTCGCCTTTTACTTATATCGGTTTACGGAATCTTTTTCTTGAGAAACATGTTTTAATGGGGCTTCGGGAGAGCCGGCGGTTTCCGCCCCGGTTCGATTTGAAACCTGGCGGTATAACGCCTCCCCGAGCCCCACGCCTTTTCCCCTTGCCAGTGTAGTGCTCACCGCCTGAGTGAACATGGATTCGTACATGTCTTTTCGAAAACCGTTCCCGAACACGCCGCCCTCCCCCACCGTTTTTTTCATCGCTTCGAACATATAATTAAGCAATATCCCTTCAAAATCAGCGCACGCTTTTTTGAGTTTGGCTTCTTTTGTATTTAATCGGGAATCTGAAACGGCACCGTCCTTTTTTTTCGGTGACGCCTCGGATATCGGTGCACTCGCTAATTTTGTTACATCCATAAAATGCCACCCGTTATTGCCTGTCGGCTTCCATGGGAGCCCCCCCCGTGGTTGCCCTTTAGGGTCGATGATTTTTGACCCTGAAACAGGGCGGCCACATAGGGCCGCCCCTACTAAGGAACATCGAATTTCCTAATATCCCGCTTAGCTATCTCTTGCTTTTGCTCTTGCTCTTGCTCTTAATCTTAATCTTAATCTTAATCATTCTCGTTTCAACTGGATAGAGAGCAAGATTAAGAGCAAGAGCAAGAGCAAGAGCTGTAAGAAGGCCATTTCCGGTATATTAGCATTTTCTGAATCCCTAAATAATCTCCAGCTCGGCCTGTAATGCACCGGCGGCCTTGATACTTTGAAAAATGCTGATGAGATCCCGGGGGGTGACGCCGATAGCGTTAAGGGCTTTTACCAGTTCCCGAATGGTCGCTCCAGATTCGATTACCATCAGCTTGTTGTTCTCCTCCTTGACCTCTATATCCGTTTTGGGCGTCGCCATGGTTTCCCCTTTTGCAAAGGCATTGGGTTGGGACACATCTGCGGATTCCCGAACCGAAATGCTTAAATTACCATGTGAAATGGCTACCGTTGATATGCGAACATTTTCACCTACCACCACCGTGCCCGTCTTTTCGTTGACGACGATCCGCGCCACTGCATCCGGCGCCACATTCAATGTTTCGAGCCGCGCGAGAAACCCGGCGACATCATTTCTTTGAGCTTCAGGAATGGAAAGACTGAGCGTCCCGGAATCAAGCGCCTTTGCCACCGCAGCTCCCATGGCCTCGTTAATGCTTTGAGAAACGCGTTGGGCGGTGGTGAAATCCGGGCTAAAGAGCGTCATGGTTAAAGATTCTTTTCCATCCAAAACAACCTGAAGTTCCCGTTCGATAGTCCCACCGTCCGCAATTCGGGCTGCCAGCAGATGATTTTTCGTCACACTGCCGGCCGTACCACCGCCGCCAAAGCCGCCAACAGAAATCGGCCCCTGCGCCAACGCATAAATACTGCCGTCCACTCCCCGCAGCGGCGTTAACAGAAGCGTTCCGCCAACTAGGCTTTTGGCATCGCCGACGGAAGCGACCATCACATCGATCCGGTTACCGATTCTGGAAAAAGGTAACATTTTCGCCGTCACCATGACAGCGGCCACGTTTTTGACTTTCACCTGGCTGGGACTGACATTGACGCCCATCTGCTCCATCATATTGACGAGCGAACGAATGGTAAATTCCGTGCCGGCCTTGTCTCCGGTTCCATCCAGCCCCACCACCAACCCATAGCCGACGAGCTGATTCGTCCGAATACCCTTGATGGCCGCCATATCCTTGATTCGAGCGGCCATGACAACCGAAGCCGTCAACACCACCGTACAAATCACAACCGCCGTTAAGACCATTTTTTGTTTCATATCGTCGCCCTTACCCTAACCCGGACAAGCCGGAACCAAAACTCGAAATTCGAATATCGAAATTCGAAACAATGCACAAAATCCAAATGATCAAAATACGAAACACATTCAAGCACATAAGTGTAACAAGTTTTGGTCATTTGCATTTGGGTGCCTTGAATTTGTTTCGGATTTCGATATTCGGATTTCGGATTTTTCTGCCAGAAACGCGCAGAAAATTATTTCCAAGGCACTAAAAATACCCTTCCATCCAACCCCATCATCCGTCTACCCTGCCCCCTGCACCCTGTTTTTCCCAGCCCCTAAAACGGCCAAACCCTATCCAACGCCCGTGACAACCACCCGGGCTGCTGTTTGTCTCCCAATGTCCCCTGTCCATAATATTCAATCCGGGCATCGGCCAGATAGGTTGATTTGACCCGGTTGTCCGCATCGATATCTTTGGGTCGAACAATGCCGGAAACGGCGATATACTGCGTTTCCTTATTCACTTTCATCTCCCGATGTCCGACGATTACCAGGTTCCCATTCGGCAGCACCTCCGCGACCCGGGCGCCGATGGAAGCGGTCACCCGCCCGGAGCGATCACTGGAGCCCTTGCCGTCAAAATTGTTAGCCATGTGCGCTTTAATCAACGTGTTGTTCAGAGCCCCCTTATTGTCCCGGTTCAGATTCGGGTTTTTGGCCTCCAAGGCCCGCATATATCCCATCAAACTATCTACACCGACATCTATGTCGGATGCGCGGCTGGCACTGGTGTTGGCATCCAGTTTTGAGGAGGTGTTCTCGACAATGTCCACCGTAACGGTGTCCCCTATCCGTTTGGCCTTCGGGTCGACAAATAGGTGGGAAGCGGTTTCGCTCCACAGGGATCCCTCGGAAGGCGGTATCTGCAATTGAACCGGAATCGGCGGAGAAAGCGGCCGATTGACGGCCAATGCACCGGCCGGTGAGGGGCTGGAACTTGTGGCGCAGCCGGTTAATCCCGCCACGACCATTGCGCCCAGCAGAAAAAAATAAATCCTTATCTTGCCCATAAATTGCTCCTAGAACATGACTTCCACGGTGGCTTCACCGGTCACCCGGCCCACGACGGTCTTATTGGATACGATATTTTCGACCTGAATCTGATCCCCCTTGCCGCCGGAACCTTTTGCAATGCCCATGGTGGACACACTCAACTTTTCCGAACCGGCCATAATCTTTACCCGATCTCCCCTCTGAACCAGGGGCTGCGCCGTCAGCATTCCGGAGCGAAGACAGGCACCGGCCCGGAGCGTTGTCCGCGTCTGTTTCCCGACGGCGACGGCAAGATCGGTAACCAGCTCACCCGATAGCGTCGAAACATTGACGGTTTTCACGGTCAGGTCTTCCGCGGTCAAAACGGTGTGATGCTTCACGTCCCGGATGGCGCATACGACCGGCGAAAAGCGGTCCACCCAACCGGACAGCGTCAATCGTCCGCAATCTTTACCGTTTACCCGGACCTGAACCCGGAGATTGACATTGCCCGCCAATTCCTTTTTTAGGTTCTTGGACACGGAAAATGAAAGCTTGCCGGTGGGAAACCGGTTCGTTCCGCATACCTTTACCGGGCGCACTTTAACATCAGCGCCATTGAGAGCGCCATCAAGCCCATCTCGAATAGATTGTTCATACAGCTGCTGCAAAACCTCAATCTGAATGGACTGGAATGCCCGTTGAATTCGAATCGATTCAGGGACCGTCATTTTGGCGTCTTCGGGCATCACGTGGACTGCCTGCGCCATCGAGACCAACTGGCGGCCCGCCATCTTCTTTTCATTGCCCGGCTTCGGGGACAGTCCCAATCGAATAGCACCTATTTTCTCTTTGAGCACGGGAGGCGCGGTAATTTCGGCGATATCCTTCAAAGAGATATCATTTCCATCAACCTGGGCACATTCCCGCACCTGAATCGCCACCCGATCGGGCGCCGCTACCGCAAGACTGGTGAAGAAGAAAGAAAACACGCTCCAGCCGATACTGAACAGCATAACCGTATTCGCCCGGAAATGGGGCAATAATGTTCTTTTCTTCTCAGTTTCGGTTTTAATGGATAGGCTCATTTATCTTATCTTTTAATGCCGTTTGCGGTTTGGAGCAGTGTATCCGCGGTCTGGAGCGCCTTGGAATTGGCTTCATAGGCTCGCTGACCAACGATCAGCGCCACCATCTCCTCCACCACGGACACATTGGACATTTCAAGCGTTCCGCTGGCAATGGTACCGAACCCTTCCGTTCCGGGAACCCCTTCCACCGCCTCGCCGGAAGCGGCGGTGGGTCGCAAAAGATTTCTTCCCACTGCATAGAGGCCGCCGGGGTTCATAAACGAGTGAATGACAATATCGGCCGTCGCAAGCGCCACATTACCGCTGCCGTAAGCGGTCAGTTGGCCGTTTGGCTGAATCGTAATCTGCGTCGTTCCTTCCGGAACCGAGATTTCCGGTTGCAGCCGTTCCCCCGATGAGGTGGTGAGAAACCCTTCGCTGTCTCTCGTAAAATTGCCGGACCGGGTGTAGAGTTCTTCTTCCCCGCTGACAACCTTGAAAAAGCCATTCCCTTCAATCGCCATATCGAGCTCGTTTCCGGTTTGCTCGAAGTCACCCTGTGTAAATATTTTCTGAACGCTCACGGGCCTTGCGCCCATTCCAATCTGAATACCGGTCGGTACCTGTCCCCCACCGGCGGCGTCCGCACCGGGAATCTGAAGGGTCTGGTACATCAGATCCTGAAAATTGTTTCGACTTTTTTTAAACCCGGAAGTATTGGCGTTGGCCAGGTTGTTGGCGCAAACATCAATACTTAACTGTTGTGCGTTCATTCCCGATGCGGCCGTCCACAGTCCTCGAATCATCTCTTTTCTCCCCTATTTTTTCATTGCTGCTTTCAATGCGGTTAAGCTGTCAGCTTTCAGCTGTCAGTTGTCAGTTGTCAGCTGATAGCTGATGGCTGATGGCTGATAGCTATCGCACCAGTCCCACCTCGGTGGCGGCCTTGGTATCCATTTCACCATAGGTTTGTAAAATTTTCTGAATCGACTCGTAACTCCTTGTGGTTTCCATCATATTCGTCATTTCAGTTACTACCGACACATTCGATTGCTCCAGAACGCCCTGCTGAACCACCACCCGTTCCGGTGTTCGTTCATCCGCACTATTTCCCGAATAGGAAAGAAAGGAGGCGCCTTCTTTTTTCAGGTTTTGCGGGTTCGGAAAGGTGATTATTTTCAGTTTTCCCACCTGGGAACCATCCACTTCGATATCGCCCTGATCACCGATGGTAATTTGTCCACCTTCCAGAACCATCGGCCCCCCTTCCCCCAGAACCCGATAACCGTCCTGGGTCACCAGGTAGTTGTCTTTATCTAAAGAGAATGTGCCGTTACGAGTATATCTGTCCCCCTGAGGCGTCTGAACCTTAAAAAACCCCTCACCGAAAATAGCTATATCCAGCGGGTTACCGGTCTGCTGAGAGTCCCCCTGACTGAGATCGATTTTCATACGGGCTTGAAACAGCTCATCAAACGTCAAACTTTCAGCCTTATAGCCCGTGGTTCCGACATTGGCCAATCGATTGGCGATAATATCAAACTTCTTGTCGAACCGTGAAGACCCCTGCACTGCTTTGGCCATTTCGACGGACACTGTTCACACTCCTGAATTAAAGTTTTAAATTAGAAAAATTCAGACCGCTTTGAAATGGATGACTGCAATTAAAATGCCAGACTGGTTATTACACCCATTCCGGATCCGGGATTCCTTCCCGTGCGATAATTTAGATTGTAACAATTTAAATTAATTTAAAAAATTTATTTAATTAAAAATGGGACAAAGACATGGATCCTAACGGATTTGCGGGGACGGGGAGCGGAAAAAAATGCCTATACCGGTTCTTTTTGCCGGTTGAGCGCATACACAAAGGCAAGCAATTCAGCGACAACGATGTAAATGCCGGGCGGAATCCGCTCCTCGATATCGAGTTTAGATAACACGGCCACCAGATCCGGGTCCGATTTAACGGGGATGCCGTGCAGTCTTGCCGCATCAATGAGCCGATCGGCCACCCAGCCGCTGCCTTTGGCCGTGACCGTGGGGGCCGCATCCTCTCCCGGCTTATATTGCAGGGCAACCGCTCTTTTTCTGTGTATTTTTTCTTTTTTTATCATCCAGTCCATCCGTGCCGATGACCGCTCGCTCCGTCATTTTCTGACAGACAGTCAAAAATATGGCGGTGATGAAAAGAGATCATTCCAAATAAAACCCAACGAACCCAAAGAACCCAACGAACCCACATCATATCACCACATTCAAAACGCCGTTGCGCGCCCCTTGAATCGCCATATCGAATAGAGCCGTCCCGGCCAGTGATTCCTCACCCACCACCCGGCAACCGATATCCCGGACTTCGTACCCGTGAGATAAGAGGCGATCGGACAATTCGATCAACCGCGGCTCGATAACGCCTTTAATTTCTTCCGTTGCAACACCAAAAGCACCGGAAACCACCCGGCCGAGAACGGAAAAATCCGCCCGCAAATCTCCGAGCCGGGTCAGCGTCAGAAGAAACGAAACCTTTACCACGGCGGCATCATCCTTCTCGGATTTCTTTCGGCCATCGCCCAGCGTCAGGAGCAATTGACCGAATTTCAGATCTCCCTGCATCATCACCGGCAATGGCAGCAGATATCGGCCGGATTCCTCATCGCCGAATTTATTAAAGAGCTGCAAATTCTCCAGGCCGTCGAGAAAAGTCCTTAGACCTTCCAGTTGACCCGCCTGTTCTCCTCTATCAAGGGAAAGCAGCCGCATCACCATTGCTTTAATGTCTTTTTCAACCCACCCGGGGCCGGCCTGTAAATCGCCAGGCGTTGCAATCAGCGACAGCAGTTTTTTTTCCCAGAGGAGCCCGCTGCCCCGTATCAAATCATTTAAAAAGCGGGGGGCCGCGTCTCCGGATTTAAGAGAAATTTCGGTGATCCATTCTCTTAGGCGCGAGAGCGCCGCGGTCATGGATTTTCCACCTGTCGCCAATGGTGTATGGCCAGTCTTTTGAAGGACCTCCGCAAGATGCGCATAGGGGCCGGCTTTTCCCCATGATTTGATGAGCGCGTGATACCCGTCGGATGGTCCGCCGGGCGTTCCTTCCACCAGACGCAATACCGGCTGAGACCCGGTTCCAGTGGCTTGAAGTTTAATCTCCTGACCCGGTTTCAAGGGAACAAAGGTTTTCGCCAGCATCCTTTTGCCGTCAATCAGTAACAGCGCCTGTCGCCCGGAGACAACTTCCAGCACGCGCGCGTTGATCACCTGGCCTTTTATGAAGGAAGAAGGTGAGTCCGCGTCGCCCGTCTTTTTTTCAAGGATAAACTCGGAAGACGACACGACGATACTCGGAAGTCCGGTGATGGGCATAGGGGTTCTTTGGGTTCTTTGGGTTCTTTGGGTTTATTGGGTTCTTTGGGTTTGTTGAATAAATAGCGAACCTCTTTCATTTATATGAGAGGAATTTGGTTTTAAGATCGATCACCAGTTCCACCTCACCTTTCGGCATGGAAAGCTTTTTGGCTATTGCCTCCGCATCATGTTTTTGGGCATACAGGCTAAGAATTGCTTCCTGTTGCTTATATACCTGGCCGGTAGCACCTGGGTTCCCGGATCCATAATCCAGCGCCCTGGCGCGGTTGAGTAACAGGTTCAGGCTGATAATCCGGCTATCCAGGTCTTCATTGAGCCGATGGATGAGACGCTTTTTTTCCTTGAGCTGAGCCTCAAAGGATTTAGCGACCGCTTCGGTTTCTTTAATCAGAGGTTCAATCATTCCCATCAGTTGGAGAGACGTTTCCATCGCCGCCTCCTTTCTGAGCCGGGATTTCATTCCGCGGATGAAAAAAAGGATCATCACTACGAGAACAAAATCAAGAACAAACTGAAAAACAACCCAGAAATTTATATTTGATAGTACCATTCCATCCTTCAGCTCCCGATTTGCGTCTCAGGCGACCGTATCGAGCAACCGACCGGTCGAACCCGAATCTTTTTCCGCTGCCATCACCTTCTTTTTCTTTTTTTGCCGCAGCAAGTACCGGCTTTTACCCGCACCATCCTGCGTGAGCTGGTTATTTTCCATCTCCTCGGAGTGTTGAACCGTCGAGCGCTGCTCCACCTCCTTGTCCGCCTGTTGCTGAGAGGCGGCAAGCTGAGCATGATCAGGGCTTTGCTGGCGCGCCTGCTGCAAATCATGGGCGCTGTTTCCCTGCTGCACAACGATGTTTAATGTAGAAATGGATGACACGGTCATGGCCTCTTAAATTGTTAACAATGCCGTTTATAAATCAGATCCATTAAATTATCTCAAATTTACCAAAAGAGACCCCACGGATCATTTCCCGCGGGACCACCCGCCCTATAGCCTCACGCACAGCCTGGGCCAGTGTCGTTTTCTCTATCGCCCTTTGTGGGGACGAAAGCATGGCCTCATTTATCACACCATAAATTATATTTCGGACAAAGCCCTCATTATCTTTAATGATCCTCACCATCGAGCTATCCGAAAAATCAAGCTGAAGATCGGCTGTCAAACAGGTGATGTCGCGGTTATCCGAGGGCGCCAGCACCAGAAACCCCGGCATGGTAACACTCGTGTTTCCCGCCACTCTTTGCGTCGCGGCTTTGGATTCAGGTTTTTGAATTGCAAATCTCAGCACCACCGGCTTCGGAGCGGGCTCACGAGATCGGGAAGCGTAGAAGAAGACGGAAGAAGAAATTATGAATAACAAGGCCACCATTGCACCGATCCGATACAACCTTCTGGTGTACCAGCGACGCGAAAGGACAGGTGCGTCGGGTATGAAAACCGCTGCCTCCGGCAACCCCTCGGCCAGTATCACCGGCTCGGGTTCAAGCTCCTTTTCTTCCAGGGATTCGGAAGCAGGACTCCCGCCCAGGAGGCTGTCGATATCACTTTGGGATACGATACCTTCATTATTGTCCCCGTCCTCCCGGGTGTCGGCCTCTTCGGAGGCCATCGCCCCCTTGAGCAACGCATCGATGTCCGACTGGGATATGACGTTCCCATCCTCGTTTCTTTCCTGCGGTTCAAAAGTGTCTTCAGCTTCCGATGCTTTTTTAGACGGCCCACCGAGAAGCGCATCGATATCGTATTGGGATATCAGGCCGGAGTCGCTTGCGTCCTCGGATCCGCTTTCCTCGCCACTCAACAAGGCATCAAGGTCCGACTGCGACACGATGCCGCCGCCGGCAACCGAATCCGGAGCCTGATCAGCAGGCGCTGCCGTCATGGCCGCTTTCAGCAACGCATCGATATCCCCCTGGGATATCAATCCACCGATATCGTCATTCTGCTCATCCCGGGCGGATTTTGACGGGGTTACCGCATCCATCCCTCCACTGAGAAGCGCATCTATGTCCGACTGGCTTACGAGGCTCCCCACGTCATCATCGGACACGGTGCTCCTGGACTCACGCTTGGCGCCCGCGGTTTTAAACAGCGCTCCGATATCGTCATTTGAGATAAAGCCCGGATCTTCTCCGCCGGACGCATCGAAAGCGGTTGTCTCCGCCAGATCCGACAACTCGAGCTCGAGCTCATCCGCCGCCTCCGCCTGCTCCACAAAAGCGGATTCCATGAGCTCGTCAATGTCTTTCTGAGATATATATTCCCGGATCGTTATTTGTTCTTTCTTCTTTGCCATGGTCGTAAACGAGCTTCCCGAGTTATGTTTCTTAGCTTTCGTAATAGGTCTTAAGCCGGAATCGCAACTTGATGAGCGTCTGGGTGTGAATTTGACATATTCTCGATTCGGTCAGATCGAGCACCTTACCGATTTCTTTTAAGGTCAGCTCATCGAAGTAATAAAGGGAAATTACCATTTGTTCTTTTTTTGAAAGCGTCTTGATCGCCTTGGCCACCATCTGTTTCAGCTCAACTCCCGCTAATTTCTCGGAGGGATTGTCCGGGCTGACCATGCGTTCCTGAAAGGAGCGTTTCCGGGAAGAATCCCCGTCATCTCCGGACAAAAATTCATCCAGACTGAGAATGGAGGCGCTGTGGATATTCGTCAACAGTGAATGATATTCCGCCAGGGGGATGCCGAGTTCATCGGCAACTTCCGAATCCATGGCCGGCTGCTCTTTTCGCATCTCAATCGCCCGCACTGCGCGCTCGATCTCCTGCACCTTTTTCCGCATGGATCGGGAATACCAGTCCATGCTTCTCAACTCATCCAGGATCGCCCCCTTGATCCGGTATTCGGCATAGGTCTTTATATCCGTCTGACGGGACGGATCGAATCGATCCACGGCGTGAATCAGTCCCATGCATCCGGCGCTGATCAGCTCATCGTACATCACGCTGGAGGGAACCCGCAGGGCCATTCGGCCGGCGATATACTTCACCAGATAGGCATACTTGAGGATCATCTCCTCGCGCGCCTTCTCACTCAATCGGCTGGGGGGGTGTTTATCATTTTTTTCCGTACTGGAAGGGTACATGAGCTCTTTCCAAAAGAGAGTTACAACAAGTGGATTCCCTCAACCCCGGCCGCTATTCCCAACATGCCATGAATCGTTTCATAAAAAACTTGATATTGCCATTGCTGTCCGGCCGCCTGGGACTTTCCGAAAGCTCACCCGCCACCTGCCGAAGCTTTTTGCTTGCGGCCGCCTGGGGATAAAGATCCAGGAACGATTTTCTGTTGAGAACCGCTTGGCGCACTTTCGCATCAAGGGGAATATATCCCACATATTCAAGCACAACCCCGCTTAAGAAACGGTCGGCCGCCTGGCAGAGGTTGAGGTAAACGTTTTTTGCTTCCTTCTCATCTGTTACCATATTCATCAACAGCTTGAAACGTTTTTCCCCGTGCTCCGTCGACATAACTTTAATCATCGCGTAAGCATCGGTAACGGAAGTCGGCTCTCCGGTCACCACGATCATGCATTCATCGGCGGCCAAATTAAAATAAGTGACGTTGGTCGAGATACCGGCGCCGGTGTCGATCAGGAAAAAATCAAAGGCATCCTCCAAATCGTCAAACTCTCCCAGAAGGCTGAGTTTCTGGCCGTCGGTGAGATGCGTCAGGTTGACAAACCCCGATCCCGCCGGGATAATCCGTATTCCCTTCGGGCCATCCACGATAATTTCCCGCAATAGCTTTTCGCCGCTCAGGACGTGCCCGATATTATACCTGGGATGTACGCCGAAAACGATGTCGATATTGGCCAGCCCCAGATCCGCGTCCAGAATCAACACCTTGTGACCCAGTTCGGTGAGCGCCAGGGCCAGACCGGCAACGATATTTGTTTTTCCCACGCCGCCTTTCCCGCTCGTGACCGAAATGACCCGATGGGGGCCTTTCGGCCCGCCGCTGGAGCCGTTTGATATCGAAATTCGTTGCTTCGTTCCCGAGGCTTTGTCGCTGACAATTTTTCTCAAACTGCTTGCTTGATCCACTTTTGATATCTCCATTTAGCCCTCGCCGATCACCAGCTGAAGGATTCGCTTCTGAGTCGCCCCCATGATATCCTCGGGCACCCGCTGTCCGTTGGTAATATAGGAAACCGGCAGACTCAAGTCCATTACCTGATCAATAAGTCCTCCCCGGGTCCGGGTCTCATCCACCTTGGTAAACACATAGCTGCGAGGGGATAAAACGGAAAAGTTTTTTGCCGCTTCCAGCATATCCTCGCGTTTAATGGTGGCGCTGAGCACCAGATGGTTGGCGATAACCGTCTCCCCGGCCATCAGGCGACCCAGCTCCCGCATGCGCCCCATGTCGAGATGACTTTGCCCGGCGGTATCCACCAGGATAATATCCCGATTTTCCATCCGTCCCAACGCATGTTGAAAATCCTCGGCGGAAAAGGCGGGCAAACAGGGCAACCCCATGATATCCGCATAGGTCCGCAGCTGTTCAATCGCGCCAATCCGATAACTGTCTATGGAAATAATCCCCACTCGTTTTTTGTGTTTCAAGCTCAGCTCCGCACTGAGTTTGGCAATGGTGGTAGTTTTCCCAACCCCCGTGGGGCCGATAAAGGCGGCCACCTGACGACTATCGGTATTTGAACCAAAAGGATCGCAGACCTGAACGATGGAAAAGATGTCCCGAATAATGTTTTTTGCAATCTGCTCGGCGCTCATCTTCGCCTCGCCGGAAAACCCGCCCGCCTTTTTCATCAATAGCCCCACCCGCTTCTCGGATATTCCGGCCCGGACCAGCCGGGTATAAAGCGTCAGACATTCGGGATGCATCTGAAGGAAATCAGGCATGGCGCCGGCTTGATTGAATAGAAAGAGCATATCCTTAATCGTTACCAGTTCGGATCGGAGTCCTTCCAGATTCAAGCCGGGCTCACCCGCCGGGGCTTTCACTTCGGATTCCCGATTCAACCAGTTATGGATGCCGTCATTTAAATCCGCCGGGGCCTCGGGAGCAGGCTTTTCAAGCACATCCCCCGGCGGTGCGGCCGTTACTTCGAACATATCCGTGCCGTAGGGGTTTCGAACGCCACGGGGCAGGCGGCGGGTCGAAAGGATCATGGCCTCGGCACCCATTTCCGCCTTTATCATCCCGATGGCCTCCTGAATGCTTTTTGCTTTGAAAATCTTAGCTGCCATGCTTGATCGTTACCTTTCCCATTCCCTGAATTCGGATATTGGACACGATTTCCGCATGGGAAATCACCATTACCGTCGAAGCAATCGGCTCAACCAGTCTTCGCAGATGACGTCGAAGCACGGGCGTCGTGAGGATGATCGGTTGCAGATTCGTCTTGGCAAATTTACCGATTTCCTTTTTGATTCCGGACACGATCCCTTCAACGGTATCGGGGTTCATGGCAAGGAAGGACCCCTGCTCCGTGTGCTGTATGGATTTGCTCAGCGTCTCCTCGGTCACCGGATCAAGGGTAATGACGGGCAGCACGCTTCCCGACTGAAGAAACGGGCTGATAATGGATCGGGCCAGTTTTTGCCGGACATATTCGGTCAATAAATCCGGGTCCCGGCTCATGGGCGCGTAATCGGCCAGCGTTTCCACGATGGAGAGAAGATCCCGGACGGATATCCGCTCCCGAAGCAAATTCTGCAATACCTTCTGCACAACCCCGAGGGACAGATGGGAGGGAACCACCTCTTCGACCGCCTTCGGATTGGTTTTGGCGAGATTATCCAGCAATTGCTGAACTTCCTGGCGCCCCAGAAGATCCGGCGCGTTTTCCCGGATCACTTCGGTCAGATGGGTCGCCACGACCGTCGAATTATCCACCACCGTATAGCCTGAGAACTTGGCCTCTTCCTCGCGATCGGGTGGAATCCAGAGCGCCGGCAGGTTAAAAGCCGGTTCCGTGGTCGGAATTCCCTCCACTCGCTGGGCCGCATCTCCCGGATCCATCGCAAGAAGATGATTGACCATCAATTCGCCGCTCGCCATCTCCACGCCCTTGATTACCATGCGGTATCCGGAGGGTTTGAGCTTCAGATTGTCCCGGATATGGATCGGCGGAATGATGATTCCGATTTCACTCGCAAACTGTCTGCGAATTGCCCGAATGCGTCCCAGCAGGCTCCCGTCCTGATCCCGGTCCACCAACGGAATGAGACCGTAGCCGACTTCAAGCTCCATGGTATCGAGGGACAAGAGGTGTTCAACGTCTTCCGGGCCCGCGGCGGCCTCCGCTTCTACGGTATCCGTGGTTTCCGGAAGCATCTGCGCCAGCGCGGCCCGGTGCTTCTGAAAAAGATAAACGGAGCCTCCCAGCAAAAGACTCAGCCCGATAAACGGCACCGCCGGAAGCCCCGGAACCAACCCAAAGAGAAAAACCACGAAGGAACCGATATAAATCGGTTGGGCATTTGCAAAAATATGCGTGGCAAATTCCTTTCCCATCCTGTCCGCGGAGGCGGCCCGGGAAACCAGAATACCCGCTGCTGTGGAGATAATCAGGGCCGGAATCTGGGCCACCAGCCCCTCTCCCACCGTTAATAAGGTGTAATTCTGGGCGGCCGTGACCATGGACATATTCTTTTGGAAAACACCGATGATGAACCCCCCGACGATATTCACCAGCGTGATGATGATTCCGGCGATGGCGTCCCCCCGGACAAACTTGCTGGCCCCATCCATGGCGCCATGAAATTTGGATTCGTTTGAAATCTCGGCCCGTCGCGTCTTGGCCTCGTTTTCATCAATCATGCCGGCATTCAGGTCAGCGTCGATGGCCATCTGCTTGCCGGGCATCGCGTCGAGTGCAAATCGGGCCGCAACTTCCGCAATACGCCCGGAACCTTTGGTGATAACGATAAAATTGATCAGCACCAGAATCACGAAGATGATCAAGCCGATCACGTAGTTGCCGCCCACCACGAAACTGCCGAAAGACTTGATGACGGCGCCGGCCGCCAGCAGCCCCTCATGGCCGTTCATGAGAATGAGGCGCGTGGAGGCAACGTTCAAGGCCAGCCGAAAGAGCGTCAACACCAGCAGCAGGGCCGGGAAAATGGCGAAATCAAGCGGGGACTGGCAATACATGACGGTAATGAGGACAATAATGGCGATGGTAATATTGAGTGCTATCAGAAAATCAAGCAAAAAAGGGGGGAGCGGCAACAGCATGGCAATGAGAATGCCGATGACCGCCACGATCATCCCGAAATCGGATGTTTCCTTAAACAAGCTTTGAAGAATACGTTTAAATCCTGCTGAACCCGTTTCCATATCGCACTTCCAAACGATTTGCCGGGAGAAGATCCCCGGTTTGCCAATCTTTTGGCAACGAATGTTGAGTCGTTGACACTCAGCGCCATACCGCGGTTAGAAAAAAAAACCTTTAAATCCGCTAACGTACTGTTTTTCCCTTCAGTTTATAAACATACGCCAGCAATTCAGCCACGGCCCTGAAAAACTCGGAGGGGATTTGTTCCCCTACCTCCAAGAGCTTATACAAGTTTCGGGCCAATTCTTTATTCTCGACAACCGGGATATGATGCTCGGATGCGAGCGCTTTGATACGCTCGGCGATGAGGCCGGCTCCCTTTGCAACGACCTGGGGCGCCGCCATGGATAGCGGATCATACTTGATGGCGACCGCCAGATGCGTCGGGTTGGTTACCACCACGTCGGCGGTGGGAACCTGTTGCATCATCCGCTTTCGGGCCGCCTGGATTTGAATGCTTCGAATGCGGGATTTAACCAGGGGATCCCCCTCGGTCTCCTTATATTCTTCTTTCACCTCCTGCTTGGTCATTCTCAAATCTTTCTCAAACTGCCATCGCTGATAACTATAATCCATGATTGCAACGATCATCATGATGAGCGCCACCCAGATAAATATTTTGAATATCCCCTTTAAGAGAAAGATAAAAATATGGGCCACGCTGGCATTGTACAGTTTCTCGAGCTGGCTCATTTCCCCTTGGATGACTAAATAAGCAATAGACCCGATCACCGTGAGCTTTATCAGGGATTTGAATAGCTCCATCAGCGCCTTGAGAGAAAAAAGGCGGCCAAACCCCTTGATGATGTTAAATTTATCCAGCTTGAAAGCGATGGCCTTCGTGCTGATCACGAAACCGACCTGAAATATATTGGCGGCAAACGCCGTCACAAAAACCGCTCCCATGAGAGGCAAAATCAGGGAAAAAAGAAGCGACATATTTTTGTTCAGCAAGGTGAGACAGTATTCGATATCAAAGCGGGGAATTTTCTCAAAGATGAAGTTTTCCTGAAAAATTTGAATGGCTTTCGGGTAAAACAGGTGTCCGAATACGTATAAAACACAAATACCGATCAACAACACCAGGACGGAAGCAACTTCCTGACTTTTTACGACCTGGCCTTCCTCCCGGGCTTTCTCCCGCTTTCGGCCGGTTGCCTTTTCGGTTTTTTCCTGCCCGCTTTCTTCTGGCATTTACCCCCCTCCCATCGATTTGAGCAGGGAGGTGAGGAGCGAGGGTAACTGTGTCAGGTATGTCTGCGTCACAATCACCAGGATCGGAAGCAACAGGCCCAAAAAAGTGAGCCCCACGATGATCTGCACCGGAAAGGCGGCCATCAGGATATTCATCTGAGGAACGAACTTCGCGATAATTCCGAATCCCGCATTGGTAAACAGCAGGGCGACAATGGCCGGCGCTCCCATTTTCACGCCGATCACAAACATATCGGTAACCTGGGAGAACACAACCAGCAGCAACCCTTTATGAAGCGATATCCGTCCGATCTCAACGGTGCGAAAGCTTTCCACAAGCCCTTCGATCAGGGCATGGTGCCCATTCAAAGCCAAAAACAGGGTCAACACCACCAGGCTGCCGATCTGTCCGATGATATCGACCTGCGACCCCGTCTGGGGATCGAGCACATTGATAATCGCAAAACCCATCTGAACCCCGATCAGTCCACCGGCCAATTCCACCGCCGAGAGAAATAGACGGATCGCGAGCGAGAGCACCAGGCCGACAAAGAGCTCTGAAAGCCCAAGAACCAGCAACTCCGGAACATTCCGGGGAAATAGCGCCGGATTGACCGTTATGGCCGGGAAAAGCGCCAGGGCCATTACCAGAGACAATCCCGCTTTAACCGGCCCGGGAATCATGGTGCTCGAAAATACGGGGAACAGATAAAGCACCACACTTATCCGAACGAGAATGAGAAGAAAAACCTTGAACTGATCTGTTGAGAAATTAAGAAATTCCATCTCACCCCTCTCAGCGGATATAAAGTGGTATCTGGGAAATGACTTTCTCCGTATAGAGAGTGATTTTTTCAAGCATCCAGGGAGCAAAGTAGAGAAGACCGAGCATAACCGCCAGAATTTTGGGAACAAAACTAAGGGTCTGTTCCTGGATGGAGGTGGTGGCCTGAAAAATGCTTACCGCCAGCCCCACGATGAGCCCAAGCCCCAGCATCGGCATAGATATCAAAATGGTCAGCATGATCGCTTCCTTGGCAAAGCTGACCACAAATTCGGGTGTCATGGAACCACCCCGAAACTCTGAATGAGCGAGCCGGTAACGAGATGCCATCCATCCACCAGGACAAAGAGCATGAGTTTAAACGGCAGCGATATCATTACGGGCGGCAACATCATCATTCCCATTGAAAGAAGCACGCTGGCCACCACCATATCGATGACAAGAAAGGGGATATAGAGAACAAACCCGATGATAAATGCCGTTTTGAGCTCACTGATAACAAAAGCCGGTATCAGTGTGAGCAACGACACTTCCGAACGGTTCTGAGGCCGCGTCTTCCCCGCCGCCGATATAAACAGCGCCAGGTCCTTCTCCCGGGTATTGGCCATCATGAATTTTTGCATCGGCGCCTTGGCTTTCTCGAACGCATCCGCAAAAGTTATCTCCTCTGCCAGATAAGGGGCCAGCGCCTCCTGATTTATTTGCTGCCAGACCGGCGTCATGATGAAAAACGTCATGAAGAGCGCAAGCCCCGCGAGCACCTGGTTCGGCGGGCTCTGCTGGGTGCCGATGGCTTGTCGCAAAAACTGGAATACAATGATCAGCCGGGTAAAACAGGTCATGAGAACCATGATGGAAGGCGCCAGGGACAAAACCGTCAATAGCGCCAGAATCTGCAGAACAACCGCCACATCTTCCGGTCCCTCCGCCTCGCCCACCCCCATTTTGAAAGTGGGAATGGGGAAATTGGCGGCAGCACTCACCTGGGGCAGCAGCAAAATGGTTAGGAGGAAGGCCGTTGCAAGCAGTGATTTAATTTTCATTTAAACATACCCGGTGTCAAATGGATGTGCCTTTGATTTTTCGGGCGCCGGAATTGGCTTTTCCATTAAGTTTTCGCCGCAACAGAGACATAAAAAGCCCCTCCGGAGCCGAAGGCGGCGAAGCGCAAATATCTTTTTCATCCACAACCTTTGTCAACAGGTTGATTTGCTGTGACGTAATGCCGAGCAGCAATTTTTCACCGAGAACATCCACCAGCACAATACGCTCCTTGGGCGCCACATAGCTTGACGCCAATATTTGAATCAATCCGGGCTGCCCGCCGCCGGAGTGGTGATACACCCGGCGCAGCACCCACAATACGGCAATCAAAAGCACCAGAACAATGCATAACATCCCGAGGCTTTTAAAAAGGGTGATCCACAATTCGGGTGCGCTTGTCACCACCGGATCAGCCGGCATGGGGTTCATCTTTGCTCCACTCTGTTATCCAAGGCTTTTGACGCGTTCCAGGGGACTCACGATATCGGTCAGGCGAATGCCGAACTTCTCGTTTACCACCACCACTTCTCCCCGCGCCACCAGTTTCCGGTTAATAAATATCTCCAGCGGTTCCCCGGCGATTTTATTCAGCTCAACAATCGATCCCTGCCCCAATTGGAGCAGATCGTTCACCAGCATCCGGGTTCGGCCAAGCTCCACCGTAAGATCCAGGGGGATGTCCAAAATAAAATCAAGATCCCTTGTTTCCTCTTCCGGTCCGCCCGGTGGGTGACCTCCATCCGTTATTTCCGTGTTTCCCATATCTCTTATCCTCTTCGCATTTGTCGAATCCGACGATTACCCGTACCCTTTACTCTCTACCCAGCCGATCCTCCACCCGCAATGCCTGAAACCCCCGTTGGATTCCGGCATAGCCCCTAAGCTTGGCAAGCCCGGATACGTATGCAGACAAGGTTTGTTCCGCATCCGTATCCAGCTGAATGATGTCGCCGACTTTCAAGTTAATCAGTCTCTCGCCGGTGATTTCGGCTTTGCCGAGCTCCACTCTCATTTCAATCTCGGAGGAAAGAATGATCGTGGTCAACCGCCTGCGCCAGGCATGATCGATTTCCAGGGCATCGCTCTGAAAACCGGCGATAAGCTTATTGCGTATGGGTTCGATCATTGCATAAGGAAGGCATAGGGAGATAGTCCCCGAGCTTTGCTCCAGCTCAACTTCAAACTTTGAAACAATTACCAGATCCGTGGGCGGGGCAATCGTGGCAAACTGCGGATTCACCTCAGCCCGCACATAGACGGTTTGAATCGGCTCCACCGGCCCCCAGGCGGTTTCCAGGTCTTTAAGGCAGGCCGCCACCACTTTTTTAATCATCACGTCTTCAATTGCCGTGAATTCACGACCTTCAATCTTGGTCTTGCCCAGCCCCTGCCCGCCGAAGAAGGTATCGATGAGATTATAGACCAGTTCGCTTTCCAGCACCAGCAACACATACCCCCGAAGCGGTTCCATTCGAAAGACATGCAGGCTCGTCGGCACCGGCAATGAGCGGCCGAATTCTGAAAACTTCAGTGTTTCCATGGATTCGGCGGCAATATCGACCGTGGTATGCAATACATTCGATATGCTGACACGCATCTCTCTGGCGAACCGCTCGTTTATCACCTCAAACGTGGGCATCCGCCCGCGAATAACCCGCTCCTGACTCGCAAAATCGTAAGAGGTAATGGAACCGGTATCAACCGGCACATCGGATTCCGCCTCGATCTTGCCGGCACTCAACCCGGAAAGCAGGCTGTCAACTTCATTTTGTGTTAGGATTTCGCCCATGGCACCACTATTGAATTACAAATTCCGTAAAATAAAGGGTCCGGATCTTGCCCTTTTGCAGCGCCTGATTGATTCGCATGATCAACTCGCGCCGAAGGGTGATCTTGCCTTCGGTTCCCTGAATTTCTTCCGCGGTTTTACCGCTTAACAACAGCAAGATCATATCCCGGAGCTGAGGCTGGCGAAGCTTCAGTTCATCCGTCAGCTCCGCGCCGGAATATTCAAGGTTGAGTTTTGTCTTAAGATATCGCTTTCCCTCGGAATCGTTCAAATTCACCACAAAGATTTCCATGCCGTAAATCAGCTCTCCCGAAGCTTCCGCCGAGATCTTCCCCTTTCCCCCCGGGCCGTTGTTTCCACCAAAAATCAGCCATCCCAGTATACCGCCACCCGCCAGCAGTAAAACCGCCGTCAGGATAATAACCCGTTTCAGGGGTGATTTTTCTTTTTTTTCAACCCCGTTTGCTTTCCCCACAAGCCCCCCTATTCTATATCGGTTTTCTCAGAACAAATTCCACCCGCCTGTTTTTAGCGCGGTTTTCCGGGCTATCGTTCGGATATCGGGGTAGTAAATCGCCATACCCTCCGGCGGCCAGACGCTCCGGTTTAAGCCCTTGATTATCGATCAGGTAGTGTAGCACGTTCAAGGCGCGATAAACAGACAATTCCAGATTTGAAGCAAATCGATTCCCCGTTACGGGGATATCATCCGTGTGTCCCATCACCAAAATATCATTGGTTGCATACCGAAACAATTGACCGACGGAATTCAGAAGATAAAGGCGGTCCCCCCGTATTTCGGCATGCCCGGATTCAAAAAGAGCGTCCGCCTCAAGACTGATGATAACGCTCCTTTCATTCTCTGTCACCTCGGTAATAAGATCGCGCAAACCGAGCGTCGTTCCATCTTTTGCCGGTATGGGCGCTATTCCTTCGAGAAGCTCGATGGCCTTGTCTATCGTTTCCATGGAGGTAACGGTAACGGAGTTGAGGAAATTTTCTCCCTCAAGCGCGTTTTCCGCCTGGTTTTCCGGAGCAACGTACTCAAGGGGGCCTTCTGAATGCATGAAAAGCTCTCTGGCCTTTCCCGTCTCCATCGACTTCATGGTCAGCAGCATTACAAAGAAGGTCAGAAGCAGCATGGTCAGGTCCGAAAAAGTGACCATCCATGCGTTCGAATCCGCCTTGATTTCGGGGGGATCCTCTTTGTCTTCACGGATCATGGAAAAACCGTCGCCTATCGCTTCTTTTTTTCAAACACGTTAAAGAAAAAATCCTGAAAGGTGAAAGCCCCTTCCGGCTCCTCATGCCTGGCATGGTGATTGAAAACCACCTCCACACGGCGGTTCAGAAGCCGGGTTTCCCGTGTCTGCTCCGAGGCGGTTGGCCGGAATTGTCCCCACCCGCAGGCTGACAAGAGATTGGGCGCAACCTTGCTCTTTTCGATAAAAAACGCCAGCAGGGCCATTGCCCGCAGGGTGGATAATTCCCTGGGGCGCATCCGCCCGGCGGATTCACCATCCGAATTGTCAACATATCCCATAATATCGACGGGGTATTTATTTTTGTCGATGATTTGGCCAATCTTATCCAGCAGCGCATGACTTTCAGGAAGAAGAACCGCTTCACCGGGATTGAAAAGCCGGTGTTCCGGGATACTCAGCGTGCTGCGCCGCTTGTTTCCTGTCACAATAACATCCCGTTTAATTTCATCCTTTTCCTTCAATAATTCATTTAAATCCATGAGGCGGGACCCCTTGGCCACGGAGCTGGGCGTAAGCTGATTCGCCCCTCCCTCAAGAATGGATGACCCGCCGGTAAGAATTCCGAAACTCCCGTTTAGCGATCCGATCGCCACGCGCCGGCGTCTTTCATCCGGCACGGCGAGCGCATTGAGCAAAATGAAAAAAGTGAGAATGATGATAAAAAGGGAGATCGTCATCGTCAGATTTTGATCCCCCCCCACCGGTGCATCGGCGTTTTTCTTTTTTTTCTCCATCAACCGAATAGCCAATTAAAAATTGCTCTTCCGCAACTTGGGCGGCACAAAGGCGAGCATCTTTTGCTCTAAAATTCTCGGATTTTCTCCCCGTGTCAAAGACAATATGCCTTCGATAACCATTTCCTTGGCCTGAGCTTCCTCCTTGCTGCGTCCCCGAAGCTTTCCGGCAATCGGCAAACAGACGAGATTGGCCATGATGGAACCGTAAAACGTCGTCAACAGCGCGACTGCCATGGCGGGTCCGATTTTGCCCGGATCATCCATGGACTGAAGCATCTGAACCAATCCGATCAGGGTACCGATCATGCCCATGGCCGGTGAGAAAGTCGCCATGGTTGAAAAAACGTCAGCGCCGAGCTGATGACGCGCGCGCTGATAAGACAGTTCCGTATCCAAAATCTCATGAATCGACTGGGGCTCGAGACCATCAACCGCCATCTGCAGCCCCTTTTTCATAAAGGCATCCTTAATCCCTCTGACATCGGCATCCAGCGATAGAATGCCTTCCCGCCGGGCCTTGGCGCCCAACTCAACAAACTGTTTTATAATCCGGTCCGAGGTCGGAATCGTGCCGGAGAAAAAAGCATTTCTGACAACGCCCAATGATCCCACCACATCCTTCAAGGGATAGTTGATCATGGTGCACCCCAGGGTTCCGCCAAAAACGATCATCACGGAGGGCACGTCGATAAACAGTTTGATACCGCTTCCCATGAGAATCGAAATGATAACCAGCCCGAACGCGGATAGAATACCCAGAATTGTTGCCAGATCCATAGGGTCAACATCTCATGAATGGATAAACGGGTTAAAGGAATGACAGGAGATACGGCCGGTTTTATGACCGAATTCCCCCCAATGCCCTATAGCATGAGGCAACCTTTGTGCCAAGCGGTAATATTCTGTTCCGATTTGAAGAAGAGACGATAACTCTTTGAATAAAAGAGACAATCGCTTAAGTGGGGCGTTCCGGGATACATAACCCGCGGCAGGATTTTCCGACGGCATGTCACAATAATGACTAACGCTGGCTATGCCCGCAACCCCGTAGGGGCGAACCTATGTGTTCGCCCTGATTGCGAAGGAAGAACACAGGTGTCCGCCCTGATTACGAAGGGCGAACACATAGGTTCGCCCCTACAGGCCGTTCTCCGAAATCAGGGGTACGGGATTAAAATTTTCTTGTTTTTTTCGACAGGAATGAATCTTTTCTGTTTTTATCGTTTCATCGCTATGACGTCCGAAAGCATGGCATCCACCGTCGTAACGATTTTGGAATTGGCCTGGAACCCCCTCTGGGCAGTGATCATTTTCACAAATTCATTCGAAATATCCACATTGGACTGTTCCAGGGAGTTGGAGGCGATACTGCCCAGGCCATTGGCCCCCGGTTTTCCCGTGGTGCTCTCACCACTGTTTCGGGTAGCACGAAATAGATTCCCCCCCTCTTTGAAAAGTCCCTGGCTGTTCTGAAACTTGGCGAGCGCAACGCGGAAAAGCGGTGTGACCTGCCCGTTTGAATATTGTCCCGTAATGGCGCCGTCCACATCCACGGAAATGCTCTGAAGATCGCCGGCGCCGTATCCGGTGGCGGTTTGATACACCGTCGTGGAGGCACTCGAAAACTGGGTGGTTGAAAGGGAATCCGGCACCCACGTTGCCCCATCATACCCGGTCCCGAAATTAAGTTCCACGGCCATGGTGGTTGAAGCACCGCCGCCCAGAAAATCCGACTCGAATGTAAAGTGCTGGTTCGTTAAATCGGTGGCAACATCCTGAGCGGTCCAGGTGGCGACCCCATCCAACCGTTCAAATGTCATGGCGGCATTTCCAAGCACACCGCTGGAAGTGAATTGAAGCGTTCCTCTGCCCAATAGGCCACGACCGCTATCGGCGGCAAAAGCCGCTCTTTCATCTTCCGCGGGGTTGCAGGTCACAATGAATTCATACTGGTTATCGACATCGGTGTTGTCAAAATAGATGGTAATATCATGGGTGCTTCCCAGGGAATCGTAGACCTTGATGGTACTCTGGTACTCATAGGCCGTGTCACCGATAGGGCTGTCGAGCGTGCCATCCCAGGCCGTTGAAAGCGTGGATGCAGCGCTGTTGTCATCCCCCATGGCATCCAGATTGGCAATCACCTTGATTCTGTCCGTGGCTTCCGGTGGCGATGTAAAATTTGCCAGCTTTATGTCCGTAATGGAGCCGATATCCTCCACATCCCCGGTTGTCTCATTTCGGGCGAGCTCCCATCCCCTCACGAGATAACCGGCGGGATTCACGAAATTGCCGTCCTTATCGAACCGAAAGCTGCCGGCCCGGGTATAAAACTGGTTTTCCGCGTTATTTGGATCCCGAACGATGAAAAAACCTTCACCACCGACTGCCAGGTCCGTGGCCGATTCAGTGGATTCAAAAGACCCCTGGTCAAAAGCGGCGGTAACATCCCCGAGAGAGGTCCCACGTCCCACCTGGGCCGATCCGGATTGAGTCGCCACTGTCTGGCTCAGAATATCCTGAAACAGGACCCGGCTCGACTTGAATCCCACCGTATTCACGTTCGCAATATTGTCGCCGATAACCGTCATCGAATTTCCGAGCGCGGCCAACCCACTGACGCCTGAAAAAAGACTGCTTGTTAGACCCATGACATTACCTCCCCGTTATTTATAAGTTCCCGTATATTATTTTTTGAGTTTAATTCGAAATCGACCGGTTGTTTAACACTCTCATTATTTTGTATTCTGCTCAGGCGCTTTCCTCCCATACCTTTACTACGGAAGAGGGCGCCACCAGGTTGTCCCCCATCAGGAGATAGGCTGTCCCCTGATCAAATGTGACCCCCGTAATTTTACCACTGATCCCCGTACTCACAGCGGTGTAAGCGCCGTTCTGGTTCAGTTGCAATACATCGTAAGTGAAGGCTCCATCCGGATAAATACTGCCATCGGCTCCCTTCCCATTCCATTCGACTTTATGGATACCCGCGGCCTGGACCCCTGGTGCTATCTGAGCGACCGGTAATCCATTCTCGTCCATAATATTGATAACCGTTGCGGCGGATGCATCCAGGCAATAATTTGCGCCCAGGGATTCCCCCTCTTTCAGGGTTAGCGTGTCGCCCTCACTCAGAACTTTTTTTCCGATATAATCAAGAAGATTATCCGTACTGCCCGTGTCGAATGTACTCTTAATCGACTCCAGGTTGTCATTCACATTGAACAACTGCTCCAGGGAGGAAAACTGAGCGAGCTGCGCTGAAAAATCAGACCCCTGCATGGGATTGAGGGGGTCCTGGTTTTTAAGCTGCGCCACCAGCATGGTCAAGAAGGCATCTCGTCCCAGGGGATCCTTTTTATTTTCCGTCTGAGGCGTTGTTTGGTCCAAAATGGAATTAATGCCGGTCGTTTCGGAAGTAACGGTATTGATGGACATTATCTGCTCCTTTTTCTTTTTCCTGTTCTCAGGCCACCAGGTTCAATACGCTGGATCCGTTTTGCGCTAACTTTGGGATTTCAATCGCACTTGCCGCGGTTTCAACCCGAATATGGTTGCCGCCTGAAGACCCTTTGCGCCTGTTGGACCCTTCAGACCCGTGCCTTGTATCCGCCATCGTCTGATTGAAATCCGCCTGAGTCTCCACATCGATCTTGTCAAGGCGAATCCCCTGGTCCATAAGCGCTGTTTTGAGATCTCCGGAATTTGACAGCAGCATGTCCCTGGCAGCCTGGCTCTCAGCGATAATGCTCACTTTGAGCCCTTCGGCGGTATTTTCAATACTCATTTTAAGACGACCCAGACTGGGCGGCTTCAACTGAATCAGTATTTCGCTCTCGTCGGCAAAACGTGACCGGAGAATCTGCCGGCTCACCTGATCCAGCAAATACTGCGGCAGCATGCGACCGGCTGGTCGATCCGGGGTTGATGATGGGGCTGAATCCAGCGTCTCCGCATGACGGTTTATCCCATCTCCCAAAACGGATACAGCGAAATCGGTCGATTTCCGAACGGTTCGCCCCGGCTTCACCAGTGCTTCTCCTGCCGGTTCGCCGGTTTTATCGGCGAGCGCCGCAATTGCCGCCTCAAGGTTCTGCCCGGCGGAAACGTTGGCTTTTATAACGTCCGTCCCGCCGACTTTCGTTGCATCCGGACTCCCCGCGGCGGATTGCGCTCTCTTCAATACAGCCGGGTTTTGGCTGTTTTCGCCTCTTTCAGCCGAACTCCCTTTGCTAAAAACCGGTTGAAAAGCCGTTGAATGGGTCGCCACGACATTATCCGGGGCCAACGTTTCGGTTTTCAGTATATTTGAACCTTCCATGGGCGATAGCCCAGTCGTTTGACCGGGTTTGCCTTGACTATTTGAACCTTTCTCAACCAAACCCCTTTTCCCGGAAACCGGTTTAAAAAAAGCGGGCCCTGAAAAAAGGGAATTTGAAACTTCAGACCGGGAAACGGTTGCTTCCAGGCCGGGGATAAGCCCGGGGTTCGACGTATTGTCTTTTGTTAAAAGCGCGCCGGTTCTCAATTCAAAAACATTGGCGCCGCCGGTTGAAACCGTTTTAATATTGCTGACAAACAAATTCCAGTCACCATCCAGCCCCTGCGTTACAGCGGCGCTATCCTGTTGCAGACCGGCAGCCATTTCAAGTCGAGCGGCAAATTGATCCTGGGAAAAACGGCCATCTGAAGAAGAAATTGACTGACCCTGAAGTTGCTTGAGATGATTCAATACCGCCGGGTTGCCCTTATTCGCCTCCGCCGTTACCGATACGCCCTGATCAAGCGTGGACGAATCACACCCGACAAGGTTTTGCAGCGCCGCTCCAGATATTGAATGACCCTGCAATTGCTTGAGATGGTTCGAAATCGATTGGGTGCTCTTATTCGCATCCGTCATAACCGATGCGCTCGTATCAAGCGTGGAGGAATTACGCCCGGCAACCTTTTCCAGTGCCGTAACAAGACTTTCCAAATTGAGAGGACCTGCCGGTTTGATGTGAAACGTCAAGCCAATCTGCTGCATCATTGATAAAACCTGGTCCCGGTCAACATCATCCTGGGAAATGTCCTTTCTGGAACCCGTACCCTTTCGCAGCAGTTTCAATTCAGAGGCCAGTCGTTCAGCATCGATGCCCTTGCCTTCGACTTTTGCGGCGCTCAAAGCGGTTTTGATCTGATCCGGTGTCAACTCGAATTTGGCCAATAAAGTTTCAATATGGGGCAATAAGGAAATATCCAGATAGGTTGGTTTTGATTTTGCCGTGGGGGGTTCCGTCAACCGGGAAATTCCCTCAAACAATGTGGCAACCCGAACGCCATTGCCCCCTGCGTTGATCTTCAACTCGCTAAGAAGATTTTTGACCTGCCCGGCCTCAAAACCCGCACCCAACAATACCTTTTTAATGCCGGCCAGTGCACTGTCATCAGCCATCGACTGGTCGAGCGAAACACCCGAAGAGCGCAAATTATTCTTAAGGTGCGCAATAAGCGCGTGGCCCTTAAGGGCAACCGGAGAGGGCCGAGAACTCATCCGAACGTCATTTCCGACATTTTGGGCTTTCCGCATCAGTGCTTCAAAGACTCCGGCTGCGCCGGTTTTCCCGGACGTTGACTGGCCACCTTTGGAAATATCCCCTGCCCTGTTGGTGTTGGTGTTGAATAAGCTTTGAATCAAGATGGGTATATTCATTTGGCGTTCCGCAATTCGCTATAAGTTGAATTTCATTTATTTAACTTCATTCATAGCAAAGGGCATGCCAAATATTTCCATAATATTATTGTTTATATTATTCGGAATGTTACATACCATTAAGCCGGGATACCGCCACCTTGTTCCCCGCCCACAAAGCAGTATTTTCCTTTTTCTCCATCCTCTATCGGGAAAATATTGCCGACCTTCAGGTAGTCCCGTTCGAACCTTGCGTTCGGATCTCCCGCACACGGTGCTTTCGGGTGACTCTCAAAGGTTGCCGGTTCCTGAAATTGAAACAAAGCCAAGAGATTTGTTTGCGGGCCTGCTTGAGAAGGAGGATGGAAACCAAAATTTTTTCGTGAAGGCACTTATACCCCTCAAGGGGGTACTAAAAAAAGTCCCGTCAGGGGTTAGATTTCCAGTTGTTCATCAATAGCCAATTTGGCAACGGCGATGTCGGAATCCTTATTGATACCATCGAGAACATCCGCTGCCTGCAGGAGATTGTCATTGACGGTCCAGTTGATCCCCAACTCAACGATTTTGTCGGTATAGTACTCGGCCACCTGAATCTTGGCGTATAGATTGTTCCAATCCTCGGCACTGGCACCATTTCTTCCCTCATAGGCCGCATTGATGATCGCTGCAATGAAGGCGCCGGGAGTGGTAACCCCGGAATTCAATACACCGGTCCAGTAGGCAAGACCTTCGGCATCGGGTTCCCGGTCAAAGAGATTCCGGTAAATGGCGACAACGAACTCCTCACGCATGCTGTCGGTGACAGTGGCGCCGGGATAGTTAAAAACGGTATTGAAATAGGTGTACGCGGCCTTTCCCTCATTGGATAAGGCAAAGTTTTCAGCAATACCGCCAAAAGACAATACGCCGTCATCATAGAGACCCAGCCAGTAGGCCAATCCCTCCGGGTCCGCCGCCCTGCCCCAGAAGGCGACATAAATTGCAACGACAAATTGTTTTGCCGTAATTTGCCCTACGGCACAACCAGTTGAACCCGTCCGCCAATCGCTGTCAGTGTACCCGCTGCGAGTCGCTTTCACCCGATAATAAAAGATTTCGCCGCTGCTGCGACCGGTGATGAAAGCGCTGGTCGATGAACCAATAGAGGCCTGTCGAAGTCCGCCGGTAAAACCGGAGTTGGTAGCCTCTTCCAGAACATAGGTTACGCTGTCGGTGCTGGATGCGTCCCAGGTGACCGTGTAACTGCCGTCATCATCGTGGGATGGAACCGTGAGGCTCAATGGCGCGGCAACAACGGTGTTTTTTACGAAAATGGCGTAAGTGCCTGTTTTGATATTGTTCGAGCCAATAATTTTTACGTAATAGATACCGGCCGAAAGACCGCGGACAATCCGGGCCGCCCTCCCCTCCCCATCGTCTGATTCAATAAACGTTTCCTGATTGTCAGGGCCATATAGATACATAAAGGGGTCCGTCAACGTCCCAGCGGATGTTTCTATGGTGTAACTCCCCGTATCTGTTACCGTAAACCGATACCAGTCCGCATCTCCCGCCGGCGAAATGTTCCCGCTTACCGTCGGACCTTCCACCACTATCGTAATGGGGGTAATCGAAGACCGATATGAGGCCACAACTGCCTTGGTTTCTCTTATGGTGCGTGCGTTATCACCATCTTTTGCATCGCCGGCAACTGTTCCCTGGTAATCCAATAGGGGGGTTGAAAAAAGCGGCGCTTCCGTATAGGAAATATCGTTGTAACCGTCATCGTCGTACGCCATGATCGAGTGATAGGGGATTGAATTCGTTCCCCTGAAATACCATCCGGCTGAATAGGTGTTGAGAGCGGTGTTGGGGCCGGGCGAACTCTTCTGATACTTGCTGTGATCACAGCCAAGGTTGTGCCCCACTTCGTGTGTCAGGGTATGACTGATATCGACGGATTGAATCGCATTTGCCGTGAACGCCGAGGTTTGATCTCCGCTGGGGGTACTCAGCACATACCCCATGCCAACGGTACCATATTCCGATCCCGTGTCGACCATCAGGGCAACGAGGTCAGCGCCGTAAGTATCCCGCCATTGATGAACCACGGAAAAAGATCCCGTGCCCGCTTGAAGCTTATCCAAGTCCGTTCCCAAGTCGCCACTATGCGTGTACGATACCACTGCCGCATGGACCAGCCGGAACGTCAAATCAATGTCGCTGTTTGTTACGGCTTCATTCATCCTCGCAACGGCATCTGCCGCGAAGGTATTCATACCGCCATTACTTTTCACCCATGTTTTGGCCGTCGAATCGAAAACGATCATGATGTCTATGGTTTCACCCAATACAACCGATGTAAAACAAAGCAGAAAAAGAACAGCCGTCAAAAACCTAACTAATCCATTCTTCCTTTTCATCCACGTTCCCCTGTTTGATTTTTCGTACTCATGCGCAACCCATCAATTCCTTATTGAAAACCAATGGATATCCACAAATCCACTGCCGCGGGAAAGCGCAGCGAAATGCTATTGGCGGATCAACGAATCATGGGCGGAATTTTCGTCATATCAATCTCCGTTGCCGTGCCCTCGGATGATTGGGGGTCGCCCGCCACACGATACAGCAGCGCCTTGTTCATATCCTGCAACGTTATTAAAAATCCGTCCGAACCGATGGTCAACACGACGGTCCCAATCTTGTGATCGATAAGTCGGGCGTGAATTATCTTTGTTCCATCCGGATGTTGCACAACGGAATCGATGGTGGCCTCATACGTTACATCGGCAAAGAGGAAGAAGGTGATTATCTCGGTATCCCCTGCTGAAACGGCAGCCTTCACCTCTGAATCCGCCGCGCCGGTGGGTTGAGGCAGGAATTGCGTATCAAGGATGATCCCCCCTTTCCGGATTTCAAAGGGTTTGAGAGACACCTTTGCTTCCGAACGTATCGTCACATCTTCCGCTGGCCGCACGAGTAATCGTTCCCCCCCCTCCGAGGTTGAGGCTTGCCCAAATACCGCAATGAGAATAGTTGCCAGCACCAAGCAGTTATAATTAAACCCCATAAAATCCAAACCGCGCTTCATAGACCCCTCTCAGTCGTTGATTTCATAATTTAAATTGGCCTTGATCATCGTTTCGGCCACCCACATATGAGGTGCAGGCCAGGCAAGGGCGTTTTTGTAAGCCCGGCAAGCTGTTTGAGCGACAGCGAGTTCTTGCCGGGCTGGAAAAAATGCCCTTGCCTGGCCGGAACGATGATCAAGTCCTTTAAATTGACAATTTATGATCTTACCAGAACTCGTCGAACGCGGCTATATTTTTGGCAAAATAGGGACAATGATTTTTTGGAACAGGTCGATAGGTGGTGAACTAAATCTTTACGAAGACAATATATTGGGAAATACTCGAAGGCGACGATGCGCTAAAAATGGAAGGCGAAAGCCCGGTGGGAGGGGGATGCCAATGGAATCCCCCTCCCCAAAAATCATTTCCTATTTGCCGTGGTCCACACAGAAAGACGGTTTTTTAAACTGAATGGGGATGGAATCCCCTTCCTGATTCCCCACGCCGAGCTTCTTTAAGGTTGCACCTTTAGTCGCTCCTTTTAGAAGGTTTTCCACCCGTTTTTTGGAAAACGGGCGCGAACTCGACATGCCGGTGCCGGTTGCCGCCATGCTCGAAAAGCTGTCTGCCGTTTCGGAACTTATTCTCGTGGGGGGGTACAGATAATCGGCCCACCATACATCCTCCGTAACGGTCCAGTTGTCATCCTCATAGAGTTCGCTGATTTCGTAGTCGGAGTCAATTTCGATAATCCATAAATAATAATGTCCATTCGCATAGTCCCAGTCCCAGGGCAAATCGAGCGATATGTTCAGGGTATGAGAATAACCGGGCTGAAGAATCGCGTTCGAATAATCCGATGCATAAACGGTATCGAATGGATAATAGAGTTCCCCGTCGTACAAATCTAAGACATAAATCAGAATGGAATAATCGGCGATGGCAACGCCACCGTCGTTCCACACCGTTAATAGAAAATTGGCAGGGTTGACGATTTGACCGGCATCATAAAATGTTTCGTAAAGAAACAGGTTTGCCTGGGTGGTCACAAGGCTTGCCGGGTTCTCCGTAATGGCAAACTCCCCATATACCCCCCGGTAGACGGCGCCAACGGCGTAGTAGTAATTTTTCCCCGGAAGCGCCGTGGTATCGGTATAAGCAGCGGTCGCGGCATCCACGATGTCGATAAATATCCACTCATTGCCATCGTCTTCCGCTGCCAGCCATCGCCATATCTCAAAATAATCGGCCCCGCCCCCGTTTGTCGACCACGTCAACTGAAGGCCATTGCTCATCGCTGCGGTTTGAAGAGAGGTGATGGCGGCAACATTTAGGGAACTGACAATGGTCTGCGCTACCTGCACCGCACTTGAGGACGCACTGGTTCCGGAGGAGCTGCTGGCGACGATTTTCACAAATGGTTTTTTTCCTATATATTCGGAATCTTGTCCCCATGAAATGTAAAAATTGCCGGGACTGGCCCATCCGAACGAATGCCAGGGACCGGCTGAGCTGGCGGCCACTAAAACTTCCATGGCGGACGTATCGGCGGCCAGATTTGAGACCGCAAAATTGGATCGGATATTGGCATCGTCATTGGAAAGCCAGCTCAATGCCGGCTGACTCATCGAGCTGCCTTTTGCAGATCCCTTATCGACATAGCCCGCGGCATCGGTATCCGAAGCATAATGGGCGGAGCTGCCCACGTCGTTATAGGACACCACTGAATAGTAAAACGTAACGCCTGCCTCCGGGTAGTCCCGGTAGTTGCCCTGATAGGCGGTTCCGATTTCGCTGTAAGTGGAAGAATCATCGACCGTTGCCCGATAAATACGGTAATACTGGGCGCCGCTGACGGTGCTCCAGGTAATATCCACATAGGGCCCGGCATCGTCCGTCGCCGTCACATCGGATGGCGCGGCCGGGCTGCTGGTGGTATTGTCCGGCTGATTGGCATTCGGAATATCCTGAATACGCATGGAAAAGAGGACGATGTTGTTGTAATCCGAGTAGCGCAGCCAGGAAAAACCGTCGATTGCCCAGTCCTGCCCCCAGCTGTTGATGAATTTAAACGCCCCCGTGCCGAACTTTGAATCATCGTACCCGACACAAAGAATCGCATGGCCGACATTGCTGTTGGATCCATCATAGGTGATATAGTTGTTCTCAGGGGATGGATGCCAACTCGAGCTCAAATGAAGATTCGAATAATTGTTGATCCCAAAAAGAACGGGCGACTCCGTCAGTGCCTGCTTCACCTGGCTCACGCCTTCCAGTTGAATTTTTTCTCCGCACCGGAAATTTCTCGCCTCGGAAGTCGCGGCGCTGGAAATGGTGACATTTTTATAATCCGCCTTTTCATCGGAACCGGTCAAATCGACAAACGGCATGGTAGCGTATTTGGCGCATCCGTATTGGTTCAAGGTTTCCCAGGCGGCGATAAAACTCCAGGGCTGGGAATAATTCCGGCATTGAAGGGAGTAAAGATACATGGGACTGAAGGTGTTTTGGTTCTGATCCCAGCCCTCTTCGATCAGTTCATGATAGGTTTTGTAATAATATCCGGTGGCCCATGAGGTGCAGGAACTGGTACTGCCCTGGCTTTTCACAATGGGCATCTTGGCCGTATAATCGATGCTGGCGGGAAGCAGCGTGCTGCTCGGTGTTTCTCCCCGGAATCCGAAAAGGGGATCGTTTGCAATTGCGCTTTGCAAATCGAATTCCTGGTTTCCGGTTTGATGGGTGGGCAGCGGATTGATGTCACTGATTTCCTGGTCAACGGCCAGCTTGGCAGCCGCTATATCTGAATCCTTATCGACGCCAGCCAAAACATCGCCGGCTTGCTGTAGATTGCCGGCGACGGTCCAGGTGATGCCGGCTGCAACGATCTGGTTCGTGTAGTACTCGGCGATCTGAATTTTTGCATTTATATTGTTCCAGTCATTGGCGCTGGCCCCTTCCCGTCCTGCATAAGCCGAGTTGATAATGTTAGCGATAAACGCCCCGGGGCTTGTCGCGCCGGACGTTAAAATACCTTTCCAATAGGCCAATCCGGCAGCATCGGGGGCTCGATTGAAAAGATTCTGATATATGGCGGTGACAAAATCTCCCCGCATCGTATCGGTAATGGCATCGCCAGGATGATTAAAAACGGTGTCAAAATAAGCATAGGCGCTGATCCCTTCGGGGGAATTGGCGAAGTTTTCCGCAACCCCCGCATAGTCCAGGGTTCCCGCATCATATGACCCCTGCCAATAACCCAACCCTTCGGGATCGGCGGCTCTGCCCCAGTAGGCGACATAGATCCCTTCGATGAATTGTCTCGGGGTGGGCGCCGCCGCATGGGCCGCACCGAGAATGAAAAAAATCGAAGCCAACACCGAACACAATAACTGCAATAATATGCCCTCTCTCAATACCCGGCGCATTTTTCCCTCCTTGAATCGGCTTCATCGGAAAGGTGAAGCCTAAATCGAAAATGATTGAATAGTGAACGGAGGGTTGCCGCTTTCCGAAAAGATCGGAACCTCCTCATTCACCAAGGCCCCCTCTTAATGAAGTTGTTACAGTCAATTCGCCCTCCGGATCATGCAACACACCGGAATCGGACAATAAATTAACATGGTGTCGTTTCCGGTCGAAAGCCGGCTCTCGGAATAGTTAAGGAGTCTGATAGTTATAAAAAATTGTCAAGCTAATTCAAGACACCGGCCAAAAAGGCAGAGGGGCTGTTCCCCCCGCCGTTTTGTTTTGAAGCTTGGTTGCCCCGGCGGCAAGATCAATTCCAGGGTGACATAAAAAGAAGTTTTGCATTTTTGATGATGACTCAATATGATGAAAAAAATCAAAATCAAAAAATAGTCGCCGTGATCGTCACGATTACCTTGGGCATTGAGCGGGAATGGTCCGCACGAGAGAGATGAAATGCCCATTACGGTGATAATGGACGCTGCCATAACCCGGGAAAAACCTGTACGAAGGGTTCTCCGCGAAAATCCTTTTGAGTGAAGCCGTTTTGTCAATTACGCTTCATGGAGGGCAAAATTATGTATAAAGCTTGTTTGCTATTCTTCTCTTTTCTTTTCGTTTCATTCATGGCGATAGCGGCAAATGCAGGTACCAACACGGTGTCCCTTGATGCCGATGACTGGGAAAAAACCGGTTATATTGACGCCTGGCAGGCGCCCGCCACGGTAACAAACACCGCGGAAGGCCATTTGCGGGGAACAAAAACGACTGCCACCGGTGGGCAGAATTGGATTCTGGGTATCCATGGCAGATGTTCATATAATTTCCAGAATGCGACGTTGCGTTACAAATGGAAACTCAATGGGCAGGGCGGCTATTGCGGCATTTATTCCGGTGTCGATAACGATTCCGGATTCATCGCATATAATGTCGATCCCAATTTGCCCTATTTCGGCGGTTTGACGACGAATCACAGTTGGAACGGATCTGAAGTTATGGAGAGCGATACGTGGTATTACACTGAATTCATTTTTTCTTCAATCGGTTATAACTTCACGGTGAGCAAAACCGGCTATGGTGACACCGACTTCCTGCACGGCGCTAAAACCGGCGATGCCGCGTGGTTTAATTCCCTCGGCGATGCCAGAGTATTTTTCCAGATGGGTGACAACTACACGGCAGGAGCGTATTTCGAAGTCGCCGAGATATCCATAAGTTCACCGGCAGCCCCCACGCCAAGACAATTTATCGAGGGGATTTATGTTGCTTACTGGGGTAGAGCGGCCGATCCCGAGGGGCTGGATTACTGGGAGGGGCTTTATAATGCAGCCACATTGGACTTTGCCGGCATAGCGGAAAATTTTGCGTCCTCTCCCGAGGGAACCAGCGCTTATGAATATTTTGACACCGTTTTCAACCCCTCCGGAAATCCCATTACCGACAGCATGCGTCAAAGCTTTGTGGAGGCGATTTATCAGAACCTGTTTGATCGCGCCCCGGATGCGGGAGGTCTCGCGTATTGGGTGGATATATTGAAATCCGGGGCCGTGACTCCGGGCGTTTTTATCGCCACCATCATCAATGCCGCGTATCAGGGAAGGCAGGCAGAGAGCGCCGATGATTGGAACAATATCGATGTTAAAATTCAGGTGACGGAGTATTATACCCGTAAGATCGTGGCATCCGGAATCGACTGGACCGCGGCGATTCATCGCCGGCAGGCGGCGGATGTGCTCGATGGTATCAACAGGGATTCCGATATCTGCGCTTCGAAGCTGGCCATTGACGAAGATATTAACGGAATGAACGCATTTCAGTTTTATGCGGTCTATGAAAAGCTTGCCGACAACAGTATTGTCCAATCCATCGGACAGGGCATCGATCATTCGGCCATGAGTGCCGACGGTAAGGTAGTTGCCTTTCTGACGAACGGCGGCGGCAACCTCTCCCGCGTCTATGTTTGCGGTTCGGACGGCTCGAATCTCACGTTTTACGAACCCGAAGTGCAGGCAAAGAACCTGGGCGGGCTGGCAATCAACGAGGACGGTTCCAGAATCTTCGTCATGGCTCCCTATGTTCCGGCCATCTATAAAATTGAGAATGGGGCGGTCAGCAAAATCGATCTCGCCGTGGAGGGCGGTCCCGGTGGCATCAACTATCCGATCCGGACCACCGCAAGTGGAGAATATGCCTATTTCATAGCTGGAGGCGATTTATGGCGCGTTCATCAAAGCGGTTCGGAGATGACGAAAATTATTAACGACACGGAGGTACCGTTTAACGGCGGTGTCGGTCATTCGATCCAGGAGTACGCCATCTCGGCGGACGGCGGGACCATCCTGTTCCGGTTTTGGGGCTATTGGCTTAATGGTGTCGAGCACGGACTGTGTGAATTATTCATCTATCGCGGTGGAACCCCCACGCAGATCACCACCGACACCTTGGGGAAAGAGCGATTGGGCATCAGTCAGGATGGATCGAAGATTGTATTCGCAAAGTCGTATAAATGGTATTCATCCGATTCATCAGGCGGAAATATTAAGGAGTTAGGTCCGGCCGCCTCCAGCCAATCCCCGGCGATGACCTACGATGGCAGCAAAATATTTGGGCATGATTTTGGGGGCAGGATGATTCATACGGATGGCTCCGGCCAATTGGACCTCTTGGGGGGGTGGCCCCTGTATTTTTCGACACCCAGGCCCATATGCACTTCAAAAGATGGGACGCACCTCCTGTTCCAATCGGATGAAATGAATAACTGGGGTGTCTTTTACGGGCATTTGAATGATCCGGCGGCCCTGTCCACGGCGCCGCGAATCCATTCGATCACCTTCGAGCCCGCTGCGATGGTTCGTAACAACGCAGCCGCCAGGGTAACCCTGCGGGCAGCCATCACATCTCCCAACGGGGTGAGTGATCTCAAAACCGTCGGACAGTACTCGTTGCTTAGTGGTATATCGAGCGGCATTACGGGCAACGTGCCGGTTTATTTTTACAACCACCCCCTGGACAACGGGGCGGATCCCGATACGGTTGCAGGAGACGGCATCTTTTCATCATTGGGGTCGCCCGGCAACGAGATCGACCAGTACGACGAAATGACCGTGCGCGTAGGCGTCACGAATTCCAACCGAAATATATTTACTTTTGCCGACACCCTCCTGCCGGTGGTGGATAGTCTCCCCGGGATCGTGGGGACCTCTTCCAGGGGCGGCGAGAATTGAAAAACCGGCGCGCGATCATCCCCCGTGTCAAGGGAATCAGCAGAGGCAGCGGACGGGAGATCGATGTTGAATTCAAAAATTCAAATGAGCGGACGTGAGGAGGAAATTTTGAAAAAATCAAGCGGCGTTACTCTGTTCCTATTGGCTATCGCTCTGCTCGTTTTTGCGATTCCGGCATTTGCAAAACAGCTTTTTGATGATTTTTCGGGAGCATATGTGAATGATTCCCGCTGGCCTCATTCTTCACCATCGAATGAAATAGCCAGAGAGGTTGTTAACGGGAAGCTGGTCTCAAAGATCGGAAACAACCCGGATACCCTGGTCGCCAGCAACCTTGTTAGATTCGCGAATGCAGGGTCAATCAATTCGATACAGTGTGATATGATCATAAATGAAACCGTTGTGGATACCGGAGATGAGCCATGGAGTTTTGGATGCATTACCGGAATGTTCTATAACACTCAGAGTTCCGGTGGCGGTAAGGGCGATGTTGTTGCCAACGTCTATATCGGCGATCGAGGCAATGGACTGGAAGCGTGGTGGTTGGTTGGTGAATCTACGACAGATGATTACAGCACCATTGAGAAAATAGATACGGGTTCCGTTCCGGTCTCGGGACTTCAATACGGTATCGGGTACACCGTCAAATTGGACTACGACGGTTCCAATGGATTTGTTTTTACAGTGGCGGGACAAACAGCCACTTTCAGTTCCGGACCAGAAAGGCAACGGGACGCGGTCGCTAATCAGTACAAAACCTTGCGAACCGGGGCTTACGGGTACGATGGTGCTACCGGGACGGGATATGTATCCGCAGCCTTCGATAATGTCTATATTAACGGCGAAACAACAGTATATGAAACCTTTGACGCCGAGTTGAACGCAATTCGATGGAGCGATGTTGAAATCGTCAAGGAACTGGATAGCGGTTCTCTACGCCTGAACCAGCAAGGGCGTAACTCGAGATTCGAATTGTCGGCCCTCCTTTCAGAAGAAACCCCTTCTCTTGTTGAAGCAAAGATACGAATTGAAAGCGGCAGCGCCGTGTCCTCAGGTGCGCAAGGCTTTTGTAGAATCGGTGGATACTTTTACAACGACAGCCGGGGGGCGGGAAGCGGTGTCGATTATAACGGCGCCGAAGGGAACGTTTTCGGGCAGATGGCCCTGTGGCTCAACGGTGACGGGTTGCTGACAGCCGAAGCCCACCTTGCTCGGATGAATGATAGCAATGCCGGTAGCGTTACAGCTCTTTTCAGCCAAACGTTTGGCACCCCCATCGCGTTTGATACGGACTACACCTTGTCCATCGAATATTCTAACGGTCAATTTGTTTTTAAATGCAATGATGAATCTGCCACTTATGCCATCCTGACAACGGAGTATGAAGCCTACTCACCGCATCGACTGTTGACCACCCGTCTTTATCTCGATGGGGGGGAATCCGGCTATATGAAGTCCCGAATCGATGATGTCTATATTATCGGCAAGCCCATTACCGCCAGACAATTTATCGAAGGGATTTATGTAGCCTACTGGGGCAGGGCCGCCGACCCGGGCGGGTTAGAATACTGGGAGGGAATCTATAATTCCGGCACGCTGGACTTTTCCGGCATTGCGGAAAACTTTGCCATTTCCGATGAGGGAAAGGCAGCATACCCCTATTTCGACACCGTTTTCAACCACCCTGAAAACGCTATTACGGACGAGATGCGTCAAAATTTTGTTGAATCCATATATCAGAATCTATTTGATCGTTCACCCGATGCTGAAGGTCTTGCTTACTGGGTGGGAATCTTAAAATCCGGAGCATTAACACCCGGTGTCTTTATCGCCACCATTATTAACGCCGCTTATGAAGGAAGGCTCGAGGCAAGCATTGATGATTGGGACAATATCGATGCAAAAATACAGGTGGCTGAGTATTACACCGATAAGCTTGATACGGCGGGGATACCCTGGGGGGAAAATTTGCTCCAGAAAGCTAAAGACGTTCTGGTTGGTATCAGCAAGGACTCGGATCTTGCCGCCGCCAAGCAAGCTATTGATGCGCTTTGGGATGATCCAAACTAACTAATAAGATTATACAAAATAGACTTCGATGGTCAGAAAACCGTTGCGCCCGTGTTGGGGAACAATTCCGTATCAATCGCCAGGTGCTGCACCAGCACAAAGGCATGCCGGGATCGATGTGGGCCGGCATGCCGGAAAAAAAGCTTCGAATGCCTTCAGTCCCGTCTATCGTCTCGATTTCCAGTAGTCGGGGTGCCGATGAAGATGCATGACCGCGAGGATATAAACACGACCAGACTCTATGTTGTATAAAACTCCGTATGGAAAGCGACTGGTCAAGCATCGGCGGACATCATCTTCAACAACCGGCCATGCGTGCGAATAGGAGAGGATGTTCTGTACAGTGGAATGAACCTCCAGAGAAAAATCCTCCCCCAGACCCGGTGTGCAGCTTTCGTAGTACGCGATGGCCTCAAGGAATTCCGTTTCTGCTTCCGGATGAAAATCAAACGTCACCGTTTGAAGCTTTCTCTGATTCGCGCAAAGACCTGATCACCTGGAACGGGATTGACTCGTCCGGACCGGAGTTCGGCAAGCCGACGTTTGGCAACTCCTACCCAGTTCGAATCAATATCCGGGTTTGGGGTGTTCAAGGTGCGAAGGAGGGAGTCAACTACAAGGATGCGCTCCTCCACGGGGAGTGCTGCGGCCTCCTGAATGATGTCCTGTGCGCTGTGCATAAAATACCTCCATAAGTTGATTACAAATGTACCACAGGATAATTCTCAAAGGAAGAAAAAGCTGATGCGAGCGCGGTGGCGGTCATCCAACGCTGGCTATGCCCGCAACCCCGGAAGGGCGAACCTATGTGTTCGCCCTGATTAACAGGTTCGCCCTGATTAATAGGTTCGCCCTGATTACGAAGGGCGAACACATAGGTTCGCCCCTACCGACGACCATATCGGAATCCTTACTGTACGTTCCGAACGGCTCGCACGTAAAAACTATCTGACTTAGTACCTTCGAGGTGATAGCCTTCGTAAAAATCCACACACCAAGCGTTGTCGATAAATTCGTTGATGGTAGTCGATGACCAGAAAACCGTTGCACCGGTGTTGGGGAACAATTCCGTATCGATCGCCAGGTCGTATTTGCCAAAATCGACTATGGAATACAACTCTTTGATATTCGGCATACGCCAGTCATTATGAGTTGCCAGTGTCATGCTTTCGCAGTTTGCAATGGCCTCTTCCCAGGGGAGAGGCGTTTCATCGACTTGCTTTTGCCACATGAGGCCGGTGGTCGAGTCGGTGATGGTTTCGTCTCCATTGTCTATCATTCTTCCCGGAGTAGCCGAATCAGCCAAAAGCCCGGCCTGACCACCCCGAACGGCACGCGCAAATAAGGAAGTCCAGGACTTGGCGCCGTAGTAGCAATGGCCGTTGTAGAAGACCGAGAACCACGCGACTGCGGAACCATTGGCGTGGGTAGCGGTAGACCAGTAAAAGTTTTCATATTCCGTCGTGGACGGCTTGTTGGGGAAATACTGCGTATCAAGCGCGGGGTTGTGTACCCCGTAATCAAAGATCGTGCGCATCTCATGCAATGAGGGAAGACGCCAGTCGGAAAACCCACCGAATGCCGCCGAGTTCAAGGCATCGATAAAATCCTGAGTGTCGGTGCCGTCGCCGTCTTCTCCGGCATCACCGCCGTTGGTCTCGGGATTCGGGTCGTACCAGATGTACCGGTTGTCCTTGTCGTGGATGGAGCCATCTTCGGTCTTGCTTTCCCAGATAAGCCCGGTGACATTGTCCCTGACCATGGCCCAGCCGGGTGCATCTTCGGCAAGGGGGGTTCCGGTTTCATCCAGCTTGGTGTAAGAAGGCGGACGGATCGAATAATCGGAATCCTCTCCGAAGGTGTCCGTGTAAGAAGTGGTTTGCCCGGTATCGGGAAGGTTGCCGGTGACACTCGGGAACAAGGCGTCAATGGCCCGCTTTGCCGCGTCGATGTCGGAATCCTTGTTGATGCCGTTCAGGACATCCACTGCCTGCTGATGATTATTTTCCACGGTCCATGTTATTCCGGCCGCAATGACCTTATTGGTGTAATACTCAGCCACCAGGATCTTGGCTTCTATATTTTTCCAATCATCGGCACTCTCCCCCTCCCTTCCTTCATAGGCTGAATTGATAATATTGGCGATAAAAACACCCGGGCTCGATGCCCCCGATTGTAATATATCCACCCAATAAGCCAAACCCGCCGCGTCGGGAGCCCGGTTAAAAAGATTCTGATAAATGGCCACGACGAATGCCTGACGCATCTCATCGGTAAGAGGATTTTCCGGATGATTGAAAACGGTGTCGAAATATTCATAGGCGCCGGTTCCTTCAGGCGAAGAGGCAAAATTTTCAGCTATACCGGCATAGTCCAGGGTGCCGGCGTTGTAGGAGCCTTCCCAGTAATTCAATCCTTCCGGATCCGCGGCTCTACCCCAATAGGCGACATAAATTCCCTCGATAAATTGCCTTGGCGTTGGCGCCGCGGCATGGGCTGCTTCGAAAAGAAAACAAATCGAACACAGCAAAACACTTATCAATTTTATTTTTCGATGCATTTTTTCCTCCTCCTTTTGTTGGTCGTCTCAATGAACGCGATAGCGGAACGCCGCCGGATATCTTGTTCAGCCACAATGATTATTCAAAGCCCCCATCCTCCAAGCCATCAAGGATCGTCGTATTAAAATCGTCCCGATTTTCCTTTTGTAACTATCGCCATATCCAGCTTAAACTTTCCAGGGATTCACGATCTGGATGCCCGCATGTTTGAAATCATCCTCATTGCGGGTTACTATCCTCAAATTCCCGGATAAAGCGATGGCTGCGATCAGAGAATCCATGGCTGCCATCTTTGTGCCACTCAGTCCTAAGCGGCCTGTCATCTTACCCTATACAACGTCAAATATCTTTTTTTCGCCATTATCGCAAACCGTTGTTTAACATAACCTGCCCAGTGCCCCCTCGAAGATCACTGCCACAGGTCGAATCCGGCGGTGTACGGCATCCTCCGAAAACCGGGTTATACCGTTTGGATTCATCTCGAAAGACCGACTCGGTTTTGAAAACCGAGTCAGTCTGCCTCCCGGAAAGGGTATATTATAATCTTTCCAGTTCGTTAAATCTCCAACGTGTTATGCAATTTGCCGCGACATCTCCTGATATGAAAACTCCCAGAGTCTTGCGTTGGCTTTCGCATGTTCAATTGTCATGTTTATAATGTTTCCCTTTTCATCAATGTCTATATAGATATTTTCGCTTATTTCTTTGGTCTCGTGGATGTCGTTATCCGTGAATTCGATATGGGCGGTATCCGTATCGGAAAAATATTTCACTTTCATTTTTCATTCCTCCCTGTACGATCTGTCGAAGAAGGCATTATGAATTGTTTCTCCATCTTCAAGCAGAATAACCCTTAAATATTTGCCGGCTTCCGGTACCCTGGCCCATTTTCTGGTCCTGCCATCCGACTGAGTTTCTGTTTTCTCGGGGTTTTGAATAACAAATTGGATCCATTCCCCTTTGATTTGTGCTCTATCGGGCCGTTTCCGCGTATAATCAAAATATTGCGTGGTTTTCATTTTTCAGTTTCCCGGCATCCGGATCGTATGAGCTGAATCATTCACCGGTTGCCTCAGGCCGCCGCCGCAAGCCGGGTATTAATGGCATGCCAGAACTTCGAAAGGGCCTCATCTTTTCCGTCAAAATAATCCTCGAAAAATCCCGCTTCGTTCAGCACCGGTGGATATGAATATCGCTCCCCGTCTTCCCCGTACTTGGTGATCCAAAAAGCCGGTTCCCGGCGGTCGACCACCCTGAAAAGATTTGCCGGATAAAGGTATGGTCTTCCGAAATCATTCAGTATCCGGTAATCGTCCGCTTCGATGCCGAAAACGAAATACGACTGATCCGGCGTGAGGTCCGGATAGTCAGGATTTTTCTCTTTAAATTTTATAATCATAAGCGCCTCACCTTTTTCACTTATGTCTCGAACCTTCCGATCCCCTGTTGCTCATACCAGTGATACTCATATGCTTCCCCATCAATATCGACCGTTGGACTGCTCTTTTTAGTCCACATCAATGGCTTTCCTCCATAGTCCTTGACAAGTCTATTCAGCTCGCGAATTCCACGCCCTTTTGCGATTACGCGGGAGTGAGCGATAAGGTCTCTCGTTAACTCGGGAACTTGCATATTATGCAAACTCTTTCGGCCTGAAATCCTTCCGGTTTAAAAGCGCCGCACCTCCGTCACTGGTCCGGGTCAGCACGAACAAGCCCGCCTCTTGCGCGTACCTTCCCAGGTCATCCTTCACGGCCAGCGCTCCGATTCCCGCCAATATCCTGCTGTCTCGATACTCCGGCAACAGCGTCTTTAAACGTGCCAGTTTCTTTTGCATGAACTCATCCACCATCCGTCGGTTCATCTTGTTCTTTGCCTCGATCACCAAAACACGGGTCTTGTTATCCGCCACAATGTCATAATTTCCCCGGCCTTTCACCCTTATATTCTGGCGTATTCGCTTAAAACGCATCCCGAGCGGATAGAAAAGACTTTTCACCTTCCGGTAAAACAATTCCTCCGCACCCAAATCCGGAATCAACCCCTTATCGATGAGCTGTTTTTCAACCTTATCCAGATTTAATATCGTCCTTCTGAGTTGCGCTTCCGTTCCGTTCAGGTCATCTTTCAACGCCGTTCTCCGTGGACCGATCCGGTTACACTGTTCATCCGTCCGTTTCCCGGGCTTTTTTAGCTCCTGTATCTGCGCATCGACCCGCTTAAGTCGCTCATCGGTTCTATTCTGAGTCGCTTTCAGCTCCAGCATGCCTTTGCTGAATTCCCTGGAAAATTCTTCAAGGTATCTCTCAAGCCGGTCCATCCGGGTTTCCTGGATATTTTCCGTCATATCTTCAATCTCCATTTTAAAAATGGTGGCGTCCGGCCATGCTGACATATGATTTTTCGGCCTTGATCATCCCCCCCACTGTCTGAATCAGGATGGTCAGGATTTACAGGATACCCGGGATAAAAACACCCCAACCCTCCGGATCATCCTTTCATCCTGCCCATCCTGATTCGGACTATGTTTCCTGAGGACATCGTTTATTGATGGATGCACCCCCATTCTTCGAACTGTTTTTTTAAATCGGGATCTTCTTTAAAAGTTGCAAAATACAGGTATTCAGGAGCAATGTCTAACTCATTCGGCCAAACAAGCGTATCGAATTCTACTCTAAAGTTCCTAAAAATATTCATATCTTTGCGTTGATTAAAAATAGACCTATGATCGTCCATAATAAGTTTGCCAAGATCGAGGTCCCCTGATCTGCCGTTATTGAAAACAAGGCGTATTTTATAATCGTTTAGATACGTTGCTCTAAAAACCGCTATCATGTCGCCCCCCTATACCAATGGCTTGATTTTTCAAATTTTCCTAAAGATTGAAGGCTATGCCCGTTGGCTAACAGCTCCGATTTATGGTCCTGTGCCCATTCTACCACAAGGCTGGGAACTCGTGAGGGCAAATATCCTTAAATCTGCTGATTTCGGGCATTCTCGGTCTCCTCGGATATGGCGAAGCTTTCGGCGGTGCCGAAACGATGATCAAGGCCGAAAAATTTTAGCAGCTTCGTTGTTCTATAGTCCTTTTTCCTCTCTTTTTGATATCGGGATTAACGATCTCAAGGCGTCATTTATGGCTTCATGACCTGGAAAAAATTCAGCCACGTCGGGGTCTATAATAACAATATTGGTTCCTTTCGAATATCTTTCAGCGTATTTACCCCTTACGCCCCCGCTAAAGTTATATTCCTCCAACATATCAGGATCATTTGCCATTATTTTCATAATAGTTACTTTCTTTCTTTGTCGCTTTCCTTGCGCTAATAATCCTTATGGTGTCATCTTTTTCGGTATGAATAACCACCAGCATTTGATTATTATGGGACAATCCAAGAAGAACGTATCGTTTCTTCACCGCTTGAGTGTAAAGGGTCACCAACGGTTACGGATAGCCGATCCCCGCCGGAACATCCGCCGCGAGCTGAAAAATCTCCTCCGATTAACGCTCAGCGGTCGAAATCCCCTTTCCATCGCGACGATTCTACCGCGCCAATAGGGGCTCGCAAGGCGCTTCACGGCCCTCATCCCAGGCCCTGAACGGCCCAAAAAACCGCGGCGGGAATAACCTCGATCAGGGGCTGTCATCCTCAATTAAATAGCGTTTTATTCCGGTTGTCTCCGGTTGGGTATGACAGGTCGATGGTTTGAATCTGTCTCATTTCAGAAAGGGCGCTGAATTGTCAAGCAAATTTTCGGACATACTGATAATGGCGCAGGATGAACGGCAGAACGATCCCCCGATACATTGCACCGCCTTTCGTCAGAGGCGCTGATCGTACCCATAAATTACCTGTAATCGTCGGTATGCCCGCGGATAAAAATGCCCTTTTTTTTCCAGACCGGCTCAATCGCCGTACCGCATGACGGCCCACAAGATCACCCAGTTGTTCAACAAAAGCTTGTGCAAGGATCGCTGATTCACGTATAAGGCGGGATGGTTCTTTTCTTCGAGTTATGATACAGGAAGCCGTTAGCCGTTAGCCGTTAGCCATTGGATTTATGATGCTCATGCGACCCGCTCATGTGAAGCTTTATTGTTTCGGTCTCTCACTGATCCTTCTTTTGCTGTTCCTGTTAAGGCTGCCTTACTTTCAGGAATCCGTTAAACTTGATAAGCCGACATCAAAATGTTTCTTGGTTTCATCCGATGGGATGATAACAGAGAGCAAAGGCAAATTTCATATCGTCACCTACGAATTCAACGCCCTTCCGAAAACAACTTATTACATTGATATTATAACGAGTTCACTCGATGCCGAAATTCGCTTGATCGTGGATATTTATGCAGAGGGCTTTGACAGCCCGGATCAGGAAAAAATGCTTCCGATCCCGAACAATCGATTCAGACCCATTACGATCCGGTTGTATTCGGGTGACGCTCCTCCCCGAAACGTGTTGCGTTTTATGTATTCCAGTGAATTGCCGGTCAACTTTGCCTTTAAAATCGGCAAGATATCGTTTCAGAAGAAACCGATTCGTTTTATCGAAAATAGTCTGAAAGGCGCTCTGGTTATTTTTCTTCTTTTCGGAATCGGGCTCACCGTTACCAGCGCCGCGGGTCACCGCTTCCTGGCCATATGCGAGTCGACAGTTGAACAACACCCGTTTTGCCTTATCATCATTCTCTATTTCGTTATTTCACTCCTGAGATTCACGATGATATCGTGCCTGCCTTCCTGGTCCGGAGATGAATATGTCTACAAAACACTGGCAAACAGCTACTGGCTTTACAATGACTTCTTTAAAATAACTCCGGAGCAGGTGTCCACCCATACGGCTGTTCCCAATCTCCTGTATCCATACATCATTTCTCCGGCATTTTACTTTGGAGACGCCTTTTACAGTTGGATTCGCCTGATAAATTGTCTTGTGTTTTCCCTGTCAATCCTCCCTGTCTACTTATTGGCAATTAACTACGTGGATCCTTTTAAATCCATCGTTATTGCGACCTTAACCCTTCTGATTCCATGGGGAAACATATCCGCCTATGCGGTTACGGAAGTCCTGTATTTCCCCTGTTTTCTATTCTGTGTCTTATTCCTCCATCAGGCTATGAAATCTCTGCGTATCGGCCATGTCGCGGCGCTGTCCCTTTTTTGCGCGCTGCTGGTCAGCACCCGCCCGACAGGGTATATTATCGCCGTAACCGCCCTGATGCTGCTGCTTTTCCATTCAGCTATCGTTCACGGAAAAAGCGTAATTCATACAGCAGGCTTATTCTTTGTTTTCTCAATCGGATTCCTCCTGGTGTTATTGTCGATAAACCTGCTGCTTATTGACCGATATCTGCCTGAACTTGGAATTTACCGGACCGCTGTATTGGATATCAATACGAGCGTGATGGATATATGTCTAACCCATCGATACGGCGTGGCTAAACTGGTATTGGGCCATGTGGGAATATTCGGCTTGATTTATATTCTGTCCATATCCGCAAGCCTCACCCGAATCGCAAATGCAATCCGGAACCGCCGGCATCGTGAACCGATGGACGACCCGTTGCTGATTCTCACCTGGGCTCTCTTTTCGGCAACCTTATTAGCCACTTTTCTTTTCACCATCAAGGTATCGGCAACGGACCTGGGCGGGTTGGAAAGATGGCACGGACGGTATTATTTTTTTACCTTCCCCCTTTTTTTTATCGAGGCTGTTCGGGCCATTTCGGAAAAAACGACCACACAATTCCGGAAATTTCTAATTTTCACGGCATTATTTCTTTTGTCGATAAACTTCTATTTTTATCTTTATGAAAAGGCACTGCATTTTGAATGGTTCGGTTCACTCGCTGATAATATGGACGCACAATGGTACAAGCATTTGCCATGGTTATACCCCTACGTCATCGCCATCATCGGTTTCTCGTTGTTTTTCCTGGTTCGGATGAACACGGCTTTCGCTGCGTGGATTTCCGGCACGATACTGCTATTGGGCATTGCAAATGTCGGCACATGGGTTGAAGCGAGAATATTTTCAGCCGATGACCTCAGGTGCAGTAAGCTGATTCAGGGACTTTTGAGACCAACGGAGTTGAACCATACGGCGATTTACGCTCAAGACCTTTCCGGCATTGTCAACCCGCTTTTCTGGCTGACAAAAGATCTGGCGCTGGCGGTACAAACCGGCGGGAATTCAATCGTCAATGCATCCGATATCCCCCATCACATCAAATTTGTAATTACGCGCGATCCGGTGAAAATAAGCTTTCCCGTCAGTAAATCGACACGGTGCGGAGAATGCGAGGTTCATATGTTATATTGAACGGCAATGGCAAATATATTGATGAGGCTGCAGCTCTTCCAAAAACACCCTGGCGCGGCCTCCCTGCCGTGGGAAATTGGCCGAAACGATGATCAAAGCTGGATGTATTCATGAAAGAGCGGAAGGAAACTCATATGAATGACGATAGACCCGTTGCCCTGATTCCCGCCTACGAACCGGAACCAGCCGTTGTGAATATTGCTCTGGCGCTTGTCCGGTCGAATCAATTCCAAAAGATCGTGGTCGTCAACGACGGCAGCAGCCCGGAGCGCGAAGCGATTTTTAAGGCATTGGAAGCGGCCGAAGGGGTGGAGGTGATCAGACACTACGTGAACCTGGGTAAGGGCGCTTCACTGAAGACCGGGCTCAATCATATTGCCTGTCGTTTTCCCGGCGCGGTCGGAATCGTGACGCTGGACGCCGACGGCCAGCACCTGGTGGAAGACGTCCTGAATGTCGCGGAGACCCTGGTAAATCAACCGGAATATCTGGTGATGGGCGTGAGGGGGTTTGATACCAAAGCCCCACTGCGAAGCAAAATCGGCAACAGCGCCACCAAATACCTCTTCAGACTGCTGATGGGACAGATGCTGACGGATACGCAAAGCGGACTGCGCGGCATTCCCCTGGAATTTATCCCCCGCTTGTTAAAGATTGATTCCAATGGGTATGAATTTGAACTCGACATGCTCCTTGCAAGCAAGTACAGCGGTCGTAGGATTGTTGAGCGGGAAATCCACACGGTCTATGAAGATGGTAACCGGTCTTCTCATTTCAATCCCCTGCTCGACTCGATGAAGATTTATTTCGTCCTGTTCCGCTTCATGCTCGCCTCCTCACTGACGGCCGTTATCGATTATTCCGTATTCCTGCTCATGTTTGCCGTCACCTCCAGCCTTGTAGCGAGCCAGGTGGCCGCCCGGCTCACGGCCATGATCTTCAACTATTCCGCGGTTAAAAAAGTGGTATTTTACTCGGAACAAAAACATAGTCAAACCTTTCCCAAATATGCGGCATTGGTATTTGTTTCCGGATCACTTTCTTACCTCATGATCACTGCGTTTTTAAAATTCACGCCCCTGAGCGTCATTACCGCCAAAATTATTTCTGAATTGATTGTTTTCCTTGCTAATTTTGCCATTCAACGCGACTTTATCTTTACTCGAAACAGGACCCGGACGGTGACGGACTGGAATCGTTATTACAGCAAGCCCTACAAAACGGCTACCTTTACCAGAAAAATAACGGAGAGTATTCTGCACCGGCTGATCAGGGAATATGCGCCTCATGCGAAAATGGATTTCGGCCTGGGTGAACTGGGAGGCGCCAATAGCTGTTTTTACGAGGGGATAAAGCGACAATTCAATCCCGCGCAATACCATGTGATCGACAATAACAAGCTGGGCCTCGATAAGTTCAGGGAGCGGGTGGGAAATGACGACTCCGTGGTAATGACATCGGAAGATGTCCTCGACTTGAACCGGAGACCGACGCTCGATATGGTTTTCAGCGTGGGTCTGATCGAACATTTTGCCGTTGAGGGTACCAAGAAAGCGATTGCTTCTCATTTCAAACTGTTAAAGCCAAATGGGATCGCGATTATATCGTTTCCAACGCCGACATTTCTTTACAGAATCACCCGGTTCCTGGCGGAATTTCTGGGATTGTGGATTTTTCATGATGAGAGGCCGTTGAGAAGAGACGAGGTGGCGCCGGTTCTTGAGGAATATGGAACCCTGTTGTATGAAAAGATAATTTGGTCTATTTTCCTAACGCAGAAGATCATGGTCGTGAAAAATGACCCCGCAAGATAAACTTTAGGTTCGGAACACGCCGATAGCCGATTCGGGTCGCGAACGATTCGCGGTCATCATTCGGGGCTTGCATTTGAAACAGATGGTTTGCCGGATGTTATCCGGAAAGAAGGTTTGGCGCTTTGCGTTCAAACCTTCTTTCCGTGTTTGCGCCCGTTTTACGCTCGCTCATCAGCTCGGATCAAATTCTTCATCGATAGCCCGCTTTGCCGCATCGATATCGGAGTTTTTGTCGATGCCGGCCAGAACATCCTCCGCCTGCTGCCGATTACCATTTACGGTCCAGTTGATCCCCTTTTCAATGATCTTATCGGTATAGTACTCGGCCACACGGATCTTGGCGTTAACGTTCCGCCAATCGTCGGCGCTGGCGTCTAGCCTGCCTTCATAGGCGGCGTTGATGACGGTCGCGATGAATTCGCCGGGCGTGGTAGCGCCGGATTCCAAAATGCCCGCCCAGTAGACAAGACCTTCTGCGTCGGGTTCCCGATCAAAAAGGTTCCGGTAAACGGCAACAATAAAATCCTCGCGCATGCTGGCGGTTATGATCGAACCGGAGTGGTTGAACACGGTGTCGAAATAGGAATACGCCGTTTGCCCCTCATCGGAATTGGCAAAGTTTTCGGCGATGCCGGCAAAATTCAGGATGCCGCTCTGATAAAGGCTCAACCAGTACGACACCCCCTCCGGGTCCGCGGCTCTCCCCCAGTAAGCAACATAAATGGCGACGATGAATTGTCTTTCCGTAATAACATCCGTCACCGGCCCCACGGCGCACCCGTTTGACCCCTTTTGCCAATCACTATCCGCGTACCCGCTTCGGGTCGCTTTCACCCGGTAATAATAGGTCGCGCCGACGGTACTTCCGGTAATGGAAGTGCTGGTCGATGATCCGCTATAAGCGGTGCGAAGTTCACCGGTAAAGCCCGAATCGGTGGCCTCCTCCAGAACATAGGTAACACCGCTGGTGGTGGAGGGGCTCCAGCTTATCGTATAACTGCCGTCATCGTCCGTGGCGGGAACCGTGATGCTCGACGGCGTGTCGCAATCCCACGGTATGGTATTGAAAACCGTTCCGACAAAGATGGTTTTTGAAATGGATGTTTTCTGAAACCCATCGACCCGAACTTCCGCCTCAAACCGGATCAATGTTCCATCCGCTGTCCCACTGTAAACCATGGGCGGCATGGTCACGGTCACCCCGCCGCCCGGCGGCAGATTGCCGAGACTCCAGTCAAGTCGAATTTTGCAACAAACGGCTTGCAGGAGATTTCCAACAAAATAAAAATATCTGGATTAATTTCACGTAGCGCCACTTTTTTTAATTGAACTAATAACGAGAATCGGGCAGTTTAATTAATGCCCTGGGATGGTCGAAACCCTGATCAAGGCATAAAGATCACTTTTAGCGGTCTATGATCCTTTAAGAGGCAGTCATATTCTCAGTTTAGATTCAAATTTATTTTTTTCAGCGAGGGAGGATAAATGAAATCCATGAAACGAGCAGCCTTTTTGTCATTTTTCATTCTGACGGTTGTTTTGTCCGTCACTCAGGCAGAGGCAACCAATGTTTCCGGGGCCATTTCATCCAGCACCACCTGGACACTTGCCGGCAGTCCATATGTCGTAACCGGCGATATCACCCTATCTGCCGGGGTGACCCTGACCATCCAGCCCGGCGTGGTGGTCCAATTTGGTGATAATGTGGCGCTTTGGGTAGACGGTACGCTTAGTGCCGTGGGAACCTCGTCGGCTCACATCACATTCACCGGGACAAGCGAGTCTCCGGATTGGTGGAGAGTCATTTCCATCCAGAATGCGGGGTCGGCCACTTTTGAGTGGTGCGATATTGCTTATGGCGGGTATTATGAAAATGCCGACATCCTCAAAACCGGAACGGGTTCTCTTTCGCTGAAAAATTCAACCATCCGCTACAGCGATGGCGACGGCTTTCGGATTGCCGAGGGCTACAGCACGTTTACCTCCGCCGGCAACACCTTTTCCAACAACAACTATGGGGTCCGGCTCGGCATCAACACCTCCTTCGATGATAATACTTCGGTCTTTTCCGCCAACAACCTGGATGTTTATGTCGATGGCGGAACGATTACCCGGGATGTCATATGGAATCTGAAAAAAGATTATTCTTTTTATATCTCCGGCGACATCGGTGTCAACGCCGGGGTAACGCTGACCATCAAGCCCGGCACGGTGATCAAACCCGGGGACAATGTCGGGTTTTGGATCAGTGGCACTTTAACCGCCGCCGGGACTTCGACATCCCCCATTTATTTTACCGACTGGCGAGATGACACGGTGGGGGGAGATGCCAACCATGATGGAAATGCATCCGGCCCCGCCTCCGACTGGTGGCGAGCCATCTTCATTCAAGGGGACGGTTCCGCATGGATCGGCTCGGCGCTGGAGTGGTGTACCCTGCGATACGCCGGATTTTATGAAAACCGGGGTCTTTACAAAACGGGTGGAAGCGATCTGAGCCTGTCCAACTGCACGGTGTCCAACAGTGACGGCGACGGCATGGTCATTGAAAACAACACCGGCGATGTTGCCTTGTCACAGTCCACTTTTACAAATAACGGCTGGTCGGGGTTGTCTCTGAGCACCGGACCGGCAACCGCAACAGGTTGTACGTTCAGCAACAACGGCCATTACGGTGTCCGGCAGGGAATCAACGACAGCATTGTCTACACCAGCAATACGTTCAACGGAAACACCTTGGGTGGCGTGGGCGTCAACGGTGGCACCATGACAACCCCCATCACCTTGCAAGCCGCTGGAAACCCCTTTAATTTAATAGGGGATATCGGCGTGGCTTCCGGAGTGACATTGACACTTGAGCCCGGCACAGAGGTCCAATTCAGTGACAATGTGGGTCTTTGGGTGGACGGAACGTTAACCGCCGTGGGAACCTCGGCGAATCCCATTACGGTTACCGGCACGAGCGAGTCTTCGGACTGGTGGAGAGTCATTTCCGTTCAGAATGCGGGGTCGGCCGTTTTTGAGTGGTGCGATATTGCGTATGGCGGGTATTACGAAAATGCCGACATCCTCAAAACCGGCACGGGAGCTCTTTCGCTGAAAAATTCAAGCATCCGCCACAGCGATGGGGACGGCCTTCGAATTTCAGCAGGCTATAGCGCGTTCACTTCCTCCGGCAACACCTTTTCCAACAACAACTATGGGGTCCGGCTGGGTATCAACACCTCCTTTGATGATAATACTTCGGTCTTTTCCGCCAACAACCTGGATGTTTATGTCGACGGCGGGACAATTGATCAGAATGTCATCTGGAATCTGAAACCGGCCTATTCCCTTTATATCTCCGGCAACATCACGGTTACCGGGGTACTAACCGTCAAGCCTGGCACGGTGGTGAAACCCGGGGACAATGTCGGTATCTGGGTCAGTGGCGCTTTAAACGCCGTGGGAACCTCGACATCCCCCATTTATTTTACCGACTGGCGGGATGACACGGTAGGAGGAGATGCCAACCATGATGGGACTGCCTCAGCACCCGCCTCCGACTGGTGGCGAGCCCTCTTCTTTAACGGGGGAAGTTCATCAGGGACGCTGGCGTGGTGCACCCTGCGGTACGCCGGTTATTATGAAAACCTGGGTCTTTATAAATCGGGAAGCGGCGCCCTGACCCTGTCCGATTGCACGGTGTCCGACAGTGACGGCTATGGTATGATCATTGAAAACAACACCGGCGTTGTCACGCTGTCGCGGTCGAGCTTTACAAACAATGCGTGGTCGGGACTGTATATGAGCGCCGGACCGGCAACCGCAACGGATTGCACGTTCAGCAACAACGGCCACTACGGCATCCGGCAGGAGATCAACGACAGCCTTGTCTACACCGGCAATACTTTCACCGGAAACAGCTTAGGCGGCGTGGGCGTCAACGGTGGCACCATCACGACCGACATTACCTGGCAGGCCTCTGGAAGTCCCATCAATTTAGCAGGAGATATCGGCGTGGCTTCCGGGGCGAGTTTAACGATAGAGCCCGGCACAGAGGTCCAATTCAGTGATAATGTGGGTCTTTGGATAGATGGGACATTAACCGCCGTCGGAACCTCATCGAATCCCATCACCTTCACCGGCACGACCGAGTCTCCGGATTGGTGGAGAGTCATTTCCGTTCAGAATGCGGGGTCAGCCGTTTTTGAGTGGTGCGATATCGCCTACGGCGGGTATTATGAAAACGCCAATATCCTCAAAACCGGCACGGGATCACTGTCTCTGAAAAACTCAACGATTCGCCACTGCGATGGCGACGGCCTTCGGATTGCGGCCGGCTCCAGCACGTTTACCTCCTCGGGCAACTCCTTTTCGAATAACAATTACGGGGTCCGGCTCGGTATCAACACCTCTTTCGATGATAACACCTCGGGCTTTTCCGCCAACAACCTGGATGTATTCGTCGATGGCGGCACCATTACAACGGATGTGATCTGGAATCTGAAGGCGAATTATTCGCTTTATATAAGCGATAACATCGGTGTCGGCACCGGAGCGATATTGACGATCAAGCCCGGCACGGTGGTGAAGCCCGGCGACAATGTTGGCTTTTGGGTCAGTGGAACATTATCCGCCGTTGGTAGTTCGGCTGCGCCCATTTATTTTACGGACTGGCGGGATGATACGGTGGGCGGGGACGCCAACGGGGACGAAAGTGCAACCGCCGCCGCCTCGGACTGGTGGAGAGCTGTTTTTATTCAGGAGGAGGGAACGGCGATTTTAACGTGGTGCACCCTTCGGTATGCCGGATATTATGAAAACGTGGGACTATATAAAACGGGATCGGGGGATCTCGATTTAACCCGCTGCACCATTTCCGACAGCGACGGAAACGGGTTGCAGATCACCGGCAGCACGGGCGACCATTCCATTTCCCGCAATACCTTCACGTTGAATGCAACCGGTGTTTATATTCTCAACCAGGCCGAACCGATTGCCATGGACGGCAACCGTATCGAGGCCAACACCAGTTGGGGAATATACAGCCAGGGGTCCGCCGAAGTGGATGCTCGCGATAACTGGTGGGGCGATGCCTCCGGGCCATGGCACGCAACGCTAAACCCCGAGGGTCAGGGGGACACTGTCAGCGACGGCGTGCTCTTCGATCCCTGGGCAACGAGTCCGAGCACGGTGGAAATTCTGGCCCCCATGCGCTCCGGTACGCTGTTGCAAGGTGATTCGCTGCGCTTTATGGGCACCCCCCTGGAAGACGCAAATGCAACCTATTCCTGGGAGTTCGGCGAGGGACGCACCTCTTCGGATTGCAATCCCGGCCTGGTCATATTTTCATCGGCCGGGGATCATACCGTTCAATTCCAGGCTCAGATAGAAGGAGAAGCCAATTCTTCCTCGGATACCCGCATGTTCACCGTGGTAACGGATACCGGGGCCTACCCCGACTTACAGGTAACAAGCGTAACAATTCCGGATTCTCTGGTTGCGGGCCAGCCGGCCTCCATCGCCTATACGGCCCGGAATGCGGGAGACGGTGCCATAACCGGAACTTCCTGGAAGGATGCCCTGTATTTTTCCGATGATCCCTATCTGGATGCAAGCGATCAGCCGCTGGGTACCATAAACGTTGAATCGACGGTTTCGGCCGGGGCTTCCTATCAAAATGCCATCGACATCACCCTGCCCGTGGTTGAGGAAGGCGCCCAGTACCTGCTTCTATCGCTAAACGATGAATGGCGATTTGTGGAACGGCATCGGTTGAACAATGAACATGCCTCGGCCGTTACGGTCTCCATCCCGAATCTCGTGAATGATGAGGGGCATGCCGGAAACCACGGCATCGGCCGGGTGGAACAGTATTACCGGATGACGGCGGCCGGCGGGCAAAACCTCGTTTTGAGCTTTGATGCCGATTCGTCCGGACTGGAGGTGTATGTCCGATACGGCGGCCTGCCGACCCGGGGAACTTATGATTACCGGTTGACCGATAAGGACTTGTCCATCCCCGGTGCAACCGCCGGACAATGGTATGTTCTGATCTACGGCAATATGTCCCAGAGCGGTCAATACACCATTGAATATTCCATGACGGATCTGGCCCTTTCGGCGGTGTCGCCCAACCGGCACACCACGCTTGCCGATGCGGAATTGACCTTGAGCGGCGCTGGATTTATCAGTCCACTGAGTGTGGCGCTGGTCAGCGGCGGAGGATCTTCGTATTCGGCCGATTCGGTTGAGCTCGATTCGGTCAGCCAGGCGGTGGCCCTCTTTTCGGCCGGATCGGTTCCGGCCGGAACCTACGCGGTGCGGATATCGTATGGCGGCAAATCGGATGAGCTGGCCTCGGCGGTGGAAATCGTTGCCGGCGGAACCGCCAAATTGGAAACGCGGCTGATTTTGCCATCCGCTTTCGGGTATCATCAACTGGCGACGGTGTATGTGGAGTATTCGAACACGGGGAATGCACCCATGGCCGCACCCCTGCTGCTGGTGACCGCCACGCAGAACAATACGGCCGGAGCCATCATGACCCTCGATGCCACGCGGCTGAGTTCCGGTTTCTGGACCTCGGCGATGCCGGAGGGGTTTTCAAACTCCGTGCAGTTTATCGCCTCCGGTGAAACGCCGGGGATCTTGCAGCCCGGAGAATCTGGCCGCGTGCCGGTGTATTATGCCGGCTGGCAGCAGCCCTGGGATTTTGCCTACCCACCTTTTGAATGGAACGTGGGCGTGCTGGATGCGGATAACACCACACCAGTCTCCTGGTCCGAAATGAAAGACGGTATGCGGCCCTCCTATGTGCGGTCGGATGCATGGGACGTCGTGTGGAATAACTTCATTACCCAAGCCGGCGTTACCTGGGGAGATTATGTCTCCATGCTGAGCAAAAATGCGCTCTATCTGAACCGGATGGGTCAGCGGGTGGACGATATCGCGCCGCTGCTGTCACTGGCTTTCCGTGAGGCCGACGGGTTGAGCCCCTTACCCACGCTGGCGACCGGCGTGGATGCGGCCATTGAGGCCCCCGGGCTTTCCATCGTCTTTGAAAGGTCCTATGCCCAACCCATCTCGCGGCGCTTTGAACTGGGGCCGCTCGGACGGGGCTGGGCTCACAACTGGCAATACGCGTTGAGCGTGAGCGAGGATGGGACGATCGTCATCACCGACATGACCGGAACTCCGCGCATCTTCCAGCCGGACAGCCGGTATGCCAATCGGTATCTCGCCCAGCCCGGGGACCAGGGCGATCTTCGCGCATCCGGAGGCGCCTATACGCTGAGCGAACCCAACGGCTCGGTTCGGGCTTTCGGGGCGGATGGGAAACTGAACTACATCGAGGACACAAACGGCAACCGCATTACCTGCGCCTACTCCGGGAGCAAGTTGACCGGTCTCACCCATTCTTCGGGACTCTCGCTCACGATTGCCTACAACGGTTCCGGCTTTATCAGCGCGGTTACAGACCATATCGGTCGCCAGACTCTCTATACCTACACCGGTGAGCACCTGACATCCTTTCAAACTTATGACGGACGAACCACGACCTATACGTATAATGACTCGGCCGGTTCGGCGGGTCTCCATGCGTTGAGCAAAATCGGTCTTCCGGACGGCACACAGCGGTTTTTCACCTATGACGAACTGGGACGCCTGGCGACCACCTATCGGGACAGTGATGCCGAAAAAACGACCTTTTCCCACGCTGACGGTCGGGTGGATGCCACCGATGCGATGAGTCACACCAGCCGCTTTTTCTTCGATCATGTCGGACGCATGGTGAAGGGAGAAAATGCCCTGGGCGAAGCCGTGCAGTTGAGTTTCGATGAGCTTGGCAACCTCACGGCGGTTACCGATCCCGCCGGCATCAGTTCAACCTTTTCCTATGACCGGAAAGGGAATTTGATTGAGATCTCAGATGCGATGCGCCATAAGACCCAGTTGACCTACACGCGCTCATACAATCGACTGGCTTCGGTCACCGATGCCAATAGCAATCGCACCGTTTACGATTACGACGCCAAAGGCAATCTCACATCCACTTCTTACCCAGACGGCAGCGAGGAAAGCTGGGGCTACGATGCAACGGGCAATCCCACGGCCTGGACCAACCGCCGGCAAAATCCCATTCATTACATCCGTGATACCCAAGGTCGCATAACGGGAAAGACCTATGCGGATGCCTCCTTGGCAACGTACACCTATGACAATCGGGGCAATCTTGCAACGGCGGTCAATGAACAGGGCACTACGGCCTTCACTTATAACAATACCGATCTTCTGACCCGGATAGACTATCCCGGCGGTCGGTATCTGATTTTCACCTATGATGGCGTGGGCCGACGGAAATCCAGCCAGGACCAGATGGGATACCGCGTCACCTACGAATATGGCGATGCCGGCCGCCTGATTCGCCTCGCGGACGGTAGCGACCAGACCCTTGTCGAATATGACTATAACGAACTCGGGCATTTGGCGCAAAAGACCATGGGCAACGGCGTCCATGCCGTTTATGCCTATGATGCGGCAAACCGGCTGTTGAGCCTAGTGAACCATAAACCGGGTGGCGAGGAGCTGTCCCGTTTTGTGTACACATATGACCGGCGCGGCCGACGTTCGTCCATGACCACTCACTACGGTGTTTGGACCTATTCGTATGACGATCTGGGGCAGCTGACCCGGGCGATACTGACATCGACCGATCCCGCCATTGCTGATCAGGACCTGACTTACGAATACGATCCGCTCGGTAACCGGGAAAGAACCGTTGAAAACGGCCAGAGCAAAACCTACGATGTCAATACGCTGAATCAGTTCGCCTCGGTCGGCGACCGGACCTATACCTATGACTTAGATGGCAATCTCATTCAGGAAACCGGCCCGGACGGCACAACGACGTATTCCTACAACGATGAAAACCGGCTGATCGGCGTAACCCGAGATGGAGACAGTTGGCAATACGCCTACGATGCGCTTGGCAACCGGGTCGCCGTTGACGAGAACGGGGCAACAACCCATTACGTTGTCGATCCCGCCGGATTAGGAGAAACCGTCGGGGAATATGGTGCCGGTGGCAGCTTGATTGCCCGATATACGTATGGACTCGGCTTGCTGAACCGGATGGTGTCATCCGCGACGGCTGCCACGGCGGATTATTATACCTTCGATCCCATGGGCAACACCAGTGAGCTGACCGGGACCGCTGGTGTGTTGCGCAATGCATATGCTTACCAGCCTTTCGGAAAAGCCCTGCTGGAAAATGAGAGCAGATCCAATCCCTTCCGGTTTGTAGGTGAGTTTGGGGGGATGGCCGATGCTTCCGGGCTCCATTATATGCGGGCCCGGCACTATGATCCACAAACCGGAAGGTTTTCCACCAAGGATCCCATCGGACTTTTTGGTGGCGATGTGAATCTTTATCGATATGCAATGAACACTCCTGTCAGTATGATTGATCCTCTGGGGTTAAGTTGTGGGCAAACTTCGGGGAAAAGAAAGTTCGCAGAGTCCTGGACGAGATATCATGATCATATTGATATGAGAAATGCCCCTCGGCATCCTTCGGGAAATCTAGATGAAGATGCCTGGGTCAACCAGTACACTCAAAATAGATCGAATCTTCATCGGGATTCGCAGGGTCTGGCAGTAGATATAGTCAATGATCAAATTGTAGATAGTTTTTGGTCATGGATTCCTTTTTATGACTGGTTTTCGGGAGCATCTGACATAGATGAAGTAAAGAATGGAATAGAGGATGCGAGAAATCCGAAATTCTGCGGATGGAGCAAAAAACCGCCGGCCACGCCCACTCCACCGACCGGAGCCGGGGCTAATGGCGCCAGCGGTGGTGCCGGATCCCAGGATCCCAATGAAAAGCTCACGATTTCAGGCTATGGAGCACCCAACTATGTGGCCGGGGGCACGCTGGTCTCGTACCACGTCGACTTCGAGAATATGGCGTCAGCGACGGCTCCCGCCCAGTTCGTGACGGTTCGGGACAAGCTCTCTTCGAATCTGGACGTAAGCACCATTGAACTCCTCGAGGCGGGCTTCGGGAATGTCATCATTCCGATTCCGCCGGGGCAGCAGTACTTAAATGAAGTGGTGGACTACGACTACGTGGATGACGATTACAATTTTAAGATCAAGGTCAGGGTTGAAGTCTGGATCGAGGACGGCCGGGTGAATGCCAATTTCTCCTCCATCGATCCCGAATCCGAAGATGCCGAATTGCCGCCGGCTGTGAATATCGGCTTTCTCATGCCGGAAAACAATACCGGAAGGGGCAAGGGCCACATCAGCTTTGCCGTCAAACCCAAGGACAATCTTGCCAGCGGCACGGCTATCCGCAATGTCGCCACGATTCAATTCGATGGGGGATTGGTCATCGACACCAACCAGGTCAATCCCCTTGACGCGAACGAGGGGACCGATCCGGCCAAGGAGGCGCTGATCACGGTTGACACGGCTACCCCGACCAGCGCGGTATCCCCCCTGCCGGATCTGGTTCAGGCCACCTTTGTGGTGTTATGGTCCGGACAGGACAACGACGCCGGCATCGCCGGCTATGACATCTGGGTTCAGGAAAAAGACGGACCCTGGACGCTCTGGAAGTCGAATATCATGGAGACATCGGCGGAATTTTCAGGAATCATCGGAAACAATTATTATTTTTACAGCGTGGCAGCGGACTACGCCGGCAACCGGGAAGCCGCACCGGCCCAGGCCGATACCGACACGCTCGTAGAAGCCGGCCCGCTGACCGCCAAACAATTTATAGAAGGAATTTACGTTGCCTATTGGGGCAGGGCCGCCGACCCCGGCGGTTTAAATTACTGGCTGGGTCTTTATAATGACGGCACCCTGGACTATGCCGGTATTGCGGAAAACTTTGCGCCTTCTCCCGAGGGAACCGGTGCTTACGCTTATTTCGACACCGTTTTCAACCATCCGGAAAACCCCATTACCGACGAGATGCGTCAGGAGTTCGTTGAGGCCATTTATCAAAATCTTTTCGACCGGGATTCTGACGCGGAGGGTCTTGCGTATTGGGTGGGGATTTTAAAATCCGGGGCCGTATCCCCGGGTGAATTTATCGCCACCATCATCAACTCCGCGTACGAGGGAAGGCAAGGCGCGAGTGCGGATGACTGGGACAATATCAATGCCAAAATCCAAGTGGCTGAATATTACACCGATGAGATCGTCGAGGCGGGTTTTACCTGGACCGTGGAGGACAATCTGCAGCAAGCGGCGGATGTTCTGGTGGGGGTGAACAAAGATTCCGACATCGTTGCGGCGAAACAGTATGTCGATGAAAGGATCCTTTCGAATCCAAATTAAATTTCGTTCCACGACTGATTTGTTCCAATTTGGGGGATTCCGGGAGGACGGTTAACAGCTATCAGCTATCAGCTATCAGCTATCAGCTATCAGCTATCAGCTATCAGCTATCAGCTGATGGCTGATGGCTAACGGCTGATGGCTGATAGCTAATGGCTAACCGCACAGATCTATTTGAATTTATCTTTTTTAGAGCAAAGGAGGATAAATGAAAACCATGAAACGTACAGCATTTTTGTCGTTTTTATTTCTGGCGGTTGTTCTGACCGTATCTCAAGCTGAAGCAACCAATGTCTCCGGGTCCATTTCATCCTCAACCACCTGGACGCTTGCCGGCAGTCCGTACATCCTAACCGGCGACATCACCATCAATGCCGGGGTAACGCTGACTATCGAGCCCGGGGCGGTGGTCCGGCTGGGCGACAATATGAGCCTGTGGGTCAACGGCACACTTAACGCCGTGGGGACCTCGTCAAGTTATATTACCTTTACCGGTACGACCGAATCTCCGGATTGGTGGCGGGTGATTTCCATCCAGAACGCAGGGTCTGCCACTTTCGAATGGTGCGATATTGCTTATGGCGGGTATTATGAGGATGCCAACATTTACAAAACCGGCACCGGATCATTCTCGCTGAAAAATTCAACGATTCGTCGAAGCGATGGCGCCGGCCTTCGGATTGGGGCCAGCGCCAGTGCGGTGACATTGGCCGGCAACACCTTTTCAAACAACACCTATGGGGTTCGCATCGGCATCAACGCCTCTTTTGAAGATACGACATCGGTTTTTTCCGCTAACAATGTGGATGTGTTTGTCGACGGCGGCACGATCGATCAGAATGTTCTCTGGCGTCTGGATCCGAGCTATTCCCTGTACATCTCCGGCGACATCGCGGTTAACGGGGCACTGACCATCGCGCCCGGCACCGTCATTAAACCGGGGGACAATGTCGCTTTCTGGGTCAACGGGACGTTAACCGCCGTGGGGACCTCGGGCGCGCCCATCTATTTTACGGACTGGCGGGATGACACGGTGGGGGGGGATGCGAACCATGATGGGACTGCCTCCGCGGCCGCAGCCGACTGGTGGAGAGTCCTTTTCATTCAAGGGCAGGGATCGGCGACGCTGGCCTGGTGCACCCTGCGGTACGCCGGATATTATGAAAACGCCTGTCTTTACAAAACAGGCTCCGGTGACCTGGAGATGACCTCCTGCACC
>JAZDPP010000188.1:0-18135 GCA_043797445.1 Pseudomonadota bacterium
ATCCGCCTGGCCGTCTTACTAACCTTCTCGACTTCTGATACCTTACTATTATCGATTTAACCTACCTGAGGATTTTCGCGACTGGTAAAAGAGCGTGACATTTTCGGGCTATAATCGGGGATATATAATAGACATTCTACAGCATATCACCCCGAATCGCGATGGCGCCGCTAAGCCCTGCTTCCACCGGATCGATAAGACCGGCGGCAATGCCTTCAAAAACGCTTGCGGCACCGGTGAACCGATACTGAAGTTGCTTCCCGGGGATTTTTTCCGGGAATTCTCCGTATTCAACCAGGATTCCATCCAGCAGCCGGATAAAAACATTTTTGGTCTCCCCCGCGGGCACATACGGCGATTTCCCGTCTCCCACGACCTCCATTGCCATCCGCCATTCGCCCGTCGGGGCTTTCTTTTTCAATTCGCCGGTGCTGTTGGCCTGCGAGGATATTGCTTCGTACCATTCCCGGCTGAATATTTCGGCCATGAGTCCTCCCTACGATTTTAATGATAATCAAACAGCCCCAACCTCATGCCAAACCAAGTAGTATTTCGGATAGCTCCTTGGGCATGCTCAGCATGGCCAGGTGAACGGTTTTCAGCTCGAAGTACCCCCAGTTCTTTCTTCTGGAGCGTTCTGCATGCCGAGCGATGCAAGGGGTCATGCCGTAGTGATAATCCATCGGTTTGCCCGTGCAGTGAATAAAGGTCCGGGGAATTTTCCGCGCTGAGGTGTTGTTGAGAATAACCGGCTGGGTAACGCTCTTAAAGGGGTGATCGGTCCACCTTGGCGCATCCGAGCGGTACACCGGGATGCGCCATCCGTCACCGTCTTTGTCGACAATTCTCTTTATGTAGTCTGAAAATTGGGGAGGCAGCAGCTCCAACCACGATTGTCCGCTGTCCGGTATCAAGGAGTCGATATAAACAAGCCGTGAGATTCGATCACTGAGACTATCCGCAACGCCTGTGGCCACCATGCCTCCCCAGCTGGAGGCCACCAAAATAATATCTTTTATCCCCTCGCCGTCGATTAGATCGACTATATCGCAAATATGGTCATTCAAATCCGTTTGAGGATTGGCCAGGTGAGCACGTTCAGCAAGTCCGGTCAGGGTCGGGGTGTAAATGTGGTGCTTCTTGTTTTTTATGGATATAGCAACATCTTGCCAAACCCAACCGCCTGCAAACCCATTATGAATGAACACATAAGTTGCCATACCGACAAACCACCGCTTCACCGGTGTCCATAAATTTGGGCCCGTGAAATTGATTTAGGCTGACCAAATTACAAATTACTCTCCGTTAATAAATGGCCTATCCCCATAGATTCGCTGGTTTGTTGGCAATTTCTTTTATCACTTCAACATGTTCCAGCCGCAAAGCGTTTTCAGGGCATGCGCAAACGCAAAGGCCGCATCCTTCGCATTTATCGGTTAATACTTCCAAAGACCCATCCGCCACGGCCAGTGCCCCCCAGTTGCAAAGCGGCTCGCATACCCCACAACCGATGCATTTGTCCTTATCCACGGCCACCTTGATCTTGTCCTTTGTGAGTCCATAGGTTGCCAATGCATCATCGAAACTGACCAATTTACCGAGAATGGCGCCTTTCATATCACCAATGGTGCGGTAACCCTTCGAATCCATATAGGCCGCTATATCTTTTTTCATCTTCTCAATCAGCGCCATACCCTTTTCCATAAACAGCGTCTGAATCGCCACAGAACCGGCCCCGTACATGATATACTCAACCACATCACGCCAGCTTCTCGTTCCGCCGGTGGTGGATAGGTGGATTTCCTTATACTGATCCTGCATCATCAACATCGCGACAAAGTTCATATGCTTGGCGGCACTCGATCCGGAAAGAAAAACCGATGTGGGAATTTCCGGCTCACCCGTTTCCAAATTGATTCCCGGAGCAGCTAAAAACGCTACGCACACGGTTACCCAATCCAGCCCCGTTTTTTTTGGAATTTTTAAAGGAGAGGTATCCAGCGGGTTGAACATGAGTTTCACCCCCAGAGGGATATCCACGGCCTTACGGACCTCACGGCAGACTTCTTCCACGATGGCGGGATTAAAGGAGGCGCCGCCCACATAGGGATGGGGAAGCAAATACGGCAGCGGACACGCCAGAAGGATTTCTATCCCTTTGGCCCCCGCGTCCTCAAGTATCTTTGCGGCCTTGACATACCCCTCGCACGATACGGCCATGATACTGGCTATGACAGGCGTACGCATGCCGCGGCCTTTTTCCTTGAACCACGCTGCCCATCCCTCGACCGGAATTGGCGACAAGCCGCAGACATTCAAAAAACCGTCTCCGGTATTGTGAAATGCGGCCCTCGCACACGGGAACAAACCCGGCGCATAAGGTTTCACGACCTTTTCATACTCGGTTTCAAGGAAACTGCTTTTGGTGATAATCGCCCCGGCGCCATAGGCATCGCACCTTTCAACATCTTTGCCATCTCGCGTGAGATGCCCCGAAGAGATGATCACCGGATTATCCAGAGCGAGATTGCCCATGAAAACACTTAAATCAGCCATGTTCTCCTCCTGTGTTGATTGTCTCTTTTTTAAAAAAATCCCGATAGATAGCCTTTTGATCTTTGTCCACCGCAATTCTACATCCAGCGCCGATCGGTACTTATTGTTTTAAATGCGAGCGAACGGCAAACACCCGACCATCACGCAAGTACTCTCTGGAGTTCCAGTTCTCTTGTCCGCTGGAAAAACTGAAGCCGAAGCGCCACGACGAAGTAGGGTCAAATTCTCCCGTCCAGGCCCACCAGCCGGCCCAGACCCACCAGCCGGTGGTTTTAAATAGCGGGTCAATATTTCGCTCGCCGACGCCTTGTTGGTATAGCAACGCAAGCTCATCCTGTGAGGGCATTCCCCAGCCGCCACCCGCCGTGGTGCCGAGGCTCGCCACCCATTTCTGCGCCTGATCAAAAGTTGTATCGCGGTTAGCTCCCACCAGCCAATCAAGATCGGTTTGTGCATCATAGATGACCCCGTCCGCAAGAGCGGTAAAGCGAATTGTCATTAGCTTAGGTAGAACGGAGGTTTGGCCCGGAGGTGCGCTCTCAATCGTTATGGGGGCATTTGCGGTCGATGTTATTGCCCAGTATCTCAGCTTATATATGGAGGCCGGGAACAAGCCGGTCAACCGAAATGAGCCATCCGCCTTGGTAATCGTTTCAAGCTGGTCGTGTCCATTAACCGGCGGCACCTTCGAGGCAATGATTTTTATCCCGGCTACAGGCGTTCCATTCCCGTCCACAAGTTTTCCCTCGACCGCCGATAGCTTGTCGCCGCATGCCGTCAGGCACAACGCGAGCACTACCATCCATACCCATTCCATTCCGCGCTTCTTCATGTTGCTCTCCTCCATTCGCAATGGTTATGCTTACCGCTGCAACTCTGCATTCTCTGTGAATATCATCTGCTCAGTATGGATAAAGTTTGGCCTATTTCATAATTGTGCTTTTACATGCCGATTAATTGTTTTTGGTTTTTGGAATCACCTTTTATAGCTTCCTCCATTGCATATGCATACCTATTTTGAAAAGCCACCGCCCCTTCATCGTTGCCTCGTCCCCCAACCAGTTTTCTAAGATCGTTGACAACCTGCTTGGTTCTTTCCACAAGTCCGTTCATTTTTACTGATGCAGAGGAGGTTTCTTCCGCATTGGCAGCGTTTTTCTGAGTGATACCGTTCATATTGGCGACCGCATAATTGATTTGCTCAATGCCGCTTTTCTGTTCGGCGGCGGCAATAGAAACCTCCTCTATGTGATTTGACACCTTTTGCGCGATAGCGCTGTAATTGGACATGGCTTCCTTCACCTGCTCCTTTAATGCATTGGTCGCTGTAATGTGTTTGTTCGCGTTTTCTATCAAATCAGCGGTTTCCCGGGCGGATTTTGCGGCCCGCAAGGCCAGGCTTCTCACTTCTTCGGCAACAACGGCAAAGCCAGCGCCGGCCTCACCGGCCCGCGCTGCTTCCACGGCGGCATTAAGCGCAAGCAAATTGGTCTGGAAAGCGATGCCATCTATGGTTTTGATCACTTTTGCGGTTTCCTCACTTGCCGCCACTGCTGTCTTGATTTCCATGTCCATCTGTTCCAACCGGTCATTGATGGTTTTAAAATTTGTTGCCGCTTCCACCTTCATGGTTCGGTTGGCTTGGATGGCGCTCTCCGCGTTTTTAACCGTCGAAGCCGACATATCCTCCAGCGATGAAGCGGTCTCTTCCAAGGCCGCGGACTGTTCCGATGAGCCGGTAGCAAGAGCCTGGCTTGCGGACGCCACCTGATTGGAGGCCATCACCAACTCATCGGTCCCATGGTCCAACACACCGATAATTTTTCCTAATGCGCTGTTGATATGTTTGGAAATAAACCAACCAAAGGCGCCACTGACCAGAATAGCAAGAAATTCCATGAGCATCAGGACACGCTTTGCGGAATATTCCTTATCCACGGCATCTTTTTCAACTTGGAGCATCTGTCCATGAACATGCATTTTGAGCCTGACAATCGAGTCTTCCAATTTGGATGAAACACCGTTAAAGGCCTCGGTTACCATCTCGTCCAATTGTTCTTTATTCCGGTCCAACAGTTGCTTCTTTTCAACGATAGCCATTAACACCCGATTAAAGTCTTCTTCCAGTAATTTTAATACTTCCGGAGAAAGGTTAAAGGCCTTGATCATGTCGTAGACATCTTTATACTTTTTAAGATCATCGGCATTTATATTTTTTAACAACCTGTTTTTATAATTTGACAATTCTTCAACGGTCCACTTAAGCGAATCTTCTTCCTTTATTATCAATGCGGTCAACTTTTTTTCGGCTGCAGTCAATTCCTTCACCAGACCCCGGGCACTATTATCGCTCTCATGCCAGCCAATTTCATCGATCAATTGCAGGATTTCTTGTTTCTTTGCGATAATAGACTCACATATCTTTTTATAATCACTAAAAATGTTATCCCCCTCCTTTATCAGCAACTCGATTTGTCCCCCCCTAGGACATGAAGGAATAACGACACCTTCCAAGTCTTTTATTTCCCGTCCTAACGAGCTTGAACCTTGCACCATTGCTTCCTTCAACACCCGGTATGTGTTAATCACTTTCATGATCTGCTCTGATGAAGTATTGAAGCGTCCATCCATTCGTTCTATCGAATGGAGATTTTTGATATTCAACTGCTGTAGCAGCAACGTCCAGCTCATCGCATTGGCCACGGCCTCCTGCGGTATATTGGTTTCTGTAATATGCCGATAAAGATAACTGATGGCACTAAATCGATTCATGAAAAACACGGATAAACCAACAATCGTCAACACAATAATGAAACAAAAAACGAATAGCTTTTTTCTAATTGTAAAATTATCCATCGTTACCCTCCGCCCCCCTATATTATCTTCGTTTACAACTCTTTCCAAAACGGTTACCATGCACCAATTTATAACTTTTATACCAAGTTCAAAACGTTCCGAGACCGGCTGTTAAAAGAGGGTCCAGACTGAATCTTTTCCGTGGTCCATGACCGCCCGGCAGAGGAGCTCCGTTGCATGGTGGAATTCTTTCATAAACACCAACGGCGTCGGGGTGGAAATAAAGAACCATCTGAGCATTAGGTGGGTGAACGAGCCGATTAACAAGTTTCGGTAAACACGATCGTGAACATCCTGGCGAAAGACCCCGGCACGCTTACCCTCTTCTATAATTTCTGACACCTTGCCGTAGTAGTGAATGAAATATTTGTATGAATCCGTGGCATAAAAATGCTTATTCAATTTGATATCATTCAGAAAAATAGCTAAAAAATCGCTGTTCGAGGTGAAAAGAAAGAAATGATTCCAGATGAGCCGCTTGAGCTTGACTCGAGGATCATCGACATTATACGTAACATCCAGATCAGCTTTGTATGTAGCGAATTGCTCCTTCGAGATGCATAATAGTAAATTCTGTTTGTTGACGTAATACTCGTATATGGTACCTTCGGAAACCGCCGCCTCGTTGGCGATTTCCAGCATGGTAGACTTGTTGAACCCCTTGCGTGCGAAGAGAGCGGTAGCCGCTTTGAGGACTGTTTGGGCTTTATCCACTTTTTTTACCCGACCGCCGTTCTCGGGCTGGTTTTCGATCATGGACAGGATCAGAGACATGATGGGGTTAAAATCCGGGGTGGTCTCGGTGATTTCTCTTGCGGCCAAACAGGAAAGGCTTTCTTCGTCCAAAAGCCCGAAAATAAAGTCCCGGACAACCGCAAGATTCAAATCACCGCGAAAATTTCCTTCCGCAACTCCTTCTTTCAGGATGTCGAGCAGCACTGCGGCATACTTTCTAAGGGACTTGTAGCTTTCATGCTGGTAAAAGCTTTTATTGGCCCGGCACTCAAGAAGCAGGTGCTTTCGTATACGTTCATCCCCCTGGCTAAAATCGTTTGCATGAAGATGGCACCACACCATTTTTCCCAGCTTTGAAACCGGACCAAGAACCCCTTTGAGGTGGCACAACAGTTCCGCGGTAGCGGATTTCATCTGAGAATCAATTGCGCAAAAGAGAAGATCTTCCTTATTTTTAAAATAATAGTAGATAATTGAATCCACTACGTCGGCTTTGCTCGCGATATCGAAAATGGTGGTATCCTTCAACCCCTTTTCGGAAATAATTTCCTGCGCGGCATTAAGGATTCTTTGTCGTTTACCATCTATACGCACTGCTCCCTCCGCGAGCCATTTTTCAATACCTATTTTCAGTTCAAATCCACTTTTCTATTTTTCCTTAAAATACTCAACGTATTTATCAGGATGAAATATTTGCGGTTATAACTTCGACCGAATATAAGCGTTTTGGAATTGGCTCTAATAGACACCCTTCTTTGGAGTCCTGCCGGCTTCACCGAGCAATCGCAAAGAATAGGGAGGCTCCCAACATTTGGATAATAGGCTTAGCTCACCCCGAGTCTTCCACGGCAAGAAGGAACTGTCAAAGCGATAATCGCAAAAAAAATCGAGCTGAATCGGAGAGGCCAAAGAGACTTGTTTGTCGATCAAAAATCGAATGAGCCATCAATTATTTACGGTAGGCTTCAGTGATTCGGATTGCAATCCGCATTTAATATTACAATTTTGGGTTACATCCGTCCTTCGGCGATCTGCAACATGAGTTGATTGAAATTCTGCGGTGTTTGGGTCTCTTTTTCTCTTCTTTTCATGGAAACGGCATCAACCGGACAACCTGAGACACAGACGCCGCAGCCGATGCAACGCGCTTCATCTATGGTACCAAGCGAATCAACAATCGAAATCGCATGGATCTGACATCTTTCTTCACATGTCCCACATCCCGTGCAATTTTCTTCCGAGACTTTCGCAATATAATTGGATTTGGCAACCGCCGTGGGCAACTTAAGCTGGGTAATTCCTCTCAACAATGCACAGCAACACCCACAGCAATTGCAGATAAATAGAGAACCGTCCTGAACATTGAGAGAATTATGGACAAGCCCCGCCTCTTCGGCCCGCTTCAGAGCGTTTTTTCCTTCTTCCTTTGAAACCTTTCTCCCAAGTCCGTTTTGAGCATAGTAATCCGCCCACGAATCCAGAAGAATACAGGCATCTTCCACGGGGCCATGGCAGCCCTCACCTATCAAGTTCTTGTTGGACCGGCAAATGCAGGTGGCCAGCGTGACGGAGGATGCACCGTCGATGATTTTTTCGACTTCTTCGTATGTGTAAACATTCATTTGGGGTGAAATGGATTTATTTACCGGAAGAACACGGGCAAAAGCGGTTTTGTTGCTCAATACCGCCTCACCGTGTCCTTCCGCATAGTATTTTTCAAAAAGCCTTACCATGTCCGGAGTCAGCCTGCCAACCTGAAATTCAAATATTCCCGGCATCATGGTAGCGAGACTGTAAAGCGGTTCGGCTGTATAAACTTTGAAAATAACACCCTTTTTGACCAGTACTTCCAGCAGGGGCCGGAGCTGGTTGACCGCTATGCCGCCGCGTTCGGCGATAGCGAAGACCGTTTCAGGCTGGCCCGATAAGAGGCAGGCAATTTTAGCTTCCTCCGGGGACATGAGCCTTCTTAAGATTTCGATCTCAGTCCGGTTTTGGGTGGCTGGTGTAGGGATTGGTATACTTTTATCTATTTTATCTCTCAGTTTTTCGTAAACTTCCATATGATTTTGCTCCGATAACCACATGTCAAACCGCCCAGGAGAGATTTAATTCCTTATCGACAAAACCGGAACCGGCGAGTGTTTAAACACCTTTTCGGCAACAGCTCCGGTCATAACCGTATACTTGTCATACTTGCTTGCCCCTCTGGTTCCTATCACGACCAGGTCAATTCCCTTTTCTTCAATCGTTTTCATAATTTCCGAATAGGGGTTTCCAATGGTAATCAAAACATCCTTATTAACCTGCCCTAAACCAGCCTGTTCTATGATTTCTTCAATACATTTTTTCCGTCTCTCTATTTCCATGTTCTTAAATTCTTCCAAGCCGAGAGATTGTGACCCCACCAGCCTGGCATAAAGTGCCGTGGCATCGATATCACGCTGATTGATGACGCTTAAGACCGACAAGTCTGCCCCTGTTTTATCCGCCAGATAGCCAGCGTATGAAAGATGTTGTTGGCAAAAACTATATTCTGGAACCAACGCAATCGCTACTAATATTTTTTTTATTTCGGTACTCATTGACATACTCCTTTTTATTCACCCTCCCCGTGCGCGAGGAGGGTGAATATCCATTATAATTACCTGGCCATTCTGGTTAACCATCTCATATCAAATTGTTCAGGATCTAGCTTAGCGTTCGGTTGGGAGTTCATCTTCATGCAACTGTGTCTTTTGGTGATCCAATTAACAATGTCCACGCCCTCCCAGGTGGAAAACCCTTCCGGATTTTGGAATTTGAAGTCCTCCCAGGTCCTCATGAGTTCTCCTCTTCTGTCATAATATTCCTGATAGAGCGCTTTGAAATGTTCCATATCCGCATACATGATCCGTTTGCTGAAAACATAGGCCGGATCCTGCGCTTTTATCTCAAGCACCCAAACGGGTCGTTTTTCCCACTTTGTTAGAAACTGCTCCCCCTCAATTCTGAGAGATGGCGTTGACGGATAAACGGGTTGGAGAATTATTTTCTGCCCCAGTATTTTATAGTCGTTCGGAAACAATTGTTTGGAAGGCTGTTTCTGCCATTCCACCGCCCATGAATCCCAGCATAGCTCCGAGCCCAGAATCGGATCCTGCGCATCTGACCCTGAAAGCACCCTCAGCCGTTTAAGACCCGGCAGATAGGATACGAAATAATCCTGCTTGTTGACATCCATATACCGGGTTCGCAGAAAAGCGACGCCTTTCATATCCGTCGGGTAGGTCAGCAGGAGTGAGCCTTGTTCAAAAATACCCGTTCCTTTAAAAAATTCTGAAGTCCTATCCGGACCGATATCCGTAAAGAGCCGTCCCATCACGCGGTAACGCCCGATATTTCCTTTCCACACGGCATCAACAGCCCTGTTTTCGTTGTAGGTCGTTACCGTAACGGGGTCAAACCAGAGGTTTTCCTCAAAAGAAAGATTGGCGATATTATGGTTCCAAATCACATGAAGAGGATCTGTAACCTTCGGAAAAGGAAGCCCGTATTTATAATTCTCCAGCTGAAGGGTATCCGAGTTGAGCTTTACGTTTTTAAGACACTCCCTGGTGCCGTCGATAACGGGCTGGCAAAAATACCGCGGCCTGGTTTCGACAATGGTCATTTCCTGGATCGGAAGAAAATGGCTCGAATCCAGACGCTTATAGATGGTTTCAGGCAAGAGCGCCTTCACCCCGGGAAAATCGCCGACGTTTTGCGGCGTAATGACGGTACCCGGCTTAATTTCAGGAGCAGGATCCATTTTTTTGATGAGCTCTTCCGCCGAATAACCAATAAGCTCGGTCCATTGTTTATATAGTTTTTGTCCCTCCGGCGTCAGCTCATAGGCAAGGCAGGAAGACCTGTCTTTAAATGGCAGCAGCGCCACCCCAACAATAAACAAATAACAAATGATTCTCTTGATACTCATATTGTCCTCCGGAATTCCGTTATTTCAGTTGATTTGCTGAAACTCTCTTTCACTGTATCACCACTGAAATGTCACCATGGTGTATACGGAGTCGAGGTTTTCAAAAATACCCATCTGTTGTTCCCGATCCCCTTGAATAATATAACCACCGACTTCCCATCTCCAGTGGTCGCCGATATCCAGAACGACCTTCGGTTTTACCCAAAAAGAATCATAAGTCCAGTCATGGACATAGAGAACCTGGAAGTGAAGGTCATCGTCCAGATAGGAGGTTTTCAGTAAAAGCGAAGTAAAGGTCTCCACATTTTCCACAAACCAAAAATACGGTGCATATTGCAGGCGCTGGCGTTCACCGCCGGAGTATGGGAACCCCGCGCCGCCAAAGGTAAAGTCACCCGTCAAAACCTTGGAATACAGACTTCCGTCGATTCTGTTTTGTGCAAATTGAGCACTCATCCAAACATCATCGCTGGGGTTTATAAACCCCATATGCAGATTCCAGTCGATTCCGATCAGATATCGGTATATGTCACGTTTCTCTTTATGGTTGAACCATATCCAGTCCGAAAAAATCTCCGTCGCCGGATTATTCACCCCGATGTTGAAAGCGACATCCTTGTCATAGAGTGCCTCAACACGAATAACCGGATACGTATACTGGCCCAGGGCATTCGCAATGCCCTTAATCGGAATTTCTCTGGATGCGGTAAATCCGAAGAATTTAGACCGCCCATACTCCTTATCGAGGGTTAAACTGAGGCCACCGAAGGGACCGGCGGCAGCCAAAGCCGGCGGAAATGCGCCGGAGATATCAACGGGGGCGGCATCCGCCACATTCCCGACAAACCCCATCGGCACAAATCCGACATTGCCGGTCGAAAGTCCGGAATTTCCGAGAATAAAACTTTTGCTCCAGCCAACATATCCGTTTAAGGTAAAAAAGATGTCCTTCCAAACCCCTTTCAATCTGGTACCGTAGGAGCCGTCATCAAAAGCAAAGTCATCCCTGTCCTCGGTTAGCGTCAGCTGCGACAAAGGCAGCGCCAGATCGGGAAGCGGAAAAGCCCACGGGCCGCCGTTTCTCGGGCCGACAGCAAAACGGCTTCGATTATTGCCTTCATCCGGGCTCCAGTCCAGCTCCAGATCCAGATTTTGAAACCCCAGCTCGCTTCCGAAATTGAACCCGGGCGTGAAGTCCGTTTTGATCATCCACAGGGGGATGTTGGATTCCGAATACCCCTCATCGGAATCGCGAAGGATGAAATCCTTACGCATATCGAGCCCCATGAAGTTATTCATCAGTCTTAACCCATCCGCTTCCCCCCATCCAAGCTGCTGCTTGCCGGCTCTGAAGCTGAAATATTTTGCGGAGTATGAAAAGGAAAGCGCTCTGACCATGTCATCAAGATGATCGTCATAGGGGATATCCTCATCGTCCTGGAAATTTTTCCAGGCTAGGCCGGAACCCCTTTCCCACTTGGAACCGCTTTGATAGGTGTCCACATTATCCGTTTCCCATCTGAATGTAAAAGCAAGCTCCATATTCGGGGTCAACTCCAGCTGATTTTCGGTCTGAAAAGTCGTTAGCACGGATATCACCCCTTCGTCCGTCCCATCCAATTGATAATTACTTCCCTCTTGCGGGTCATTGACACCCACTTGTACTTTCTGCCTTAAGAAACCGACAGAGGTCAGGGTTTTGCCTCCCATCACCTCGTATTTCTCAGCGAGGCATTCACCAACTGAAAATATGACGGAAAATGATAATAATACTGCTGCCGTCATCAGTGTCGATCCAAACTTTTTCGGCATTCCAGGCATAGTGCGTCCTCCCCCCTTTTTTAATGGTTGACTCTTTAACGGTGTATCATCGCATGTAGGACAAAGAACAAGGCTCCGTTCTATTTTTTCCTGTTTTTACCTCCTTTCGTTTAAAATGATTAATGTATCGACTCGTTATGCAATGCTGCTTTTATCAATATGTCTATTCCATGGTCATCCTCGTAATAAAACGGGGCTTCAACAGACTGATAATGGCGGGATGAAAAAACATGACCGCCATCAGGTTGACCGTCAGGATAATGGCCAAAAACAATCCCATTTCGCCCTGAAACCGAATGCTGGATATGAAGTGCCAGAGATACAAGGGAACAACCATGGTCAGCGCCGTATGAACAACGCCCTTTCCGGCAGTGGCGCATCCGGTCAGAATGGCGAGATCAAAATCGTTGCAATTCTTATATTCTTCTTGAAACCGGGTATAGAGATAGATTCCAAAATCAACGCCGATGCCGAGCCCCACGCAGATGACCGGCAGCGTATTGATCGTCATTCCGATGCCCATGAGCACCATATAGCCAAAGGCGATGGCATTGGAAGAAACCACGGGTACGATAAGGAGCAATCCCGCGGTTGCGGACTTGAATGAAAGCGCGCAGAGCAAAAAAATCAGGAACAACACGCCGAAAATAATAAGATAGTGAACGGAATCAATTTCATTATTGATCGCATAGCCGACCCCTATCTCACCACCGGCAATTTTAAATTCCCCATACGGCGATACATCAATATCCAGTTTATCGAAGAACTCGCTTGTAACTTTCATAGCGTTTTTAATGGTGTCCGGCATGTGATCTTTAAAAAAATAATTCGTGTTCCCTAAACTGCGGGTTTCCGCATCGACATACTTATTGAAATCCGTCGGCAAAAGCTTGGCAAGATAAATGGATAGAACGGTTCCAAGAAGCTGTGGATCATCCGGAACAAAATCCCATTTAACATCCCCTTCGTGCATCTCAACATTCATTTTCTTTACGATCGGCACAACGCTGTCCCATCCGGAGTATGTGTCCGGCAGCTTTTTCAGAAATTCCTTATGAAGCCTTTCCTGGGCCTGTAAGACAACGGGAGCAAATGCCATACCGCTTTTACCTTTGCCATCGAAATATATCTGGAGAACATCCGTTCCGGCATGTTCAAATCTCTCATTAATCTCGGCACTGGCGACATTGTATTCCGAATTCGGATAAAGAACCGGCGAACCGGGTGATAAGTCTCCCGAGTGAAGATCCTTTGCCAGGTAGGCACCGGCAATAATCACCACCGCTATCCCGACGACGGCAAGGAGGCGACCTTTTGTCATGAAGAACCGGGTAAGCGTAAAAATAATTTTATCGAGTTTATCCCCGCCTTTTCCATTTACGGCAATGTTTCCCCATGACCTCTTGATCGCCTCCGTCACTTTTCCAGAAGGCTTCGGCAAAAGGAGGCAAATAATCGGCGTCAAAATCGCACTGGTAAAAAATATCGCAAACAGCCAGAAAGTGATGGCAACGGCTATCTGCTGAACAACGGTTATCTTGACCGCAACCAGGAATATGAATCCCGCGGATTCTGCTGCAATCGCGGAAACATTGGGAATAAACATGGAACCGGCCGTTATATGTGCAGCCTGAATTTTATTTTCACACCGTGCATACTCTTCTATAAATCTCGAAGTGATTTGAACCGTGTGGCTGATGGCGCGAATCCCTACAGCAAAGGGCAGTACGATCATAAGCGGATTGAGATTCATTTTTGTCAACCCCATGAATCCCAACCCCCATATCGTGCTGAGTATTCCAGAGAGAAAGGGAACGAAAAGTCCGGCAACACTTCTAAACGAGAGTCTTAGTACTCCCAGAATCAACAAAAGCGACACGCCTAATATAATAAGCATATCGGTCATGAAATGGTAAATCCAGCCCATCAGCACGGGCCGCCCCACCATTTTTATGGAAAGACCTTCCTTCCCGCTGAATTTGTCTTTGATTTTCGTTAATTCCTGGAATAAAACTTTTTCGCTGACACCGTCCTCAATATTTCCCGTTATAAGAGCATTTTTACCGTCCGTGGAGAGAAGCCGACCTGAAAAAAGAGGACTTGAAAGAATTTTCTGTTTTAATTGTTTACAGCCTTCCATGGTGTCCGGCGGGTGCGGCCACATAAACGCATTGATAAATACATTGCCGGTCAACCCCGAGATTTCTTTTGTTTTGTTCATCGTGATAGACCAAACAAGATCGCGTCTTACCTCCTTCATGAAGTATATATCATCCGTAATTTCCCCCAAGGTTTTAAGCCGTTCGGGTGTGAACAAGTCCCCTTCCGTTGCACTCACCTGAACGCAAAAATAGCTTAGGCCTCCAAATCTATGCCCGAATTCCGCATTCAGCTTAACGAAAGGATTTGCAGGCGGAAGCATATCCTCAAGAGCGACCTTAAACTGTAGCACAAAGCAGCCATAGGCAAAGACAGCGGTGATAACAACCGCTGCTGCTAATATGGCCCATTTTAAGTTGATAATTGTATCCGCAACCTTTTGTTCAAAAACGGTCTTTAATGACATAGCCTGCCCCTCCCCCCTGTAGCCAAAAAAACGATGTTATGAATCTTGATCCTCTATTCAAATTAATGAACCCGCTTCCAGTTCTGGCTGTCAACCGTCTTCAACACGACACCGGATTTACCAACCAACCATCCAAAGTTGCTCTCACCCACCTCACCCGCCGCAATTTGTTTGTTCAACACGCTCTCAGCGTCCATGCGAAAAATCATGTCGTACATCCATCCTCTTTTGAGCATATTTTCGGTTTCCCTATCCATCATGAAAGGACGCCATCCAATTCCATCGTCAAATGAATACTGTTGGGAATTTCTCGCAAGCGTATAAATACTATTGTGCCCCAGCCCTTTTGTGCCGCTCTCTTTCTCATAAATTTTATACACATGGTTGCTAATTTTTTCTTCTTCTAATCTGAGCGTCCTGGCCATCCAGGTCGCCCCCCGGTCCTTGGTTGTGAGAACGGTACCTTCCAATCCCCCCGCCCAGAGCGTTTGCTTATCCGTCGGCGATATCTCCACGGACATCAGCGTCGTTTGAGCACCGCTTTGCTGGTCCTGCCAGGTGGTACCGCCATCAACCGAAGCGATAATGACCCCCTGTTCACCCACCGCCCATCCGCTTTTGACATCGGCGAATTTGATGTCATTGAGGGTGGTCAAATTTTTATCCGTATCAACCAATTCCCAAACATTGCCGCCATCAGTGGTCAACAAAACGGTTCCCATCTCGCCCACAATCCATCCGTGCTGCGTATCGAGAAAAAAGACCTTTGTATAATAGATCTTGAGACTTTCACTGCTGCATGCCTGGGAATTTTTGCTGTATAATTTCTCTGTTTTTTTCCAGGTACCCCCTCCATCCTGGGTATGGAGAATCATCCCTCTTGTCCCGACCACCCAACCGTTATCCTTATCGGGAAATGATATGGAACTAAAAACTTGTTCCGGAGGACCCAGCTGCCTCTCCTCCCAAGTTTCACCATCATCCACGCTGTGGAGCAAAATACCGCCGGAACCAATCGCCCATATATTTTTGGGTGAGGTGATGGCGATACCGTATAAATTGTATTCGTGATCCACCAATTCAACCTTCTTCTGATTCCTTTTTAGGGCCGCCTGCTGCAGTGCAGTTTTGACCGTCACCTGATAGCCAACACATATTACCACCGCGACGATAATGACTATCCAAAGAATCGGGTTTTTCAACCATTTCATGGGATACCTCTCTTTACTTTTTTTTTACTTATAGGTTGAATGAAAAACACTATTTATTCTGCCAAACTTGTTCTGCAACTAACTCCGCAATGTCGAAGGCCTGTTGCGCCTCGGTAAACTTTTTAGACCCGTCCGTAATCATGAGCAGGCAAAACGGGCAGGCCGTGGCGATACGATCGGCACCGGTATCGAGCGCCTCCTTTGAGCGGGCCTGATTGATCCGCGTGCCCTCTTCCTCGGCCCAGTAATTCCCCCCGCCACCGCCGCAGCAAAAGCTTTCCATGCCGCTTCGGGGCATCTCAACCCGTTTGCCGATCGCGTCAATCACATTCCGGGGTTCAATGAGAAAATGGTTCCGGCGGCCAAGATAGCAGGGATCATGGTACGCGATCGTTTGGTCGCCGGCGGAAAGGTTCAATTTCCCCGCGCTGATCAGGTGGTGAATGAAAACCGAGTGGGGAATCACCTCATAGGCACCGCCCAGTGGCGGATAATGCCGGCTGAAGCTGTTGTAACAGTGAGGGCAGAGCGTGATGATCTTTTTCACCCCCATTTCGTTGAATTCTTCAATATTCTCCCTGGCCAGTTCGGAGAACAAAAATTCGTTCCCCATCTGCTTGGCCGGATCCCCGGTGCACCGGGACTCTTCGAGAATACCGTAGGATACACCGGCGGCATCCAGAATCTTGACCATCGCCCGGGCGATTTTCTGCGCCCGCTCCTCGTAGGTGACCGCACACCCGATCCAGAGCAGGTATTCGCTTTGTTCCGGCTCAAAAATCGGAACGTCCATCCCTTTTTGCCAGTCCCGGGGGCCCGCGCCCGTGCCGAAAAACGGGTGCTGCCGCTGCTCAAGGCTGGTGATGGCCTTGCCCATGAGCTCCGGGATCCGGGACTGCTCCATCACCAGGTTTTGCCTGAATTTGAGGATGGTTTTGGGTTGATTGATGCAGGCCGGGCACGCTTCCATGCATGCCGTGCAGGTGGTGCAGGCAAAAATGGCATTTTCGCCAACCTCATCGATGAGGCCCTCGTCTTCAAACCCGCCATTTTTCAACTTCTCGGCAAGCGTTACCATCACCCCTTTGGGCGACAAGGGTTTCCCCGTCGAAGCTGCGGGACAGACTTCGTGACACCGGCCGCACCAGAGACAGCTGTCATAGTCGAGCAGGCGCTTTTGCGTAAAATCGATGAGTTTTGCGCACCCGAGGGCGGGCATTTCCCCGGCGTCCTCGTCGTCAAAGGAGGAAAAATCGATCACCCCCATCTTGGTGCCGGGCATGGGATTGGCCAGGGCGGCATTCACCGGCACCAGAACAATGTGCACCAGGGGTGAAAACGGGATATAGGCGATGAAGGCGAGAGACAGCAGGCCGTGCGTCCACCAGATAACTCGGTGCGCCGCGGCATTTCCGGCCGGAAGAAATCCGGCGATGAAATTACCGACGAAGGCATGGGGCTCTGAACCGTTGGCGGCAATTCGAAGCGCCTCGATCAAAAAGCCGCTTAAAATCACGACCGCCAAGAGACAAACCGGCAACACAAAACCGGACCGCTCCTTGGGTTTGACCAGCCGCTCCGGCGGCACTATCCGTCGAATCAGAAAAAACACGAGCCCCGCCAGCGCGGCTAGCCCCGCTAAATCCAGAAAAAAAGACATGAACCAGCGGTTAAACGCGCCCTCGAAAACGGGAACCTTAAAGAGTACGTTTAAAAAGACGAGGGTCGTTCCGACGGCGAGGACCCCCATCCCCCAGAACAAGGCCCCATGGGCCAGGCCGGTGAATAATTTCTTGTAGATCTTTGATCCGAGAATCCCCCTGGTGATCAGCGCGGGCACATATACCGGTCCGATTTTTCCGGGCATATCCGGCGTCGCGGACTTGAGCCGGACCTTTCCCCGCCGTATATTTTTCCAGTGACCGTAAAGCCCGTAAACCAGCAGCGCCATTGCCGGAAGGGCGAACGCATCGATCAACAGGCCATAGCTGATATTCCAATAGGGGATCCGAATCATTTACCGTTCCTCTTTCAGCGCCTTGGTCAGCGCGGGCAGAACCGTCTTGTAGTCCGCCACAATACCGAACCGGGCCCGTTTAAAGATATTGGCTTCCTCGTCCTTGTTGATCGCCACCACGCATTTGGCGTTGGCGATACCGGCCAGGTGCTGACTGGCACCGGATATGCCCACGGCAAAATAGACCGAAGGAGCCACGATATTGCCGGTTTGACCGATCTGCATCGTCGGAGCGGCCCATCCCTCGTCCACCGCACCCCGGGACGCACCGACCGCGGCGTTCACCATTCCGGCCATCTCGCGTAGCATGCCGAAGTTCTCCTTGGCGCCGATTCCCCTGCCGCCGGAAATGATCACTTCCGCATCCTCCAGCGGGATTCCTTCCGTTTTGATCTCTTCCTCGGAAATAAATGTC
>JAZDPP010000189.1:0-39882 GCA_043797445.1 Pseudomonadota bacterium
TTTGGCTTCTGGCGTTAACGGCTTTCCCCGAGTTGAATCCATACTCTACCAAAATTTTGTGTTAAATTTTATTTTCGTTTGTGTAGAGTATTACATAATAACGAAAAAAACAAGTATCAATTCATCTGCAAAGATCTATAAATGTGGCGTGTGTCGCCTGGAATATTTCCTTTCTTTCAGAGGAAAAAAGAGAAGAGGTGAAAGATCTGTTTATTCGCCAATACGAATTGGCCAATCCGGGAATAGGCAACCCTGATAACCTTCGACATGATCTAAACCGGCTGATAGAGGAAAAAATTCGGTTATTTCCCACTGTTCATACTCAAATCGTAAGAGCTGAAATTGTTGAAGAGGAAGGCCAGGAACGGATAAAAGTGGCGGCTCTCACAAGATAAGGTGATCCGTAGGCAAAAGGATCTTGGCTGATCTCATCATCGAGATGGATACACAACCGCAATCGTTATCAGCTTATCATTTCCCCTCATAACTGGTGTTACCATCCTTCACCCATACCCCTCACAGTACCTCGCATTTAACAGCAGCATTCCGCCGATTACTTAAAGGGGAAATTTGAGATGAAAAATGGTGTTATGTTTTGTTATAACGGGAAGTTATTGGCTTTTTTCACTGATTTCACTGTTAAGTGCGAAATGCCTTGACGGGCGTTATTGATTGATTCAGGCGTTTGGTCTGAAAAAATGCCTCCGACCGCCCGATCAAGATAAAAGACGATGAGGCGAAAAATCGTAGTGGCGATGTGCGACGATGTGGTACATTATCCCTTGGATTTGTTTGGATTTATCGACTTCGGTGATTTCACAATTTGTTACTTTTTTTTCCTATATTTATCACAATTTTTACATACTTACAGGCGAAATATATGGAGTAACTTACTGTTAAAGAGATTGGTACAACTATTTTGTTTTTCTATCTTACTGCTAATTAAGTCTTTTATCGCCAATAATATAATCGCTGCTCAATGGCACGCGAATTGCTTACTAAATCGCCAAGTACCGATTGATAAGATGTTCCTGTCGCCCATTTGACTTTAATCTTGTTGAGTTTGATTTGAACATACAACTGAAATCGAAAAAATATATGAAGCCAACTGATCGTGTTTCTCCTGTGTTGGGCGAGGGCGGTGGGTTGGCTTTTTTGTTTATGGCGAAGTGGAAACATAACTTTTAAGTGAAAATGATAGGAGAAACAATGAAAAAGAAATTTTTAGTGGGCTTGGCGATTGGGTTTTTAATGTTTGGTATGGTTGGGATGGCAAAGGCCACTATCGTTGATTTGTCGGATGACATTAATGGAATTGGGTATTTCCGTGATACAGATACGGGCTTTACTTGGATAGATGTTGATGATGCCTATGTTGGAAAGAGCTTTAACCAAGCTGAAACAGCTTTGGGAGGCACAATCTGGCAAATCGCCACGTATGATGTGCTATCTGAAATGCTATCTAAAACAGTGAATGACCAAAATCATCCCCTGTCTGGTAATTTTTCGTACTGGGCAAACATAATGGGATATATATATGAAAATGATATAAATGGAAATCCTATTCCATGGATACAAGGAAATTATGAAAATGGAGACACTACAAAATTATCATATGCGGCATCATGGGCGGGACCAGGTGATACAAATTGGGCTTTTGTAGACCCTATCCCGTGGGGTGCGTCTACACCGTGGAGCAGAGATTTAGAATTTCCAACGGTTGGCGTTTGGGCTTTTACAACCGAAGCATTCAATCCCAACTCTCCCGTCCCAGAACCGACCACAATACTCCTCCTCGGTTTCGGCTTAGTCGGTCTTGCAGGAGTCGCCAGAAAGAAAATGAGAAGTTAATCCCCCGAATTATCCCTGAAACATAAAGGCAGGGTCATTTATTTGGCTCTGCCTTTTTTATTTCCTCAAATCTGTGTTACAGTTAACACCAAAAGGAAAACAGGGGAGGGATGTGGTGTGGCTATTAAATCTGAGGAAAGACGGTCTGAACCAAGAACGAAGCCAGAGAGCCTACACAGTGTTGAGTTTAGGCTCACTGAAAAGAGTATCCTCTACCAGTGCAAGATCTGGAATGTGTCTTCTAAAGGGATTTGCCTGTTGTTAAGGGAAGATTCAAATATCGTTAACAAGATCGAAATTGGCAAAGTGCTTGATATGAAATATTATCAGGAAGATATATCTAAGCCATCAAAAACACTGAAAACAGAAATTAGCCACATCACCTTGGAAAACCAAGGACGATTTAAAGGACACTATCTCGTTGGCTTGTTGATCCTCGAAATCCAAGAGGATGAATGAGGTGATCCCCAGAATGTGGATAATACGCTTTGCTCTAACGGGCCTTTTTTGTTGATGAAAAAGTCCGCTGCCGGTAATTGAAATTCAACCACGGGAAAAAACCCTCATCCCGTCATCCATTTTTTTCAGTCAGAGCCGGCCTATTGATGACCACCTATAAAGACCTGAAATCCGCCTCCAACATCCAACCCGCCATCCACTTCGCCGAGACACTGTTGGGTATCAGGCTCAACCGTTCCGGAGAAAACCGTTATCGTGTATTGTGCCCATTTCATGCCGACACCAAAGACAGCTTCCGAGTTTATGTGGATGGTAACGATGAAATCCGGTTCCACTGTTTCGGGGGCTGCCCGGGGAAATCCGACTGGGATATTTATGACATCATCATGCTCAGCAAAAAATGCCGTTTTCGAGTGGCACAACGGACATGGGCGGAGTATTTGGGCGTTCATGATTTCCAGCCATACGATGGGAAAAGCGATCGCATACCGGAGCCCGGGCCGGATCAATTGCCTGATGAGACGGTTGAATTCATAGAACCGCCTGAACTGCCCCCGGAGATCGTCATCGCACTGGAAGAAGGTGCCACCTTTTACAATGAATTGCTCCTGTCGAATGAGGATCGATTCGGTCCTATTTTCAAATACCTTCACCGCAGGGGCATTGATACCGACGTCCCCATCATTGGCGGTCATGCGTCCATCCATTATGGAAAAGTTCATTCTCATAACCTGGGCATCCCGGCTTAAGCTGAAAGAGACTATCGGAGAGGCTTTCCCGCCCGGGGGGAAATTTTTGGCCGGCGGACTGAAGTTTTGCCCATTCAAAGTTATGTTGAAGTCCCACAATGAATGGACCCTGTGGCCGGGCCGGGGACGCTGACCAAAGCCCCTTGTTTTAAGAAGGAGCCGGATATATCATGACCCCTTCGATTTCATTGAAAAGGATAATTGATTTCAAGGAGGCTCATCAATGGCAGGCGAAAAAGCATCTCAGATTTGGTTCGTCAACGTTATCTCGTTTATTCTCTTTTCAGCATTAACGATTACAGGCTTGATAAACTGGCTGCTTCCTCACGGCAATCGGGGTAGCGGCGGCGGTGCGTTGATTTCAATCAGGCATTTCCTGGTCGGAATTCATGAGTGGGCCGGATTGTTTTTTATCGCCGTTATATGTTTTCACCTGGCGTTGCACTGGGCATATGTAAAGACGAATTTAAAGAGGCACGGCATTCTGAAATAAATTGTCTGGATCATCATGGGGCTTCAATGACATTATGCGTGAGAGTGATGCCTCTAAGCTAAGCGGAAAAGCGGGGTCAGCTCCGACCGCGATTGATGAAAAGTTCCCGGAGCAATAAATACCCATTTCCTATAGGGCGGTGAACCGTTGCCACAACACAAAACCATCTACGAATCCAAAGAATATATATGTGGTTTTTTTGCCAGATCAAAAGAATGGGTTCAATATTCCGCAGTGCTGAAAATACGAGATGGGGGAAAGAAACCCGTTTCAATTGACATGACGTTTGTACCGCCACATCCGTTCGTATTCAATATGCCAGAGTCACATTCGATAAGGGCGGAAAGTGTTACCGATGCGTACGCGAAAGTTGTTAAGTTTTTCGATCCATACGGAATCAAGTTCAGGAATTGACCCGTATGGTGCAGATAGATTGAAACATAACATCTCCCGAGAGATGATAACTGATTTTCAGAGGCACGATGGGGGAAAAGCCACCAACGGCGATGGGAGGCCTCTATATGCGACTTTTATGGCTTCAAAGTGCATGTGCCACATACGCAAAAGCAAGACGGACAAACGCTCAGAGAGCGACCATAACGCATTGACAAAACAAGGCTTCGGTGGCATTGTGAGGGCTGATTTTGTTTGGAATTGAGAAAGAATGGTGGAGCCAACCCCATCAAAACTTCCTGCCCTAACGATTGAGGGCGGTGAAACCGAAACTGACAACAAAGGAAAAGTGAAATGCCATGGGTCTATGATCCACATTCTGGTGGAATTACAATTCCTGAGAGGAGTAAGGCAGGCATCAAATCACGTATTTTGGCGTATGCCAACGAACATTATGCCGGCAAGTTCACAAAGCTTGATATACGTTTCCGGAAAAAATTCTGCTACATTTCCGCTTTTAAAGAGCCATATGTGCCAGAGGATTTCAAGCCGTTTGATGCCTCCGAATCTCGCGAGGAATGTATTGAGCGACAGCGGAACACCCCAATAGAACTATGCAGGCTTCGTCATTTTACTGCGGACAGATGGAGTGTTGCCTTTTTTTCTTACGGCAATATGAAATACGAACCATGTGTTTTTAATAATGGTACGTTCGAAGGCACTCCAGAAGAGGGTTTTGAAGTCGGGGCAATGTATTTAGCAGGCTGACAAGGTGAGAATCGACCAGGGCACACGATAACATGAGTTCCATTTTGGACATTGATCTTGATTACTTCAACCTCATGGACAATCCAGGCCGGCGGTTTGAACAATTGCTTGGATGGGCAGATAGTCAGGTTTCATTCGTGGTTGAAAAACACCATAACGTATTGCCCCTGTGGAAAAATTGTATTAACAAAGGCCGCATAAGCGATCCTCAGTTCATATTACATGTTGATGAACATCATGACATGATGGATGAAAGAAGCACGCCCAATATTCTTGGCGGTCCGAGATGCATTACCTCAATACCTTCGGGGATTCGTCACTTTCGGCTACAAGCTCGGATGGCGAATCCGGGAAATCACCAACTTGACTTGGTCCCAGGTTGACCGGAATCAATGGGGTGTGGAGTTGGAAGTCGGAACAACGAAAAACAAGGATGGCAGGCTGATCTTTCTTGATAAAGAGTTGATTTCAATATTCGAGGAACTTTGGCATCAACGGAAAATATCCAAGAAATTAGTGCCGTATGTTTTCCCCAACCGAAATGGCGATGATAAAATTAAAGTTTTCCGTTTTGTGTGGGATAAAGCATTTAAGGACATTGGGGTTCAGCCAAAGCTGTTTCACGATCTTCGACGGACAGCGGTTAGAAACATGATTCGCTCAGGTTTCCCCGAAAAGGTGGCGATGAAAATTTCCGGTCATAGAACCAGATCGGTTTTCGAACGCTACAACATCGTCGATGATAAAGATCTAAAGCAGGCGGCCTTGCAGCAGGAAAAGTACTTGGAAAATGCCGCGGGCACAATTTCGGGCACAATCCGAAATTTTCCACAAAAAAAAGAGGTTAACCAAAATGGCTAACCCCTTGACTTCTTTGTGGTGCCGGAGGTCGGAATCGAACCGACATGAAGTTGCCCTCGCGGGATTTTGAGTCCCGTGCGTCTACCAGTTTCACCACTCCGGCGGGTAACGGGGTGCTTTATAAGCCTAATCTCGAACGCTTGTCAATAAGGAATAATGGCATCTTTCAAAATGAACGCCGCACCGCGTTGGATCGAAGCATCGGTTTCGATAAGGCTTGATAAATTCTCTCCGCCGGTATGATGCCTTCCCTGACAATGACGGGGGGATTTTCGGTTACATCGACAATGGTGGAACCAATACCGCCTTTGAGCGGGCCGGCATCCAAAATCAGATCCACATTCCTGGCAATATCCGCCACCAGTTCGGAAATGCGAGCGCAACCGGGAAAACCCGAGAGGTTTGCACTGGTCCCGGTAATGGGGCCGCCCGCTTCAAGGACCAGCCGGCGGGCCACGGGATGACCGGGCAGACGCACGCCGATTTTCCCGTCGCCGGCCGTGAGACCCTCCGGCAATGAGGCTTTCGCCTCAAAGAGAAAGGTGATATTTCCCGGCCAGAACGCGTCCATGAGCGTTACGGCCGTCAAAGAGACGACATCCGTTAGATAAGTCAGATCTTTTCTGTCTTGAATCAAAATCAGCAACGGGTTGCTTGATGCCCGTCGCTTTATGGCAAAAATGCGTGCAACGGCTTCCGCGTTTCGCGCATCGGCGCCGAGGCCATACAGGCACTGCGTGGGAAACACGACAACGCCGCCCTCGCGAATCGTTCTTGCCGCAATTCGAATGTGTTCCGGGTCGGGATTCTCCGGATTTATCGCAATGAGTTGCGTGTTATAAATACCGCTCAAGTGCCTCTGCTTTTCGATTCACCGATTCCGCCATTTCGGCTTTGAAGATTTCCAGCTCCTTGGCGAGACGGTGATCGGCAACGGAGAGGATTTGCGCAGCCAGAATGGCGGCATTGTGAGCACCGGATTTTCCAATCGAGACCGTGGCGACCGGCACGCCCGGCGGCATCTGGACCGTGGAAAGCAGTGCATCGAGTCCCTGCAGGCAGGAGGAATCGATGGGAACGCCGATGACCGGAAGTGTCGTATGGGCCGCCAGAACGCCTGCCAGGTGGGCGGCATGACCCGCTCCGGCGATGAGAACGCCGATCCCCCGGTCGCGCGCCGTCTCGGCAAGTTCAACGGCCCGCTCCGGTGTCCGGTGCGCCGAAGCCACCGTCAATTCAAACGGAATATCGAATTTTTTCAAGATGGCAACGGCGCTGTCCATTACCGGGAGGTCTGAATCGCTCCCCATGACAATGCTGACCCGTGGCGCCACACTTAAGCGCCGGCAGGCTTTTTCACCAATATCTTTCCGATAGTGCACTTTTTCCCAGGATATTTTTGAAACGGCCTGGTACGCCTTTCTAATGGCATCCTGAACCGTATCCCCGAGCGCGGTAACGCCGAGGACCCGTCCGCCATTGGCCACCACCTTGTTGTTTGCGATACCGGTGCCGGCATGGAAGACGACCACATCCTTCATACGCTGCACCTTTTCGATACCCGAGATGGGAAGACCTTTTTTATAGGCGCCGGGATAACCACCGGCGGCCATGACCACACAGACGGATGCGCGCAAATCGATATCGAGTTTACAGGCATCAAGCCGGCCGTCGATTACAGCCTCCATGATCTCGACGATATCGCTTTTAAGTCGCATCAGCAGCGGTTGGGCTTCCGGATCTCCGAATCGCCCGTTAAATTCGAGAACCCTGATCCGGTCCCTGTCGATCATGAGGCCGGCGTAGAGAACTCCTTTATAGGGCCGCCCTTCCGCGGCCATGGCGCGCACGGTCGGCACCATGACCTCCTTCATGATTTTATCCCGCATAATGCGATCCACGACGGGCGCCGGACTATAGGCCCCCATGCCGCCGGTGTTGGGTCCCCTGTCATTATCAAACACCGCTTTATGGTCCTGGGAAGAGGGCAGGGGCAGCACGGTTTTGCCGTCCGTAAAAGCCAGAAAGGAGGCTTCTTCTCCGGCAAGACACTCTTCCACCAAGACCATTTTGCCGGCATCCCCGAAGGATTTTTTCACCATAATGTCTTCAAGAGCCTCAACGGCCTCCTTGATGGTCGCGCAGACGACAACGCCTTTTCCGGCGGCAAGCCCGTCCGCCTTCACAACGATGGGAGCACCGGTGTCGCGAACATAGCTTTCCGCCTGCTTGAAACTCGTAAAAGATCTGCCGGCGGCAGTGGGAATGCCGTATTTTACCATCAAATTCTTGGCAAAGGATTTACTGGCCTCAATCTCAGCTGCCTTTTTGCTTGCACCGAACACCCGCAGGCCCTCGGCTTCAAAGGCGTCGACGATCCCCGTCGAAAGGGGGCCTTCCGGGCCCACCACGGTTAGATCGATGGTTTCCTTTTTGGCAAATTCCAGAAGCGCCCGGTTATCGTCGGCGCTGATGGGAACGCAGGTCGCCAAGCCGGCAATCCCGGCGTTTCCGGGGGCACAATATATCTTTTTTACTTTCGCGCTCTGCGCAATTTTCCATACCAGCGCATGTTCCCTGCCGCCGCCGCCAATGACCAGAACTTTCATAACCTGCCTCCGTGGAATTCAATAGGGGAAACCAAAACAGCCGGACATCAGAAACCGGATTGACCCGCCGATGATTTACCGCTGACTTCGTTTATTTTTATAATCCGCTAAACTCAACACGATCAGCATATCGAGCAATCGGGTAAAATCGATTCCGGCGCTCCGGGCAGATTGGGGCAGAAGGCTCGTCGGTGTCATGCCGGGAATCGTATTGGTTTCGATCACAAACAGATCCCTGTCTCTCAATATCATATCCGTTCGGCTGTATCCCCGGCAAAAAAGCGCCGCGTGGGCGGCTTTTCCATAGGCCTGGGCTTTTTGGGTCAACTCATCGTCCATGCGGGCCGGGCATATTTCCGTTGTGAGACCGGGAGTGTATTTTGCCTCGTAATCGAAGAACTCGTGGTTTTTATCCGGGATGATTTCCACAAGGGGCAAGGCCGTCAGCTCATCGTTTCCGATAATGGCGGAGGTCAGTTCCACTCCGGAAATAAAGCTTTCCAGAATAAGGGTGGGACCATGGACAAAGGCTTTTTTGAGCGCCTCCTGAAAAGTCTCTTTCGATTTGACGATGGACATACCGATGCTCGATCCGCCGACAGCCGGTTTTACCACTATCGGCAGTCCCAGCTGAGCGATGACCCGATCGACATCCAGGTCCTCTCCACTCCGGAGCGCCACATAGGGCGGCATCGGCAGGCCCGCGTTTTCGTACATATACTTGGCGGCCAGTTTATTCATCGCCAGCGCGCTGCCGAGTACGCCCGAGCCCTGGTAGGGAATGTCAAGCAGATCCAGCATTCCCTGAATGGTGCCGTCTTCTCCCATCGGGCCATGGAGAATAATCAGAGCCATATCGATTTCAGGGGCATCCGTGATCAGTTTACCGAGATCGGTTTTGGGATCATAGCGAAGAATATGATATTTTTCTTTATCCAGCGCTTCGTAAACCTGTGCGCCGCCGGCCAGGGAAACCTGCCGTTCCGAGGAGGTGCCGCCGGAGATGAGTGCCAATGTCAACTTATCCATGGAATTTACTTCTTTTCGCAAAACCGCATAACCCTATGTGTTAAACAGCCTTCGTTTGAGCCGGTTATATTCATCCGGTGAAATCAGATCGTTTTCCAGCAATCGCGCCAGTTCGGTGAGCTCCCGCAGCCGGGAGGCCGTCTGATCCTCCAATCGCAGCGGCGGTTGAGCGGAGGGGAGCGCCATCGACGGATGGGTCGCGCCATCCACATCCACTTTGAATGTCGCCATGCCTCCCAACAGCCTTATTTCAAAAGACTTGCCTTGCAAGAAAGGGGAATTCAGCGCCTCTCGCAGCGATTGCCCATTGGCTTTAAGGCGCCGGTAAAAATAGTAACCGGAGCAGAGAATGAGCGTAATACCGCCGAGGAAAATCCAAGGCATGTAAAATACAACACCCTGGAAAAAAATTACCATCAGGCCCATGGCGGCAATCAAAAGGACATGCAGTATCAGGACAAAATAGGCCAGCATGATGCCTTTAAAGAGGCCGGGGTCCTTTTTTAATTCCACTGCCATTTTTTTTGCCTCTAATTACAACCGATATCCACCGGAATGCGGTGGCGGTGCGGCTACCCGTTTCCATACCGCCGGTTTTCAGGTGACTCACGGTTTTTTAACTGTTTTCGATGTTCCAAAACGCTCCGACAGTTTATCCATATACTGCTGCGGCATCTCAAATGAAATGGACCCGTTTCTCAACGTGTTGAATTTCATTATTAAGAAATTGAGTTTTTTTAAGAGTCGATACGATTCCTCCGTATCTTTCATGCCTGCCAGGAGCGTTTCCGTTTGTATAATTTCTTTTTTAAGCTCGATTTCAGGCGGCGTGCAGTCCGCGTTTTTTAAAATTTTATACGCCAGGCGCAGATCCTCCGGAATCCATTGGTCGTCCGATAGCTCCAACGGCTCCCCGGCGCCGGGAAGGTTGTCAAACTCCCCCTCTCGCTGAGCCCGCAGTATGCGTTCCTCGATAATCTTTTCAAATCCTGCAAACATTTTCTATTCCAGATGGGGTAGCGGTTAATTATAATGATCCGTTGAATCCGAATCCGGACCCCTTACCACTTTCCCTGATATTATACAATCGGCGGCATGTTTTCAACCCATAATCGCTTTTTGAATCGTAAGCTCACGATTCACCATGATCCACCAGAATACCGCGATTGAAAAGGAAAAACGAGAAGTTGAGCGATTCTTTCAGGGAATCTTTTTCCCCATCCATGATGGTTTTACTGGCCTCCCACAGCACCACGCCGGAAAAAAGCGACCAGAAGGTATCCGCCAGGGCTTCGGGAGGGCTGTCGATAAAAACACCTTTGGCGCAACCCTCCTTGAAAATCGAAGTCAAAAGCCCCATGCAGGTGGTGGACAGGGTATTGAATTCCGCCAGGACCTGAGAAGATAGATTCTTCAGGGCTTCACTCGACTGGAGATGAAACATGTTGGTAATGGAAGCGGTGTCGAAATCGTAAACATCGAACATGGCAAGTTTCAGGGCTTCCAGCTTCTCTCTGGGATTCATTTTGATGTCGTTGCTGACTTCCTCCAGGCGGATGATCATATACTGAAAAATCCGTAGCGACAGGGATGCGAACAATTCCTCTTTGTTTTTAAAATAAAGATAAAGCGTCCCGGGACTCAACTCCGCCTCATTGGCAATGTCCTCCATGGTCGTGCGGCTGAATCCCCTGTCAGAAAAAACACGCTTTGCTGAGACCAGAATCTGCTGCCGGCGTCTTTCTTTTTCTCTTTCTTTTCGTTCGTGTATGCCCATGATAAATGACCTGTCCTGTGTCCATCCACAATTAAAGGTTATGATTGGAGGCGGTTAGCTGTTCGGTGCCGGCAATGAAAATAAGAAAGCTGAATAAAAGCCGGCCGCCAGTCGCTTTATCCGGCAATTTCCGATAAATGGATGGACATTGTTTATAAAATTAATTATTGAAGGATGTTCACATAATTGACTAAGTTCATTGGGTCAAGCTAAAAATATTGTTAAAGGGGGCATCCCATGAGTGTATTGGTTCATTTTTCAATTTTCCCGCTGGACAAAGGAGAGCATCTGAGCAGCTACGTGGCAAGGGCGGTTCGGATCATTCGTGACAGCGGTTTGCCATATCAACTGGAGGCCATGGGGACCACCATCGAAGGGGAGTGGGAAGAAGTGATGGCGGTAGTCGCACAATGCCATGAGACGCTGAAAACGGATTGCGATCGGATTATTATCAATTTGAAAATGGACTGCAAAAAAGGTTCCGGTGGTCGAATGGCGGGAAAAGTCCAATCCGTTAAACAAAAGCTCTAACCCCCGGCTTCTGACACCCGCGAATGAGGGATATAGAATTTTGCGGCTCCCTCAATGATATGATATGCATAATTTCAATTAGCCGATCTATTCTTTCGATTCCATAAGAAGGCCGCTGACGGGAAGTCCGGCGACAGGGAAAAGGTAAAACGTGATGGATGCCCGATACGATACCACCCTTGAAACTCTGGAGAGCCTGCGGGCCGAATCGATAGCCGCCGGCGGGGAAAAGAAAACTGCCGAGCAGCACCGGAAGGGGAAACTCAGCGCCCGGGAACGCCTCGATCTTCTGCTGGACGATGGCAGCTTTGAAGAGTTCGATGTGTTGAAAATGAGCCGGGGCGGCGCTTTGGGAGGTGAGTCGCACCCCTTCCCCGGCGATGGCGTGATCACCGGTCATGGCGCCATCGACGGCCGCGAGGTTTTCGTCTTCAGTCAGGATTTCACCGTCATCGGCGGTTCTCTCGGCGAGGCGCATGCCCAGAAAATCTGTAAGGTCATGGATCTGGCGGTGAAAGTGGGCGCTCCCATCATCGGGCTGAACGACTCGGGCGGCGCCCGGATTCAGGAGGGGGTGGATGCGCTGGCCGCATACGGCGAGATTTTTCACCGCAATGTCCGGTCGAGCGGTGTCGTTCCCCAGATCTCCTGTATTATGGGACCTTGCGCCGGGGGGGCCGTTTACAGTCCCTCCATCACCGATTTTGTCTTCATGGTTCAGGAATCTTCCAATATGTTTGTTACCGGGCCGAGCGTTGTGAAGACCGTTACGCATCAGGATATTACTTCCGAGGAACTCGGCGGTGCGATCGTTCATGCCCAAAAAAGCGGCGTGGCCCATTTCATTGCGCCAAACGATGTCCTGTGTCTGCGTGAAATCCGCCGGCTGGTGAGCTATCTGCCCTCCAACAACCGCCAACGCGCGCCGCTTCTGGACCTTCGTGATCCGGTGGATCGCATCGATCCGGCCCTGGATTATCTGATTCCGGAAAACCCGAATCAGACTTACGACATGAACGTTCTCATTTACAGCATTCTCGACGGGGCCGAGTTTCTGGAGGTCCAGTCGCGGTTTGCCCGCAATATCATCTGCGGCTTTGGAAGGCTCGGCGGCCAGACCATCGGACTCGTCGCCAACCAGCCGGCCGTGCTGGCGGGCGTTCTCGACAGCGATGCATCGGTCAAGGCCGGACGGTTTGTACGTTTTTGCGACGCGTTCAATATTCCGCTCATCGCGCTCGTGGACGTTCCCGGCTTCATGCCGGGCCCCGTTCAGGAGCATGGCGGTATTATCCGGCACGGCGCAAAACTCCTCTATGCCTTTACCGACGCCACCGTCCCCCGCATCTCCGTCATCGTTCGAAAGGCCTACGGCGGGGCGTATCTCGTGATGAACTCCAAACACATCCACTGCGATGTGAACTACGCCTGGCCCACGGCGGAAATCGCGGTGATGGGGCCCAAGGGGGCGGCCGAGGTGATCCACCGAAAGGAGATTCAGGCGGCCGATGATCCGGCGGCCGTGCTGAGCGAAAAGATGGAGACCTACCGGCGCACCTTTGCCAATCCCTTTCTGGCGGCGCAGCGGGGGTATGTCGATGATGTTATCTTTCCGAGGGACACCCGGCACCGGCTGATTCGGACGCTGCAGGTGCTTGAAGGCAAGGATGCGAAAGGTCCCTCCCGAAAACACGGTAATTTACCGCTGTGAGGGGTGCCATGTTTGAAAAAATTCTGATCGCAAATCGGGGGGAAATCGCGGTTCGAATCATTCGAACCTGCAACCGGCTGGGAATTCGAACGGTGGTCGTATACTCCGATGCGGACAGCCGCGGCCTTCATGTCCAGCTGGCCGATGAAGCGGTGTCTCTCGGCGGCGTGCATGCGCAAGAGTCGTATCTGAACGCCGGAAAGGTTCTGGCCGCGGCCCGGTCCACCGGGTGTGGCGCCATTCATCCCGGTTACGGTTTCTTGTCCGAAAATCCGGAATTTGCCCGGGCCGTCGAGTCCCTGGGGATCGCTTTTATCGGCCCGCCGAGCCATGCCATCGAGCTCATGGGCGACAAGATTGCCAGCAAGAAGCTGGCCATCAGGGCAGGGGTCCCCGTGATTCCCGGCCATGTCGGCGCCTTGAGCGATGTTGAGGAGGCGCTGGCGGTAGCGAAGGAAATCGGTTATCCGGTGTTACTCAAACCCGCGGCGGGTGGGGGCGGAAAGGGCATGCGCATCGTTTTTAGTCCGGAAGAGATGACAGGCGCCCTTTCGGCCGGCCGCCAGGAGACGCAAAAGGCCTTTAGTGACAACCGGATTTTTTTGGAGCGGTATATCGAGCGGCCGCGCCATGTGGAGATTCAGATTCTCGCCGATACCTACGGCAATGTGGTGCATCTGGGCGAAAGAGAGTGCTCGATTCAGCGCCGGTATCAGAAAATCATCGAGGAGTCCCCGTCGCCTGCCGTGGACGATGAGTTGCGTCGCCGCATGGGCCGGGCCTCATGTGATCTCGCCCTACAGGCCGGATACGCCAATGCCGGTACGGTTGAATTCGTGCTGGACGAAAAGAAGGATTTTTATTTTCTTGAAATGAACACCCGCCTGCAGGTGGAGCACCCGGTCACCGAAGGCGTCACCGGGCTCGATCTCGTTGAACTTCAACTGCGGATAGCCGCCGGCGATAAACTCCCCTTCGATCAAGAGGGCGTGGTTTTCAACGGATGGGCCATGGAGGCGCGCATCTGCGCGGAAGACCCCGCGAGAAATTTCATGCCCTCCACCGGCATGATCACCCGTTACGCCGAGCCCAGGGGCAGCGGAATCCGCGTCGATAGCGGCGTTCAGACGGGCAGCAAAATCGCCGTTTACTATGACTCGCTTCTCGCAAAGGTTATTTGCCAGGGGAAGGGTCGCGAAGAGGCCCGTACCAGACTCATTGAGGCGCTGAACGGGTATCATATCGAAGGGGTGACCACCAATATCGATTTTGCCAACAGCGTGTTGTGTCACCGGGAATTTGCGGAAGGCCGGATGTCCACCGGTTTTATCGATTCACACTTCGACGGGGATCGTCCCAAAGAGGCTCCCGATGCCGAGACGCTGCAACTGGCGGCTCTCGCGGCAACGCTCATCTATCATGTCCGTATCGTCGCCGTGCGGGAATCGCTTCGCCCGATGGTTTCCAGAATTGGCGGAAAAAGAGTGACCAAGGCCCAACAACGCTACACGGTCCGTTCTGAAAATGACGTATTTGATATTCTGCTGGAAGGCGCCATCACCGGCCGGCAATGGACGATCACCGTCAACAACCGCAATTATTCCGTCGAGTCGCCTGAATTCGAATTTTATCGCCGGAGGATTAAGCTGATAATCGACGGCCGACCCCACCGGTTTCGACTGCATATCGAGCAGTCCTTTATTTTTGCAGCGTTCAGCGGCATCCGCCGGTTGTTCGAGTGTTACACACCCAAAGAGTGGGAATTGATGCGCCATATGCCCGTAAGAGTCGAGCGACCGCCGGACAATGTGCTCACCTGTCCCATGCCGGGACTGGTGGTGGATGTCCTGGTTAAAATGGGCGAACGGGTGTTTCGTGGTCAGAACGTCGTTATCATCGAATCCATGAAGATGCAAAGCGGCGTTGCCTCCCCCTGCGATGGGGTTGTTGCTGAAATTGCCGTCAATCCCGGCGAGGCCGTTGAATCGGATGATGTTTTGATTCGGTTTGAATAGCGGAAACCGATAGGTTGCCGGCGGCAAATTCCGTATTAATGACCTGCAAGGCTTTCTTGCCCAGGCGCGAGCTGCCCTCATCCAACCAGATCAAAACATGGGTATCCAGAAGCATCATTGTTCTGCTTCCCATGCAATATCAACCGGTTCTATCAGATCGTCATGGCTGTGCACCCTTCCCTCATGCAAGCCAAAAAGACTTTGAGGACGAGATTTATAAGGGACAAGCTTTGAAATCGGTTTGCCGTTTTTAATAATCACAATCTCTTCTCCGGTCTGATTTACTTCTTCCATCAACCTGAGACACTTGGCTTTAAAAACAGATGCATTTATCGTCTGCATATGTATCTCCTTTTCAGCATGTATGACTATGGTCATTTCCATGGTCACATTCAACAAAAAAATACCCTGATATAGTGCCCGGCCTGGGCGAGCTGTGCCGGAGAGTGGCTGAGAATCTGCGCCGGCAACCCGGTTTCGATGACGCATCCACGATCGCATCGGCCGATGAGATCCGGACGAACCTCGATATTCATCTGGTCCGCCGTATCATCTTCTCTTTTTTTCAATGAGCTTGCTGTTAGCCCCACAAAATAAGAAAGAATGGACACCTTGGACACATCTATAGGAATACAACCCTTCTAAAATCAATGGTTGACAGGAAAGGGGGGCTAAGATATATTAGCCTTAAAAAGCAACTATTTATCCGAATTTAAATGGCTTCGGGGCCGCTGTTATCAGCGGGAAAGATAAATCATGCCCCCCCCTTTGGTTCAAGATGAGATAAACATCCCCATTCCGGACAGACTTCCGTTTCTGGAAGCCGTCGGCTGGGCGATAAAAGATGTGCGGCAACTTACATTTTATGAGATGCTGACCTGCTATGAGAGAGGGTGGCATTATCGAGGTGTTTTAGCGGAGTTGCAAGGAGATGAACTGAATTTTGTGCGCGAGCTCGCTGACAAAATCAGCTCTTGGATATCCGGCGATGTTTGAAAGAAATCATCATCAAAAAGTGGCTAATGTTTTAAGCTTTGTTCGCTCCGGTTTTTTTATAGATGTCGGTGCATATTTCGGTGGCGGGACGCTGTTAACCCTATCATATAAAGAGTATCGCCAGAGTGAAGATGTTGATTTTATTTGCCCTGTCGGCGAGGGATATCGTAAGCTACGCGCTGAAATTTTCGATAAAGGATATGATGCTCTCTTCCAGGATTTTTCGAAGATTACGCTTCCCCGTGAAATTACTGCGGATCAATATGGCGTCAGATTCCCCGTTCGTGTAGGAAATATTCAGATAAAATTCGAAATTATTGTGGAAGCCAGGATAAAACTCGGCAAGAAGCGGCCCACAGGGATAAGTGTTTTTCCGCATTGCAGGTTTGGAACCGGGACAGAGCAAGCGTGCTTGACGGCGTAGATTTCTTGGCCGCCGATTTCTCCATGCTGCCGACAAAACGAAACGAAGATGAAAAATAACATTATTTTTGAAGAAAGGGGGCAAGGAATTTTTCCTGGGAAGTGTTTCCCAGAAAGTGTTTAACGCGGCCAAGGCTGTTACCGTGGTGATCGTGAACTAAATACAGAACCCATTGACAATGAAATCGAATGAAGAAATTATCCCGATTGGCCCCAGCAAGCGTATTTTATTTGCCACGGCGGTTGCGTTCACGGTAATCGCCTGCATCGGCGGCGCGTTGTGCATTCCTTTTCTATACGAGTCGCCGACAATGTTTTATAAATTCGGTGTGGATAAACTGTTGCTACGCTCGGCTAAAATGATCGGACTTGCGGCTGCGATCCTGCTGCTGTTGCAATTCCCTCTTGCCGGCCGTCTGAAGTGGCTTGACCGCCTTTTTTCGCTTCCCGTCCTATATCGCATTCACCGGTTAAATGCCTATATGGCCGGGGGCCTGATCCTATGCCATCCCCTGCTGGTGCTGGTGCCCGAAGGCAGGTGGCGAATCCCCTTTGAGCTTCGTTACTGGCCTGAATGGGTTGGGGGCGCACTTCTGACGGCGATTCTATTCCAAATCGGTTTAAGCCATTGGCGTCCCCATTTATTTAACGCGTATCACAAATGGCGGCGGGTACACTGCATTCTGGGGCCTCTCAGTCTTATTTTGTTGTTTTTGCACATCCTCAATGTCAGCGAAACTTTCGAGGCCGCGGGTCTTCCCCGTAACCTGGTGCTGGGGACGGCAATCGGATCCCTTGTTCTGTGGGCATGGATCCGCATAGGCCGGTTGCGCCACGGGAAAAAGCAGTTCACGGTAGTCCGCGTTCAACCGGCGGGTATAAGGGGTTATCGCGTTGATCTGGAACCGTTCCGGCATCCCCATTTCAGTTACATGCCCGGTCAATTTGCTTTTGTTTCGTTTAAAACGGTCCATATTTCAAAGGAATTCCACCCCTTTACCCTCGCCTCGACCCCATCGCGTCCCGGCACGGTACAATTCGTTATCCGGTCTTGCGGCGACTGGACCGATCATATCGGTTCCCTTCAAGAAGGGGACCAGGCCTTCATTCAGGGGCCTTTTGGCCGCTTCAGTCATCTTTTGCTTCCGATCGACCGGGAAGTGGTCATGATTGCCGGCGGCATCGGGATTACACCGATGCTGAGCATGCTGCGGTATATGACCGATCGAGGCGATTCACGACGCATTACGTTGATTTGGAGCAACCGGACGCGGGCGCATCTGTTTGGTGAGCAAGAACTGGAAGCCATGAGGGAAAAATTGACAAACTTTAACTGGGTCCCTATTTTCACCCGAGAAGCGGGGGATAATGACCGGCTCGGGCGACTGGACCGGGGCGCCCTGGGAAAATTTCTTCTGGCATGCCGTCGGGATGCGTCTATTTTTCTATGTGGTCCCCTCCCGATGATTTCTCAGGTCCAAAAGGATTTGATACGGATCGGCTTCGCGGCAAAATGGATCCGAACAGAGGAATTCGGGTTCTGATTCACCCGGCAGGTCAGTTTATCTCAAAGCATACCAGCGACAAGTAGATGGCTGGACGATGATTGCGTTAACCGAATTCCCATGCCGCCATGCACGATCTGATTCTTTTCAACCGTTAAAGGGTATTCCCGAGTCGGGTGGGCTGTTATCTTCGCCGGCAACCGCCGGCGTGGCCGTCAGGATGACGGCAAGGAGAGTTTATCGCATCCCTCTATCGGGTTTATGAATCAAGGATAGCGGAATCCGGACATTCCGGCTGGTTGCAAATATAGGTGGTTTCAAATCCATCTCCTGGCGACAGCTTCAACACTGTGTCGTTTTTCGAGTTGCTGCTGTCCCGCCAGAACTCCAGACGTTCCAGGTTCTCGATGACGACCTGATGGGGGTAATTGGCCAAAGCTTCATTCAGATGGAATTTGCTCCCCTCTATATCGGTGAGGTCAGCGGCAATGCATGCGTATAAATTGTGAACCAATCCCGGCAAAAAATACCCGAGTTCGACCGCGCGGCGCAGGTGTTTCTCGGCGGCGCTTGTATTCCCTTCCAGAAGGTAAGCCCGGCACAAGTCAGCATGAAGTGAATGCATATCCGGCATCCGGGTCAAGGCTGCCTGGTAATCCGCCGCGCTGTATTCCCAGCAGTTTTGAACACCGGAAATGGGACTCAGAAACTGTCGAATGCATTTCTCATCGTCTTTGTTTCCGGCAAAGCAGGTGAGGCAGAAAAAATTGCGGTTAAAGTAGATTTCAGGGGATACCAGACCATGCCGCCTAAAGATGTCGAATTCCTCCGTACCCGGATACAGGTGGAGTTGCGAAAAAACAAATTGATTGGGCTTGGCCCTGTTGATAAATTCCAAACTCTGTTGGAAAGTTTCCAGGGTTTCTCCTCGGTTTCCCACCATCATGTAGTATCGAGTCTGAATCCCGAATTTCTTGGCTGCCTGGGTGACATCGAAGAGCCGATCCAATGACAGCCGTTTATTGATATTTTTCAAAATGGCGGGGGAAGCGGACTCCACTCCCATGCTGATCCGGGTGCAACCGGATTTGCGCATCGCGAACAGAAGCTCGTCATCCAGATAGTCCGCCCGGGTATCGCAGCTCCAGATAAATTCCAGATGTCTTTTTAGAATTCCGTCACAAATGGCCAGCACCCTGGGTTTGTTTGCGGTGAAGGTGTCATCCTTGATGCATAATATTCGCTGCCCCTGCCGATTAACCGCGGTTTCCAGCATATCCAGCACATATGGCGCGGAATGGAATCTCACCCGGCTTCCCCACATCAATTTGCTGCCGCAGAAGGTGCAGTGCATCGGACACCCGCGGGAGGTGAGGAGTGTGTGTAGCTTAAAATAGGTTGTTGGCGGGGCGAGTGAATCCAGGTCCGCAATCTGCTCTCGCGGGGGGCCGAGCCGGCACCCATTGGAGGTGCGCCATGCGGTTCCAGGGATTCCCTGAACGGGTATATTGTTTTGAAGGCATTGGACTAATTCCAGAAACGTTTCCTCACCTTCACCCACCACAATGGTGTCAATCGCCGGAACATGCTGGAGGGTTTCGATCGGCAGGGCGGTGACATGGGGTCCGCCGACAACGATGTGGGCTCCGGGATGGAAGTGTCGTATCAGCTGGGCCATCATCGCCACGCCGCGCCGGTTTTCGGTTATGCAGGAAAGCCCATAGATATCCCCGTTGAGGCGGCGGATGAGATTTTCGATGTCCGGCCAGAAAAAATTGGAAAGATTCACGGTTTGAACGCTGAGTCCCCTTCTTAAGGCTTGCGCGGCCAGCGACAGCAGTCCATATGGCGCTTGAAGATAATCCCCTTCGGTGACGGCCTCGGGATCGATATTGTCCGGAGGTCCCTCTTCAAGGGGGTAAGCCGGATCGCCGTTCCGTGCAATTTTCCAGGGCGGAGCATACAAAAGGACGATTCTCATTGTCTGATTCTCCCGTTTATGGAGAAAAGCGGGGGGGCTTGCAGAAACATCGTCTATGCCGTGTCCGGCGTTGAATTACTTAACGATCGGGTATAATACAAACCGGGTAAGCGCTTGCCCCTCTCACGTTTTAATTGTTCCTTGGTTTTTGCATCTGTTCCGGTTTTCGAATTTTATAGGTCCGGGCGTCATAAAAGGCCCGGATGAAAAGAAGGTAATGACAGATACTCATAGATTGCGGCGGGTGTCAATCCATCCATCACGGGCCACCCGGTTTTACAGCCCTGTCATACATCATGGCGAAATTCTTCTCGGGAGTGCCCCCGAAGTATCCGCGCGAAGCGATAAGCACCGCTTCCAGCAACCGATGCTTCCCGGCACCGATAATCCTTACCGCTACGGAACCGGCGTTATGGCACGGCTTTTCATTACCATGGCAAAACTTGAAAAGTTATTTACCCGATAGGTAGGGAAATGGCGTAGCCGGCTTATCGAACGAAATGGGTATATTTACGTATTTATCGAAGACCTCATTATTGTGAAATGGTTTAGAGACCGTCCGGGTTATCGTGCAAGGTTTTCAAGCGCCCTCAAAGAAAAATGTTCAGCGATTGGCTAAAAAACTTGTGCCTGAAAAGGATCGGACGGTATTTGTCAATATGGTGCTCGATGCATTACAACAACCGGGAAGTGATCATGACTGCCGGCGGCATCGGGATTACACCGATGCTGAGCATGCTGCGGTATATGACCGATCGGGGCGATTCACGACGCATTACGTTGATTTGGAGCAACCGGACGCGGGCGCATCTGTTTGGTGAGCAAGAACTGGAAGCCATGCGGGAAAAATTGACAAACTTTAGCTGGGTCCCTATTTTCACCCTAGAAACGGGGGATGATGACCGGCTCGGGCGACTGGACCGGGGCACCCTGGAAAAATTGCTTCTGGCATGCCGTCGGGATGCGTCTATTTTTCTATGTGGTCCCCCCTCCCGATGATTTCTCAGGTCCAAAAGGATTCGAGACGGATCGGCTTTGCGGCAAAATGGATCCGAACAGGGGAATTCGGGTTTTGATTCACCCGGCAGGTCAGTTTATCTCAAAGCATACCAGCGATAAGTCCATTTAAAGAGGAGGCCCATTATGAAAAAAGCGCTATCTATTATTTTGGGGATTGTTTTTCTTTTGATATCCGGAACCAACGGCTTTGCGGCAGCACTCGAATGGAAGGTGGATCCGGCTCATTCGGGAATTTATTTTGGCATCAGCCACATTTACTCGACCGTCAAGGGATTTTTTAGCGAATTTAGCGGTGTCATTGAATTCGATCCCGCGAATCTGAAGGAAAGTCGCTTTGACTTCACCGTAAACGTCAACAGCATCAATACCAATAACGGCAAGCGGGATGGACACCTGCAGTCGGCGGACTTCTTTGATGCCGGAAAATTTCCCAAAATGACGTTTAAAAGCACCACCATATCGCATACGGGGGGGGATCAATATTCGGTTGAAGGAACCTTGACCGTGAAGGACGTCAGCAAAAACATAAAGCTTCCGTTTACTTTTTTCGGATTCAAACAGCACCCATTAAATCCCAAACAGCAAGTAGCCGGGTTTGAGACCCGCCTGGACATCGACCGGCTGGAATATCATGTTGGAGACGGCAAATTTTATCAAATGGGTGCGGTCGGAAAAGAGGTAAACGTGTTGGTTTCCGTGGAAGCAACCCGGGACAAGTAGATGGCTGGACGATGATTGCGTTAACCGATGATTCAACAGTTCAAGAAAAGGGCGGCTGCCTGAATGCGACCTTAGAGGAGAGTTCATGCTGCTTAGATCTGACTGTATGCCTACAAATTGGCCGCGCCTCTCTCCGGAGCGGCCTTTTCACAATTCAGCCAGCGATTGGCCGGGGCGTGTTCCCTGCTCTCCGCCGGGAGCCGCGGCCTGAATAATGTTTTTCCCGCCGCCGGGCTCAAAGTGTCGCCGTTCCAGCCCCCCGACCTCCAGTGCCCCGCCTTCCGGCACCACCGCCAGGGCGTCGATAAAAATATCCCCGCCCCGGGCACCGGCGGGCGCATTTGCCTGAATGAAACCGCCCTCCAGAATCAGCGCCTTCGCGGGCGTGCCCGCCGTGCCTTTGAGCGTGATGTCGCCCTCGTTTCCGGCAATACCCGTGACCGAGCTGGTAATAAGACTGTCCCGAAGATCGATCACTTTCCCTACCGATCCGGAAGTCGGGTCCGGCAAGATTCGAGGCCGGTCCGAGTGTGCCGTCGGTGACGATCTCGGCTTGCCCCTAGGTGGCAACAAGAAGTGTAATGATAGCCGCAAGAAACCGGGCCAGTTTTTTTTGAGACGGCAATTTTTGGATTGTATTCATGCCGAACCGCTCCTATCCATAACCTGCATTTAAAGTGGGTTATTTATCGAAAAAACGAATAAGCAGCAGCACGCGTTGGGTACAACCATTCGAGCTGGATTTAAACGCAAAGGCCCTGATCATGATTCCGGCCATGCCAGGCTTCCCAAAAATCATCCTGGTGTGGCCTGCCGTGACACGGATTGAGCCGAATCGATGATCACTCTGTCGGTTCATAGTGCAGCCAGGAATTCAGCAGCGGTCTGGACAATGATGCCGCCGGTCACTTCCGGCCGATTCATGAACGCTCCGAAATGGCGCAGATCGCCGGTCAGGAAATGGGTGGCACGGCAGGCCACCGCAGCCTGAAAAATAATAGCATCATTAGCGGGAAGGCTGTCGGGAAAAGGGGCCGAAAGATCCGGGGCGGCTATACTGATCGGAAAGATCAGGGATTCAAAGGGGTGAAGGGCCCCGGGATATTTCGCTCCAAGATTACGGGCTGCTTCCTCGCGGGCGGCATCGCTGGTAAACAGCAAAAAATGCCCCGCTGCTCCCAATTCAACAATAAATGCCGCCTTTCCCCGGGGATTGTGCGCGGCGGTAAAGAGCACATTGGCATCGAGAAAAATGCGCATCATTGCGGTTTCCCGAGGCGTTTGAGCAAAGTTGCGCGCTCCGTGTCATCGAGCTGGTCCGCCTCATCCCATGCCGACACCTGGGCATCGGTATACATCTCAATCTCCAGCACCATGGCCGGTTTGAGAACTATCTCGTTGCCCCGTTCTTCCAGAATAACGGCACCGCCGTCCTTGATACCGAATCGTTTTCGCAGGTTCGCCGGAAGGGTCAGCTGCCCCCGGTTTGACACAATCAATGTTTGTTTCATGGCGGATTCCTCCCCTTAATGTTGCTTTTCAAATTAGCCGAAATTCCGCATTTCGTCAATACCGGCTTTCAGCCTCAGACCAAGAGCACCTTGACAATAAATGCCGTCAAATTTACGAATGAAGGGCAGCATCTTTTTATTCGGCCATGGCCTTGATCAATGCATCCTGGGCATCGGATTAAAAAAGAGATGCGAACATATCATGCATCATTAGGCCCTCGTAGCTTGCCGAATAGTCTGCCGACGATTTTTTTAACCTAACCCCGATAAACGGGATAAGTGTCTTTGGAAATTATTTCTTGCCAAAAACGCGCAGAAACTAATTTCTAAGGCACTGACGGGTTCAACGATTTTTAGTGCCTTTTTTTGGAATAGAGCTCACCATTGAAAATGTCGCATTGCCGCCAATGTCCGCGCCGTATTTTTCACCGTGATTGTCCGTTGACAACCTGTTTTTCTTACATTACATTTCTTACATTAGAATCAGGAGGAGTGCATTTTGGATAAAATCATATCAACACGGATGAATGAAAGGGTAATTCAAAGCATCGGCATTCTGGCGAAAAAGCTGGGGACATCAAAAAAAGCGGTTCTTGAAAATGCCGTTAAATGCTTTGCGGAAAAAATTGCGGCTGAAGCGGATTTGGACATTCTGGCCCAGACGTTGGGCAGTTGGCAGCGCGATGAATCCGCATCGGACACCGTGCAAGAGATCAAAGCAACGATGGCAAAATCACAGGAAAGATACAAGCGGTGAAGGCTTTTATCGATTCCGAACCCCATGCCCGAAGTTGTTGTGCGGCGCGCCTGGAATCCCTGAAAAAAGAAAGAGTAGATTTCCCGAACGCAACCGGAAGAGCGGCACGGACCCCTTGTTTTATATTTTCTATTCGGCAACGGCTTTGATCAAAGCGTCCTGAGAATCGGAATAAAACTGAATATTGACTTTGGTAGCCATATCATCCGAGAGCTCAAAAAGCTGTTTACGGGCCGATACCGGCATGAGAAATGTCGCGGCGCCTTTCTCAATACCCAGTTCAATAGCTGCCACGGCATTGTTGAGAGAATCTATCGAACCACCGATGTTGATTGCCCCGATAAGCACCAATCCCCCCCGCAGACTCTTTTCCAGCAAACCGCTACATAGGGCTATCATGACCGGCAGACTGATTCCCGCGCCGCTCTTGTCATGGTCCATTGCTCGCATCTGAATGGAGAATTCATGTCCTCTTGGATCACGATCACCGACAAGTTGTCTCGCCCTTGTGTATAAATTCTGCTCGGCATATCGAACGCTCTCCCGAAAGGCGGGAGGAACGGGGTGGTTCAGGATCTTCACGCTGCTGCCCGGCCCAACCGTTACCTCAATACGGTAAAGGCTGGGGCCCGCATCCGCACTTCCGGGGCTGACCGCCCAAACCTGCCCGGGTGGCAGCGGGTCAGCATCGATCTGATCTTCGCTGTGAAGCTCAGGGGTTGCGACAAATTGCTCCACGCCGTTTTCACCCATGATGTAGCTGAAATGGGTATTGCGAAACTCGGTCTTCAGGCATTTTTTCTGTTGCTCTTTTACCCGGCGCCGGCATTCCAGAGCAAGCCTTACCAGACCTTCCAATTCCTCATCTGGTACCCCCATTTCGGGATCAGGATACAGGAGCTTGACAAGGCCGCTTACGGTCTTGTTCACCGCGGTCAGGTCCCGGCCCGACAAAGCACCTCCAAAATTGGCCCTCCCCTGGAGTACACCAACCCGGCTGCCATTGCGCAGTTGGTTCCAGCATTCCGAGAGAAAATCGCTCACCAGCCCGAAATGGTCCGTAAAATGGCCATTGGGGTTCAGTTTTGGAAAATCCCAACCCGGCAGATAGGCGTGCAGGCGATCCATAAAGGCCGTATCATTTCGCATTTCCTGCGGCAGAGGAGATAGAAGATGTCCAATGCGTTGTTGCTGTTCGATATCCACATCGAAATTGCCCACCATGACAATGCCGCCCGAGGCCCGGATAGATTCCTTGCCCCTGGAAAATTCGCCGGACTCCATATACCCTTTTAAAATATTCACCCCGTCCTTCTGATCAAAGGAAACCCCGGAAATTTCATCAAAGCATACCACATCATACTGACAGACCAATCCGCGTTGGCCGCTCGCATTATTGACAAACATCTTGGCAACCGTGGCTTTTCCACCGGAAATCAGATGGGCGTAGGGAGAAATTTGCTGAAAAAGATGGCTTTTCCCAGTTCCTCTGGGACCCAGTTCGACCATATTGTAATTTCTTTCAACAAACGGGACCATGCGCAACAGCGCTACCGCTTTCCCTCTTGGCGATAGGGATGCCGGTTCAAGACCGATGCTTCGAAGCAGGAGATGTTGCCACTCTTCGATGGTGAACTGGCTGCGGGCTTTGACAAGGATCTGCAGGGCATCCGCCTTGGAAAGCTGGATCGCTCGCAGCGTGTCGATGGCAAAGGGACGTCCGCCGCGTTCCTGGGCAATGGCGCTATCATAGCTCAAGGTGACTTCGGCGTAAAAACCGTCTGTCAACATGCGCTCATGGTTTTTTACCAGTTGGTCATCGACCCGCACGTCCTTGAGCGCCAGACTTGGCAGCTCAGCGACAAAGCAGTCATTTTTAGCATCCAGTCGTGCCTTCACGATATCGATCAGTTTGACGGAACCTTCGTCTCTGGCCCTTGCTTTGAAGAGCTCTTCCGTCCCCGTTCTTACCGTCCTTTCCGCCAGCTGTCGCTCAACGATAGCGAGTCCTTCATTGATCTCCATATCATCGATACTCGCGCAATATCTGCCCAGCATGAACTCCACCACATAGGTCGGCACCGGATACTGCCGGCTGTATTTACGAACGAGATCTTTTCGAACGAGATATCCCTCAAAGGCCGAGGCAATCAATTTATCCAGTTTGTCGAGTTCCATATTCGCTACTCTCCGCCGATAATAGTGGCCTGCCTGGCAATGACATTGTCCCCTGCATCCAGCAGCACGACAACAACCGGCGTTCCCTCCAAACTGTCATCAATCACAAGCAAGCTTGCAATACCGTCTCTGCCAAGGGCTTTTGCTTTAACTTTTTCAGGATCGGGCTCACTCACCTTCATGCGAATATCCACTTTCATGCTCTCATCCCCATTTTCGACCCGGACCCGGCAGCGCAGGCCAGTCCATTTGACTTCCGTTATCGTGGCGAATGCGGTTCCCGGTTTGTCGGGTGACTGGACTGAAATTACCGGTATCAGACACTCCTGGATACTGACCCCGCCGTGGGCATAGGCATTGCCTTTTCCGAAGCAGGATACGCCTGGCCCAACTGCGATATAATGCTCCGGGTTCCAGTGCCAGGGCACCACCGGGCATTCCATTTTGGCCCCCTCTTTGATGACGGCACAGCGTGCCCACCGGCTCTCGGTGAGGTACTTCGGCAGATCCACACCCGGCAACCCGCCGGGCACCAGAAGCCAGCCATGATCGGTGACAACCCGAATTTCTTTCCAGCCGGCCGTCATCAGAACCCGCAACCGCTCCAGCAGGAAATCCAGCTGTTCGTTGATGCGTAACGCGAGCTTTGCCTGGAGGGAGTGGCCCAACCGGTCGATCTCGCCCTGCTCGGTCCATGCCTGTCCGGCCGGGTCCCCCGTTTCTTCCGGCGATAGATACTGAATCTTGTTTTCCGCAAGCATTTTTCGGAAGCGGTCCACCGTCAGCGGTTTTCCGGTTTGGGCTATATGGGGCTGGAAGGTCTCTTCGATCGCATTGCCGCAAATATGTTCCGCTACGGGAGATACGGCCGGTTTGGCGCTCGCCGTAACCGTTGGCAGTGCGGCCCAACGGCTGGATATCCGGGCCGGTATCTCCTGTGTTTTTAGTTTTTCCAGCAGCCGGCAGGCAATATCCCAGCGCAACCCGTCGGCAAAAACGGTGACGCAACCCTTAACCGCCGATATCTTCGCCGAATTCTTATGATCCGGGAAGGGATTTTTTTCTATAAGGCTCTGAAAATGAAGCGCAGTTGTTACAAGCCAGGGCAGATAGCAGCTTCTGAGCGCCGACTGGACCGCCTTGCTGTCCGCCCCGGAAGCCACTGCTTCCGCCATGGCGAAAAGGGCGGCATCATCGGCCTGCCAGCCTTCGGACACATAAAGCGCTGCCATGGCGTCCGGCGTATCTCCACCCGGCCCCTGACCTGTCCTGAGGGCAACCACGGATAGATGCGCCAGGGCCTTGGCTAGTGGCGCCTTGCCCAGTCCGGCCCAGATCCACTCCCGGCGGTGACCGTGACCTTTTTCGAGTTCGAGAATCCTCTCTCTTGCCAACGCAGGCTGCAGGGCGGAAAGTTCAAGCAGCGCAGCACGCAGCTGATCTTCCTCCTTGTCATTTTCCTGGGGCCAACTGGATTTTGTTTTCGGCAACATGATCGGTGGCTTTGATCTTCTCAGTATTTCAATGGTTCCCGGATACAGGGCAGGCGCTTCGGCAAATCGGTTCCAGACCTGCCCCCACTCCCCCTCCTTGCAACCGAGACGTTCTCCTGCCACCAGCGCGCCATCCTTTTCGGTGTCGAATTTGTATTCTTTTTTACAGCGGGAACGAAACGTTTTCCACTTGGCCGTTGGCCATTGCCCGCGCGCTTCACTCGGGCTGTTCATCCAAAGAAGCAGATCTTTGACCGGGTCTTCAATGATGAGTTTTTCGAAATCCTCAGCTTCCAGATGCCGACCTTGTAACTGCGAGATGGGTTTTGCGACCAGTTCCGGCAGCGCTGTCATCAGGGCCGCCCGGGTGCCGCTATCTTTTGCGAGATCGAGCCCAAGTTCGCCGTCCTGGGAAACCAGAAAGGCCTCTACGGTCCAGTCCTTGCCGTTTTTCTGAGTCCAGCATACGCCCCGGTATTGCAATACTACCAGCGGCTTCAACCCATCCGGGCATTCCTTGACAGCCCGTAGTGTCTGCCGGCTTACGCCCGGCATGTAGATCACCGGGATCGCCTCTTCCGGTATTTCCACTTCTTTTAAAGCGCGATCGATTACGCAGCGCAGCCAGATGGCCGGACCGGTTTTCTTCTCCGGCTGATACTCCCCCAGGATCAACAGTTCCGGCATCAGGAGTTGCAGCTGGCTGATCACCGGTTGCCACTGCCGGTCCGCATCGGTCCAGAGGATGGCGGCCGGCCGGACCACATCGTTCGGATTATACCGGCCGGAGGCGATGACTGAATCTTTCAGCGCTTCGATGATTGTCTTATTGCTCATCCTTGCCCCTTCCTCAAACCCGTCGATCATACCCGCATAGATGCTCATCGATCGCCCAGATTCGGACCCGACTCATCGGATGCCGCGCACACGTTTTTTCCCATTCTTTAACAATCGTAAGATCCGCAAAGGTCATACCCAGCATGGCATGATCCGGAAAATCGTCCAAATATGAAAGAATATTTTCTTTTTTCTGAAAATTAGTGGGTTTCCATGGTGAGTTCCCTGCAAGGGCTTGCCGGACCTCTTTGGTAAATACTTTGGCATAGTGGCGGCGCTGATTTCCGTCCGCCAAATGGGCAATATGGTTGCCGGTTTCGATGACAGCCGCCATAGGAAGGAAAAAATGATCCCCCACTTCGATCATCTCCCGGAATGTTTCGAGGATGCTTTGTCGATTTTCATTCCGGCCCGGAACATCGAGCAGATTCAGAAAGACGGAGGTATCCACGAGAATGATGGCGCTCATCTATCGTTCTCCTCTCCATCCTCTCTCGAAAAATTTTTCAGCCAATCGAGTGCCCGCGCTTTTTTCTGCTCGGGGCCGGGATGATGTTTGACAAACCGCTCCAACATACCACTGGTCATCAACTCGCCTATGGACCCCTGTGCAATAAGTTCCGGATAGTCGGTGAGATCCTGCAACCGGATTAATCGGCTATCCCCTATTTCCGGATCACGATAACAGAAAACAACGTGAGGAATAGCGGAATCGGGGATGGCATCCAGAAGGGCGGGATTGTGGCTGCTGAGTAAGACCCGAAGGGACCGTTTTTCCGCTACCTCGGAAATATGTTCTAACAACAGGACCGCGCGACTGGGATGGACGCCGTTATCGATTTCCTCAATGACCACGAGGCTGCCTTCCTGAGCTGAAAGCATGGCTGCGGCAATGGCGAGCACCCGTAACGTCCCATCGGAGAGGAGACTCGCGTCATAGTCCCGTTTTGTGCCGCCAAAGGTCTCCCACAGTTTAACCATTGTTTCACCCCGTGGACCATCGAGAAACCCCATTTCAACCACATCCTGCTCCGGAAGACTTCTGATAAAATTCAGCAGCAGCTTTTGATTTTCGACGGATTCATTGCATAACCCATACAGAACGGAAGACAGGGTTTTGCCATCACCGGAAAGCCTTTTCTCATTTTTAAAGCTGTAACCGCGCATCCTTGCCGGCACAGGATCGAGAAAGAGGACATCGGATAACCATTGTTGAAGTTTTCGGGTGACAGCAGGAATCACCTTTTGTGATTTCGAGTGTCCATCCGCGAACCGGGCCGCACTTTCCAGTTGAGTGAAAATGGCCAATTGATCCGAACACACCAACTGTGGCTTTTTGCCGCCCTTGGCGAAATTATTGTAAGCGACCCTTAAGTCGGTATTCAGTTCCGCGGATGGCTGGGCGACTTCATATAAAGGAGGTGGCGCCGCCGGACCTGTCATCATCTCATTTTCAATATGAAGTTCTTCTTCCTTCCTGACACTGAGTTGCACGGAAAGGTGGTTCCAATCCTTTTCGCTGGTTTCACAGCCAAGGGTGAATGACTGGCTGCCGTGGTAACCCAATTCACGAACCTGACCCCGGACAACTTTGTCCGAATCCTGGAGTGCATACTGGATGGAGCTGAGTTTTTGCCCTTGAGCGAGCCAGGAAAGAAGCCGCAATCCCTCAAGGGCATTACTCTTTCCGGAGGCATTGGCGCCGATGAGCATGGTCAAGGGCGCAAGAGGAAGTTCCCCTTGTCGATAGCTTTTAAAATTTTTGAAAAATACTTTTGTCAGCACCTGGGGATCCTCCCTTTTGTAAAGTTCGTTCATCACCTTGGGTTTGTTAAGGAAACACCGCCTGTATATATAATGAGTTCAAGTTCGGTACCTATTAACTATGTATGCTACCCATATAGTGATCAAAACCGCGTCTCCCCGTCATCGAATCATAGCGGCTTTTTCATCCTTCCCGCGCTTCTCGTTTTTCGGCAGCCGTCGTCTTCAATACCGACCAACCGCCCGATAACGCCTCGGTATGGTAAAAATTCCTGGCTTCTTCCGAGTGGCAGCGCCGCGTTAGATGGACATAATGAGACCATGAAAGGGGGAAAGCGGTCACCAAATCATCAAGAGTGAAAATCCGAGACGGTGTCTCGGATTTTTTCTGGCCTTCACATTTCCGGGACAACGTCTCGGAAATGAAGGTTTCCGAATAGGACAGGTAAAAAAGTCGCATGCTTTCGAGGTTATCCACTGAAAACCCACGACCGAAACGCCCCGTCAGATCATCGGAAAGCTGCTGGAGCAGTTGTTCGCCATAGCCGGCCCGCTCCTTGCCATCCTGCTCGAATGCGATAATCCTTCGCCCAAGTTCCCAATAGGTGGCAACCAGGAGTGTGTTCACCGCCCGGGCGGCGTTCTTTCTGGCGTCATCAAGTAACTGGGAAACGTCAGAAAGGAAAAGTTCATACCCCTTCTCAGGTGGTAACGACGGGGGGTCCTTCGGCGTCTCCTTTTTCGAACCCGGCACTTTTTTCTTGTTTTCAGCCGTCATTTTTCCGCCTTTGCCTTTTCTCTTGCTGGTGGTTTTTCGGCGACCGTCAAATGATGGTCATTGATCCGATCGCCTTCGTTGCCACCGTATTTGGGACCAAGGGAATACCAGGGGGCCGAAGATACATCTTTTCCCCGGTCCTTGTTCCAGTGGATATTGGGTTTCCAGCGCAGAATGCCGGCGCCGTTTTTTCCGCCGGGAATGTCGTCGGCCATGAGGGGGCGGATGTTCAAGCGGACCCCGTCGTTGATGTCCGGCTCCCAGCCGATGGGTTGTTGCGAGAGGGGTTTCCAGCGGACAAAGATGTCAAAGGGCGGCTCTCCCGCGAGGATGGCCTTGAGGCGTTTTTCCAGCTCAAGCGCTGCGGTCAGCCGGTCATCGGCGCCGCCTTTCCCCTGTTTCACACCGTCTTTTTCAATGATGATCCAGTCGCCGAGATACCCATAGGTGAGTTTTTCAAGGAGCTGGCGGCCCTTGCCGCTTCCCTCAGCCAACTTGTGGTAATTGACGAGCGCATGAAACCCGTCGCGTTTCCGGCCGTCCCAGATATGCCAGACAAAGGGCCGGTGATGAAAGAGCTTGCAGTGGGCTTCAAAAAAATGGTTGCGGAGCCAGTCGTCCAGGTCGGCGGCACCGGTTCCGGTGGCGGCCAGAAGTTCATGCTCCCGGGCCGGCGACCAGTCTGTGCCATAGGCTGCTGCCAACAGCTCCCGCAACAGATCCGGCGCCGCATCTTCGCCTCGGACCGAGGGGATGCAAACGATGCCGTCCTCGTCGGATAGCGCAAGCAGGGGATCGCATTTCTTCACCCACTGGCGCTGAAGATCGGCCAGTTCCATAGTTGGGTTCAGTTCTGCAGGCCATCGATAACCGAGTAGCCGGGCTACGGCGACCTGCAGGACGGTGGGGTCGTTACGTAGCGGGACATTTTCCAGGCGCTTGGTTTTCTCGCTCCAAACCACCGATCCGCAGGGATGGCCGTGGAATATCCATTGGGTGGGGTCGTCGGAATAGGGGGTCGGGAGGCCGTTGGGGTATTTTTCTTTGGCGACCTTTGTCCAGTGGTCGAGATCGAAAGGGACCTTGACCAGGGTAGCGTTGGTGACTTTCAGACTTTGGTCAATTTGTCGAACCGCTTCATTGTATCCCGGTGAGGAGCAGAAGCACCAGATGGCGGGGAGGTGGGCGGGGTTGTGAGGGATGATAGTCGCTGTATTGTTATCGAAATGTGGCCCACAATGGATTGTAACGGGTAAAATATGCATTTGCGATACTCTTACCCCGTTCGCACACCAGGCTTGCCAACCCTGTTTCCAACCTCCGCTCGCATATTGCGTGCGAGCCAATTCAGCTTGATATTCTGCTAATTGGCCTTTCCCTTCCTCCCATAGCAACAATTGAGTATTCCCAGCATAGGGGGTGGTGTCGTTAACAGTAGTACCAAAAAATTCCCACCCTCTTGGAACTTCATCAAACTCCCAATGAAAGTAAATGAAACGTGGACCATCTCCGCTTCGTTGTCCGATGTAGGCAAGTGAATATTTTTCCAACAATTCACCTTGGACTTCATCAAACGCAACCCTCGCATCGGGGTTCGCCAACTGTTGCTTCTGATCCACATCTTTTATTCTACATGCCAAAAGCAACTCAGCCTTTTCCTGGGTAATGCGAGGTGCTGAAGCGTCGATGCCCCGGATGAGCTGCCCTTCATCCTTCCACTGCCCTCGACTCATAACAAGCAGTATAGCCTTGACCACCTCACCGCTGATCGTCTCAAACGCCCCCGGTCCCAGCCTCGCGACCACCCGCCAGGTATGCTGCCGTAGCAACTTTTCCCGGAATTTCTTATAAGTGGTCAGAAAGAGCCAGTTCTGCGGCAAAACGATGCTGGTTGCCCCACCATCGGCACAGAGCCCAAGACAACGTTCCAGAAAGACGGTGGCAAGATCGTTTTTCGCTTCCTTGTAGTTGCGTTCACAAAAGCTCTTTAAAACATCCCCCTGTTTTCCCCGGGCAAGATAGGGCACATTGGTGATAACCCAGTGATATCTGCCTTCCAATATCCGGGCGGCCCTTGCCAGTCCTTGTGCAGCTACACCGGCTTCATGGGCATCCTCACCCTGTTCTTTATCAAGGGCGTCTTCCAGAGACCGGACGATTTCTTTCCAATCGAGATTTCCATATCGAATCAATTCAGCGTCTTTGAAGGATGCGGGATCAAGAAGACTGCCCAGGGTCGGGGCCTGGGCAAAAAAATCATGCATCAGGCCAAAGGCAATGCGCATGTTTTTTTTACCAAGGCCGAGTTGTTCCCACTCTTTCCGGGTGGCCCCAACCGATAGGCCGGAGCAGGCAACAGGAAGTTGTGGAAGCGGCCTGAAACCGCCAGCATTCGGATACTGCCAGGCAGATAGCGCTAAGGCAAAGGCGGCAATCTGAGTGCAGCGGTCATCCAGTTCAAGACCGTGCAGATTGTCAGTCAATACGGCATCGCAGGCCACCCGGGCGGAAAGCCCTTCTTGGGCCATTCTTAGCGGAACAAGGTGATTGAAGAGCGCAACGAGGAAATGACCTGAACCGCAGCAGGGATCGAGGACTTTAATCTCCGCGGCGTTTGCCGGCCATTTCTCGAAAATTCCGGCGGCCGGCTGCCAGGGGCCGTTACCCTTATCCGCCCGCACAAAACGAAGGTACTCCCAGGTGATGCCTGGCAACGCCACGGCCTGTCTCAGTGTTTCCTCATCTGGCGCGTTTTCAGCCAAATCCCGATGATTCGGCAGCATTTTTCCGCTGTACCAAGCGCCTAGGGTATTATGAATCAAAAAATTGACCATGTATGGTTCTGTGAAAAGCTGGGTCACGGCCGGCAGTTCATCCGCCCCGATTTTCACCTCTGCCTTATTCACCTCCTCTTTTCGCCGGTTTTGCCAGAACTGGTACACCCAGCCCAGGGAATCCGAGGCGGTGAAAATGGAAGCATCCAGATCGGCCAGGAGCTTTTCGAGTTTGATCCGGTATTCCCGGGAAAGGCTGATTGCGAGCAGCGGGTCATCCGGACGGAAAATCTGCGGCAACATGGTCTGGGCATAGCGGCTGGCGAGGGTCCAGGGGTCGAGCCCTTCATCCAAAGCCAGCTCCTCACATTCGGAAAGGGATATGGCTACTCCGGTTTGCGGTTCGATGAGCAGATGATTCTCCGCCAGATACCGGGCAAAGAGCATCCGGTGCCAGTGTTCATAGGCGCATTCGGACACCAGCCGGTCAATGGCCTGCAGGCCGCTGGTCTGATCATGCCGATCTCCCAACTGACGGGCATGGGCTTGCAGTTTTTCCCGCAGGATCTTTTCTTTCTCCGTCATGTGACCATACGGTTCATGACAGTGGACGGCCAATGCCTCCAGGGCGGTGCGGCTGCCGGGTTCGGCAATATCGCGGGCGGCAATAACAGCATCTCTGAGTGTATTGCGAAGCTTTGTAGATAAGGTGGTCATCCGGTCTCTCCTGTCAATTAATGACAATCGGCCCGTCTTCAATCTTTGCCAGCAGTGCTTTTCGTGTACTCTCAAGCCATGTCTCAATGTCTTTTCTGTTTTTCAAGGTGCCGCTTTTCAGAGAAATATGCTGCGTTTTCGGTTCAAGGAGCTTGTCCGCCTGCTGGCGGGCATTGGCGAATTGCTGGGGCAAGGCAGCCGTTCGGGTAGCCCAGGATTCGAGGTTGACCCGCAAAAGGGAGGCGAGTACTTCCGCAACATCGCCGACCGCTCCTTTATCGATTTTACTCAGTCCCGCTTTCTTAAGAATGTCCTGCCGATTATCTTCATCGAGCTTCTGCCAGCTTTCGGCGGCGGTCAAAGCAGTAATCCCCTGGTCGAAGGCAGAGTTATAGGCATCTTCCGCATGGGTCAGCGCTTTTCGAAGCCCATCCACTGCCGATTTGATGAGCTCCGGCAAGGGGTTTGTGGTATCTAAAAGCCGCCGGTCGGTTACAATAGCTTTCATTTGCAACCGTATCGGCTCGGCAAAGGGTAGTGCCGAAGCATGGTTGAGCAACGCCTGAAGCTGCTGCCAGGACGGCAGGCGGCGGTCCGCGAGCTCACTTGCCGCGGTCCAGTTCTCGGTATTCTGTTTCAACCTGTCATGATCTTTTAGTATCCCGTCCATCTGCTGGTTGCCCGATAGGGCCTGCAGATCAACGATATCAATGATTTTGGGTGGCTCGGGAAGAGGCGGATCTCCCCCGGCCCGTTTGGCCAGGTCCAGCAGTTTTTGTAAAAACTGTCCGGCGGCGGCACTCTCCTCATTGGGTTTGCAGGAGATGCCGGCCGCATGAAACAGGCCGCGCAATTTGATGCGGTCCTTGGCGCTGATGGTCGTGGTTTCGGTATGAAATTCAGCGACCGGTATCTTGTTCTGGTCCAGTTCCTTGGGCTTTAGCGGCATGCCATTTTGGGAAGCAACTACCTGACCGGTGGCAAAAAGACTGATGAGGGCGCCATCCACAGCATCTTGCGGCCAACCGTAAGGGGCTGTCTTGAAGTGAGAACGAATTTCCTTACCTTTCTTCCCCGACCCGATATGGGTCAGAATGGCTGCGCAGACCGGATGCTTTTCTATCCTGTCTTTAAAATCGATGGCCTCAAGGGGGCTTTCAGAGCCGCCTCTTGCCCGGGCTATCACTTTATCCCAGCGAGCATCATCGGCCTTTCCAAAATCGGGAAACATCCGGTCCTGCGAGGCGTTAACCGCGTCGTTCAACTTGTCGACAAGGGAGAGTTCCAGTCGTTCGTTACCGCCGCCCTGGAAAACCCTGGCGCTATCGATAATTTCCTTGACCAGGCTGGCCAGCCGTTGCCCGGCCGTTGTCAGACGGGTCTGCATCGCCGCTCTGGCCTCAATCCCTTCCGGAACGGAGGGTATCCCTTTGAATTGCAGGGTGCCTTCCGCGGCATCCTGCTCGGCAATCATTTTCTTTATGGAGGTTGAGTACGTTTTGGGGATGAAAACATGGATGATCGGGCTGTCCGGACCGGCGGACCGGGCATCGGCAAGAACCGTTTTTTCATCAGCACCCCATTCATCCCGTATCCAGACGGGAATGTCCTGTTTATTTTCAACAGGAGCGTCAGCGCCCATATGGAGCATCAGCTTTCGCGGTGTTTTACAGCTGCCTTGGACGGCTTTGATCGATGAGAGTTCCCGCTGACAGGCGGCGGCAAGCATCTGGCCCCGCTTGCCGGCCATTCGGGTCATATCGCTTAAGAGCTTTGTCTCCCGGTTTCGGAATTCCTGTTCCCACTCACTCGATTCCTTAGTTTGCAGGCTGTACTCATCTTCGATCTTCATCAGGGCGCTCTGGGCAACCAGTTCGTCAAGCAGCCCCGGGATAAGGCTGCGGAGTTTGGCGCCGTCGCGGGTGAGATTTTCGACCAGGAGATCTGCCAGCATCTCCGGTGTTGCGCGAATGCCGACATCCACGGGCGCTTCACGCGGCAACTTCCGGATCACAAAGATGAGAGCGCAGAGCCGGGATTTTAGCCGACCGTTTTCCGAGCCGTCATCCTGCCGGCGGATGATCTCATCGATCTCCCGAAGCAACACGCCCGCCTGAAGCAGATTGGGCGAAATCTCATCAAACAGAAAATCTGCCGGTACCACCGTCCCGATCGGATCATCGGCGGTCTTTCTTATGGCGTCATAAACGATCCGAAGCTGGGTTCGGAGTTGCCCGGCAGTGCCGGCCTTGTCTACCGCCCGCAGGGCATTTTCCCAGAAACGTCTGCGGACAGGCAGCAGGGGATAGTCTTCGACGAGGATCGATCTGTCCGCTGAACGGGGACCGATTTTTGATTCTTTGAGCTGGCGGTCGATTTCACCGGTGTTCGCATCCAGGCAGTTTTCGATATCCCCGATGCGATCCGCCCGTTTGGCCAGGACGACGCGGCGCGTAACGGTTTCCACATCCTGGTCGGACAGCTCGACATTGACCGTAAAACGGCCCTGAAGCCGCTGCAGCGCAGGGGTTCCGGAAAGGGCTGTCTGTCCGGTTCCCACAAAGAGAAGAGCGGCACCAAACCTTTTGCTGCAAGCTTGGACCACCTCTTGAACGATATAGGACCGGCTAAGATCCTCACCGATATACTGCTGAACCTCATCCAAAATGATCACACTGCAGGGGAATTTACCGGATGGCGCCAGAACGTCCTGCATGGCCTGGACGAACTCCTCAATGCTGATATCTTTCGGTTTTGGAAACTGGGCGCGGAGAGTACTCTTGGCTTCTTTTTCATCATTAGCAAAATTGGAATCAACGGCCAGAAGGGCTTTGGCAATGACCGGACTGACATAGAGGTCATTCAATTCCTTCCGGAAATCGCGACCTGCTTTTTCCACCTGTGCGCGTACCGGATCGTAGATGCCATTTTTGCTGAGCCAGATGCAAAAGCGTGCCTGGGGGTAGCTTTCCGGCAACCTCGCGGAGCGGAAAACAATTCCCAGCAGTGAAAGACGGATGGAGTCACCTGCGCCCGCACCCAGAGTTCCTGAAGCGGCATAAAGGCCGCCATGTCGTTTACCAAGGTTGGAAAGTTCAACGAGATGATCTTTGACGGCCTCGGGCAATCGGGCAAGACCTCGGGCTGTCGCCCCGTCCTCTGGAAAAATGTAGTCAATCCAGAGATAATGCAGCATCTTGGCAAGGTGGGATTTCCCACTGCCGAAAAAGCCACTGATCCATGCCGCCGGTTGTTCGGGGTGTCCGATATTACTCACATAGGTTTCCAGAATGCGGGCAAGTCCCCGTTTGTATTCACCCTCGCAGACGAAATGCTCCAATTCGAAGCGAAGCGTCCTGCGCTCTTCTTCGGTCATGGCATCGGTCATGGCGGCAACACCGTTGTTGAGCAGGGTGATCTTATCAGGGTCTCGCTGATAGATATCTCGGTTTTTCATCAGGTCTTTTCTCCAGCAGGGATGTCAACATCTATATGGCTATGAGATTGCAATTTCTTCGTGTAAGGTGATGGGAACCGCGTGATAATTCCATCCGTCCCGGGCGTCCAGCAACCGGTAATTGGCATTCTCAAATTCCCCGGGGAAAAACACCACCAGGCGGCCCCGAATCGAATTCTCTATTTTGGAGATGATCTCGGAAACGCGCAAAAAGCCAAACAGTGAGGCGATGCCGAAGACTCCGACAACGGATTGGCTGTCCACATTCTCGGCAGTCAATGCCTCTCGCATGATTCCGATAACATATTCAAGGAAGTCTTCTTCAAGTTTCAGTTCAAGGTCCTCAGGGGATTCAAAATAACTGTCGCGGTAGTCAAGGCCGGACATCCAGTTGGAAAAGGCGTTTGCCAGGTTACATTCTGTCCATGTATGTCCCGCCTCAACAGTTGCCAGGGAAAAAAGCTCCTTACGGTTTATAAGCCTTCGCTCGTCCATTTTATTATAGACAATAAAAATTGCCCGCTGAGCACCGGCCAGTCCCTTCTGCCAGGGGAGCGACACATAGCGACCGAAGCGCTCAGCCAGTTTTTCAATCCGTCCCATACAACAACTCCTTGTCTCCCGCAGTTATCAGTTTTGGGAAAGAAATATCAATAATAGAGCCGGATTGTTTAAGATCCAGCAATCCCAGGCGCTTTGCGTCATCGGCTTTTTCCCTTGCATCGAGTGCATCCAGATCCAGTATGCTCACCCACGGGCAGCCGAAAAGAGTCTCCCCGCGAATCCCTTGCAGGTAACCGAGCACAAGCGCATAGGCCAAGGCAGCCGGCGTTGCTTTGATCTTTTGGCGAAATTTTCTGGCGCGGCCCTTCAGGTGGCCGGACTGGGTCCAGGATGAGGAGGCGTTGCGCACGATCTTGTCAAGCGTGGAATCGTTGAATCGACCAGCAGTCCCCTGCTCAAGGGCATCTGTCAAATCTTGTCTGGCAAACTCTTTGCCAATGGGGGTATTGAGAACAGGGGCGGCGCTTATACGAAGGAGGGGATCGCGGGAAAGGGAAAGCAGCAGGGCAAGTTGTGGCCGGCTTTCCGGGTTAATTTCCCACAGATCCCGCATAACGCGGAATAAGGGGATGCCCGGATCGAGCGCGTAAAGTTCTCTAAGCCGCTGAAGGGAAAGCTTTCTGGTGGAGAGTGTCTGTTTGCCAAGGCAATTTTCCTCCAGTACCGCCTTCTCATAATTCAGGCGACCCGCTTTGCCGGGGACCGCATCAAGGAGAGATTGCAGCTCTCCAAACATAATGGTTCGACTGGATTGAGTGCCTTTATCTCCATATCGGAAACCAAGGTGCACTGAGGACAAATGATATTCGGGTGTAAAAAGAGAGGCGAGCATACCATTCATCATTGAGATCCTGTCATTTTGCCGGCCAGTTTGCCGGCGAATATTTGATTCTTGCACCTTAATTGCCTCTCGCAATTATTGTCAAGCCGAAACTGATAGATGTCAACGATCGAGTCCCTAAAAGGAGGTTTCGAAAAATTGCCAACCAATTATCGGACTATTCTGGGATCTTGCCAAATATCAGACTTTTCCAGGGTGTCTGGGCGGCCACTTGACCCGCCAATTACGTGATGAAAATTCAAGTTCATTTCAACTCATGAATCGAACTAGTAACCTATAACTAAAAAAATTACAATATGTTATATCCAAAATGTCACCGT
>JAZDPP010000190.1:0-10398 GCA_043797445.1 Pseudomonadota bacterium
CATCGTTTCGGCCAATTTCCCACGGCAGGCAGGCCGCGCCAGGGTGTTTTTGGAAGAGCGGCAGGCTGTTTGAGCGATAGCGAGTTCCTGCCGGTCTGGAAAAAATATCCTGGCGTGGCCGGTACGATGATCAAGGCCCGATTTTGTTTGCGCGGGACGTTTATCGTTTGGATGGCTGCATCACTCATGAGTCGATAGTTTCGCCTCATCCAACACGTTCCGAACCATTTTCGCCATCTCGGATTTAACAACCGGTTTCATGAGACATCCATTCACCCCTATCGCCTTGGCCTTTTGCTCATCGATTTTCACACTGAATCCCGTACAGATAATGATCGGAATATCCGGCCTGACCGATCTCAATTCCGTGGCCAGCTTATCTCCCGCCATGTTGGGCATGTTCATGTCCGTAATGACCAGATCAAATGCATTCGGCTCGCCCCTGAAAACCTTCAACGCCTCCATGCTGCCGGTACAGTCTTCGACATGATACCCTAAACGTTCGAGCATTTGCTTTTCGATTCGGACGATCGGTTCTTCATCATCGACCAGAAGAATTCTTTCCGTGCCCGTTTCATATATGACCAACTCCCCGATCGGTACGATTTTCGGGTCCGCTTTAATGATGGGCAGGTACACGGTAAAGGTGGTTCCTTTTCCGAGCTCACTGTAAACACGAATATCCCCGCCGTGTTCCTTGACGATACCGTACACCACGGAAAGTCCCAGCCCGGTTCCTTTCCCCTGTTCCTTGGTTGTAAAAAAGGGTTCGAATATTCTCCCCATATTCGCCGGATCGATGCCGCAGCCGTTGTCCGTGACGGTCAGGAGCGCGTAGCGGCCCGGTTCCAGGGAGATGCCGGCCCAATCCCGGCCGGTTAAAACCGATTCTTTCAACTGAATGGAAATGCTGCTCCCCGCCTCTTCGACGGCATGGTAGGCGTTGGTAATCAAATTCATGGCAATCTGATGCAGCTGTGTCGGATCGGCCATGATGAGGCCGCAATCGCTTTGGAGGGAATGGGTGATATCGATGCCGGACGGAATCGTCGATCGGGTAAGTTTCAGAACCTCTTGTAGAATATGCTGAATCCTGACGGGTAGTTTTTCGTGCCTGGCTTGACGGCTGAAGGACAGAATCTGTTTCACCAGCTCCCCGGCGCGCATGGCGGCCTTGAAAATGACCGCCACATTTTCGTGCTCCGGGCTGCCGGCCGGCAAATCTTCCATGAGAATCTCGGAAAACCCGATGATGGGATAGAGGATATTGTTGAAGTCGTGGGCGATGCCTCCGGCGAGGGCGCCGATGGCCTCCAGCTTCTGTGCCTGGAATACTCTTTTTTCAAGCTCCAGCTCATTGGTGATGTCCCGCGAAATCCACACGAAATTGACAACACTGCCATTTTCGTCCTTGACGGGTGAAATGGAAGATTCGCCGGTATATAACGCGCCGTTCTTACGCCGGTTGATCAGACGTCCGGACCATGGGGTTCCGGACGATATCGTGTCCCAGAGCGCTTTGTAAAAAGCCCGGTCGTGCCGGCCGCTTTTAAGAACGCGAGGCGTGCCCCCGACCGCTTCTCTGCTCGAATAGCCCGTAATGATTTCAAACGCCGGGTTTACGTATTGAATGGTTCCCGAAGCGTCGGTGATAGCAACGAGCTCATTGGCCTGCTCGATCGCCATGAGCAGCCGTTCGCGCTCCGCCTCCGCCTGCTTTCGTTCAGAAATATCACGGGTCATTGAGATGATGTGCGGCTCCCCTTTCAGGGAAATAACCCGCGCCGACATGAGAGCTGTCGTCACACTGCCGTCTTTTCTTCTGAACCGGGCTTCCAGGTTGTCGCAGACCCCGTTTTCCCGCAGCACCTGGATCATTTTCACCCGGTCCGCGGGATCATGCCATATATTGATATCCAATGCGGTCTTGCCGGCAACATCTTCGGCCGTAAAACCGGTCAACCCGGTAAACCCATCGTTGATGTCCACATAGATACCGTCCTGGAGACGATTGATGTTGATGGCATCAGGGCTGGAATTGAACGTCAAGCGGAATTTTTCCTCGCTTTCCCGTAAAGCCTCCACGCCCCGGCGTTGCCGGGCCTCGATGTCCAGGGTCCACAGGGCAAAGGCGACGTCGTTGGCCATCTCGGCAAAAAGCGCCAGTTCCACCGTGTCAATCGCCTCCTCCCGGGAAACGGATACCGTCAACCAGCCGAACACACTCCCCTCGTGCTCCAGGCGTGTGGCAAGCCTGGCTTTGCCGGGATGAATTGCCGCCAACGGACAATCACCGCACTGAGCGGTCAAATCGGCCACCTCCTTCGCTACCGTCACGTCGAGAACCCGGCGGGCGCAATTCGGCAGTTCCCCGGCCAGCAGCCGGTCGGCCATGGTCTCAAAACCGCCTCCGATTCCGGCATGAATGAACGGCGCAACGGGTTTTCCATCCACCGTCGGAACGACATAGGCGGCGTAAAACCCGCGCGTTTCGACCAGCAACCGGCAGGTCTCTTCCAGCAGGCGATTGCGGTCCTTTTCTTGTGTGATGAGGCCGTTGATGTTACGAATGGCGGTCAGAAGCCGGTTAAGGCGTTTGAGTCGCCGCTGGCTCTCTTGCAGGTTCTGGGTGCGCCGCATCACCAGCACCTGTAGCCGGCCGTTCAATACCAGCAGCATCAACCCCAGGCCGAGAACCAGGCCAAACCCGCCGATGACGGTTGTGACGACGTTGTATTCGCCCTGTAGCGGCGATAAGATAAACTCCGCCGCCACGATATCACCAACCTTGTGGTTCCATCCACCGGACCAATGGTAGGTATCCCGAAGCTTGGCCGGAGCATCCTCCGGCGTGCCATGGCACTTCAGGCAGCGTTGCTCGATGGGGAGAAACGGCCGGGCGTAGAGCAGATATTTCTTACCGTCCTTCTTGACAATTTCCCGATAATGCGACCGCGTTTTATCTTCGTTGAACCAGGTGATCAGTTCTTTCTCTCGGGCATCGGCCTGGTTGACCGGGTTTCGCGGGTCACCGGCGGCCATTTTGTAGCGCACTTCCGCTAATCCGGCTTTTCGCCGTTCCTCATTGTAATAATTTTGGAAAGTCCGCGTGATGTAAGAGGACGACAGCAATTCCGGTGCATAGAAATCTTCCGGCAGGCGGCCGTCCTTTATCAGTCCGTAATACGCGGGATGCATGTCACGTTGCACGTAAAGGTGGAATGCCCGGCATTCCAGCATCGTATCGCGCACGCGCTTTTCAACCTGGGCGACCACGTAAGCGTCCGCCAGGTAATAAACCAGGGCGGACACCACCACCACCGCCCCGGCAGCCGCTGTCAGCCATCCGGATCGTCTGGTCATGAGTTTCCTCCGGAAAATAGATCCATCATCCTTGGGACCGGTTCACGCCACGAAATAACCGATCCCATCACCCGTCCGGCATCTTTATCGCCATGGGGATTGGATTCGATATGCTCACCCTACCCGGATCGAGCCCTGCCTGTCAATTTATGAGTTACAGCAGGGGCATGTTCAAGATGCCATTTGGTTGTAATTTTTTGGTCCTGGTTCGTGTGCCTCTGCCCTTCGTGGTGCAGATTTTCGAGGTCGAAAAACGTGACCGGTCCGAAGGTTGCCCCCGCGAAATGCCTTGCCCCCTTCATTTACGTCGAATATAGCAGACGTATTAGAGCGATTTTCGTCTGATTTAGTGACCATTTTCATAAATAAAACGTTAGATTTAGTCGACGAAACCGGATTCGCAGCCATGCTGAACGAGCCTTTCACCATACAAAATCGTGTTATTTCGAATGTTTCATTGGCGTTCTGGAGATATTTATTCCCATCGATCAACTGGGACCACATTTATTTTGCAGGGAAATGAAAAGAAAGATATAACTCGCTGAAAGTCGAAAGCGCCGTCAAATTCGGCAACACTGACCCAATCTTCATATTTTTTTACTTAGATCAAAGTTTTAAAGGTATTTTTCCGGAAATTATAAGCGAGTTGATTCTCTATGTTATCGGATTGGCCGCCTATTCGGCCAAGAATCCACCGGAGGGTGATAATGCAAGTACATGTCTTACAGCATGTTCCTTTTGAAGGCATCGGCAGCATGGAGTCCTGGTTGATATCCCACGGGGCGGACATCGAATACACGCGGTTTTTCGAGGCTACGGCCCTTCCGGACGCCGGCCATCAGGATTTGGTCATCGTCATGGGCGGCCCGATGAGCGTGAATGAAGAGGCCGAATTCCCCTGGCTGAAAGCCGAAAAGCAATTCATTCGGGACGTGGTTCAACGGGGGGTGCCGCTGCTCGGCATTTGCCTCGGCGCACAATTGATCGCCAATTCGTTAGGGGCGAAGGTGTACCGAAACCGGAATAAGGAGATCGGGTGGTTCGAGATCGAAGCGGTTCCCCGGACGGAAAAGACATTCCAATTTCCGGAAAAAGCCATCGTCTTCCACTGGCATGGTGAAACCTTTGATCTTCCGCAAGGCGCGCATCTGCTGGCCAGAAGTGCGGCCTGCGAAAATCAGGCGTTTCAAATCGGCACCCGTGTTATAGGGCTGCAATTCCACCTGGAAACAACCCCGGATAGCCTGAACCTGCTGATCGACAATTGCCGGGATGAACTGGTGACGGCCGATTTCATTCAGGACGAAGCCGTCATCCGCGGTGTGGCGCCATCGGCTTTTACCCATATTAACCATCTGATGGGGGATCTGCTGTCCTATATTCTGAGGTGAAACCAAGCCCCTCGGATATTAACCGTGTAACGGCAAATTTGTAGCGTCAGCAAAAACTTGCCAAGAAAAAAGCTAATCGGAAAGAGGTGCTTTCAGCGAAAAAGAAAAAAATGCCTTTGGGAGAAACATGGTCCCGGACCAAGGCTATTATTGTTGCGAGAAATTCCCCTGTTTTGGAGTGCCTTAAAGGAAGTTACCGGCGGCAGACCGACTCGGTTTCTGAAACCGAGTCGGTCTTTCGGGAAAGCACGAACGGTGTGTTGGAAATATCCAACTCCCTTATTGAAAATTACCCTTTACCGGGTGCCTGTTTGTATTAAACCACATCACTTTCAACGGTTATTCCGTAACGGCTCTTGAGCTTCAAACCGGCCTGGACACGCTAAGGCGCCTTTGGGAAAAGCACCTCGGGCTTGGTGGTGCTGCCCGTTGCGTTGGGGAAATCCACCGCCTTGTATGCCTTGCGGTTGTGTTCGATCATTTCATTACCCTCTTTCATAAACCCAACATACCGTTTTTTGCACTCATAGAATCCGTGCCACCAGGAATAGTCCGGCGCCATCATGGCCGCCCCGAATCTGGCCCTGCGGCCTTCATGGTGCCACAGTTCATAAAACTCAACCTCCAATTCTTCATCAAAATACCGGCTATTATCCAGCAGTCCTTTTTCGTAAAGCGTATCCAGCATCTTTTTGGCCGGTTTGTAATAAACCTCATTATATTCGCTAACTGTTTTATCCAGCTGAACATAATGGGCATCCACCCAGGTTTTTCCGTGGCATTGGATGCAGACCGTTTTCATTTTATCCCGTTCCACCTGCCAGTTGACTTTGGCGGGAAAAGGCTTGAACTCCTCGGGCCGAATCGTCAGTGGCGCCTGGGTTTCCCAGGAAATCCGTTCGGTCACATCGTGGGAGGCCAAAACAGTACCTGCACCAGACATATGACAGGATGCGCAGGTCGGACCTCTGAAATCGACTCCCGGTGTCCAGGTGCCCGCGGCAGCATTCCAGTTGTAACCATCCTTATGCGCCGTATAAATATCCCCATGCTTTGATTCCATAAAAATCTCGATCTGGGGGTGATCCGGTCCCAGATGACATTGGCCGCAGGCTTCCGGTTTTCTGGCTTCCATCACCGAAAACAGGTGGCGGGTGTGGCAGCTGGTGCAACTTCCCTTGCTGCCGTCCATATTGATTCTTCCAACGCCCACATTGGGCCAGGTATCGGGATCCAGATTGCCGTCCTTCATTTTTAAAATGGTCCCATGACAGTGATAACATCCCTGGAGGCGCTCAAAATCACTGTTCATCCCCTGGATGAGCCAAAGATCGATCTTCCAGATAATCTCCATGGTGTTGGCATGCTTGCTGCGCTCATACTGGATCGCCTCATCCGGGTGGCATCGGGAGCAATCCTTGGGGGTTACCACAGCTGTTACCGGGACCTTGTATTCCGGTTTCCCGTAAGGGTTATCCGCTTTTTCATACTGTTTGTAGTGAGATTGGCTGACATCCTTATCGGAAGCTTCTGCCATATGGCAGTCCAGACAGGTCACATTGGCGTTTGCGTGCCGGCTTTTCGCCCAGTCGGAAAATAATCCCGGATGCTCCTTTTTGTGGCAGGCGATACAAGCCATCGCCTCCTTAGGCATGCTTCGCTCGATCCTATAGGATTTTTCCTTCGGCAGATTTGCCGTCTCCGTGCCATTGGCCGCCGAAATCGGCTCAATCCGCGATCCCAACATAACTCCCACCAAAGCAACCAACACGATCCAACGTTTCATTTTTTTGCCCCCTTTTTCCGGTATGTCAATCTGGTTAAAAACCGATTTGAATTCAATGGGTGTCCGAAAACATTTTTCAATTGGAATGTTCAAAATACTACAGGGGTTGTCCCCGGTACGTGTTGAGGTATTGCTTATACCGGTAAGTCGGGCTCTCGTTATGCACCAGGTTCCGGTGACAATCCACACATCGCTTTTCATAGCCGGGCCTGGGGTATAGGACCGTTTTGTGAGCCAGCATGGCGCCCCGCTGGTTTGGGATATAGAGGAGGTTGCGGTGACACTTCAGACACTGATCATTTGAGATGGATCGGTATGCCAGCTCCCGAGCCTTGGCGTTATCATATTTATCCTCGGCAAAATGAAGCGCCAGGTCCTTAATTCCATGCAGGGTTTTCTTGTAAAAAAACTCGACGGTATCCTGAGGCGCCGGCAGGTGGCAATCCATGCAGTCCGCGACAAAACCCTGGGCGTTGTTTACATGGGTGGAAGTCTTCCAGGTGTTGTAGGCAAACTCAATTTCGTGGCACAATACACAAAACTGAGGGGTGGAAGTACGAACCATCGTATAATACGTCATGCTGAAAATCGGAAAGGCGATGAGAACACCAATACCAATGAGCAGACCGGCTTTCAGGCTTCTTTTCATTTGGCGTTATCCGCTAGGCTGTTAAATGGGAGAAAGTGAGTGAAACGTATCGTCTTTTGCATTTTTAACATACCCTACCGAAAAGGGATACTACTTTTTAACCACCCGTCAGGAGTAACAAACGATTCATCACACGTCTTTGCGCTGGCGCAAAGAGACCATTTTTTTCCATTAGCGGATTCGGAATGAGGGGAATGTGGAGCGGCCAGACTCAAACGGGGGCTTCCGTCCGGGGGGTGCTTCATGGTAAGAAGATATATCCCAAACATTTAAAAAATTTTATGTCATGATACCGCAATAGGGGAAAGGGATTGAAATCATGCAGCCATTTTCTTTTCAGCGCCACTTGCTTTCTTATGCAATCGTTTTATCGATGATTCAATTGCTCATCACCAACGATCTTTTATCCGAGGTTAAACGCGTCAGAGGACAAACGATTTATGTACCGATCTATTCTCATATCTATCACGGAGATCAGGACAAGCATCCTTTCGATCTAACGGCGACGCTGAGTATCCGGAATACGGATCCCGATACTCCCATTTCGGTAACGGTAATAGATTATTATGATTCGAACGGAAAGCTGCTGAAAAATTTTCAGCGAACGCAGTCAAAAATAAACCCGATGGGCTCCACTCGTGTCATCATACAGGAATCGGACAAGAGCGGTGGATCGGGAGCAAATTTCATTGTTCAATGGGAATCTGAAAAAAAAGTTACCGAACCGTTGATCGAATCGATCATGATCGGCACAAAAATCCAGCAGGGAATTTCGTTTACGTCTCGCGGTCAGGTTATTAAGGAAATTGAGTAAATCCGGTCAGACCACCTGATCGAATACGACTTTTACCCCATGGGAGGTATTATGCCATCGGCCCCTTCTTTTGACGACGCCTTGAGCCCACAGGAACGGCTTACGATGTCCCGACTGGGTTCTCCGGAAAAAATTCAAGCATTTCTGGATAAGATTCCGTACAGCGCCGAACCGATTTACCGTTGTCCCCTCCGGGTCCTTCGGGACCGCCTCGCGCATTGTTTTGACGGCGCCCTGTTCGCCGCGGCGGCGTTACGGCAAATCGGCCATCCGCCGTTAATCCTCGATATGATTCCCGACAGCCGGGATGATGACCATATCCTTGCATTGTATAAAAAAAACGATCACTGGGGAGCCCTCGCCAAGTCAAATTTTGTCGGGCTGCGGTCCCGGGAACCCATTTTTCGCAATCTTCGCGAATTGGTATTGTCCTATTTTGAGCAATACTTTAACGTTGAAGGAGAGAAAACGTTACGGGGCCACACCGCCCCTCTGAATCTCAAAGTTTTTGACAGCGAAAACTGGATGACCCGAGATGGAGCCATGGAGCACATCGCCGAAAGGCTGGACAAAATTCGCAGATTTTTTCTACTGACGCCGCAAATGATGGCGGGTCTTTCCCGTGTGGATGAACGATCCCTCAAAGCGGGCCTTCAAGGTGCTAATGAAGCGGGGCTATATAAGCCATCGTAGGGAAATTCGGCCTTGATCATCGTTTCGGCCAATTTCCCACGGCAGTGAGGCCGCGCCAGGGTGTTTTTGGAAGAGCGGCAGGCTGTTTTAGCGATAGCGAGTTCCTGCCGCTCTGGAAAAAATATCCTGGCGTGGCCGGTACGATGATCAAGGCCGAAAATTCAAAAGAGGACGAATAAGGATGCGCATACGAATTTTTTTTAGCCTGCTGATGGCGATCGCTTTTCTCGTGTTGGTGGGGGGAGCGGTGGTGCTGGCAGTATACGCGGTTGATGATCATCCCCTCGCGGCATCGAAAATAGAGCTTACAACGGATGATATCACGAGAGCCAGACTTCTCCTCTACAAATATGACCCTCGAAACTTGAGGGAGCGAGATATTTCACACCTCACCATTAATACCAGAGAGGCCAATATCCTCCTGAGCTATATGATGGATCACCTGCGCCGATCGAATCCCCTTCTTTCCGGAATAAACCGCATTGCCGCCCAGATGGATATCCGGACGGAAACAGCCGAGTTGCGGTTCACCATCGGTTTGCCGGAAACCCTTTCGGGGGGGTATCTCAATATCGACCTTGTTTTTGCGGAAACAAAAGAAAAACCCGAAATACGTCAAATATCCATCGGAGACATTTCCCTGAGCGGCGGCTGGATGAAACCGGTTCTCTATCTGGGGGAAAAGCTGACCCAACGCATAGGGTTCGCCCAGGAGACGGCGCTGGTACTCGGCGTTATCAAAACGGTTCAACTCCGGCCCAACGAGCTGACCCTCGTTTATGAGTGGCGCTCGGAAGTTGCCCGAAAACTCACCGAAAAAGGCAGGTCCCTTCTCATTTCGGATCAGGACCGCGAAAGTCTGATTGCCTACAATAATCAGATCGCCGTGACCTCGCGCGGTGTCGTCACAAAGGAAGCGCCCCTCATTTACTTCATGAAACCCGTTTTCGAGCTGGCTCAACTGCGTAGCGGGGCCAGTAGCGCGCCCCGGGCCGAAAACCGGGCCGCCATCCTGGCGCTCAGCATGTTTGTCAATAACCGGCCCATTGCGCCGCTGATCGGTAATCCCGCGGGGAGGAGCCTTCCGAAACCCAAGGAGGTTAAGACAACGCTCGGCGGTCGCACCGATCTACCCAAACACTTCATGATTTCCGCGGCCATGACCATCCTCGCGGACAGTGATCTTTCCAATGTGGTGGGACTTTTTAAGGAAATTGATGATTCCATCGGAGGCTCTGGCTTCAGCTTTGTCGATTTGCTGGCGGATCGCGCCGGAGTCCGGTTCGCCGAACTCTGCGCCGTCAATGACGAGCAGGCCCGGTGGGTACAGCAAACGGTGATCCGGGGAGTGCGCGAATCCGATTTCATGCCCGGAATCGACGGATTAACCGAAGGATTGATGAAAAAAACGTTCCAGCAGCGGTATCGGGATTTGGACAGCGCCGCCTTTCGGGCTGAAAAACAGGAAATCGAACGACGAATCGATGCTTGCCCGCTTTTTAAATCCAAACGGTAAGAGGAATTCCGCCGAAGTAATACCGTTTCTTTGGCCTTGATCATTGTTTCGGCCAATTTCCCACGGCAGGGAGGCCGCGCCAGGGTGTTTTTGGAAGAGCGGCAGGCTGTTTGAGCGATAGCGAGTTCCTGCCGCTCTGGAAAAAATATCCTGGCGTGGCCGGTATGATGATCAAGGCCGAAGATT
>JAZDPP010000191.1:0-6840 GCA_043797445.1 Pseudomonadota bacterium
AGTGGAAACGGTAGCCCCCTTCAAAGAGGTAATTGCTGAGATACAAGAGGCCGGCGGAGACGCATTCCGGTTTTGCTATCAATGCGGAAAATGCGATACGGTTTGCCCGTGGAACCGGGTGAGACCTTTTAGTATTCGCAAGATCATTCGAGAGGCCTGCTTCGGTTTGACCGAGATAGAAGGCGAGGATATTTGGCGCTGCACCACCTGCGGAAATTGCCCCCAGAATTGCCCCAGAGGTGTAAAACAGATTGAAGTCGGCGTATCCCTGCGCCGGGTTGCTTCCAATTATGATGTTTTTCCGGCTTCCGTCCGGTCCGCCCGGACCGCCCGGGCAAGTCTTATTTCCGAGGGGAATCCCTTGCAGTTTGAACGGAAAAAGCGGGCGGATTGGGCCGGGGATCTGGGGGTGAAACCGTTTGCCGAGGGGATGGAGGTTCTCTATTTTGTCGGCTGTTACCTGAGCTTTGACCCCAGAATGAAAAAAGTGGCGGTTGCCACGGCCAACATCCTAAAAAAGGCGGGAGTCAGTTTCGGGATATTGGGGGAAAAGGAAAATTGCTGCGGAGAAAGTATCCGAAAGACGGGCAGCGAGGAAGTATTCCGGACGCTGGCCAAGGAAAACATCAAGACTTTTATTGACAGTGGGGTGAAAAAGATCATTGTTTCTTCCCCTCATTGCTACCATACGTTTAAAAATGAGTATCCCGAATTCATGGTGAACTTTGAGGTCATTCATATCTCTCAATATCTTCTATCGCTGATACAGGAGGGAAGACTTGAGCTCAAAGGGGCGTATGGGAAAAAAGTGACTTATCATGATCCCTGTTATCTGGGGCGGCATAACGGTATTTATGACGAGCCCCGGGACATCTTGAAGACGATTTCCGGTTTGGAACTGGTTGAGATGGCCGACTCACGTAAAAACAGTCTCTGTTGCGGCGGGGGAGGCGGCCGAATTTGGATGGACACGCCCAAAAATGAAAGATTCTCCGATCTCAGATTGGAACAGGCCAGGGCGGTCGGGGCCGGGGTGCTGGTGGCTTCCTGTCCGTATTGCATCACCAATTTTGAGGAAAGCCGGTTGAACCTGGCCTATGATGATGTCCTGGAGGTCAAGGACATCACCGAAATTATCCAGGAAATGATTTAGGGAACCATAGAGACCTGAAAAAGGACGAAGAAAATTGGAAAAAGAGCCGGTGGAAGGGCTGCCGATGAACAGCCGAGAAGAAAATAATCTGATAGACGTAATGGTTGTCGGTGGCGGGATCAGCGGCATACAAGCCGCTCTGGATCTTGCCAATACGGGTTTCAGGGTTTACCTGGTGGATAAATCCCCCGCTATCGGCGGTAAGATGTCCCAGCTGGATAAGACATTTCCCACCAATGACTGTTCGATGTGTATCGAATCTCCCAAGTTTATTGAATGCAGCAGGCATCCCAATATCGAGATTCTGACATACACCGAAGTTGACAGCATCAAAGGAAAAGCGGGAGACTTCAAAGTAACCCTCATTAAAAAGCCTCGATACATCATCGAAGACCGGTGCACGGGGTGTACCACCTGTGTCGAATTCTGTCCGGTAAAGGTTCCGGACCCCTATAATCAGGGCCTGTCGCTGAATAAAGCCATCCATATCTACTTTTCTCAGGCCGTTCCGCTGATTACCTATGTGGACCCGGAAACCTGCCTTTACTTAAACGACGAGAAATGCACCATCTGCGCGGGCGTCTGTAAGAATCAGGCCATTGATCTCGACCAGAAGGAAGAGATAGTGCAAGTCGAGGTCGGAGCGATCATCATGGCACCGGGGTATGATGTGTTCAACCCGAAGTTGCGTAATGACTACGGTTACGGGATCATGGAAAATGTCGTAACCGGGCTGGATTTTGAGCGATTGCTGTGTTCTACCGGACCGTTTGAAGGCGAAATACTCCGGCCCTCCGACAAGAAGCATCCGCATAAGGTCGCCTGGATTCAGTGCGTCGGCTCCCGGCAGGTGATCGAGGGTGGGAACAGCTATTGCTCCGCCGTATGTTGTGCCTATACCCAGAAGCAGGTGATTCTCGCAAAGGATCACGATGCCGAGCTTGAGGCGACCATATTTCATAACGACATTCGGGCCTACGGCAAGGATTTTGAACGGTTTTACCAGAGAGCGGAGAATCTTTCCGGCGTTCGATTCATCAGAAGCTACGTATCGGTCGGAAGAGAGATCGCCGAGAGCAAGAATGTAACGATACGATATGCCACCACAACGGAGGGGGTTAAAGAAGAGGAATTCGATCTGGTGGTATTATCCGTCGGATTGACGCCTCCCGCCGATGTGAAGGGATTGGCTCAAAAATTCGGTATCGAGCTGAACAATCACGGATTTTGCAAAACCAATCCGGTGAATCCCATTGAGACCACAAGGCCGGGAATTTTTGTAAGCGGTGCCTTTACGGGGCCGATCGATATTCCGGAGTCGGTCATGGGTGCCAGCGCCGCGGAAGCCCTTTGCGGCCAACTTCTCAGCTACCGGAGAGGAGAACTGGCCAGAGATAGAGTTTACCCGCCGGAAAAGGATGTCTCCGAAGAGGAACCCCGGGTGGGCGTTTTCGTGTGTCATTGCGGCGCCAATATCGGCCGGGTGGTGAATGTGCCTTCGGTGGTGGAATTTGCATCCACCCTGGACAATGTCGTTCACGCTCAGGAAAGCCTCTTTGCCTGTTCCACGGATAACGCGCAGCAAATCGCCAACACGATACGGGAAAAGGGGCTCAATCGGGTGGTTGTGGCCGCCTGTACTCCCCGGACCCATGAGCCCCTGTTCAGAGATACCTGCCGGGAAGGCGGGATTAATCAATATTTTTATGAAATGGCCAATATCCGGGAGCATTGCTCCTGGGTTCACTCGAAAGAAAAAGACAGCGCCACCAAAAAGGCGAAGGAAATCGTACGCATGTCGGTTGCCAGAGCCGCTCATTTGGAACCGCTTCAGGAATTTAAGCTGCCGGTCAACAAGGCCACGTTGGTGGTCGGCGGGGGGCTCGCCGGAATGACCAGCGCCTTAAGCCTGGCCAGCCAGGGATTTGAGGTGCACCTGCTGGAAAAGAGTAAGGACCTGGGCGGCATGGCGAGAAGAATTCATTACACACTGGAAGGGATGGATGTTCAACTCTACCTGAAGGATCTGATCAAAAAAGTGTACCAGCACCCCTTGATTCATGTCTCTCATGAGGCCGCCATCACCGAGGTGGCCGGTTATGTGGGGAATTTCATCACCACGGTCAAAACCGAAGGAAGAATGAAAACCATAAAGCATGGGGTTGCCATTCTCGCAACAGGCGCCGTGGAATATAGCCCCACCGAATACCTGTACGGAAAGGATGACCGGGTGTTGACCCAGTTGGAGCTGGAAGCGCAAATCACCCGGGAAGATGAACGGGTAATGAACTCGGAGAGCCTGGTGATGATCCAGTGTGTCGGTTGCCGACAGGAGGACAGAAATTACTGCGCCCGGATCTGCTGTAGCCATGCCATAAAAAATGCACTGAAACTGAAAGAAAAAAATCCCGAGGTCGATATTTATATTCTTTTCAGGGATATGAGAACCTACGGCTATAGAGAGGATTATTACCGCGAGGCGGCCGATAAGGGCGTCAGGTTCATTCGCTGGGAGCCGGAGGATAAACCGCAGGTGGAGGCGACGAAGGAGGAGGGCCGACCTGTCTTACGGGTAACCGTGCCGGATCCGATTTTGGGTCAGCGGCTTGCAATAGATGCCGATACGCTGGTGTTATCCGCCGCCGTTATTCCCTCGGCGGATAGCATGGAAATCGCCCGGTTATTTAAAGTTGCCATGAACCCGGATGGGTTTTATCAGGAAGCCCATGTCAAATTAAGGCCCGTTGATTTTGCCGCCGAAGGCGTTTTCCTGTGCGGGATCGCCCATTATCCCAAGCATATTACGGAAACGATCAGCCAGGCCTATGGTGCCGCCGGACGGGCCGCCACCATTCTCACAAAAGATTCCGTCATCGCCTCCGGTGCCGTTTGCGAGGTAAACGAAAGTGCTTGTGAATCCTGCGGGGCGTGCATTTCCGTCTGCAACTATGGCGCGATCGAATTTGTCGATACGCCTAAGGGAAAGAAAGCCAGAGTTAATCCCATTCTCTGTAAGGGTGATGGTTTGTGTAACACCAAGTGTCCGGCGGGGGCGATCTATTTAAAGCATTTTACCGATGTGGAGATTCTTTGCCAGATTGACGCGGCGTAAAGAAACGTTGGCCTTGATCATGGTTTCGGCCACGCCAGGGTATTTTTTCCAGCCCGGCAAGAACTCGCTATCGCTCAAACAGCTTGCCGAGCTTCCAAAAACACCCTGGCGTGACCTGCTCGTCACTCCGGTTTGGCCGAATCGATGATCAAGGCCGAAACGTTCCGCCGAATTGACACGGTGACTTCGTATCTGGCAGCACCTTCACCGGCAAAAGGACGTTTTACATGGCTGCAGATAGAAAATTATAACGCTTAACACTTAAAACTTAATAAGTTAACTTTCCGGCACCGCCGCATAAGGAGTGAGATAAAATGGCTTCAGGACTTGAATTTAAACCCGGAATTCTGGGGTTTTTGTGTAACTGGTGAGGATACTCCGCCGCGGACTTGGCTGGAGTTTCCAGACAACAATATGCACCAGATGTTAAAATTATTCGTGTCATGTGTACGGGCAGGGTCGATCTTGCCTTTATTCTCCGCGCGTTTTTTAATGGAAAAGACGGGGTGATTATCGGCGGTTGCTGGCCCGGAGAATGTCACTATATCACCGAAGGGAATTTCCTCGCGTTCAGCACCATGCTGCTGGCCCGGAAATTGCTGGAACTGATCGGGTTGAACCCGGAACGAGTGCGGCTTGAATGGTTGTCGGCTTCCGAAGGGAGCCGTTATGCCGAAGTCATGAATGACTTTTCGAAGAAGGTCAAGGAAATAGGACCGTTGGGAGAAGGCGAGGGCCTGGACCGGAATTTGTTGAAACGCAAGCTCGAAGCGCTTCAGCATCTGGTTCCCTATATCCGGCTGGTGGAACGGGAGAGACTGAGAGTTCCGGTGAAATCGGTGGAAGCCTTTACCGAATTTTACGCCAGCGCCGAGTTCGATCGATTATTTAAGGATGCGATTGCCGATAAACTGGAAATCAGCCTCATTATGTCGCTTCTGCGGGAAAAACCCTGTTCGGCCGGCGATATTTCCAAAACGCTGGGCATCAGCCCCTCCGATGTTTCAAGGCACCTGAATGTATCGGCACGCCAGGGAATGGGCCGGTTCGATGAAAGGCAGAACCTGATCGCCGCGGCCTTGAACGAGAACCCGGGTGCGCAGACGGAAGGCAAGACCCTGCGGACAGCGGCGCTCGATAACGACGCCGTCAATCATATCATCGACGAACACGCGGGCAAACCCAATGCGCTGATTCATGTATTGATGGAGATTCAGAGCGAGAACCATTGGTTGCCTAAGGAAATATTGGACAGGATTAGTGAGAAACTGAAGGTGCCGTTAAGCCGCGTGATGCAAATCGCAAGCTTTTACAAAATTTTCAGTCTTACGCCCAAGGGACGTCATGAAATTCATGTCTGCACGGGCACTTCCTGTCATGCCCGGGGGGCTTCGCAGCTGATTGACTCGGTGCAACATCTCATCGGCATCAGACCCGGTGAAACGGACGCGAACGCAACGTTCAGCCTGGGAAGCGGAAATTGCCTCGGCTGCTGCACCCTGGGGCCGGAAATCATTGTCGATGGGAAGCATCACGGCAGGCTGACGCCCGCCGAGGTTGAAGCCGTATTGAAAAACTATGCATGATGGACGTAAAAAAACGTTCTTCAACAGGCCGGGAGCCCGCGGGCTCGGGTCTAAGGAAAGATTATGCCAAGGATAAATTCACCTGCTGAATTGGAAGAACTCAGGAAGGGGATCTTGTCAAAAAGAGACCCCGATAAACCGTGTATTGCGATATGCGCGGGAACCGGCTGCCTCGGTCTCGGCAACGACAGGGTCAACAGTGCCTTTGAAGAGGAACTAAAAAAACAATCTTTAGAGACAACTGTTGACCTCAGAGTAACCGGTTGCCATGGGTTTTGTGAACAGGGGCCCAATGTCGCCATCTATCCGGAAGAGATTTACTATATCAAGGTAACGCCAAAAGACGTTCCGGAAATCGTCTCTCAGACCGTTCTGGGCAAGAAAGTGATTGACCGGCTCGTTTACACGGACCCGAATACCGGTGAAAAAGCGGCGCATCTGTCGGAAATTCCTTTTTACCGGAAACAGACGCGGCAACTGATCGGCCCGAACACGTTAATCGACCCCAAGCGCATTGATGACTATCTGAGCATCGGCGGCTATGCCGCCCTGTCCAAAGCGCTTTTCGGAATGGCCCCGGAGCAGGTCCTCGAGGAAATAAAGAAAGCCAACCTGCGCGGCCGGGGCGGCGGCGGGTTCCCCGCCGGACTGAAGTGGGAAACGACCCGTAACGCGCCTGAGAAAGAAAAGTACGTGATCGTCAATGGTCATGAGGGAGAGCCGGGGGCCTATATGGACCGGGCCATTTTTACGGGAAATCCGCACGTCGTGTTGGAGGGATTGATCATCGGGGCCTATGCGATTGGCGCGCATCAGGGATTCATCTATACCCGTCATGATTCTCCGCAGCTCAAAAATAACATTTATCGCGCGCTGGAACAGGCCGAGGCCTACGGATTGCTGGGCGAAAACATACTGGGATCCGGCTTCAACTTCAAGGTCGAGGTGCACTTCGATGTCGGCATCTTCGTCTCCGGCGAGTCGAGCGC
>JAZDPP010000192.1:0-52453 GCA_043797445.1 Pseudomonadota bacterium
CAAAACATCGCATTCACGCACATAAGGGTAACAAGTTTTGGTCATTTGCATTTTGGTGCTTTGAATTTGTTTCGGATTTCGATATTCGGATTTCGGATTTTTCTGCCATAAAAAGCACGAATTTCGGTAGTAAGATACTAACATGGATCCACAAATGACAGGAGGTCAAATGCCGACACTACCCGAAGAGATTGTCGATGAGGTTCAAAAACGCGCCGCGTCCTTAAATCCGCTTCCCCAAATTCGCTCGGTGGCGATATCCCTGGGGTATACCTATGTGGAATTGAGCAACGAGACCATGGGGGTTTGTTATACTCCCCGGTCCGCGAGTGCCTCGTGCGCCCATTACGCCAAGGCCGGAACGCTCGCGAATACCGGCATTTTGGAGTTGATGGCGTTGATGCTCTCGAATAATCCGCTGGAAAAAAGCGTGGGGATTGCGGCCGTCAATGCCGTTTCGCAGACGATCATGGCCCTTGAACCTGAAAAATACCCGATTGAAGAAACGGATTTTCTGGACCTTTTGCCGTTCAATGGCGGGCGTCCCAGGGTCGGTATGGTGGGAAACATCGGCCCTTTCGTTTCATTTCTGTCAAAACACGCCGAGTCCCTCGTTATCATCGACGACAATCCCTTTCTGGTTGCGGGACCCCATGGCGGCAACTGCATGACCAGCAGAAATATGAAAGATCTGGCGGAGGTGGATCTCTTGATCATCACCGGCTCGTCGGCGGCAGTCGGTGATTTGGATGAGGTCCTTGCATCCGCAAAGTCCGCCCGGTTTATCGGCGTGGTCGGGCCTTCGGCCGGCTGGCTGCCGGATCCCGCCTTCAGGCGTGGCGTTCATGCCGTTGCCGCCACCCGGATTGTCGATTTGGCGGGAGCCCGCCGGGTTATTCTGGAAGGCGGCGGCACACAGCATTTTATGAAATATGGTCTTAAATACACACTTACAAACGCAAGGCCCTGGTAAATGGCTTTCGGAAGGCGACCACTTCCAGCGCTGTGTCGGCATTTTCAACTCCGTGATGATTTTTTGAGCCTTTTTCCAGTCCACGCCACCGGATCGTACAGGGTTTTGACGATGCCTGCCTGGGTCAATGATTGATTGTCGGCGTGATGCAAACGGTAAATAGTCTTAAAAGCACCAACCTTTGCCAAAACGGTGGTGGCCCGCCCCTTCCGGTCTGAGGGAATAGGCTTGATGTTGGGCATTTGCGGTGCCGCTTAAATAAAACGCTATGCGGCATAGCGAATAATTTCTAACTCAGCATCTGCACTTACCCTTTCCAGGATTTTTTCAACACGGCTCATCACTGGATCATCAATCAGATACTCACCGCAATTCTCACATTGTAAAATTGGCATACCTTTCAAAATGACAATGGTCGCATCGCTGATTTTAAAAGGAAGGTCAGTAATTAAAGGCTCTAACTTTGAACCACACAAATGGCATTTCATGAAGATCGCCTCCTAATTTTGAAACCATCCTCCCACTCCCCCAAGGTCGGGCGGTAGGCGGTAATAATCCGAATATTATCATTTTTCTCGTCAACTGCAAACAGAATGTGCAATATATCGTCTTGATATTCTGAGCGGACAAGACAGCTTGGAAAATATTTATCATTCGGGTATCGTTCTATAATTTCATAACGATCGTGAGAATTGACAATTGCATCTCGGGATATAGACCGGCCTTTCAAACGCATATTCACATGGTATGTCCATAATATTTTCCTTTGGATTACGCACGTTCGGATAAATTGCAAAGGATCACCAGGAATTAAATGCTTTCGGGACATGTAATTTCCTCAGTTCATTCCGAACGCCAAGCCGGGTAGCGGATAGGGCCATACGGAATTCCAATCCGCCACTGCCGCCCCGCCCTGCCGTCAACTACAGCGCGATGTTCGGCTTGACAGTTCCTTTATTCTTCTCCAAGTGCTTCTAAATCGGCTAAATCTTTTCTTCTCCCAGAAGCCCTTTTATTGATAACATAATGCTCTTTACCAATATAATAAACTGGAATATCACCATATACGCCTTCTTCATGTTTTTTAAAAGCATCATCCCAAGAGACCCCAGAAATTGATGTGATGATATCAATACGCACTGGTGGAAATCCGAGTTGAACAACTTTATTTAGAGTTTTCAGATCCTCTTCCATCAACCCAGCTGATCCAAATCCAAATTCTTCGAGGGCATTTAAAATGTGTTTTGCATTTTCTGCATCTGGTTTCACGTAAATGTCAATGTCACCTGTATATCGAGGTGCCCCATGAAACGCAAGTGCATAGCCACCCACTATTAAGTACTTAACTTTATGAGCGTTGAATAACTCTAGCAACTCTTTGAAGTCTTGCTGTATCTCCATGATATTGTCTCCTCAAATATTCAACAGCAGCTATTCTTTCTTTTGATGACTTGTTTAACCAGTATTTTAAATCATCTAAGATTAGATTTTTATCACCTAAGTTTTTTATACTAACAACCTTTTGAATCATTTTACTATTCCTGTAGTTATGTTGGAGCCGATAAATTGAGGGGTGCGCGTGCTGTGCGCCGAATCACTGAACATTTCGATTGTTGCCTCATAAGAGGGTCTTTTGCAGCCGGCGTGAATGTCCAGATCCACGCCCGGAAAAGTCCTCGCCACCGGTGGCTAAAAGCAGCGCCAGGATCACCGCGGCACGGAATGCAGGCGCATATGGCAACCGCGGCGGACGCAAGTCCTTTTATTCAATGTGGGCAAATCCCCATGAAAAGGACAAGCCGAATTCTTCCGGCGCGCCAACGCGGACGGCGGCAAGAAAGGCGGAGGCCAGCCATTTTTTCATGCCGGCCCTGGTCACCAGGTCGCTATGGAATTTCAGATCCACCCGCTCTCTTTCCATTTCATTTCCCGGTTCCCCGTAACCATATGCGAGATCATGGGGCAGACAGCATTGATAAGTGATATCGTGCCAGTCACATCCGGTGAATAACCCCATGATTTCGTCCGGTAGACCCGAACAGCCGTCAAATCTCCATTCCTTGTACGCCTCGGGTTGGGATTCAATCCGTGTGATGAGGTAATCCAGATTGAAATGTCTGCACAGGGCAAGAGCCTGTTCCGTCGTAACGATATCATCAATGCTTGGAAATTTCATGACGTCACCTTCTGATTAAAATACCGTGCGGGTGTTACCCGCCTGCTTCCTGCGTCGGCACCAGCGACGTGTTGACCATGCGACTCTGGATTATTCTAAACTTTCTGCATCAGCCAGATCTTGCGGACGTCCAGTGGCTCGTTTATTTCGCTTTAAATTTTCGAGATCAATAAAATTGATTCTAACGCCTTGAATCTCAACCTCAACTCTTGCTGTATAGCAGTCCTCAAAGTTCAATTGTTTTAATGTTGTCAAAATATCAATTCTATTGGGAGGATAGCCCAGTTGAACAATCTGGTTGCTTTCAAGGAAATCCTCAGGTTTGAGCCCCAATGATCCAAAGCCGAATTTTTCGAGCGCCTTTATGATGTTATCAGCGTTTTCCGGTGAGAGATCAATCCATACATCAAGATCCTTAGTATAGCGCGGGTGCCCGTGGAATGCTACGGCGTATCCGCCAACAACTAAATATCTGACTTTATGCTCGTTTAACAATTCGATAAATTCTTTGAAATCCTTGCTCAGCATCATATCTCCATGAATTATATTCTTTTCGAATTTGCTCTAATGCATCCAACCGCTCTTCATATGATTTTGATTGCCAAAATAGAAAATCATTCGGTTGTTCATTGAATTTATATTTTTTAATGACCTTGCTTATGCCCATTAAACCCTCTTTCATTTTTCCTCTTTGTGAAGTGCTGCATTATGTTATGGGGCTGGCAAACGCGCCAAATCACCGAGTGCAAAAGGCTTCCACAAAACCATGCAAAAGCCACCGTGGAATGAAAAACCACAGATTGTGAAAAAAGCCCCGGCCTTTTGCATCCGGTGTTTCCCACACAACAACCGGTGAGGATGCTCATGCGCGAGTTTCACAATGCACATAAATACTCCCATCCTCAGCCAGCAGGTCGCGCATCAGCACCAGCCGTTCATATATCATGGCGATGAAGGAATCGGCTTCCTTTCCCCATGAACCCGGTAAGCCGGTGTCTGGTCCATGCTTGGCCAGTTAAAAGCGCCAGAGGGACGGGCAATTTAATTCCGCAACTCCATGAAGCCCTTGAGGAACCGCCGATACTCCTTCTCAACTTGGAAGCATATATGAACCCCGGCCTGTTGGACGAGACGTTTCCAGACCTCGATCGCACCGATTCTCGATGGATGTTAGGAAATTGTACTTTCCTCAATTACAATATCAGAATGTGGACATACAGCATGAAGAAGTTCATTAAGCCTTTCGACTGTTGGAACTGATTGGCCCTGTTCATATCGTGCATAGGTGTTTCGAGATGATGCGCCTAGACGATTGGCAACTTGAGAAAGTGAGAGCCCACTAAGTTCCCGTTTGCGTTGCAATAACAAACTAATCATATGTTTTGGTTCTGAAGAGCCAACTTCGAATGAATCTTTCGATTTTTTATAGACTTTAGCTTGAAAATCCTTTTTATTAACCAAAGATTCCAACATATCAGCAACCATTTCATAAGCTTCCATTTTTGTGTGACCCTGGGTCATCAGATCTAATATGGGGATTTCTGCCAGCCAGAATTTACCGTCTTTATATATTTTTCCAGAAAATCTCATGGTTCAGCCCTCTTTTTTGCTTTTTTCAAAATAGAACAAGCAAGCTTCTCATTAATTTCATTATGTCTGGGGATAGGTTCTTGTCGGTCACCATCTGTCCAAATGTCATGGTTTCCACCATGCCGCAAGATCCACCAGCCCAGTCTTTTTAGCTCATTCTCAAGTGATTTTCGTTTCATGGAATCACATTGTACACTTATATGTGTACGTGTGTCAAGGGCTTAATTCTTAATAAAATCATATGCGGTTTTTCCGCATAATGAAATGCTTGGAATCGATCGTGCGATTACCGGATTCATTTCCTGTCTATATGATCCGAGCGGACCGGATTAGCGAATGGCTGAGAACTCGATCTGAATTATGCTTGTAACAGGCGCCGTTGTAAGCGTTTTTGCATGTCACGACGTCCATCGGCAATCAAGAGCACATAGACGTTATTTCCCATCATGCGGTAAATGATACGGTAGGGTTTAAAGAAGATCTGACGGAACTCCCGCAGCCCCAAGGCAATCAATTCTCGCGGATAAGCCCCGCGTTCAGGATCTTCAGCCAGGCTGTCGAATGCCTTTTCAATACGTTCTATAACGTGATCGGCTTTGCTTCTTGAGTCGTGTAACTCAATGTAGTCGTAAATATCCTCAAGATCACGCGCAGCAGCATCCGTCAATAGTGCCGAGAAATGCATCAACAGGCCGCCCGCCTATTTCGCAAGCGCTTGATGACCTCGGCAGCGGGCTGAACCTTACCCTCTTCGATCTGGCGGGTGCTGAGCGCCAAGATTTTTAAAAGTGCCATAGTTTCCAGCGTTTGCTCATAACTCTCGATATCCTGTACAACCGCTTTGGCCTCTCCGTTTTGAGTGATGATCATGGGCTCCTGCTTTTTGCCTATGTCGCGAACGATCTCAGAGGCATGCGCCTTCAAATAACTGATCGGCTTGATTTGATGGGAAAGTGGCATAGGTGACCTCCTTTGTTATGTAAGACTAAATATAGCCCTAAAACAGGTCATTCGTCAAATTATTTTAGCGGCAACAATTAGTTGCCATGTCGTCACCCCGACTGCCGTATATCACGAATTCAGGATCTCGCGGCTCACATTCAGATTCGACACGTTTCAACCATGGTTACACTTGGTCTCACTCCGCCAGCCGCTTGAGGGAATAGATGCCGGTAAGACCGGCGACCGGCTTGGGAATTTTAACTTTTTTGGATTGAAGTGGCTGAAATGCCGGCAGCGTTCTGCTTGATTAAAGCCCGGCAGGCCGGATGTGTTTTTTTATCTGCGCTTGTTTTGACCAGCCGAACCGCCGGATACGGACCCGTATGTCCAGTGGTGTGGGCGGGGCGCCCCGTGAGGGGCATCCCGATCCCGATAGCCAATTAACAGTACGAATTCATTACCATATAGCTGGAAACAACCGCTTTCGTTTATTCGCAAATTCTGAGTATCCCTCTATTCCGAAAAGTGTTTTTTCTTCTATAACGATACGCAGAAAAATCGCTGGCAACAGAATAAAAAGAAACACACAGATGGTCACCCAATTAAAAAAATAAATGAATATTCCGGCGTTCGCGATGATCATTCCGGCATAGGCCGGGTGCCTTGTGAAACGGTACGGCCCGGAAACAATAATTTGGTGCTGGGATACCGTCCGAACTCTGTGCGAATAATGCCGCCCCAACGTCCGAATTGCCCATAACCGATATATGCCACCAAACAAGAAAATGCTTAAGCCGACAAAATGTGCAACATTTGAAACTCTCCAAACGGATGGGAACCAAAGGGCAGTTAGAAACGTGAGAGCTTGGCCAACCCCATATAGCTGGCATGTCATGAAATCCGATGTCTTTTTGCCCTCAGTATTCACATCCTTTTTGGTGACTCGTAATTCGGCTATCATCCACGTAAGATACAAACAGACAAATATGATATCCAGGTAAACAGGGTATCCTTTCCAATCGCCAAAAATACGATAGAGCCTGATAAACGCGATAACAATTACTCCAATAAACAAAATGAACCACATTATTAGCGGTGTAACGTCCTTTCTTTTCATTGAAAAAATTCCTGTTTCCCTTCTTGGAATAGCCACTGATGATAGCAGCAGGGCTAACGTTCAGCTTAACCAGCCGGGCGGGTAGGCTGAAGGAAGTCTAAAATAATAGAAATTTAGGGCCAATAGAAGCCTTCCAAAAAATGCCCGGCCCCGCCCGGTCTGAGTGAAAGCTGTTAGGCATGATTGGATTTTCCCCACTTTCAGAGTCGCCCGGTAATCCCCTCATCACCGCGTCATCAGCGCGAACACGCCCCAGCCCAGGTATTCACGCGTGTAAGCGGCGTAGCGCTCAGGTTCCGAGGTTAGTTTGGCTCGAACATCTTTCGCGAACTCCTCGTCGGGATTGGCTTCAAGCCATCGGCGCATGGTGAGCCATTTGGCCGCCTCGTATCTGTCCCAGCCGTCTTGGTCTGCCAAAACCATTTCCACGACGTCGTAGCCGAGGCGGCCGAAAGACGCGAGAAGTTCTGGAAGCAGGAGAAAGTCGGAGATTGAGCCGGCAAGACACCCTCTGGCAACATCTTCCGTCGGCGGTAACTGCCGCCAATAGGGTTCGCCGATGAGGATAATCCCTCCGGGGCGGAGGCTCTGCGCCAGAAGCTCGATGGTGTCGACAACTCCCCCAGCGATCCACGTGGCACCGAGACAGGCTGCCACACCTGCCTTCTCGTCAGAGACGAAGCCGGCAGCATCGCCATGGATGAACTTGACTTGATCTGCGACACCGAGTTTTTCAGCGCGGAGTTTCGCCTGCCCGGTGAACAACTGGCTCATGTCGATGCCGGTGCCGATGACTCCGTAATCGCGTGCCCAGGTGCACAGCATCTCCCCCGATCCGCTGCCGAGGTCGAGAACTCGGGTCCCCGTTTCCAGACGCAGCGCCGCACCGAGAGTGGCGAGCTTTTCGGGTGTGAACTGGTTATGGATGCGGTGAGCACTTTCGGTGATGTTGAAGATCCGTGGAATATCCAATGCAGAAAATCTCCTTACGGGTTCCGTAACAGGTTAATCAGCGGCCCAGCTTTTTGGGTCCGTTGGATTTTTTGGTTCGGCATCTTCATTCTCGCTTCGGAAAGAGCGCTTTTATGCGGTCTATTGCACTTTGAAACGTCATCGCGTGATACTCGTAACGGGCACTTGCGCCAGGGCCAAGAAGTGCCTTAAAGCGCCTATCTGTGGCTCCGGAATCATCGGGATTAAAAACAGCGATTCTCCGAAGCGGAGCGGTGCCTACGCAGCCCAATGCATAAAGGTGGCGAAAAAATGAATCGGTTTCAGGCAATGAGTAGCCGAGGATAAAGATCTGCTCGGCTTCCGAAAGGTGCTTTGCGGCAGCGGCCCATACATCTGAAAGTGCAGAGTGGTAGTCAGCTTTGTTCCATGATGGGGGAACAATAACTGGTTCAGCTTCCACATCAATTGAAGCATATTGTTTGAAGTACTCAACCAGTTGCGAACCTATCGGGACGCGAGTGCTTGCGCGCTCTCCACCGAAGCCCGTGTAACTGTAATGTTGGAAGTAATTCGCAAAATGCAACGGACGAATTGTTTGACTCCCTTTCTCCGTAGCCCAGTTCAACGAACCATGGAGTTTAAGCAACGGAATATTAGGATGGCAAGCTGGGTTGTCAATTATGTAGTCTGGCCCGAGGCGAGCTTGGTATATGGCCATGTCTGCCGCAATGTCGTAGTTAAACGAAATTACCGCTGCCGTTTGAGCAGGAAAGGCATCCTTGGATAAGTAGTCTAACAGTTTTCCAAATGCCTCATAAGGCTGAGGAACTCCAATATGTCTTCCGCGTGTAGGAAACTTCATTGTGACTTCAAGCGTCTTGACGATAAGCTTTTTCAGCGCTGCAATAGTTTCAACAATGTCTTCCGAGCTAAGGCCTGGGACTCTTTGGATTATTCGACCGAGTTCAAGGACGGTAAAAATTGACTCGATGTTATTGAGGTCAAGTTGTGCCTTGGAGTGCACTGATTGAAGCGCGCCAATTGTGCTGAATACCTTCTCGAATTCGACGCGGTTTTCTTGCACCGCATTTGATCGAAGAAGATCGCTCGCAACGTCAAGGAAGTCCGACATCAAGGGTGCTCCACACTGCCGTGATGCCCCTGCTCCGAGAATAAATACAACATTGCTCATTTTGCAGCGCTCCTTTTTTGCGCCGAACACTTAGTTCAGCGGTTTACCCGCTGGAACGACTGGTTGGTAAAAATATAGAAACTTATAATCTAAAGAAGGTCCCTAAAGTCCTAATGCAAAATGTGCGCTTCGCCCTGAAGCCGTCGTGTCTCATAGTACTCATCAGCTACGGCGGTTGTCCGAAAGTCGATTTCGTCTACGTCTCCGGCTAGCGCCAAAGCCGCATCCCTGATCTCGTCAAGTGATACACGAAAGAACTCCTTGCGGCGATTGACCGCATTCACACGAGCATGATTGAAGCGCTGGTGCAAGGCCGCTTCAAGCGTCGGGGCGTCCTCGCTGAAAATGATCGCGTGGACATCGAACATAAAAGGCACACTTGCATCTCCCAATTCTCGGATTCGATCGAGGGGCTCAAGCCGCCTCGTCAACCCTATCTTGTAAACCTCATCGCCAAACGATCCGATATTGCTGATGACGTAGACATGGCCACGCCGTGTCTGCTCGGCCATGCTCTTTGCACGCTCCTCCTTTTCCTCTGCTTCCTTCAGCTGTGCTTCAAGAACAAGGATCCTCGCTTCAAGCTCGCCCTTTTCATCCTCATGCGCTGTCTGGAGCTTCTTACGCGCTTTCTCAAGCAAGTCGCGATAGATGCGCTCCTCCTTTTCCGCCTCAGCCATAGCCTTTTCATACTCGCGAATTGCCTTTTGTTCCTCACGCATCTGCTCTCGGATCAAGCGTTGCTCTTCGTCTTTCTCCGCTTTCTTGAGCTTGTACTCGTAGACAAAGCGACATTCCTCGAACTTCAAATCCATGTACGACAGTGTAATGCCGGTTGCTAAGCTGACGCAGGTTTTCTCCAGCCCTTCCGCAACCTTTTCAATTCGCTCTAATGTGCGATCGAAGTTACCGGCATTCAGCTTTCCAACCAAAATGTCGCACTCGATATTGAATGCACGCAGGATGAGCTTCGCTTGTCCGGAAAGCACGGCAGATCCAGTTTTCGAGCTGCCGTTGATTTCGATGCCTTCGGCAAGCACCACCGCCTCACCGTTCATTATCAACTCTCTTTGCCGATCACGCACCCGACGGATTTCCGCCTCGTAGCGTTCAGGCATCTCATGTAAGTACTCTGGTGTTTCGAAGATGCCAAACCCGACGAAATCCTCGATCCTGGTATATAGGTCATTCTCGGACTTTAGGTCTTGGAGATTGTCCTCCAAGGCTTCGATCTCTTCACGCAAGGCATCTCGCTTCGTTGTATCTGTCTTTAGAGAGGCGGCAATTTCAGAAGCCCGCGCTTCCAGCGCTACAAGACCGCTGGTTCGTTGCTTCACTTCTTCAAGCTCGTGTTTCTTTTGTAAGAGCGCTTCTTCGGTCTGCTGTATCTCGGTAATCAGGGCTCTCCGCTTTTGTGCCGCAGACTCTTCGGCTTGTCGCAGTGCAGTAATCAAATTTATTTGCTTTTCTGCCGCGTCCGACTCGACTTTTTCCAATGCTCTTAGCTGGCTGTCTAAGCTGGCTTTTTTCTTCTCGACGTGCGTTTTCAGCTCCAGGATAGTTTCTTCGGCCCGCTTCGTTTGCGTTTCAACTTGCTGGTGTAAGGTCACGCGCTCTTGCTTCAGGCTGTCTATGAGTTGTCCAGTTCCTTTAATGGCTTCCTGCAGATTGCTGTACTCATCAATTTTCCTTTTTTGCAGCAGATATGTGATCCCATAAGTTAAAGCGGAAGAGCCAAGCCCAACCGCAATCAAGACGAAGAGATTTGTATCCATAATTCTACCTCAGTACCCGGTTCACCATCAGCCGACGCGCTTCCGCTCGCTGGCGTCTGCGATCTGCAACCGACCTTTCCTCATTTTCCTTAATTCGCGCAAAAAGCTCTTTCTGCTCGGTCTGGAGCCTGGCAGCCAAAACCTTTTCTTCTTCTTTCCGCTTGCGCTCTTTCTCACGTTCCTTTGTGACTATGCGCCTTTCACTTTCTTTTCGTTCCCGCTCCCGTTTGCGTTCTTCGTCCGCAAGTCGCTTATCATCCTCACGAGCCATCAGTGCCTCTTGCTGCGCCCTTGCCTTTGATTCCTTTTCCTGTTCTCGGAGCCGTTGCGCTTCTTCTCGCTCCAAGGTACGTTGATGTACGACTGCCGCGCGCTCACTCTGCCTACGTTGCCTCTCAGCTTCCTTGGAGGCACGCTTGTTGGCGCGGTCAATTTCTCTCGCGATGCGAGCTACTGTTCCGATAAAACTTCTCATAGCCAATTTGTCCCCACGTTTTTTCAGTTCGTAGAATGTGTGAGCACAGAATCACATGCTACGCGCTACGCGATCTATAGATTAGTTGACGCCCTAACGCTCGGCATAAGGCGCGGCGGCTTTTTGCCGCCGCCCTTAATGCCGATGTTAGCTCTATTGCATAATATTGAACACCAGTCACAGTAAAGCATGTTGAATCTCTTGTAGAAATCGAGATGGCCCTTTACGGCCAGTATCATCTGTTACGTAGAGCAGAAGGTGCTTTGCACGCGTGGCACCTACATAAAACAACCGTTTGTATTCAGAAACTTCCTCCACATTGTTGGAGTAGTAATGTGGAATTTTCCCTTCATGAACATCGATCATCGCGACCGCATCGTATTCCCGCCCTTTCGCGTTATGAAGCGTTGATAGCTTAAGCGCGGAATCCGGGCTGGCATAAATGCCAAGATCAGCGATTGCAAGATTGGCCATGTCCACCTTGTTCCTTTGCATATCCGACTTCATCTCCTCCACAGAGGCGGAGAACAAGTGTCTCTCTCCATCCGTAAGGTATTCCGAATCAACGAGGACGTCGGAAAACGCATTGGCTGCCGCCTCCAGCCAGGCGACCGCTCCAATATGTATCTCATATAGCTCCTTACCCTTTTCCAGGAGCCGGAAAACGACGACACGGCCATGATAAGAAAAAACATCGAAATTCGCCCGACCTGTCATGTCGAGAAGCGTATTAAAAAGCGTTCGCTCAATCCCTACAATCGCATCCGGGTTCGATCCCATCAAATAGCCGCAGACCTGCTCTGCGAGTGGCGCAAATTGCGATCTACGCTTGTAGGGTCGCGCTCCGGGGCCGACGATACTGATCCCGTACTCACGGAGTTGCCTGCCAAGAGGGAACAGTGGGAACCAAGTCGAAGCAAGCACAGCAGCATTGCCATAAGGAATATCTAGTCCGTCAAGGGCTGGCAGGAAATAATTCGTGAGCACTTCAAAAGGCGAATGCCCGTGCCGCCACTGCGGCGGCTGTGTATAGGCCCTTGCTGGGCCGAGCGCTGCCATTGGTGGTGTGCGAGGGAAAATCAATTCGGCATGATCCACGATTGCCTTACTGGATCGAAAATTCCCAGAAAGTGGCAAGTCTGTTCGCGCGCCGATGCGACCAGCAAAGCCGTTAGCAAGATCGGGCCTTGCTCCGGCAAATCGAAAAATGGATTGAAGCGGGTCACCGACAAGAAAAAACCGGGTACGCCCGCGGTTCGCGATCAGGGAAAGGATTTCGATTTGAAGGTCAGACGTATCCTGAAACTCATCGACAAGTATCCACGCAAACCTCGATGCCACGTAATCTAGAATTTCAGGCCGTTTCCGGAGCAAAAGAAGCGAGTAGTAAATGATGTTTGCAAAATCGATGTAACCGGCATGACGAATCGACTCCCAAAAACTTTTGGCTACTTCCGGCGTAATCGCGCCATGCTCAATGCCGTATCCAAGGGGTTCACCATTGGGGCTTATGCGAAGATTTACGAACTCATCAATGTCCTTAAAATTCACGTCGTATCTGCCATACCTTTCCCATGTCGACGCAATATAATGGGCAAACTCCTCGCTATCAGGCGTCAGTACCTTAAAGCCCTGTTTATAGCCTTTAATGAGATGACAAAAAGGGCGAAAAATGTGATTTAGGCAGAAGGAGTGAATGGTGCAAACATCATAGAATTTCTCATCACCCGGCTGTGTATTATGGCGTAGTCGAGCCTCAATCTCATAAACAGCTGTGTTCGTGTATGTAATGCAACCGACCAAGCGCGGTGTGTCACGCACCGCATTCATCGTCCGAACCAGCTTTGAAATAATAACCCGCGTCTTGCCACTACCAGGACAAGCTGTAATCAGCACGTTCTCGTCACAGCGCACAGCATTCTTTTGCTCAGGTGTAAGCTTCATTTCTCTAATAGCCACCCAACGGCGTCCCCAAGATATTTTGGGAGAGTCTCCGCACACTCCACATGGCGTGCCGCGATCTGGGCAAAGCGGGCCTTGCCAAAGCGCTTTGCAGTATTGAGAACTTTCTCCCGTAGGGCATTAAGCAATTGCTTTTGTTCCGGTTCATCCAAGCCATCTTGTATCGTATGCAGCCCTTCCCGTAGCCGCACTGCAGCAATTGGGGCCCCGATTTCATCCGCCGCCCTTGCGAACATCTCCAGTGTGCCGGGAAACACCAGTGCTCGCTCGAAGGTCGTTTTGCAGGAAAAGACCTGCACCCAGTCATTTTCCAGCTCTTCAAGGTCTGGCGGTGGCGGTAAGTCGTCTTCGCCTTCCAGGTCAGGCAACGCATCACTTGGTTTTAAGTCTCCGTCCGTGACAATAGCGCATTTTTTTGGCAACCCATCTTTGGCGAAAAGGCGTGCATATACACTAAAATGCACTCCGTAGATGGGGATGACCGACACTCCTTCGCGCGAAAGATCAATTCCTTTAACCTTTTTGATAAGCGCAGGAACCAAAAACAACTCGGCTGGACCTTCAACCAGCATGACCTTCCGGGCATAAAGGAGGTTGGACTTCGTGGCATCCAGATAGCGTTCCAGATCGCTGATATCGGCTTCATCGATTTCACCATGCTGCGCTGGCACCGATGATGCTATTGCCGGGCCACCCGTCTGGGTCAGCACGACATATGACTTGAGACCAGCCTGCGCGGTTATATGGGTGCTGTGTGTCGTGAGTATCGACTGGAACGGAAGCGAACTGAGCGCGTTGAACAAGGTAAGCTGCAACTGTGGATGCAGGTGTGCCTCCGGTTCTTCGAACAGGATAATTTGTCCGGCTGATTTCTGTTGTGCAAGCCGCCTGTGAAAGTATTCGATCAGGATCGATACGTAGAGAATGTTGTTCAGGCCAAGGCCATTTGAAGACGGTTCGAACTGTTTCATTGCAGCATTCGACATCAGGATTCGAAGCGCGCGGACAATTGCCTGGAATGACGGCTCAGCGACACCGAGCTCGACATCCATACTAAAGGCCGGTCCGGTGACAGCTTTAAACGACTTATCGATAGCCCCCGCAATTGCTTCGACAGAAGGCGATTCAGCAATACCCTGATTCGCTTCGTGCAGTTTTTCAATTAACTTGTCCTGCTCATCTGGATCTATCTCCATCGCGTTAATGAGGCGAGCGAGAGGAGAAGTGCGATACTGTCGAAGATCGCTTTCCACATCACGAAGAGCAGGAAGGAACACGACCAGGAATGATTGCAGATCCGAAAATCGGATTTGAGCGCCGACATCTTCATCCCACTTTATCTCGGCGAGATCACGGCCGTTGTCACCGCCGCCGCTGATCTCCCAGTGATAATCTTGTATTGTGAGATCGCCGGGTACGACTTCCCCTGAATCCAAATCCTCTCGAACGCTCGTTTTGGGCCGAAAGCGATATATGAGCCGAGCCAGGCCCGGCTTGCTCTGCCATGCACCAACAAGCGCTTCTTCATTGACCTTGCCAGCAAAATCCCTGATTTCAAGACCTATTAGAACCTGATTCGGCTTGGAAATATCAGCCGCTGAGTGAATGTCATTTGGGATGAGCGAGCGGTAGGTGGATGAAAGACCTACATCAAGGCAAATCCTGACCGCATGCAGGAAATTCGTCTTCCCGGTATTGTTCTCACCGATAACACAGGTTGTCCCCGCAGATATCGGCACATCCAAATGCTCAAAGGAGCGAAAATTCCTGATGACAATTCGACTAATCTTCATTGTTGACCTTTATCAATTACGAGAAAAACGCAACCTGCGGTTATTGCCTGGCTAACAAGGTGTTAAGCAGTTTCTGTCTATCACTCAGTGTATTGCCAGAACTCCTGATTAACCCCGTCAATGAAAATATTTAACGATTGTAATTTCAGCATATTAGAAATTTCATAACTGTTTATCCAGCTTTTTTATCATATTAAACAGAAAATGGATAAATACGATGGAAGCTATCCCGGCTAATATCGATCCATTATGAATAGCGCTGCTGAGCAAAAGCGGGATACCGGCTAAGTATCATTACTATTATTTGAAAGGGTTGAGGTGTTATCCGCACTTTTGGAAAAAACCATTTCAATAGCTCAACTCCACAGAGCCCTCCTAATTTTATCAGCAATCTCAAAAAAAAGTGGCAATCCGAAGCTGCTCAGATACTATCCCAGGCAGCCATCCGTCCAAAAGGGCGGTCAACAGGGCTATAATATGTTAAAGAGCAACGGCAACACCATTTAAAGCGTATTCCCTAAAAAGGCACGAAGCCCTCTGGAGTTTAATGTCGCCGGAAAACTGAACCCCCCCCCCTGACTCCAAATTGAGGCGGAGTCTTTTTGTAAACTTAAGTGAAGCAAATTAGTGGAAAAGATGAAGCTTTTTCCGGGTGGTGCAAAGACGGGGCGTTCAGATTATCGATTATCTCGATACAATAAAGTGAGTAAAGTGTCAATATAACATCTTTAGCGTTTAGCGCCGGCAATTCCCGATATCCACCAATCCTCATGGATATTTTCAGTCACGAATGGTTCAAGCAGGGCAACGGCGGCATTCCCCTTGGCTTTCTGTTCGCCAGCAGGTTTGATATTTTCGTGAGTTCAGATTAAACGAAAATAAGGGCCTTGCCATAAAACCCATTTCGCCAGCTCTCGTTCCCCAACACAACGCCCGGCATCGGCCTATTCATGCTCATGCTCATGCGATTCCCGCTCGTGGCCGCTATGATCATGGACATGATAGCGGCGCGTCTGATGATCGTGGGCGTCCTGGCCATGGTCATGCTGGTGCACGAACCGGTGAGGATGCTCATGCGCGTGTTCGTGGGGGTGGGCGTGCCACGCGTCGCCATGCCGGTGATCGTGGACATGCAGGTGCTGATGGGAATGGGAATGCTCGTGCTGGTGCTGCAAGGCCCGAATGGCCGTTCCGGCGCTCTGGCGATAGTTCAGGGTCAACCCGTTGAGGCCGCTCAGTAGATCGTCCCGCATGAAATCCGGTGTCGGCAGGTCCCGGAGGATGGTCCCCCGGTGCATGACCAGGGTCCGGCGGGTTAGCTCTCCGACGAAAAATATGTCGTGGCTGACCAGCAGCAGGGTCGCATCGATATTCCGCAGGATGGTCAGCAGCAGCTCCTCGCCGCGGGGATCGAGCCCCGCGGTCGGCTCATCGAGAATGAGCAGCTTCGGTTCCATGGCGAGCACACAGGCAAGGGCCAGGCGTTTGCGTTCCCCGCCGGAAAGATGGAGGGGCACCCGGTCCTCGAATCCGGAGAGACGGACCCGCGAGAGGGCATCGCTCACCCGGTTTTGGATCTCTTTGGCCGGTAAACCGAGCTGGGTCAGCCCGAAGGCGACCTCTTCGCCCACACTCGGGCAGAAGAGCTGATCGGCGCAGTCCTGAAATACCATGCCGACCTCCCGCCAGAGGGTCTTTTGCAGCCGGCGTGTCATGAGGTTGCCGCCGAAACGAAATTCGCCCCGGCCTTGCCGCAGGCCCAGCAGACAGGCAAGCAGGGTGGTCTTGCCGGCGCCGTTTTCTCCCACGATGGCGATCCGCTCTCCGGCGTGAATGTCCAGATTCACGCCGGAAAGGGCCTGCGTGCCGTCCGGATAGCGAAAGAAAAAATCCGAAAGGGATACCAGCGGGGGATCGGGCGGCGCTTCAGCGGCGGATCTGCCGGCGGCGGGAGGAGCGGGTATCAGCGGCTCCAGGGAGGTCGCGGCCAGGCGAAAGGAAAAATCGAGGCCGTGATCGCGAAGCGACTGACGCCGGGCGACGAGCACGCTCATCGGGGTATCGTGGTGAATGCGGCCCCGGTCCAGCACCACGGCCCGGGAGCAGAGTTCATAGAGGAAAAGAAGATCATGGCTGATGCAGATCAGGGTGCCCGGAAAATCCCGCAGGAGGGCAAGGAAAATCTCCTCCTGCCGCGGATCGAGGTTCGCGGTCGGCTCATCGAGAATCAGCACCTCCGGCTTCATGGCCAGAAGACCGGCCAGGGCCGCCCGCTTTTTCTGGCCGAAGCTGAGATTATGAGGCGCCTTGTAGGCCGTCTCAACGAGCCCGACAAGGGCGAGGGACGTTCGGGCCGCCGCTTCCGCATCGGCCGGAGAGAGCCCCTGCTGGCGCGGGCCGAAAGCGGCATCCTCCAGAAGCGTGTGGCCGAAAAGCTGATCATCCGGGTCCTGAAAGAGAAGGCCGATTTCCAGACGGGCAGGGGTGAGAGAATCCAGGGCGGCCCCCTTGTACGACACGGATCCGGAAGTCGGTGTCAGAAGGCCGCACAGGAGCCTTGCGAGCGTGGTCTTGCCCGAACCGTTGTGCCCCACGAGGGCGATGCGCTCGCCTTTGGAGACCTGCAAGTCAATGCCGGAAAGGGCTTCGATTTCATTTCCATAGCGGTAGTGGAGCCCGCTCACGCTGAAAAGAAGGTCATTCGAACCCGGTCGAAGCGGTAAGGGGCTGTGGTCATGGGTCATGATTGCCTCATCAGTGGAGCCGGTCGAAAAGGAACAGGGTGACCCCCAGGGCAAGCCAGCCAGCAGCGAGGGCCAGATCGCTTTTGCGCAGTCGCAGGGTGACCGGTTCCGGAAATTTGCCCTGATACCCGCGGGCCCGCATGGCGTCGAAGACCCGCTCGGTCCGCTCGAAGCTTCGTACCAGCAGCATGCCCAAAAAATTGGCCACGGCGCGCAAGGTCGATAGATCGGTGCGTTTTCGAAATCCCCGCACCTGCATTCCCGATGACATGCGTTGGGCCTCATGCCGAAAGACATGCACGTACCGGTGGCTCAGCAGCACCATCTGTCCCACCATGTCCGGAAATCCCAGTTTCGATAAACCGTGGAGCGTCACCGGAAGCGGGGCTGTGGAGAGCAGCGGCTCCATCAGGAGCGCAATGGCGACGCCCTTGGCGGCAATGACCGCCGCGAGGGTCAGGCCCCGCAGGTTGAAGGAAAGCCACTCCCACCCGCTGACGACCACGACCGTATCGGCCGGATGGACCGGCGCGGTGAGGGGCATGATCAGCAGCAGCAGGCCCAGAAACCCCGTCACGGCCAGGAGCCGCTTCAGTGCCCGGAGAAAGTCGGATCGGGCCAGCAGCAGGGCCGCCGCCGAAATGCCGATCGCTACCAGCGCCGGTGCGAGTTGCCGAAGGGAGGCCACGAGGAAACAGTATAGAAGAAGCGTTACTAGCTTCGGCCGCACATCCCAGCGGTGGAAAAGGGTTTTTCCCGGGAGGTCCGACAGGGGCGGAATGGACCAGTCCGGGTCCTCGTTTGCCATGCGGCGGCGGCGCACGAGCCAACGCAGTGCGGAGACGGCGCAGACCCATCCCGTGAGGGGAATGAGCAGCATGGCCGCGAACTGCCAGAGGGGTAGGGGGATTATCATCGCATCAGTCATGGGGGGGGGTGACCGGCCGAACGAAGGCCGGCTGCAGTAATTCAGGTTTGACCCGGCCCAGAAAACCCACCGTAAAGGCGGTGATCGCCCCTTCGATGAGGATGACCGGAACATGGGCCGCAAGTGCGATCTTGGCTACGCCGAAAAAGTCCTCGCCACCGCTCGCCAGCAGCAGTGCCAGAATCACGGCGGCCAGAACCGTGCCAAAAGCCCCCGAAAGACCGCCAACGGTCATCTGGCGGGTGCGCGAGCCGCCCTTTAACGCCTGGAAGAACCAGCCGCAGAGCAGTGCGGGAATCCCCATCATCAGCGCGTTGGCGCCCAGCGCCGTGATGCCGCCGAATTGGAAGAGCAGGCTCTGAAGCAGCAGCCCCAGACCGATGGAAAGAAAGGCCGGAGGGCCCAGCATGGCGCCCACGAGACCGGGTAAAATCAGATGAACACTGGTGGGACCGAAGGGCACATGGATGAGCGATGCGACAAAAAAGGCCGAGGTCACGACGGCCACCTTGGGCAGATCCGCACTCCGCGTGCGGCGGGCGCTGTAGGCGGCGAGGGCCGCGCTTAGCGCATACCCGCCGACGGTGACGGACATCGGAAGCACGCCGTCTGAAATATGCATGATCTACCCCCTGCGGCGGCTCGCCACATAGGCCGCCACCCCGAAGAACCCGAAGATATACCCGATTCCCGAAAAAATGTCCCGAAAGCCGGGTTTTTCAAGGTCGGCGCGCAACGCCGCAATTTCACGCTGAATATGCCGCAGGTCGTTCGAAAGCTTGCTGTTTTGCTCCTTGAGGAGGGTGACCAGTTCGGATTCATTTTCCGATACCGGCGCCCCGGCAAACGATGAAACCGGAAAGCTCATGAGGCACCATAGCCCCCCTATCATCAGGCCCTTGAAAAAACGTCTCATTTACCCGCCTCCACCTCGGCTTTTTTCAAATGGAAGCTGTTCTTGTGACCCATGCTCGCATCAACGACGATCTTCAGATCATCGAGCTTCGGCACGAGGAAGCTGAACAGGCCCTTCGCATCGGTTTTGCCTTCGAGTAACAGGGATTCCCCGCTGTCGTAAACGAAAATCTTGCCGCTCTCCACCGGTTTTCCGTCCGGAAAATAGCTTTCGGTAAACACCTTGCCTCCCTCGACATAGGCAAAGAGATTGACCTTGTGTGCCACTGCGGGACCGGCCAACAGCGCTACGATCATCCAGCCGATCAGAATCCTACTCAGAGTTTTCATGGAAAACAATCCTTTCTTGTGCGTGGGATGTGGGATATCCCCCAAAATATTAAGTGTCGCTTTCTCGAAAGACCGACTCGGTTTTGAAAACCGAGTCGGTCCGCCCCTGCAAACGGCATGGGGAACCTAAGGAAGCGGTTATGGAATGTCGATGGTTCGCACCCAGATGACGGCGCCGATCTCGACATTTTTCTTTTTCCCCTCATGCTTGAGCGTCCAGCTCGCCTCGTTCAGGGCGGAAAACCCCCACCAGCCGGCCTTGGGCATGGCGTAGCTGAACACCCCGCCGGCATCGGCCTTGACCACCTGGGTCACATAGGGGTCGGCCGGCGGAACGATCTTCTTTCCACCTTCCGCGGCCTCATTCAGATACTCGATTTCCACTTCGGCAAAGGGCACCGGCTTTCCCTTAACAAGGACCCGGCCCGTAAACAGATTGCCGGTCCAGAGACCATAGGGGCGGGAGAGCGGTACGATTTCGGTTTCAAGGCCCACGGGTTTATCCCATCCGGCTTCCATTCCCAGGGCATTCACGCAGACCTTGGTGTAATGGACAATGAAAAGATCTTCGGCCGGCTCCCAGTAGGGGCTCGGTTCGACATAGAATATGTAATCCCCGGGGCGGCGGATCGGAAATTCGGTTTTCCAGAAAGTGAAGGATTCGGCCTGGTCCGGACTCTTGCCCTTGGCCTCCTGAAGGCTTCCCAGAAGATCGGCTTTTTTCCCATCGTGCATGACGCCAAACTGCCTGGGCTTGCCCATCTCCATATAGTGCTGTTCAAGGGGATGAATGAATTTGACCGCGATATGAACGCTTTTGGTGTCCTCCTGAGTAATGATATCATCCGAAGGAATGATGACGCCGAAATGCGCTAACGCCGGTGCCGCCATAAATATCATCCAAGTTACCGCCATCACCGATACCATTGCCTTGCCTGTCCGCATGTTTTCCTCCTCGTAGTACCTTTAAGATTCATTTAAGATTCATTCCTGTCGAAAAAAACAAAAAAAATATAATCCTGTCCCCCTGATTTCGGAGCACGGCCTGTAGGGGCGAACCTATGTGTCCGCCCTTCGTAATCAGGGCGAACACATAGGTTCGCCCCTACGGGGTTGCGGGCATAGCCAGCATCAGGATTCAAAATTTGGTTGCATTTAAATAAAAAAGCCACGAAGGCACCCCTCCCTGAGGTGGCGCCTTCGTGGCTCCATAATATTAACGTACGGTCATTCGGAACTGAACTAAAAAAACGCGACGGGTTTCGACCCGTCAATTAAGCCACTTCCTCGCCGAATCCCTGCTGGATGTCAAGCTTTTTTTGGCCTTGATTATCGATTTGGTCCAACTCAAGTGACGGGCAGGTCACGCCAGGGTATTTTTGGAAGCCCGGCAAGCTGTTTGAGCGCTAGCGAGTTCTTGCCGGGCTGGAAAAAATGCCCTGGCGTGGCCGCATCCATGATCATGCTCTTTTTTTTCAGTTAACGGGCAGCGCACTGACGGGTTTCGATCGTCAGATGGACGATGCCGAGCTGTTGAGGCAAAAGGTGGTAATATTCCTCCGTGTTCATAGGGCTCGAAGAGACCAGAGCGATTTCAGCCGCGTATATCTCCTGTCCCACGGCCCAAACATGCAGATCGCTGATTCGGGTATCGCCCTGTGACTCGATGGCGGCTCTGAGTTTTTCCCGGATTCCCTTCGGGGCCTGCATATCCAGAAGCACCTGGCTCGAGGCCTTCAGAAGCCCCCAAGACCAGCGAATCACCAGTCCCGCGCCGACTATCCCCATGAAAGGATCGAGCCAGTTCTGTCCCAGATATTTTGCGCCGAGAAGGGCAAAAATGGCCAGAAAAGAGGTGAGGGCATCGGCGAGTACATGGAGATAGGCGGATCGCAGATTGAGATCCTTATGATGCTCCTCCGAATGATGATCCTCCGAATGATACTCCTCAGAATGCTCGTGCCCGTGGTGGGAATGGGGTTCGTCAGCCCTGGGGTGAGGGTGGCCATGATCCGTATCGTCATGGGCGTGATCGTGCCCGCCGAGGACGATGAGGCAAATGCCGTTCACCACAAGGCCGATGACCGCCACGAAGATCGCCTGATTAAAGCCGATGGGCACCGGACGGATGAATCGCTCGGCGCTTTCCACGACCATGACGAGCGCAAAGATCGCCAGCATCACGGCGCTTGTAAAGGCGGCCAGAGAGTTGATTTTCCCGGTACCGAAATTAAATTGGGGGTTTCCGGCATGGCGGCGGGTATAGTAATAGGCAAACGCCGAGATGGCAAGCGCCGATGCGTGACTGCCCATGTGAAGACCGTCCGCCAGAAGTGCCATCGAGCCGAAAGCCATTCCCGCCCCGATTTCGAAAACCATCGTCAGGGCTGAAATGAGAATGACGAGGATCGTGCGCCGCTCTCCGGACCGTTTTTGGTCCTGGCCGAAGGTGTGATCATGCATCCATTTTTCGATCGATTCCGTATGCATCGCAAATCCTCCCCGCCGCTTTTTGCATCCCCATCCATTGTAACGAGTTGACCATTCCCCGACTATCATATAGGTTAAACTCAATAAATGATATATGGGAAACGGCCGTGTTATCAATAAGAAAAAGGTGTCCCCATGACGAGAATTTTAGTCGTCGACGATGATCAAATCTTTTATTCTCCATTCGTTTCATATCTCTCGGGCCAGGGGCATGAATGCCATGTCGCCGAAAATTTGTCGGCCGGCATTAAAATGGCCCGTGAAAATGATTATGACATCGTTTTTCTGGATGTTATCCTGCCGGACGCCAATGGCTTGAAGGGTATCACCGACTTTAAAAAATGCGCCTCCTCGCCGGAAATTATCGTGGTTACGGGAAAAGGGGAGAGCATGGGGGCGGAATTGGCGTTAAAAAACGGCGCCTGGGATTATCTGGAAAAACCACCCGCCTATAGTGATATAAAGCTGATCATCAACCGGGTCGTCCGATATCGGGAAAACAAACCGAAGATTCATGAAGTGTTGAATCGGGATTTCATCGTCGGGAAAAATGAAACGCTCCGGTGCTGCCTCGAACTCATTTCAAAAGCGGCAAAAAGTGACGGGGGGGTGCTGATTACCGGTGAAACCGGAACCGGAAAGGAACTCATAGCCAAAGCGATTCACCTCAACAGCAGGAGGGCAAAACGGGGGTTCATCACGGTGGACTGCACGAATATTCCCGTTAATCTGGTCGAAAACCTGCTGTTCGGCCATGTCAAAGGGGTGTTCACCGGCGCGGATAAAGACGCCGAAGGGTTAATCAAGCAAGCAGACGGCGGCACCCTCTTTCTGGATGAAATCGCCGATCTGCCGATATCCGCGCAGAAATCCTTATTGGGGACGCTGCAGAGTAAAAAGTTTCGTCCATTGGGCGCAAAGGAAGAAACGCATTGCGACTTCAGAGTGATCTCGGCGACCAATCGGGACCTGAATAAGATGCAGGGCGAGGGCTTATTTCGACGGGATCTCTATTACCGGCTGGTGACCTATCATATTCATCTGCCGCCTCTAAGAGAGCGGACGGACGATATCAAATTGCTGACAGGTCATTACGTATCGAAGATCTGTGAGGAATTCGGAATCAATATCAAGGGGGTATCCAATGATTTTTTCGACACCCTGATGCTCTATGAATGGCCGGGAAATATTCGGGAGCTCATCAATGTGCTTCACACCACGATTGCCAATGCGATGAGCGAACCGATGATTTATCCGCATCATCTGCCGGTGGACATCCGGATTCATTTGCGGAAAACCAGCCTCAACAACCAGCCGGTCGAAGCAAAATTAATGACGGGAGCCGCCGAGGCGATGCAAGGCGCCCCTCTGCCGCCGTTAAAAGACTTCAGAGACGCAACGGAGTCCAAATACCTCGACGCTCTGATCGGAATGTCGGGCGGGGACGCGGACACGATGTGCCGCATTGCCGATGTCTCCCGCTCGGGGTTATACAAATTACTCGGAAAGTACGGCAAACGGTTAAAGCGATAGCTTCCCGCGGCCTTGATCATCGTACCTGCCACGCCAGGATATTTTTTCCAGACCGGCAGGAACTCGCTATCGCTCAAACAGCCTGCCGCTCTTCCAAAAACACCCTGGCGCGGCCTTCACTGCCGTGGAAAATTGGCCGAAACGATGATCAAGGCCCTTCCCGCTATTCCGGGAAGAAGATGCTTAAGAGGCATTTTCCTCTTTTTCGCACGTTTCAATATATGTCCTTATATCTTCGAGAACGACGGTGATGTGTTTTTCCAGTGCGGGAATGAGCGTCAACGCATTTTCCCCATCTTTTTGACGCCCGCTGTGTTCCAGTTGGGCGGCGATTTCGGACAAATCCCCGGCGCCGACACCGTTGGCGGCGCTCTTAAGGGAATGAGCCACTCTTTCAATGGTGCCGTGGTCCATTCTGTCGAGGGCGGCGCGCAGCTCTTTCATTTTTTGCGGAACGATGGTTACCATGGCGTTGCAGGCAATGAGAAGGATTTTTTTCTCGCCATCCATCAATGACAGGGCGTAATCAAAGTCCGCGCCTCCTTCCGTCCGGGGCTCACTTTTTTTTACCGGGATATGAGTTTTTCCGCCGAACTTTTCGACCATATCCACCAGGGCGCTGGGCCGAATGGGTTTGATCAGGCACTCATCCATGCCGGTTTGCAGATACTTTTGCCGGTCCCCCTTTAATGCGTGGGCGGTCAGAGCGATAATCGGCGTGCCGCCGACTACCCTATCGGGCAAGGCCCGAATCCGGCGCGTCGCTTCAAGTCCATCCATGACGGGCATTTGAATATCCATTAAAATCAAATCGTACCGGCTGTTCTCGGAGGCTCTGACAGCCTCTTCACCATTTTCCACCAGTGTCACCTCGTGACCCCGGTCTTGCAGGATGGGGATAATGACTTCCTGGTTCACCGGAAAATCTTCCGCAAGGAGAATCTTAAGGCGTGTTGAAGGACGATCATGGAGATCCCCCATGGCCATTTGCGAAGGCATCCATTCGGGCAGCTGCTCGATTTCCTGCTGCCCGGCCGTTTTCAGACGGATGGTGAAAAAGAAGGTACTGCCTTTTGCCTGCGTGCTCTCCACCCATATCTCACCTCCCATCAGGCTTACCAGCTTTTTGCAGATGGCAAGCCCGAGGCCGGTTCCCCCATATCGCCGGGTGGATGAGGCATCGAGCTGCGCAAAGGTATCGAAAATGACATCGAGTTTCCCCCGGGGGATCCCGACGCCGGTATCCGTAATGGAAAACAACAGAGTGGTCTTTGCGTCCGGTGGTGCGGTTGAATCGGTTTCCCCGGACACGGAATTGGAAACCCGAAGGGAAATTTCACCTCTTTGGGTGAACTTGACGGCGTTGCCGATCAGATTGAGGAGTATCTGGCGGAGCCGATGAAAATCCCCCTTGAAATAGATACTATCGCTGCCCAGCTGGTAAGATAGCCGGAGGTTTTTCTGCTCGACCTGGTAGGAAAGCATATTCACCGTATCGCCGCACAGCTTATCCAGATTGAACGGCAGCTCTTCAAGTTCAAGCTTTCCCGCTTCGATTTTTGAAAAATCCAGAATGTCGTTGATGAGGGCCATCAGGTGATCGGATGATTTGGAGACTCCCGTGAGATATTTTTGCTGCTCCTCCGTCAACGGTGTTCCCAGGACCCGTTCCGTCATGCCGATGATCGCATTCATGGGGGTACGGATTTCATGGCTCATGGTCGCGAGAAATTCGCTTTTCGCCCGGTTGGCGTTTTCCGCTATTTCCTTTGCCTGCTTGAGAATGTCTTCGGTTCGCTTCCGTTCGGTAATATCCTCCACGGAGCCCTGAATGTGAACCAGCCTTCCGATGGAATCCTTTACGGCTCGACTGCTGATGGAGGCCCAGATGACGGCGCCGTCCCGTCTTTTAAATTTGGCTTCAAATCCGGCGACCTGGCCATCCCGTTCCAGAATTTTTATAAGTTCCTCCCTTTCCGATCGGTCCACATATACTTGGGCGGCCAGGTTGTTAATGTGAAACATCATCTCGGCGGGAGAGGAAAAACCCAGAATGCGGGCCAACGCCGGGTTGATACTGAGCAGGCGGCCCCTCGGCGTGGTCTTGAAGATGCCTTCGAGGGAATTTTCAAAAATATCACGATATTGTTCTTCTGAATCCCGCAGCTTGTTTTCGATACTGATCCGCTCAGCTATTTCCTGCTCAAGGAGCGTCAGGGCTTTTTCCCTGTCCTTGCTTCTTTGTTCTATTTCCCGCGTTCTTTCCTCCACCTTCTGCTCCAACGTTGTCGTATAATTCTTTTCGATCAGAGCGGACTGGTGCAATTTTTCAACCATCTGATTAAACGTTCTGGCAAGCAGCCCGATTTCGTCATTTCGTTTAAGATCGGTTTTTGCCGTCAAATCGCCCTCTTTGACCCGCAAAGCGACCTGCGTGAGGTTTTTAAGCGGCGTGATATATCTCCGGCTCAGGAATATAACGATCAGAAAAAAAGTGAAAATCAGAAAGGCAATCGTAATGAGCGTAAACTTACGGGTCATCGCGGCGACCAGCGACCCGAGTGCGAGGCGGGTATCCTGAACCGAGGTGAGAATAGAAACCTCGTTGACGACCATGCAAAGATGCCACCGGGTGCTCGGCATGGACTGACTGTAAATCAACAACGGAATTCCATTCAGGATGATCCGGTTGCCGCGCCGGTTTCCATTGATTATAGATTGCTCAACCGGGGTAAGTTCCTTAAACCGGGAGTCGGACAGGCGATAATCGAGAACCTGTCCGGGGAGAAGGGCCTTTTCGTCTTTTTTCTTGAGACCGAACATGTCAAGATACGGTTCAGGAAAGGCGACAATTCTTCCCTCGCTGTCCATAAGAAAGGAAAAGATGTTGTCATTTCCGCTTTTATCTCCCACGGGTCGATCATATTTGAGAATTTCCCTGATGATGTTGTCCAGTGTCACATCGATTGCGGCCACTCCCAAAAATTTCCCGTCACGGCTGAATGCCGGCGTTGTCGCGGTCGTCATCAGTCCCTGCCCGGCCTCGTCGCGGTAGACTTTCGTCCAGACTGTGCTCAGGTCCGGATTGTTCTCCGGCTTTGCCGCCTGATACCAGACACCTTCTCTGAGGTCCCCTTCGGATACGGGCTTTAATTTATCGACAAAATGCACATTGGGAAAATAACGGGTTATCACCGACTCGGTAACGATAAAAGCCGCCACGGATTCGGGGTTGTTTACCTTTACTTTTTTCAGGAGGGGATCGATATTCGAAAGCAACGTTAACTCATTTTCGATCTCCTTTGGAATAAATGAAGCTCCCCAGAATCCCACGGCAATATCTTCATTCGCCCCATTGAAAAATATGCCATTTTCCGGATTAACGATCAATCGATTGCTGCTGTTCTCGGTTTCTGAATGGAAGTCGTTCCGGTTATGATAAAGTATCGAAACCTGCTCGGCCAGAATGGCGGAGGAGAGGGCAATTCTCTGAAAGGTGTTTTCATATTTCATTGCCTCCTCATAGGTGAGCTTTGACAAAAACAAATCCGTTTTCGCCATCAGATTCTTTTCATTTATGTTGGCCGAATATTCTCCGAATTCCGCGACCATATTGGTGGCCAGATGGATCAGCGAGCCCATTGATAATACGATTACCAGGAAAATAATGATAAAAATCTGAACGCCGATCTTTGAAAATATCCATTTAAACATTCGATTCCCCGCCGGTGAAGCAATAGGTTCTCATATCGGGTTATCTCCACGCTTCGGTGGGGGGGGAGTTTTCCTGCCACTCAATTTCAGTCATCAACGCCTCTTCAATGGCTCGCAACACAGCGGTGGTGGTCTGTGTAGCGCCGGAATAGGCGTCCACCGGCAAGGATTGCGTCGCTATCACTTTCTTTATCATGGCTATTGCCTCGCACAAGCCGCATTTTTGGGTGAATATCCGTTTCGGCCCTCTAATAACCGATATTTCTTTAATCTCGTGCGTTGTTATGGTAATATCCACGGCATATTCACTATCTGCTATTGTGTGGGAGCCCCGATAAGTGCCATCTTTCATCTGCGGTAAGTCAAATGGGGCTTGGTGGCCCATCACCGACTCGGTCGTTGCCGGAAAAAAATAAGCCGTTACCACCGTGAGCTCAATTATCATCAGAAAGAAGACCGAACAGGCCGTTCGGTATCCGGCAAATATGGTCACGGCAATCCTTCGGCGCCTTCTCTCCAGGTGTTTTTGCAATATCTCCCGAAGGCAGCTGCAGGAGGGTGGGGCGATAAAAAAATGATGGCCGACAAATTCTCCGGAACAGCTCCGAAGAGTTTAAAACCGGCCATCAGGGTTTCGGCCATGAGGTGGGGGGGCTGTCTCTCTTTCCGCATTCGCAAAAATTAAAATAACCCGCAATTGTCCTAAGTAAAGCGTTTACCATGCTAAAAGACATAGGTGAGTTTGACATATGCCCAGTCGCCGGCGACATTGTTTTCAGAATCCACATCATGCATCCAGCGGAAGCCGGCAGTGAACGTCTCGCTCAAGGTGTAGGCCAGGTTGAGACCGAGTTTGAAACTCATCGGCTCGCTGTCGGGTACGGTAACACCATCATATTCCGCATCATCAACGCCCATCCAGTAGGCGGCATTGACGCCGACGCGAAATTTATCCGTAATGCCGTAATGGACGACGGTTTCCAGTTCCAGAGCGTCCGATTCATCGTATTTGAGATCATCACTCTCGGTGAACTGGAAAAAGTTGATATTGAAGTCAATACCGAATTTGCTCGGGTACCAGCCGAAGGCCAGCTGATGCTGGAACCACCAGGTGTCCCGGCCGATATTGACCGCGTTATTCATATCGTAATCGCCGGTTGGCATAAAAATGAATTCCCAGAAAGAAATATAGAGCTGCGAGTCCGGGTTTTCATAGAGATAAATAAAGGGGGCGATGGCGATATCTCCTAAACCGAATTCACTAACGGAGGGCGCGCCGAACACATTGTCGCTGTCCAGGCTCAGGTGAGCCACGGGAATGATGGCGTTCACGCCATAGGACAACTTGTCGGCAATCTTCCCGGCGAAATATACCGGTCGAAGCAGCATCATGCTTTGGTCGAGACCGAAATCGTAATCATCACCGTTGTTGTCGTAATAGTCCGGGTAATGAATTTGATTGAAGTAAGTAACCAGCACAAAGGTTCCCGGCGGTGCCGAGATGTTGTCGTAGGGGTCGATCACATCCGCCGACCCGATTGTCGAAAAAGATAAAACCGCCAGAGCCACAAAAATCGTCCATAAGCGCTTTTTCATTCCCTTCTCCTCCCCAAAAAAGTTTGTCCGTTTGATGCAGGCGACGACCGCCATGGCCCGGAATCATATCCGAGGCCGGCCTTTTTTTGCCAAAATGGATCGAAATCCCGCAGGGGCGGTCCTGTCGTGGAAAAACTGGGCAACCACAAAAGGTGGCCCCTGCGATTGGCATTAAATAACCCTATTTCTATTTTGAACTTAATTCAGGGAAATCCCGGTAGAAAAATTCGTTCGTTTTCCGGTTTCCCCCTTTTTCTTGTCTCATCACCTCATTTTCTCTCAATTCTATTCTTCTGATTTTCCCGCTGATGGTTTTGGGAACCTCTGGGACAAATTCAATGATTCTGGGAATTTTGAACTTGGCCAGAATGCCGATGGTATGCTGAAACAGTTCCAGCGCCAGTTCTCTCGACGGTTCGTACCCCTTATTCAAAATGACAAAGGCCTTAACGAGTTGATGTCTATCCGGGTCAGGGGTGCCGACAACGGCCGCTTCCGCAACAGCCCTATGTTCCACGAGGGCGCTTTCCACCTCAAAAGGCCCCACACGAAAATCCGAGGATTTAATGACGTCATCCGCCCGGCCCACAAACCACCAGTACCCGTTTTCATCAATGGAAGCCCGGTCGCCCGTGTAGTAGTAATTGCCTATAAACACAGTCTCCATTTTTTCCGGGCTGCCGATGTATTCCGTAAAAAGTCCGATGGACCGCCATCGGTCCAGGCGGACGGCAATATGGCCCGGCTCATTCGGCGTTGTGACGGCATTTCCATCATCATCCACCAGAACGACATCATACAGGAAGGACGGGTGTCCAAAGGAACCACTGCGCATGTTACCGGCCACCCAGGGCGGGTTTCCGATCATGGCGGTGGATTCGGTCTGGCCGTAAAAATCGCGAATTTCGGTACCGGTGTATTTTCTCCACTGAGTAATGACTTCCGGGTTTAACGGCTCGCCGGCACTGACGGATTGACGCAGCGCAGACAGATCGAATTTTGCGATATCGAGGTTGATAAACATTCTCCAGGCCGTCGGCGGCGCGCAAAACGTGGTCACCTTGCATTCGGAAACGGCTTCGAGGTATTTCGTTCCGTCCAGAACCGTGAAATGGAATCCGGTGGCGGTCGCACCGAGGCTCAGCGGCGCAAAAAAGCTGCTCCATGCCCATTTTGCCCAACCGGGAGCGCTCAGATTGTGATGGATATCGTCGGGCCGGATACCAATCATGACCGCCGTGGAAAGATGCCCGACGGGGTAGGAGGTTGCCGTATGGCCGACTTTTTTCGGGAGCCCGGTGGTACCGGATGTAAAGAAACAAAACAGAAGGTCTTTTGATCTTGTCTTTGCCGCTTCGGCGATTTCGTGCTCTTTCTCAATTTCGCCATAGCTTGTCCATCCCGGTTTTTCCCCCAAAATGATTTTAATCTTCGGGGAAACCCCCGTGTTTGCGATGGCCTGGTCCATTAAATCGGTGTAAGCGGCGTCCGCAACGATCACATCGGGGACATAGCTTTCAAACCGGTATTGCAGCTCCCGCAGGGTCATGGTGGTGGCCGTCGGAACAATCACCAGCCCGCCCTTGACGCAGGCGTAGGTTGAAAACCAGGTTTCCGGGACGATGGGGACCATCATGTACATATTGTTCCCCTTTTCGACACCGGATTTACGAAGCATATTCAAACACTGGTTCCCGCCAGCCGCAACTTCCCCGTACGTGTAACTCTTTTTTATCTTTGTGGCGATATCCATCCAGAGAAGCGCGGTCTTGTCGCCCCGTTCTTTGACGTGGAGCCCTTCAAAAATCTCTTCAGCCCAATTAAAATATTCAGGAAGGGCCATGGAATTCAGCTTTTCGAAAAACGCTCTGGCCGCAGCTTCCTTCCGGTCATCATCCGCCATCATGTTTAGCTTCATGACTTCAGTATATAATGGGTCCATACTCATAACAAAATACTCCTGGAAATTCTCTTCGGTTATATTGAGAGCGTCATGCCGTTTTGATGGCCGCATCTTCCTGCCGGCCGAGTTCTTCGGTTGCCTGGTCCCGGAGTTTGAATTTTTGTATCTTCCCGCTGGCCGTTGTGGGGTATCCGTTTACAAAAATATAAAACGCCGGGATCTTGTGAAACGCGATTCTATCCTTGCAAAAATGGGTCAGTTCCGCCTCTGAAGCGCTTTGTCCCTCTTTAAGCTGGATAAAGGCAACCACCTCCTCACCATATTTCCGGCTGGGAACGCCGACGACTTGAACATCCTTGATTTTTTCGTTCGTGTATAAAAACTCTTCGATTTCCCGGGGATAAATATTTTCCCCGCCCCGGATGATCATATCCTTGATGCGGCCGGTGATTTTGCAGTACCCGTGTTCATCCATGATGGCCAGATCGCCCGTGTGGAGCCAGCCTTGCCGGTCAATGGCGTTCTTCGTGGCCTCCTCATTTTTATAGTAGCCTTTCATGACGTGGTACCCGCGGGTGCAAAGCTCCCCTTGTACCCCGTGGGGAACGCTTTCGCCCGTTTCAGGGTCAACAATCTGAATCTCGACATTCGGCAGCGCACGTCCCACCGTGGCCACCCGACGCTCCAGGGAATCGGACGGCCGCGTCTGCGTGATCCCCGGAGAGGCTTCGGTCTGGCCATAAACAATGGTCATTTCGCTTGCCCCCATGCGGCCGACCACCTGCTTCATCACCTCGATGGGACAGGGAGACCCCGCCATGATACCGGTTCTAAGGGAAGCGGTGTCATATTCCCTTTTGTCCATCTCTTCTAATTCCGCGATAAACATGGTGGGAACGCCATGAAGCGCCGTGCACCGGCCTTTTTCCACAGTCTCCAGAACTTCCACCGGGCTGAACTGTACCACGGGCGTCATGGTGGCGCCTGCAACCACGCAGGTCAGCGTCCCCAATACACACCCGAAGCAGTGAAAAAAGGGTACCGGAATGCATAAATTATCCGCCGGTGAAAAGTTCATGCACTCCGCAAGGCTTCGGGCGTTTCCGATCAGGTTGGTGTGGGTGAGCATCACGCCTTTGGGAAATCCTGTGGTTCCCGATGTGTACTGCATATTAATCACGTCCTCGGGCGCGAGCAGAGCCTTCCTGGTTGCCAGCTCGTCGTTGCCGACGGCCGCTCCCATCGCCAGAAGATCATCCCATGAAAACATTCCGGGATGCGTCTCTTCCCCCAGGAAGACCACGTTTTTCAGCTTTGGCAACCGGGCGCTGTTGAGCTTTCCCGGCAAAGCAGTGTTCAGCTCGGGGCAGACATCGTAGATCACTTTTAAGTATTCACCCTCTTCGCGCACGCCGCCGACCAGCAGCAATGTCGTTGCATCCGATTGCTTCATGAGGTATTCCAGCTCGAAGCTCCGGTAATTGGTGTTGACCGTGACCAGGACGGCGCCCATTTTACCGGTGCCGAACTGGGTCAGCACCCATTGGGGAACATTATTGGCCCAGATGGCAATATGCTCGCCCCGTTCAATTCCCAGCGCCATGAATCCCTTGGCGACCCGGTTGCAGGCGTCCCGAAATTGAGTGTAATTATAACTGATTCCGAGTCGATGATATTCCAGTGCCTTGCTTTCCCCAAACTGATCCGCAACGATATCGACCAGTTGGCCGATCGTCGTCTTTCCAATTTCAAACTGTGGTAACCGCATCCAATCCTTATCTCCTTGCCATTTAAAAACGTTAGTCTCCGCATTCGTTCCTTTTGCGCCTTGCCGTTTCCATAACAGAAAACTTGTTAACTTGAAACCGGCTCATTTCCGAGGTTAAATTCAGTGGCGGAAACCGGCAGGACCGGGGACAACGTCTTAAGTGTTGAGGCCTTCCGACAACCAACACAAAAAAAAGCGCCCGCGATGACAAGGAGTCCCATCGTGATTCTGATCCGGTGTTTCGCTTGCTCCGCGGACGGAATCATGGTTCCCGTTAAAGGAAACCCGGGAACCATGACATCAAATACCCGCTACATGGTGATCATGTGCGCCTCGATGCCGTCTCCTTCAAGGGGGATGACGGTGATCAGATCCAGCGTTTCGGTGTTATACACACTCATATCCGCGCCGGCGGGCCCCACATATATTCTCTTGCCGTCGGAGGTGAGGGCCAGCCCGTAACAGGTGCCCTGTTTCACTTTTACGGCTTTGATGGTGTCACCGGTTTTGGCATCCACCTTTACCAGCTCATCCATCACGCCAAAGATATACTTCTGATCGGGAGAAACGATATTGCTGTACTCCATCCAGAGATCCTTCACGTGAAGGTCATTGATGGTTCCGGTGTTTCTGTCAATCAAAAAATGGCCCATTCTGGTGGCCGTGTAATAGGGTTGCGAAAAGATACCGTGGTCGCCGGGTGACCGGTTCGTCCAGATGATCAGCGAATTTTTAACTTCTTCCCCCTGCTCGGGGTTCAGAATGCCTTTTATCTTTTCATATTTGCCGTCATTCAAATTGAATTTGAATAAATCCAACCCGCCTAAAATAAGGCTATTCGGGTCGTTGCGAAGGGTGATCACTCCCGTTACATTGTAAGGAATTTCAAAGTTTTTCACGATTTGTTTCTGTTTGAGGTCAAAAACAACCAGCTGCGGCGGCAGCACTTCGAGTTTGGGAATGTTCTGCTTTTTCTTGGTAATGGCGCAGCTCAGATAAAGCTTCTCACCATCCTCGGAAACGTCGAATCCCAGCACCGTAACTTTACTCAATTCAACTGAAAATTTGTAGGTATCGACCAGCTCCATCTTCGCCGTGTCGATCGCATAGATGGAATGCCAGGCATTGAGATATAACCGTTTGCCGTCTTTCGAAGCCTGAGAGGTGACGATGTAGTCATTATACGGTATGGATTTGATGACCTTATTCGTCTCGCAATCAATGACCTGACAGGCATTGTTGATGGGGGTAAAAAGATAATCCTTGGCGGCCGCCGGAGAAGACAGGCAGCAGATGCAGCCAAAAAGGATTAATGACCATATCATTTTTTTGTTAATAGGCATCGCTTCCTCCCTTTCTCATCGTTTGATGACGAAATTAAGATTTCGCCAGTCTTTTTCTATGGAGCGGCACTGATTTTGGAAATCGGGCCAATTGGTTATATTGTCCGGCGTTTGCGCCGGCCACCAGCAGGGGCCCGAACAGCTGGTAAAATCCCTGGCGCTGGAAATACAGTTACCGATCGGCGTTTCCGCCCGGGGGTTCGTTTCCCACCCGGTATCGAAAATGGTGGTGCAGCCGATGGGCATACTGGTTGAGATATTGTCGGTCATGCCGAAGACTTCTTTTTCTTCCATTTTTTTTGCCCGTTTATTGACAGCTTTAAGCCCTCTTTTTTTCATTTCTCTCTCCTTTTTGCGCGTTATTTTATTTGGGGAATAAAGTCCGTCGGCACAACGGCCAGCCGGGAACTGCTTTCCATCTTGTTGTACGATGCAATGATTTGGATGAGTCCGGTTCCTTCGACTTTTTGGACTCTGGACGCTATCGGGCCATAGGTGGTCACCGGAGTATAGAGCCCGTTTGCAACAGGCGTGGTTAAATATTTAAGGTCATCATCGTTTTCCCGGGTCTTTTCTTCGGCAAGAGACCACTTCGCGTCCACCGGGTTCAACACCAGATCATCCTCAGTCCCCACCTTGCCGTCCGGACCCGCGGAAATTCCCCTTGCGACAAATTGTACGCCGTGCGCCGGATAGGCCGGACCGCAGCTGACCCGCGCTCTGCCGATTTCCGGGAGCACCTTTATCGCATCCATCTTGGCGTACACCTTCATCGCATTATCATAGGCGATGGTTCCGACTTTAATTCCGAATACCCCCGTTCCCGCCGCGGGCTTCACGTTCACATCGCATACGATTTTGGTGGTGCCGGTCTGGGTGATCTTGGCCACGCTGATTCCGGGATTTGAAAAGGTGATATCCGCCGCCTTGATGGTGGGCAAATTGACACCGATCAGGGTTATCTTATGCAGCTTGTTGGTCTGGAGCGCTTCCGGATAAGCGCCTATAATTTTCGCGGTTGAGCCGGCCTTGGCAAACATCTCGTTGCCGTAAACGTTTTTGTCCTGAACTACGGCCCACCACTTGCCATTAAATGCCATGTCCGGTGCCTTCAGATCGAATACGCCTTCGATCTGGCTCTTGTCGGCAGTTGAGGAAAGGGCATAACGCAGATGGAAATCACTGAACAACGTCCCCTTACCGCTCGTTTTTAAGACCTTGCCGTTTCCATACCGGATCTCTTTTTCAATCAGATACTCATCCTTTCCGGCGGCGGCATCCGCTTTGATGGCATAGCTTCCCTCGTAAAAGCCCATGCCTGGCTGATATCCGGCGACGGTCCACTCACCGCTCAGATCGGCCGGTTTTCTGTTTTTCATCCACTCCTTCCATTCCGGATTGTCGAAGGGGAAAAGCTTTGAAAGGGGTTCTATCAGTGCCTGGGATTCCACCGGCCAGTCCATTTCCCGCATCTGGGGGACAACCGTCGGATAGTATCCGAGATGAAGGTTTCTGGCTTCGGTCCATTGCTCGGGGGTATTTTTATGGGAAACGATTTTGCCGTAAGTGTGACAGCGGACACAGGCGGTAAAAATACGCTTTTCCATGTCATCCTTGGGAATTTCCCTGTACTGGCTGTTCTCATCGCTGTTTAGATACGCAACGGCCTCCATCTCCTTGGGGCTGAGACAGAGTTTTGCGCTCAACTCCTTGATGACGGGATGGAAATTCTCGTTTTCAAGCGGCAGGCTGTTGAGCCGGATCATTCGATCGACCACGGCCTTCCATTCTTCAGTTGTTTTTCTCGTATGCTCCAGTACGTCCAGATTCCCCTGAGCGTCTGGCTTATGGCAGGCGCTGCATTTTTGCTTGATCATCGAGCCATCCGGGAACAAAATCTCGCCACTGGCGGGCGCGCTTGCCAGGGTGAACATCCCCAGCAGCAATAGAATGAAACAAATTGGCTTCAATTCCCTCATAACATTCCTCCTCTCCGTGCTGTTGTTAATTAATTGCTGTAATCGGACCCGCAAAAAGTTGTTCTTCACCGCTTGCGGGACCATTTCCGGTTTGGACTGTTTTTCCTCCTTTCCGTAATGGCGTTCGGCGCTGCGCGCCTTACTATGTGGATAATAAGGGAATCCGAAATTCCCGATTTACCATTTATCTTGGACACGGTCATGTGCTTGATCAATGCCCCAAAGGGGCTTTGTCCACTAGCCCAGGGTTGCGGTAAAACCGCTACCCTGGGACGCGGGGCCAAACAATATGGGAATGAGATGTTGCCCGTTTCCCCAGGGTAGCGGTTCCACCGCAACCCTGGGCTAAATTACATTGCCCCTTTGGGGCATTGCGTAATCGGCCGGTTGCCCCTGCAATATCAACGGTAAATCGGGAAATACTCATTCCCTAAGACCCAAAAAATATGGCTGTTCTAATCTATTTCATCACTGCTGCTTCACACAGCCTTTCCTTAAGAAAAGCCTGTGTTTCTTTCGGATATTTTTCTGATAGTTGCGCCAGCATTCCCGTTACATGGGCAACGGCGAAGCTGTTCCCCCGGAAATTCATTTCCTGCGGCATTCCGGGAATTTCCCTTGGCCAACCGTAGGCGCCAAACTCTATTTTCTCTCCGGGATGATAGGTGATCATGTCCTTGCCGCAGTTGCGATCCCAGAACACGCCGATCACCGTCTGACACGCGGCCGGGATGATTTGATCCCGGGAGGATCTGGCTGCCGCCAGAATAGCAATGCCGCTGTCATGGGCCATTTGGCAAAGCGCATTAAAATCTTCCCGATAGGCTTCGACTTCGGTGCCGAGGCTCAAGTGAATGATGTTCATTTTTGCCTCAATGGCCCATTTGAGCGCAACCAATAGAACCTGGGCGGACGCGGAAAGTTCCTTTTGAAATATCTTGATGGCATACAGATCCGCAAACGGCGCTTTTTGACTCAAAATGCCGGCAATGGCCGTGCCATGGCCGATCTCGTCCTCGAAATCGGGATGCAATTCCACCTGTCCGTCCCCGGTGATGCGGTATCCATGGCCGCCCGCCACGTTTCCCACATGGAAATGGTTCCGGTTGATGCCACTGTCTATGACGGCTATTTTAAGCGGCATGGGAAAATCCATTGACCGGTCCTTCGTAAAGAATGCCGTTTTTTCCGCAGACGATGATATTCTCGGCATGCGCCACCGCGGCCTGCTGATGGCTGACAATAATGGTGATTTTATGTTTCATGAGCGTTTGAATCGTGTCCTTAATTTGGCCCGCCACCTGGGAGTCCAGAAAAGCGGTCGCTTCGTCCAGGATCAGGATTTCAGGGCGCATCAGGATGGCTCTGGCGATGCTGATGCGCTGGCGCTGGCCGCCGGAGAGTCGGACCCCCCTGTCGCCGATGCTCGTTTGGTAGCCGGCCGGCAGGGATTGAATAAACTCGTGAATCCGGGCCGCCTTGGCCGCTCCAATGATGTCTTCGTCCGTTGCCGATGGGTTTCCGAACCGGAGGTTTTCCAGTATGGAGGTGTGAAACAGAAAAGTATCCTGCGTGACGATGGCAATTTTCCGTCGCAACCACTCCCGGTTAAAGGTCTCAAGACCCATTCCTCCCCAGGTCAATCGGCCGGAATCGGGTCCAAAAAGCTTTAGAATGAGGTGACAGATGGTTGTTTTGCCCACACCGCTCGGTCCCACAATCGCCGTCGTTTTTCCGGAGGGAATCGTAAAAGAGGCATTCCGGAGAATCGGCACGTCTTTCTCATAGGCAAAAGAAACCTCTTCAAACACGATATCGCCTCGCGGGTGATCCGCTGAAAGTATTCTATCCCCCTTATCTTCAAAAGCCGGCGGAATATCGAGAATTTCCCGGACCCGGGTCAGGGCCACCTTTGATTTTTGAATGGATAGAAAACCGTCCAGCAGGCCCTGCAAGGGCCCGAACACCTTTCCCTGATAGACGGAAAAGGCCACCAGGCTCCCAATGGTGAGCGATCCGTCCAATACGAGAAAGCCGCCGTAACCGAAAACGACCAGCGTATTCAATATGACAAAGGCGGTGGGAATGGACCCCGAAACCGCTCCCAGGAGCTGATAGCGAAGGATATATTTCAAGATATGAGACTGCTTTTCAACCAGCCGGCCCGTTTCGATTTTCTCGGCGCCGAAGGCCCGGATGAGAGAGGTGTTGCCGAGGGACTCGAAGAGAAAATGGGCGATATCGGCATTGCTCTGCGCGACATTATGGCCCAGATCCAGCAATTTCGGCCGTAACCGGTAAATGATAACGAGCGCTACCGGCATGAAGGCGAGACTCATCAAGGCCATTTTCCAGTTCAGCCAGAAGAGGATGGCACCCGTAATGAGGCAGGTCAGCACGTTAAAGAGATAGATGGGAATCGTATCCGTGATGACCGCCTGAATATCGGCCATATCCGAGGAAATCCTGGAAAAGATATCGCCGATCTTGTTCTTTGAAAAAAAACTCATGGGAATCCGCTGCAGGTGGTCAAACAGATCCGCTCTCATTTTAAAGAGAATCCCCGCGGAATACCGCGTGTAAACATAATTATTGCTCACCCGAATCACGAAACTCAAGAGCAGCAGGCCAATGAGGGCGATTAAGAGCGGCCATAACATCCCCGCATTGCCGGCGATAAAAACGTCGTCGATCAACAGCTTTGAAAAATAGGGTTGCCACAGTCCCAGAGCGGTGCTGATACCGCTCAGAAAAAGCGATATCCCCAATATCCGTTTATGGGGCCGTAGATACTGCCCCAGGTAACGAATTTGCTTTAAAAACGGCTCATCCATGAATCAGCACTCCCTGAAGTAACACATATGGCCGCTGTCACAGTAGGCCGGCGTATTGCGGATCCGGCGCGCGTAAGAGGCAATTTCCTCCGAAGAGGCCTTCTCTCTCACCCGGTCCATCACGGCCTTGACCAGCTGAATACTGCCCATTTTTCGTACAAACGAGGCTTCGCGCCCCACGATTTTAACAGCCGTCACCCCCCAGTCCCTGAACCGGCCGAACCAGCAGAGGCTGCACGGGCCGTTCGGCAGGCCGTCCTGCTGAAAGGAGGAGCCGCAATTATTTTGAAACCAGAGATATTCGCGGTATTTTTTTTCATTTTTTTCCAACTCACTGGAAGACGGGGGCCGCTTTTTTGAGTGACGGACCGTCATCTCCCACGCTGTCAGGCAAAATGCACCCAGCGCATGCGAGCTCTGGCAATAGCCTTCCTCATAATAACAGCCGTCGTTCAGCGCAAACACTTCAAATTCCATGGCCGGATCGGAACGGTTGACCAGGCGGTCGATATCCGGGATCGTGAGCTGCCGCGGAAGGATGATCCTCTTGACGCCGAGAGACTGATAAAATGCAACGGATTGCGAATTAAAGCAGCTGCCAAGGCTGCTCAGATGGATTCGAACGGGCAGCTTTTCAAGGGAAAGCGCCGTCAGCAAATTCAAATCGCTGATGATGAGACCATCGACATGGATGTCTTTCACCAGCGTTTTGCAGAGATTTAAAACGAAGTCCATGCCGGCGCCGGGATAAAAGGAGGCGTTCATGGCAATATAGACATGCGCGCCGCTCTCATGCGCCTTTCCGGTAAGGGTTGCCAGATCCTTCAGGGAAAGGACATTGGCGATTTCCGGGCTTCTCCGGTTGATCCACCATTGCCCGAAGTTTTTTTCCCATTCCTGGGTTCGAATACCGCAGTAAAGCTCATCCGCGCCGAAATGAAGAAGCATTTCCAGCTCGTCGATATTACGGATGGGAGCGACTATTTTCATATGGCAAAGCCTTGATAGATGAGACGATAATTTTCCGTTGCCGCCGTTTCCAGAAGCCCCATGAGTTTTTCGGGCGGATACAGATAAAACACCGTATTGCCGGCCTGGATGAGGCCCGGAGAAACGCCATCATTTTTCAGCCGAAAAGACATCCCGTTGCAAGGTTTGGAACAGTTACCCGCCATGGCAAAATCGCTTCCCCTCTTTTTAGCGAAAGTGGCCGTCCGGCAGACCCGTCCCGTCGTTACATAGCCGAAAGGGAAATAGTAAGCGGTTCGATACGCCGTTGAGCCTTTGGGAACTCCTTCGCCATGAGGCAGTAAATCGCGCTCAAGGCCATGCACTTCCAATCGTGCCATAACGGCTCCAAAGGCTGCCTGGTCAAAGGTGCTTTCACTTAAAAAGGTCTTTATCGCCGGCGTCATGTCCATATCGTTTGGTGACAGGCGCGGATCTTTGAATCCCTTATTGAAAAGCCGTCCCATGGAAATGTGAAACCCCGGATGATTTTTTCGAAGAAAGAGAATCGTTCCGATATCGTTTGCGACGATCTCCGCCGCCGGATACTGCTTCGCGAGTGCGTCAAACAGCGCCGCGCTGTGATCCAACCCGGCATCGGTCAGAACAGGCATCAAAAGGGTCAAGCCGAGATTTTTTTCGGCTGAAAACCGGCAGAAACGCGCCAGCTCCTTTGGTGATGGCAGCCGGAGGGGACAAAATTCATCCCCGATATAGATCCCGTCCACGGAGCAACTTTTTTCACCGAAGCGCTGAAAATCGAATCCCTCTTCCGCATAGGCGGATCGCAGGTGATCCGGAATGTCGGAAAGCGCGTTATTTTCAGGAATCTTTCTGAGGTGCACCGCAAGTTTCATGGCGATTTCTTTTTTCACCCTTTTACCGGTGGAATCGGGCACACGTTCTCTAAGCATTTTTCGTAAAATTTCTGACCTTTTCTCATCTCGTGGTTATGGCAGTCCTTGCAGGGTTGTGTCGTGATCCCCTTGATCAGCTTGCTGTGAATTTTAACCTGCTCGCTCTCTATATGGGTCATCATTCCCTGGTCATTCTTCACATCCTTGCAGCTATAACACCGGCTGTTCGGCACATGGCTCCAGTAACCGGGTTCTTTGTTCGGATCAAGGAAGAGCGGCTCCTGACGCGGTTTCAGCGGTTCCTTCGGGTCCCGCTTAAAGTGGGCAACCAATAAGCGCACCGCCGATTCATTCATATCCATCCACCCCTTGAAACCGGCATCGAAGTGACATCCCGCGCAGTTATTATGGTTTTTCGCCGTTCCGGAATCCTTCCATTTCTTGATCGGGTCATCCATTTCATGACAGCCAACGCAGGTCTTATCCTGAAAATATCGAACCGACAACTCATGCGAGGTCAGGGCCAGTGCGGGGATAATAATGATGGCGGCCAGTAACACCCCTTTTTTGCTTTTCGAAAAAAAACTTAAAATTCCCACTCCGCGGTTCCTTTTTTGTTGTGTAATCTAGTTCGTGCCGATGGTTGCGTCCGATCAACCGTTAAATCGAATGATTGAACAGGGGAGCGTGCCCTCGCAGCATGGAAAGCTTTTCAAGATAGTCGGGGCATTCGACCGCAAGCTCGCCGTACACGGAAAGTCCCAGTTCAATCCAGTCCTGTATCCATTGGCAATAATGCAAATTGGGTTTCAAGAGTCCGCCTTCCCGGACAAGGGCCTCGTGGTAACAACCGCCGGCGCAGATTTTCCTGACCCAGCAGGCGGCGCAGGGCTTTTTTTCTTCGATAAATGCCTGTTGCCGGAACCGGGTCAATGCCGCTCGGTCAAATCCATTAAACACATCTCCCATGCGGGAAGATGCCTCCCCGGTGAGCCGTTGGCATAAGTACAGGTGTCCCTTTGGATCAACGGAAAAAAGACCCATGCCCGCCCCGCAGGGATAGTCTTTTCTCTCGCCTTCGTGAAGAACGACCAGGTTGTCGATAAGGTTTGTAAACCCATAGAACTCATCTTTTTTCGCATGGGTGATGAAGGTTTCGGACAGGGTTTTGAAATGGGCCAACAGTTGTGCCATCTCTCCGCGGCTCAACTGGTAGGATAAATCCCCGGTCGTTACCGGCGCAAACCCCGCTTCCGAAAACCCCAGAGACAGCAGATGATCCAGAATTTCGGGAATATGGTTTGACTCTCCGGCGACGGTCACTCTGGCAACAACGGGTTTTTCTCCCTTGTCCGCCAAAAGTTTTTTTAATCCCGGCAAAATGACTCCATACGAGGGGGCGCCGTTGGGAAAACGCCGGAAGCGATCATGCGCCGTTTCAAATCCATCAATGCTGATGGTGACGCCGATATGGTTCTCTCTCAGCAAATCGATCGTTTTGTCATTCAGAAGCGTCCCATTGGTCGTCATTGCAAAATCGACACGGATGGTCCTTTCCGTCGCCTTATTGCGGGCATACTCGACGACAAAACGAATCAGATCGAGATTGAGAAGCGGTTCTCCGCCGAAAAAGACGATGATGACCTCTTTTAACGCACCTGAATTTTCCATCAGAAAATCCACCGCCCGGGCAGCAACTTCCGGACTCATTTTCTCTTTGGTCGAAGCGGCTTGTTCGCCATTGCCATAGTAGCAGTACCGGCAACCGAGATTGCAGGCATCCGTGACGTGCAACACCAGCGTTTTGAGCTCAATCGAGAGCTTTTCGAAATCTATCCGCTTGACGCCGCCGGTTCCTTTCGAAGGCACAAGGGCGCGGCTTTTGATCAGATCTTCAAAGAGATCCTCTTTATCCTCCGGAGGGCCGGAAAGCCGCGGGACAGCTTCTTCCCGTGTGAATTCTTCTTCGATGCCGCATTTCGTGAGAAGCCCCTTTATTCGATCATCGATTTCGAAAATCGTATTGTCCCCAGCCAAAAAGATAAACTCACGACCCGCCGCATGAAACATCTTATTTTCAGCAATCTTATACGTTTCCATGGTTGTCCTTGAAGTGGGTAAACAAACCGGCAGGTCAAACTGGACTCTAACCCCGTCATCCGGCGTATCAAGACGGTTGGAGAGCACCTGGAATAAGGCTAAAAACCTGCTTACGGATCCTTGCACAATGGGCTGTTTGGTTCTGATCGTGATAAAAGAGGTACTACAAAAGATGTGCCAAGTACAGGCCGAGCGGTGGGAAATGTTACCTGCCCCGATTTCACGCATGAATTATCAGTTAATAAAAATGCTTATATCAGAGGTGCTTCTCCGGTGGAGAGGACGGGAGCCGCCTTGCACCCTCTCACAAGCTTTGGATCTTCATGCGAATTCCACCTTTATGGACTGATTTACAATTCGCCCGGCTGATAAGGTGAAGGAACCGGCGCTTCTGCACCCATCTTGGCCGATGGGCGTTCAGCAGCGCGAAGTCTAAATTAATGGACCGGTAGTATCGGATGAATATCTAAAAAAGTGGACAAAATATCCGTGCCCACTCGCTCTGATGCCGCTCCCTTATTGTCCCTCAATGGCAAAAAACGTTGATTCCGGTTAAAGTCCCCGCTTGACACTCATTTCGTTTTAAACCATATTTTCCGAGCTGGTCGAATCCCCCTGCTCCGTTAACCAGGGCTTGATCAACTAAAAATAAGGAGTGAGGGCTGCGTTTATTCCTCACACCGATAATGAATTTCTATCCATGGTATCGCAGATACATCGCTTTCACATGGATATCGATGAAGGCAAAAGCCATGGAATATGTTGATAAACCCCCAGACCCAGATCAAAATCCGTTCACCGCGGCCAAGAAAATCGACAAAATCCCCTTTGATATCAAAGGGGACAGCACCTACCCGATTCAAAAGGCCAGGGTTTCGGATGCAAGACAAATCCTGACGCTTATTAACAGCTTTGCCGCATCCAATTTGATGCTGCCGAGAGGCCCGCAATATATCTACGAAAATATTCGGGACTTTACCATTGCCGTAGACGATACCGCGCCAGGGCCCGAAACCGGAAAGGAACATCGGATCATCGCCTGCGGCAGCCTCCATGTCCTCTGGGAAGATATCGCCGAAATCCGATCGACCGCCATCCATCTCGACTATCAGCACAAGGGGCTGGGGAAAAAGTTGGTCGATTTCATGAAAATCGAGGCAAAAGAGCTCGGAATAAAGACCCTCTTCACCTGGACGCTTGCAGAAGATTTCTTTTTAGCGTTGGGGTTTAAACGAAAAGGCTCAGAGGAGTTGTCCCCCAAGGTCTGGGGCGAATGCAGCCGGTGCCCTAAATACTTCCAGTGTGATGAGGTGGGAATGGTGCTGGAGCTGTAGCTAGGAGTTAGGAGTTAGTATCTTACTATCGAAATTCGTGCTTTTTATGGCAGAAAAATCCGAAATCCGAAATACGAAACAAATCCAAAACAGCAAAATGCAAATAACCAAAACTTGTTGTGGTTCTGAGCGTGAATGCGATGTTTTGGATTTCGATCATTTCAATATTTGGTATTGTTTCGGATTTCGATATTCGGATTTCGAATTTTGATTCCGGCTTGTCCGGGTTAGGGACATCATTTTCTTAAGTCAACTGCGTCAGCACCGATCTGGCAATCACCATCCGTTGCACCTCGCTGGTCCCCTCATAAATTTCGGTCACCTTGGCATCCCGGAAATATCGCTCCACCTCATACTCCTTGCTGTACCCGTATCCTCCGTGAATCTGGACGGCAAGGCCCGTCACCCGGGACGCCAGCGCACTGCAGTAAAGCTTTGCCATGGCAGCCTCGGCCCCGAAGGATTTCCCCGCATCCTTGTAAGCACAGGCGCGATACAGCAGCAACCGGGCGGCATCGATCTCCGTTGCCATATCGGCCAGATAATTTTGAATAGTCTGAAATGTCGAAATGGGCTTTCTGAACTGCTGGCGTTCTTTGGCATATTTCACCGAGGCATCAAAGGCGGCCTGGGCAATCCCCAGCGCTTGGGCGGCAATTCCGATCCGTCCCGTATCGAGGGCGGTAAGACCGATTTTCAACCCGTCGCCGATGCGCCCGATCAGGTTTTCTTTGGGGACCCGGCAATCTTCGAGAAAAAGCGAGGAGACCTGGTTCGACCGCATACCGCATAAGTTCTCGATTTCTCCCACCGAGAATCCGGGCATCCCTTTTTCCACCAAAAAGACGCTGGCGACCTGCCGCGGCGCTTCCGTATCCGTTACGGCAAAAATGAGCGCGCTGCCGCAAACCCCGCCGTTGGTAACGAAAATCTTGGTGCCGTTCAGAATATATCCGTCCCCGTCGGCAACCGCATTGGTTTCCACCCCGCCCGCATCGGAACCCGCATTTGCCTCGGTCAGGCAAAAGGCCCCGATCCACTCGCCGCTGGCAAGCCGGGGCAAAAATTTCTCCTTCTGTGCCGTGGATCCGAACCGGGCAATGGGATATGCCCCCACGCTGTTATGAACCGTAACGCAAAGCCCAACGCCGGCGCTGACCCGGGAGAGCTCCTCAATGGTGATGGCGTAGCTGATACTGTCCACTTCCGCGCCGCCGTATTCCTTCGGAATCTGGAGTCCGAAAAAATTCAGCGGCCCCATCTTTTCGATCACCTCCCAGGGAAACCGGGCCTCCGCATCGATTTCAGCGGCAATGGGGCCCAGTTCCGCTTCGGCAAATTTCCGGACAGTCTTTCGAATGAGCTTATGTTTCATGCAGGGATTGAAGTCCAAGGGTCTCTCCAAATGGGTAATCGGCATTTTTTTGCCCCATCCTTCCCCCACCTTTTAAGGGAAGCGGGTTGAATAAGGGGTGACTATCGGGTACTTAACTACGGCGGGATCTTGATTCTGTCAAGATGCTTGTCGGGTTGTTTGCTTGAAGCGCCCGATGACATGGGACAAGATGCCGCAAATGGACACTTCTCCACACCCGGTATTCCGCCGTTCATAAAGGGGACCTTTTAATGCGGACCGAAGATACCATGCAAAAAGATGATACGGGAAGCCTTTGGGATCTGAATGCCTTTTTTCCCAATCCGAATGGCCCGGAGTTTATCGAATATAAAAAGACGCTGCGCCTGGAGATAATGTATTTGCTGCGGGAAGCGGACGGGGTCGGAAACCTCGACCGGAACACAGCACCCTCGTGGGAAAAACTAATTCTCCGCTGGGAAACACTTACCGCACGCATGGGCCATCTATCGACGTATATCGAAGCGCTCAGCGCAACGGATGTCGCGAACGAAGCATATGCCAGGGAGCAGGCCGATTTCAATGCCATTAGCGCCGAATTTGAAAAATTTGCCACCCTGTTGGGGCCGGCCTTGAATCAGGCGACCGATAGCGAAATTCAGCGCTTCTTTCACCGTCACCGGCTTCGGGATATTTCCTATCGGTTGGGCCGGCTGCGCCGGCAGGCACAATTTATGATGTCGCGAGAAAAAGAGGGGCTGGCTGCAGATCTCAATGTCACCGGACTGAGCGCCTGGGAGAGCCTTTATAATACCCTGTCCGGAAAACTCACCTTCACCCTCGCATTTCCGGATGGCCGGACGGAAACGCACCCCGTCTCCCGGTTAAGAGGCTTTCTGGCGGACCCGGACCCTCAGGTGGGAAAAGCCGCCTTTGATGCCGGGACACTGGCCTGGACGTCCATCGAAGATAGCTGTGCGGCGGCATTGAATGCCATATCCGGGACCCGATTAACGCTCCAGCGCCACCGGAAGATCGATCATTTTCTCGATACGGCGCTTTTTCAGGCCGGAATCGAAAAAGACACGCTCGATGCCATGTATACCGCGGTTTATGACCATCTGGATCTCGCCAAAAAAATTTATCGGATAAGAGCCGCGTTTTCCCGGCGGCGGGGGATCCGGTTCCATGAACGGGAAACACCGTTATCGCTCACCCCGACGGGCAACCTGAGCTGGCAGGCGGCCGTTGAAATGGTTCGATCCGCATTTGACACTGCTTATCCGGAGTTATCCGCCTATTATCTTTCCCTGGTGCAAAACCGCTGGATCGATTCCCGGCCCCGGCCCGGGAAACGGCCCGGCGCTTTCTGCGCCGATTCAAAGCTCATTGGCGAACAACGGGTGTTTATGAGTTTCACGGGTTCACTCAGAGACGTGACGACACTCGCCCATGAGGTGGGCCACGCCTGGCACGCCCATCTTTTAAAAACCCATCGGCCCCTGGCCCAAATTTATCCGATGACCCTTGCGGAAACGGCCTCCGGGTTTGCCGAACAGCTCCTCCTTCAAAGCCTGATGGAAAACCCGGCCATTAAATCGATACAAAAACTGCAATTGCTGGATGCGGATCTGACCGGTGCGGCCGTGTTGCTACTGGATATTACCGCCCGGTTTGAATTTGAAAAGCGCCTTTACGCGGCGCGCCGGGATGGCGAGGTGCCGGTGTCCCGGCTAAAGGAGATGATGGTGTCCGCCCAGCATGACATTTATGGAGAGGTGCTGATGCCGGATGGCGCCGATACCCTTTTCTGGGCCTCCAAACTCCATTTTTATCTAACCGGTGTCGAGTTTTATAATTTTCCTTACACTTTCGGATTTTTGCTGGCCCGGACGCTGCACCACCGGTTCCGGAAGGAAGGCCCTGCATTCCTCTCCCGTTATGAAGAATTTCTACGGAATACCGGCGGCGATACGGTTGAAAACATCGCCCGCCGAACGCTCGGCGTCGATATTACCCGATCTGATTTTTGGGCCGATGCCATTCTGGGGCTTTCACCCGCCATTGACGCCTATGGGGAAATGGTGCGGGCGCATTCAGAAAGGGGAGGTATGGTCTTCTCGGATGGGGGTTAACCGGCCCGATTATAGTTGCTATCGACAAAATTTAACTTTATAAAAAGTAAGTTTTTATCTCTATCTCTTTTAAGCTGGAGGTATCAGAATATGGGCGAATTCGGTTTCGAGTTGGGCGGCGTGCTTATCGAATTAGGGAAAATCGCCAGCACGGAAACGCAGAAGCTTTGGGAGCGGCATATTGCACCTTACAAGCAGGCGCCGGCGGGTTCCGCGAAGCCAGCCAGGAGCCTTTCCAGCAGCGAGGCCCGCGACGTGCTGGTTCATTTGGTGGTAACCGGACAGTTGAAGCTCGAGAATCCGCTGAGTTTTGACTCAGTCGGCCACCTCAAATATCCCAAAGCCGGCGAACGGGTTCGAGTCAAGCCTGCGATTATCGCCGGCGTAGATTACGTTCACGCTGACGCGGGCAAAGTGTCCCGGCTCGGCATGTTGGATCCGGCATTTATCGTGCTTTTGTTCCGGTTTGCGGTGGCGCTGAAAAAGGAGTGGACAGCCACCGAGATCTATTACGGAGGTTTGGGGGTGGGGAGAGAAGCCAACCCCGACGACGCCCACAATTCGGGGCGAGCGATGGACTTCTGGGGAGCCTCAACAGGCCGAGGGACATTCATGGTTCAGCGAGACTGGGGAAGCAAGCGCGTGCCGATAGCAAATGGCAAGACGGTGCAGCACTGGCCCAGCAACAGCACCAAGACCAGCCTCCGGTTGGATGAGAACGATCCGAAGAATAAACTATCTCGTGATTTCTTCTCTTTCTGTTACAAGTTTCTCACTAAAGAAGCCCGAGATTCCTCGAAAGGTCCAAGCAAGATCGGAGAGAAGAGTTTTATTGTTCACCCCGACCATCCAGACGCAGGCCTAAGACCGGCGCACCAGAATCACATCCATTTTCAGATTGGTGACACATAAAGCGCGCGCACGTCCAAATCCGGGTGAGCTTTGTTGAATGCCGGTTTATTTTACAGAGAATTTCGCAAAGGGGCTATCTAAATAATGGTCCAAGTGCTTGCCATTTACGGCCCCTTGGTGAGTGCCCATCAGCCATCGTTTTGACAATGTGTTGGTACCTCTTTTTAAATGCGCGTTAGGGATTTTCGGCCTGCCCCACATCAGCCCACTCAGCAAGCATCGTCGCGTAACCGAGGTCGAGATGATCCGTGGAAAATGCAAAAATATTGCCAATTGAAGTGGTTAAGTGCGCGATGTCCCGGTATGGGGGGGTGTCCTTTATTTCTTTCAGACAGCGCCGAATCTCGTCATTGCTTAAGTTGAAGGGAGCGCATTGAAAAAGAGCAAGCGGGACCGGACGCGGGTAACATCGTGAATGTTCCCGGATCACCTCAGCTATCATCTTAAGCGGTCCACTGCCCTTGAGCAGCATGACCCGGGCATATGCGCGGGTCATGAACCGTTCGGAGAAATACCAGGCACCGCCGAAGTCGTCCGGAATCACTTCTATGTCATCGTTGCCGGAGATAGCTTCCTGAATGAGCGTGAGAAAGTGGACCGGCTCTGATGCCGGCTCTGAAACGGGGAGGATTTGGCCGCCGAATTCAGCTTCAAGATCCGCCAGTGCAAGCAATTCTCCCGCTCTGCTGCTTTTTCTTATGAATTCGGAAAGTTCATCGGCTTTCTTCAAACGATCAACCCCTTTTTGTCCAGTTCCCCGGCTACGCTCGACAGTCCCAGCCGGCGATAGGTTTCTCTGGTGGGCGAACCGGTCTCCTTGTCCCATCCTGCTTCTTCGTAAAACATGCGCATCGCGGTTTCCATGTCGCGCTTATCCATCTGAATGGTGCCCTTGGTGAAGGGTATCCGGTCTTTATCATTCCCAAAAACCCAATCGGGGATGGTATCGTGCATTGTGCGCATCTCTTTTGTTCCCATGCCCCGGATGGTCAGGGCGCGATGGAGAACGAATATGCGTTCGGCAACCGCGTCGAGATCTTGCCCCGACTTCTGGTCCCCCGTCACCAGACTGTAGAGCATGGACTCGATGGAATCGTCCCCCCTGTAACCGCGCTCTTTAAGCGGCGAAGCGGACCATGGCCCCATCCAGTTGCAGAGGGGAATCGCGTCATGAAGCTCCTTTCTCAACAGCGACCATTTGGCCATCCTGGCCTTATAGGTGTTCATCGGCGTGAACGCACCCGGTGCATCGACCGCTGTTTCGGAGCCCCAAAGCTCGGCCGCCAGTTTTTTCTGGACCGCCAGCGGAAGCCCGTTCCGGATGAAATTGGTGTGGGAATGGCACTGGGCGTCGCGATTGTATTGCGTGTTGATGATAACACCGCATTGCCCCGCATCCTCATTTGAATGATGCTTCGGATGCCCGAGCTTCCAGTAGTGCAGGTTGCGCTCTCTCTTCCAGTCCGCTTCGGCGATTCCCCACCGCTCGAGCATGTATCCGGTCCCGAGCCCCAGGGCCGTTGCCAGTTCGCCTCCCCTGTTGGCGATCCTTGGAAGCAGTTCGAACAGAAAGGCCGGATCACCCTTTTCAAACAGATCCCAAGAGTAGGTCTGGAATTCCTTGTCACCCACCTTGCTCCGAAAGATACCCTCGTAGTAGCATTTCTGAAAGTCACGCTGAAGCTGGCCGTAGTTGTTCCATATTCCGAGGTCATCGGCAAGGTGCATGCCCACCATGCACGCTTCGATGGACGTCTGGCCTTGGGGACCGTCCGGGAAGCTTCTAAAAAACGACTTTCCGAAGACCAGGCCGCTACAGGTGTTCTGACCGGTTTCCGGGATGCCGTACTTTGAAGAAACGGCCGGGACTTTGAGTATGGTGTGGCACCGAATGGGACAGCCGGTACAGCCGTTGCCTCTCACGGTATGCCGCCAGGCCTTCTCGCCCAGAAAAAAGGCGGCGTTGTTTGTTCGATAAGCGATTCGATTGAGGTTGTGCGGATCACAGGCTCCGGTATCGATAGGCGGGTTTGCGGCGCCCCATTGCCGCCCCCTCGACGCGAGCCATCGGGTGGCCGGGTTGTAGTGCTCCGCCCAAGGTTGCGGGCTGCCGGGCACCACATGCTGATTGTTGGCGCCGAGGAGCGACAGATGGTACTTGATCGCCTTTTCCCATTCCTCTTTGTTCCCCACGATACGTATGCTGCCGGTGCCCCGGACGCCGATGGCTTTCAGGTTCTTGGAGCCCAGCACTGCTCCGCCTCCGGCTGAATGGGAAACCGAGTTGATGATGACGGACATGGGGACCATGTTTTCACCGGATTGACCGATTGCGGCCACGGCAGCCTCGGCACCCATCTGCCGGGAGATCTCATAAGTGGTCCGCCGTATGCCCTGTCCCCAGAGCTGGCGACCATCCTTGATTTCAGCCTTTCCATCGGAAATCGCGAGCCAGACGGGATGGTCGGCCCTGCCTTCTATGATGACGGCATCAAACCCGGCATATTTGAGCTCCGCGGCAAAGTGGCCGCCCATGTGCCCCGTCCCTACCAGGGGTTTCGGCCAACAGGTCGGCCACAGAGTGGTGACGGAGGTCCTCCCGCTGCAAGGCGCGCTGGTGCCTGCCAGGGGACCGGTGGCGAAGACGATCTTATTTTCGGGGTCGAAAGCTTTTGTCTCCGCAGCGACTTCATCCCATAGGACTTTGTATCCTATTCCCGTACCCCCCACATAATCCTTGTATTTTTCGACAGTGTCTTCCGTGGTGATACGTCCGGTAGACAAATCAACCCTCAGCACTCGTCCTGCCCATCCGCCATATCGCGCCATGCTGCACATCTCTTTCCGCTGCTTTTATTCGTGGCAATCCCCGCATGCCTGGGGCCTGCTCGAAGTTGGAGTTATCCGGGGCGGTACCTTGCCGGTCAGGTCAACCCAGGACACATAAGTCAGGGCCTCGGCCGGACAAGCTTCGACACATTTCGGCTTGCCGTCGCACAGGAAACACTTAGTGGCTTTGGCTGTGTCCGCATCGAATGAGATCATTTCCCAGGGACAGGCTTTCAGACATGCTCTACAGCCGGTGCACTTGGCCGGGTCGATGACCCTGGCGTTGGTGGGTGGCTTCACCTCGATGGCCGCATTGGGGCAGGCATCGGCACAGGGGACGGGGTGCGGGCACTGTTTGCAAAAGTCCTGGACGATCAGGCCTGTTCCCCAGTCCCCTTGACTATTTTGTCCGGTATAGAGCCCCGATGGACCGAAATTCAGATTTCGCCACACTTTTATGCGCGATAGCGCGGGGGAAGATTTCCCGTCATTATAATCGGTGCAAGCGAGCTCGCATCTGCGGCAGGCAACACATCTCGTGGGATCCGCGACCACCAGTCCATTGGCCTGCTCCGTGATTATCAACGGGGCACTCATTCCGCTGCCCATCCCGAAGCAGGTCCATGACGCCATTCCGGCGATCGTAACCCCGCAGAGCTTGAGGACCCTCCTTCTTGAGAGAGGCTGCCCCGCTACGATCATACCCAAAACCTGCTCGGCGATTCCGTTGGCTTCAGTCGGCGATTTCATGCGGATGATTGCTCCTAAGTAGTTCTCCACCAGTCGCATTCCCCAAACACACTGACGCATAATACCCTTACGAAATCGATCATGCAACGCTGCTAAATATCGCCGGGACCATGACTCATGACGTGTTGCGGACGGGTGGACCCGCATT
>JAZDPP010000193.1:0-4178 GCA_043797445.1 Pseudomonadota bacterium
CAGCCTTCTTTTTTCCCCAGCTGATTGGGTCTTCGAGGATATTGACTTTCAGTATGCAGGCACCTACAATAGAAAATCAGTTAAGGTCCACATTCGGGGACTTTTAAGGAGGTCCTAACCCCGATAAACGGGACTCTTTTCAGTGCCCCCTTGAGGGTTTAGGTTAGGGCGTCTAAAGCGGTCTCTGGCCGTTGCCCGGTTTTTGGACCCCTTAAAATTCCGTCATATGGAGGCCATATCCTGGTTCAAGAGGCTATTTGATCGGGTCCAAAAATCGGGGAAAAATCTGTGCCGATTTTTATCCCTTTTGGATGCCCTATGTTTAAGTACCTTTACGAAATGATTTTCTGCCGCTCTTTTTAGTACCCCCCTCAGGGGTAAAAACGTGCAGAGAATTATTTCTAAGTTACTAAGATAGAGGGGGGGGGGGGCTATGCGGCTTGCGGAAAATGAAAAACAAGCTTTGCGGGAACTACGAGAGAAATTGGTCGCGAAATATCCGATCATCGACATTCGCCTCTACGGCTCCAAAGCTAGAGAGGATGCAAGCCCGGATTCCGATCTGGATGTCATGATAGAAATCCCCGATTACAACCAGCTGATGGTTGCGGAGATTGACGATATCATTTATCGGATCAATCTGGAGCATGAAGTTCTTATTTCTGCTCTGGTTTTCGGTAGCGATGAGCTGGAAGAAGGCCCGATGTCCGAGGCGCCGATTTACAAGGTCATTCAAAGAGAAGGGGTTCCTTTGTGATCGCCGACGATAAGAAAAAGGCGCTTGTCCAATACCGGTTGCAGCAGGCACAGGAAAGTCTCGAAGAAGCCCATTACCTCTTTAACGGCGGAAAAAGCCTTCGCTCAGTGGTCAATCGTCTTTACTATGGAATGTTCTACGCTGTTCTTGCACTTCTGATTTATGAGCCCTATACCTCTTCGAAGCACAGCGGGGTGCTTGCCTATTTCAATAGACATTTCGTGAAGGGCGGCTTTTTTTCAGACCCTATGGGGCGAGCACTCAATAAAGCTTTTGAACTCAGACAGCGAGGCGATTACCGCGAATATTTCGAGTTGACGAAGGATCAGGTGGAGCCGCTTCTGGATAACGCCATGCAATTTCTTGTTGCCGCAAGAACATATCTGAATAAAGAGACCTGCGACAAAGAGAAAAAAACCTAACCGAAGTTTCCCCCTTCATGTTGACCGTTCCGCTGGGCCGTGAAAGAAAACAGCGAACAGGGATCAGTAAACGATATCAGCCAACCCATACCGGGTACTTCGGCCGCCGCCGGGTTCCTTGACAAGAATATGATGTTGCAGGAGCTCGCTGATATCGCGCAACGCCGTATCCTGAGAGCATTTAGCAAGCTTTGCCCATTTGGAGGTGGTGAGGTTGCCTTCAAACCGGTCCAGTAATTTATTCAGGATGGCGCGCTGCCGCTCGTTGAAGGGCTTGCCCGCGTGCATTTCCCAAAAGCGTGCTTTTTTCAGGACGGCAACCAGTATGTCTTCGGCGCCGTCGAAGGCCTGGTCAAGACAATCAAGGAACCATTCGAGCCAATTTGTTATATCGAGGTCATTCCGTTGCGTTGTCTGGAGGATGTCGTAGTAGGCGTTCCGGTTCCTACGAATTTGGGCGGACATGCTGTAAAAGCGTTGCGGACTTTGTTCAGAGCGCGCCAGCATCAGGTCGGTGATAGCGCGGGCGATGCGACCATTGCCGTCGTCAAACGGATGGAGGGTGACAAACCACAGGTGGGCAATGCCCGCTTTGAGTACGAAATCGTTGCCGGTGCCGGCATTGAACCAGTTCAGGAAAGCGTTCATTTCCTTTTCCAGTTTTTTAGCAGCGGGCGCTTGATAGTGAACATATTCACGACCCATGGGGCCTGAAACGACTTGCATGGGGCCGGATTGATCCGTGCGCCATGCGCCAACCGTGATCTTTGTCATACCGCTATAGCCAGTCGGAAACAAAGCGGCATGCCATGCGCACAAGCGCTCATTGGTCAGCGGTTCGTCATATTTCCGGGTGGCGTCAATCATCATTTCGACCACGCCTTCTACATTTCGGTCGGCGGGCGTGAGCGCACCAATATCCATGCCAAGGCGACGCGCAATCGAGGAACGAACCTGCTCCTTATCGAGCAGTTCCCCCTCAATTTCGCTCGATTTCAAAATGTCTTCAGTGAGCGTGCGCAGAACAGCTTCGGCACGAAATTCAAAGCCGAGCGATTCCATTCTGCCAATCAATCGACCTTGCCGGTGACGAACGGCTGCAAGCCGGTCGGTCAGCTTCGCACTGTTCCACCGGAAATCCGGCCAATCCTCTCGTTCATGAATATACATCATATTGTCCGCACTTTTCGCGGTGAATATAGGGCCTATTCTCCGCGGAATCAACCTTTTTCTCAGTTTACGGAAACAAGCGATTGGTTCGACATAACGGAGAAGAAGAATTTCCGCCATGATGAAAATGAGTCCCAAAAACTATACTTTCGTACAGTTTACATGTTTACGAGGATTAAATATATATCCTCAAGTCGATTTGGATCGATTCAGTTCAGTCTGTTCGGGCTAGTATTTTCAATCGTTGCGGTTCCGTTAAGTGTCTCTTGGAACGTATCTATTTCATTCCCGCCGGCAAAAATGAGGCGTTGGGAAAACGAAGCCACTCAATCATTCTATCCGGCGCCCTTGAAGAGTCGATGGGGCGCCGCTGAGTTCCAGATGGTAATTGCGCCGATCGCGTCCATCGAAAAGGTAAAATAATCAACCGAAATGCAAAGGAGATAATACGTATGTTCAGAATCAGTTCCAAGTCGGAAGTGCTCTTTGGAGAGGGCGCATCGCATCAGACCGGCAAGAGAACGGTGGCGTTGGGGTGTTCGAAGGTTCTCTGCGTCTATGATCCGGGCGTAAAGAATGCGGGCATTGTCGATCCCATTATCGATAATATGGAGAAGGCCGGTTTGAAGGTTGTACAATTCGGTTCCGTATTGCCGGATCCCCCGGATACCATGGTGGATGAATGCGGGGCAATGGCGCGGGCGGAAAAGGTGGATGGCGTTGTCGGCATCGGCGGGGGAAGTTCGATGGACACGGCCAAGGCGGTCAACCTCCTGCTGACCAACCCCGGTCCCATTCGGCATTACTACGCTCCAGGCGGCGTTCATGTGCCCGGAAAACCGATGGTCCTTGTTCCAACGACGGCTGGGACCGGAAGCGAGGTTACTTGCATCGCCGTTGTCTCGAATACCGCCACAAAGACCAAAGGGGGCATCGTGGGACCGGCGGCTATCGCGAATCTTGCCATTGTGGACCCCTGCTTGATGCTGGGACTGCCGCCTCAGATTACCGCTGCCACCGGCATGGACACCTTTGCGCACGCGATCGAGGCGTATACCTCCGCGGGCCAGAGTCTGATGTCGGATATGCTGTCAGAAAAAGCGATCGAACTCGTTTACAAGTATCTGCCGAAAGCGATGAAAAACGGCGCCGATATCGAGGCGAGGACCCAGCTGAGCTTCGCCTGCCTCATTGCCGGCATGTCGTTCAATGACGCGATGATCCATTTTGGCCATGCCTTCGGTCATACCCTTGGCGCCATGCATCATATCCCCCATGGCGTTGCCTGCGCGGTCGCCATGCCGGGAGTGATCGATGTGGTAATTAAGGTTGCGCCGGAAAAAGTGCGGCGAGTGGGAGAACTCATGGGACTTAAGCTTGACAAGGATCTGTCACCGGAAGCCTTGGGAGCCACCGTTTCCGACAGGATCATCGCATTCAACAAGGAAGTCGGCATTCCGACGCTAAGGGAATTGAAGGTAACGGAAGCCGATCTCTTGCCGATGGCGCAGGCCGCGACCCGGGATGTTGGGTTTTTCTTTTTGCCGAGAAGCATGAGCGCGGACGAGGTGCTTGCCATCATGTGCAAGGCTTATGCGCTGTAAGTGAAAATTCTAACAATTAATACAAAGAAACCGACAGCAAAAAGCTTCCGGCAAAGCCGGCAGAGGAGGATAACGACATGATCAATAAGACTCTCAACGTGAATGGCCTTGAAAAAGTGGTGAGCATTGACGCGGATGCGACGCTGGCCGATGTGCTCCGGGAAAATCTGTTTCTCACCGGCACAAAGATCGGGTGCGGCAAGGGGGAATGCGGGGCCTGTTCGG
>JAZDPP010000194.1:0-4918 GCA_043797445.1 Pseudomonadota bacterium
TAAGCGCCCATATTTCAGAACCGTTCTTCAGCCGGACCTTAACCAGTTTATCCACCGTGCGCCTGCCCGTTTTTGAACTCCGCATGATCTTCTGAAGCTCTTTATCCAGAAATTCATGCCCCCTTTCCCAGTCGATTTCCGAGAAAATATGGGGGAAAAAGAATTCGATAAACCGCGCAAAATACCGCTCCAGAATATCTTTCCAGGGCGGGTCCGAATCCATTGCAATTATTTCGGACATCTTTCCTCCTTTTTAACAAACCTACCCCCCGGTTCCATCTCATACCCCTCCGACAGAGAATCCCCTTCATCCTTGTGCCAAACTCCCGACACCGTCACCCCATTGTCCGTCAACCGGATAAACATCTTTCCACACGTATGTTCCCAAGACCCTGCAAACTTCCGGTAGGGTGTTTATATCGACGCCCTCTTTTTCATTTTCCGTCTCCTCAAAAAAACGAAACCCCGTCAAAAGACAGGGCCTCCGTTGTGTTAACGTGAAATCGTAAGTGCTTACATATGCATCATAAAATTATAATCGGCTTTCTGCTCCGGCGACAGGTTGTCATAACTCCAGCTATCGGCATTGGTGCTTTCGGAAAAAGTCTCCCTGTTGATAATACCGGACACTATGCTAAAATCACTGAAATCAAACTTACCCAGTTCTTTTTCGAACATTGCCTTGATATCCTGCGCCAGTTTCCGATAAACATCGCTGTTTTCAGCCATCTTGTCCCCTTTTATGATTTCAGTTTTACATTTTACGTGTTGAATGGAACAATCTGAATTTGACTTAACATTTAACACTTTTTTTTACTTCTTTCCGTAACCTACAACTTTCCATCCAAAAAGCCAACAGCCACGCAGCTATCACCCCGAAAACAGCCCCCAGACCATGCGCCCGCACCATCAGCACACTGATCCCGACAGCCAGTTGAAACACCCCATACCCCACCGACACTTTCCAGTGCGCAATCCCCTTTTCATTGGCCAGGAGCTGATAATAATGCCTTCGGTGCGGCTTCGTAAGGTTTTCCCCGTCCTTCAGCCGGACCTTCCATCAGATTCACATAAAAAGAGCGCATCATCGCTCAGCATTATAGTGGCACAGGCATGCCTCGGTGATATTTGCAACACGGCAGGGGTTGCGGCGTCAAGCCGCCCCCGCTCCCCGCACAATCCGAACCACCCTGTCCAAATCCGCCTCCTTCATCGCTGTCCCCGATGGTAAACATAATCCCCGCGCAAACAAATCCTCGGAAACCGCCCCACCTACTACCCGGCAAGGAAATCTTTCCCTCTTCTGACAATCTGCGCGAATCTGCGTACCCCTCAAGGGGGTATTAAACGGAAAAATCTGCGGATCGAACACCGGCTGCAGATGCATCGGCTTCCACACAGGTCTTGCCTCGATATTCTCCTTCTCCAGCGCCAGCCTCACAGCTTCCCGATCCGCCCCGAACGCCTCCGGCGAAATCAGAATCACCGTCAACCACCGATTGCACCGCCCATGGGCCGCCTCCGGCATCAATTCAATTCCCGGTGCCCCGTCCAACGCATTTCGATAATAATCGAAAATCTCACGCTTTCGCGCAACACGCTCATCCAGCACCTGTAGCTGCCCGCGCCCGATCGCCGCGACAATATTACTCATTCGGTAATTATACCCGATTTCCGTATGCTCATAGTGAGGAAACGCGTCCCGTGCCTGCTGGGACCAGAACCGTGCCTTTTCAACCAAGGACTTATCATCCGACGCCAGCATTCCCCCACCGGAAGTCGTAATGATCTTATTCCCGTTAAACGAATATACCGAGGCCCTCGCACCCTTTCCGGCATGCGCTGAATTCTCTCCCTCGCGCTCACTTGCCCGCGGGAGATATCTTGCCCCCATCGCCTCCGCCGAATCACAGACCACCGGCACGCCATAGCGATCGCAAATCTCCAGAATGCGTCCCAGATCACAACTCTGCCCGTACAGATCCGTCGGCACCACCGCCTTTGGCAATTTGCCTTTTTCCGCGCAGCTTGCCAGCTCTCTTTCCAACAAATCCGGATTCAGGTTCCAGGACGCCCTATCGCAGTCGATAAAAACCGGTGTGGCGCCCAAAAAGGTGACCGGGCTGACACTGCCGATAAATGTCAGCGTCGATGCAACCACTTCATCGCCGGGGCCGACCCCGAGAAACCGCAGCGCCAGATGCATCGCCGCCGTGCCGCTCGTCAGCGCCACGCAGTGCCGGATGCCGGCATATTCTGAAAATTCCTTTTCGAACGCATCTACCTGTGGTCCTAACGGCGCGATGTAGTTGCTGTCAAAAGCGTCCTGAATAAAACTCAACTCCATCCCGCTCATGTGGGGCGGGGAAAGGAAGATGCGAGACGGCGGGGTCGATAGTTTTGGTTCAGCGTTGAGCATGATTTTGTTTCCTTAATTAAGTCTGCATGAAAAGGGGCACGATAGAAGAATGACGGCCTTTACCGCCGCCATCCACATCAAACAAAAGCAAAGACCGCAAAACCCCAACCACCGGATGCGCTTTTACATTCCGTGCAGGCAGCTCTCCCCGAAATATGTAAACGACCCCTTCCGCCATGCTCCCCCAAAATTCCACCATTTCATTATAAGCCCTTTTCACCTGCCTGACGGACCATGTGGAGATATTTCCGGCATAGAGATCCGATCCTGTGTCACAGGAAATGAGGGTCACGCCCGATCCGATCAGCAGCAACCGCAGCAACCCATAGGATCGGGGCATATGGTAGGCATCCGTTACAAGAACAATCTTTTTCAGCCCGTGGTCGCGAATCAGCCGGCGGGTCAACAGGGCGTTTTGAAAGGTCGTGTCCGCCCGGTCTTCGGCCAAGTGCTGCCAGGCGCCGCATCGGGAATATTGTTTATCGTATTTTTCCCTTACCTTCTCGGTGGCGGGGGAGATGACCAGATACGGTGCGATGCCGTTATTTGCCAGTTGATATCCCAATTTGTTGCGTTCCGGCGCACCATGAAACACCACAACCGCATCCGCCGCTTGGGCCGTCCGCCTGGCCGTCAGCACCCCATAAAAATACGCCGCATCGCACAACAGAATCAGCCCAATCGCCCCGCAAAACCATACCGATACTCTTTTGACCACATCCCCTCACCGACGCCCAACAAGCCCAGCAGGCACCCCAACCACCACCGCCCCATCCGGAACATCCCGGTTCACAAAACTCATCGCCCCGACCACCGCATTTTCACCGATTGTCACCCCCGGCATCACGATGCTGTGGCTGCCGATCCTGCAGTTTCGCTTCAGTAGCACCGGCCCGGTTTTATTGTCTATCGTGGATACGGAATATAGGGAACAATGCGATCCAACCTGAACATGGTCCTCAATCGTCACGCCGTATTTTGCATTGATATAGGTGAAGGCGCCGATGTCCGTTTTATATCCCATTTGCAGGTTGCTTTTGTGCTGGACCAGCCAGTTGTATTGGGTGAGCTTGCTCTCTTCTATTTTTGGGTATTGCCAGTCTGAAAACCGATCCGCAGATTTCGCAGATTTCGCGGATTCGGAAGATTCCACTGATGCGGTGGATGGCAGGTGCTTATTTGCGGAGGGGTTTGGCTGGTACCCCCCCCATGTTTCATATGGTGGAACAGATTTGGTAACCACCGCACCGGCACCGATTACGGCGTCGTCGCCGATCATCAGGGGGGCATTTTCCGTGCCGTTGATGAAGACGGCGCCGGTTCCCACATAGACCCGTTTGCCGAAATGCACCCAACCGGAGACGTGGACACCCGGTGCCAGCGTGGATGCAATTTGGGGTCGGACCAAGCAAAAATAAATAAAATTAGTTGGATAAGCTTAAAAAGTACCCACAATTCGACCTTAGAAGCCACTTTTTACCCCCAAAATGGCGCCTCTAAGGAAAATCACTCAACTCTTGGGCACGATTCTTTGATTTTGTCGTATCCGTCAAGCTCAGTCGATTTTCCAGCCTCAGTGAGAGTAGCGATAATGCTCTTGAGTATCGTAAATATATCCGCTTGCGTGAAACGCTCCACACAGTCGTCATCATTTAAGTGAACATGATCGGGGAAGATATCAATTTCGGGATGATGAGGTACGCTATCCCAGCGTTTAATCAATTTGCCTGATGGGGCTCTTGCCAGTGAAACCTGTACTTGGTTATCTCAAGTTTTCTACCTTCCTCTATGATTCGTTCTGTTATCTCAAGTGTGGGTGTCGCCCGGACGACACAACTTATTATATTAATATTATTAATTATTTTATATGCCACCTTGAAGTTTTATGCTTTAACATCAGTGACGAGTGGCGAGTGACGGGTGACAAGTCATCTGTTACCCGTTACCTGTCACCCGTTACTCTCCTCTACATCTTATTTTTTCAGCAGCGCCAGGATGGTTTTCTTCAAGTCCGTCAAGGATGCGGCAAAATCCGCTTTTTCAACATCGGACCAGGCGGATGGATCGATGCCGGCAAGCTTCTCGCTTGTTTTATCCACCCAGGTTTTCAGCTCCGCCGGGGTGGCTGCAGGCCGGGGTTTTTTCATGCCGCCGTTGCCGCCTTCTCCCTTGGCCATCTTCTCCTTGATCTTTTTCCAGGCCGTTGTCATGCCGCGGGTCTGTTTCTTGCGGGCGATGGCGATGAGGGTCTTGCGGGTGACGGCGGTGTTGGCGCGGCACTCGTCCCGGATCTCCTGAGGCAGGCGGTTCAAAGAAAGAATTTCGTTGACGGTGGTGCGCGCCTTGCCGATGATGACACCCAACTTCTCCTGGGTATATTTTTCTTCCTTCACGAGGCGATCCAGCGCCTCGGCCTCCTCCACCGGCGTAAGATCCTGACGCAGAAGATTTTCCACCAGCGCAATCTCACCGGTATTGCCTTCGACCAGGATGGCCGGG
>JAZDPP010000195.1:0-23344 GCA_043797445.1 Pseudomonadota bacterium
GCGGCAGCGTAAGCCTTGAGGGGGATCAGATGGAAGCTGCGGCACTGTTTGAACGCGCTTGCGCGTGAGTTTGCCGCAGCTGGAATCTGATCTTCCTCAAGGCTGAAGCGGGTTGTAGCACTACATGCGATTGCCCTGGAACGATTGTCGTTTGGTTACCGGTGGACTTTCGTTTAGGAGAAGCATTCATTGAATGCGCCGGAGATCAGCGACATTGCCTAAAGCAAAATTCATACAAACTTCTTGTTTTGTCAGAGCTTCCGTGCTAACAGCCAATTCCTATTGAAACACCCGCTTTTATTGTCTGCAGACAGATGCCCGTTGAATCAACTTTTTGCTATCCATCGGCATTTCAAAATAAGGAGGTAGCGTTATGCCCCGGAAGAATAAGCTCATGCCGTTTTTACTAATACTGGTGCTGGCTTTGGTGCTCCAGGTTGGTTTTATGGCGCTGGACTGCCAGAACGCTCCCTATCGGGTGGCCATGGAATTTGCAGGTGCGTACTTTAATCTGGACCCGGCCATGGCCGATTATCTCCGCAAGGGAGATGCTTCGGAACGGCAAACCGCCATAGTCTCAAATTTTATTGATCGCTTAAAAGAAGACACGGCAAAACGAGGGTTTGATCTTTCGATGGCCAAAAGCGCTCTGTATCATGTGAGAACAAAAACTGTTCAAAAGAACGATACAGAGGCAGAGGTTCACCTCGCTGCTTACCGGAGAACTGCTATAAATCCGGTTTTTCTTTTTACCGCTCAATGGTTTGATCTGGGGAAAGCCTATTATGTTGAAGAAACCATAAGAATGATGAAGGAAGACGGTCACTGGAAAGTATGCAGCCCCGTATTTGATCTTCCCGCGGGTAGCTGATGTTGGCTATATAGCGGCTGAAACCTCAAAAAAAACACCAAAACAGCCGGCGCGGGGACTCCTTTGCCGGCCGTTCCTTGGTCACAGGCTTAATCCATCAAGGCATGGACCCCATATATCTTCAGCTTAAGAAGCGAACGCTTCAAATTATCTCACAGTACCCCAAACCGGATTTTCACAAAGATTTTTTATGGGCAGCGGATCGATCATCGGAAATGCTCGCGACGCATATTGTTGTTTCAGAACTTCATGATTTCGTGGCCGCACGCATCGATAACGATTTCGGTCACGGCCTGGATCATGCCGTTCGTGTCACCTTGGACGCGGGGGCGCTCATTTTGGTAGAGGGAACGGCCGCCGGGTTACCCCCGAAATTATTAACCCGTCAGCTGCTGCTGGTACAGTGCGCGGGCTTGTTGCATGATATCAGACGAAAAGAAAAGAATCATGCGGCATCAGGGGCTGACTATGCGGAAAAGGTATTAAAAACTTATACTCTTTCCGACAGGGAGATAACCGACATCAGCCGCGCCATTCGAAATCACGAGGCATTCAAAGCCACCAGTGACGCAAAAACAAAAACCGGACGTATGGTATCGGACTGCCTGTATGATGCGGATAAATTCCGATGGGGCCCCGATAACTTTGCGCAGACCCTCTGGGATATGGTCTCGTTTCATAACACGCCAATTCCCCTGTTTGTTTCTAATTATCCGAAAGGCATGGCGCTCATCTCCAAAATTCGGTCCACTTTTCGATCCATTACCGGACAAAAATACGGCCCCGGTTTTATCGATCAGGGACTTGCGATCGGTGAAGAGCTGTATCGGGTAATGAAGACCGAATTCGGATTATATTGATCGACTGATAGGTGAGACCGGGTGAGCCAGCGAGCGCACTCACTCCATAAAAAAGGGGTGTTTTCCCATAACAGGGAAACACCCCTTTGTGGTTTGGATAGCAGGCGGGTAATCAGGCCCGAACTTCTTCCTTTACCGAAATGGCCATTTTAAATAACGCACTTAAGACAAGAAATCCGACACACCAGACCCCAAGGCTGATTACAAGCTCCATGACGGAAGGCACATACTCTGTTACATGATGCAACGGCGAAGGAACGAACCCGCCGGAAATCATCCCCAAGCCTTTATCGATCCAGGTGCCGATAAATATGGCAACACAGCCAATGGCCAGAATCGATTCATTTTTCCGGGTTGCGGGATTCACAAGAAGGATAATCCCAACACCCATCAGCACCATGGAAGACCACATCCAAGGTACCAGTACGCCATGCCCATGCAGGCCGAAAAAGAGGTAGTTGAGATGATCCATGTGCTCGGGAATCCGGCTGTAAAAAACGACGAACACCTCACAGAGAAAGAAAAAGACATTGATAATAATCCCGTAGGTAACGATCTTGGCGAGGGATTGAATCTGCTCCTTACCGGGATCGAAATTGGATATCCGCCGCACGAAGAGACACAGCAGGACTAGAAAAGCAGGACCTGCCGCAAAGGCGGAAGCGAGAAATCGCGGGGCCAGAATGGCCGTAAGCCAGAACCCTCGTCCGGGAAGCCCGCAGTATAAAAATGCCGTTACCGTATGGATACTAACGGCCCAGGGTATTGAAAGGTAGATAAAAGGCTTTATCCATTTGGGCGGTGCCACTGCGTTTCTTTCCGCATCCAGAACCTGCCATCCGATAACAATATTCAGGAGCAGGTATCCGTTCAGTACGATCATGTCCCAAAAGAGAATGGAGTTGGGTGTCGGATAGAGAAGAACGTTCAGCACCCGCATCGGCTGCCCTAAGTCGACAAAAATGAAAAGAACGCACATGGTAACCGAAGCCACGGCCAGAAATTCCCCGAGGATCGTGATCCGGCCAAAGGCTTTGTAGTTGTGCAGATAGTAGGGAAGCACCAGCATGACCGCGGAGGCGGCCACACCGACCAGAAACGTAAACTGGGCGATATAGAACCCCCAGGTAACATCCCGGTTCATCCCGGTAATGCCCAGACCAAAACTGAGCTGTTTCAAGTAAACTAAGAGACCGACCCCGATGACCGCCAGAAGCGCAGCCATCCACACATAATATCGTCTATTTCCATTCAATGCCAATTCAAGCATAACCACCACCTCATACGATGTAGTAGACACCAGGCTCGGTTCCCAGAGCCTCTTTGCGCCGTATCGTGTAATTGGATTTCAAAAGTTCCCGAACACTGGATTTCGGATCTTCGAGATCACCGAATGTCAGTATCCCCTTCGAGGCCTCCACGCAGAGCGGTTGTTTCCCGACGGCCAATCGCTCCGCACAGAAATTACATTTCTCTACCACTCCCTTGGTTCGAGTCGGGAATTCCAGGTTCGTCTCGGTGATAAATTGCCGTGGATCCCTGAAGTTAAAGCTTCGGGCGCCATAGGGACAGGCGGCCATGCAAAACCGGCACCCGATGCACCGATGAAAATCCATCAAAACAATCCCGTCAGTTTCACGCTTGAAAGTTGCCTTCGTGGGACAGGCCCGGACGCATGGCGGGTTTTTGCAATGATTGCAGAGTACCAGGAAGGGAGTGTGCTCGACTTTTTCACTCAGGAACTCATTTTCCGCCGTGGGAAATGCGTGATTGAATTCCTCTTCCCAAATCCACTTGATCTCGTGATTTTTGTTTTCGAGCACCGGAACATTATGGAATTTATGGCAAGCGGCGATCATCGGCTCAAGGTCCTTGCTCGATTTAATCTTTCGTGTGTCCACCACCATGCCCCAGCGCCGGCCGTCAAGCGCTGCCTTATTTTTGAGTATCTGTGGCTCCGGCACTCCCTCCTGACCACCGGACACGCCCAATGCATCCAAAACCGGCCGGGAGCCCAGGCCGATTGCGGACAGGCCGGCTATTTTTAAAAAGCTTCGTCTGCTGCTTTCCATCATTAGCTCTCCTTCGGTTTATCGATATGGCAATCCCAGCAGTACGGGGTTACCGATGCGTAATTGTGGCACCTGTCACAAAACTCCGCCTTATTGGAATGGCAGCTCAAACAGCCATTGGAAAGACTCATGTCATACTCTTTCCCCTCACCATTGACGTAAGTGCGTTTGTCTTCCCGAACCACCGTATTTCGCCAATCATTCAACAGCTGCATGTGGTCTGTCTTCATGGCGGCTTTAGGCAGAACACACGTCTTTGCCGCCTTTGCTTTTTCGGTCAGTATCAGTTCCGGAACCGGAGCGGCTTTTCCCATATTGCTCCAGAACGGACTCGTCACCGCGACCAGAAAAATGCCCAGGCCGGCAAGAATAAGTCCTTTGTTGTAAATTTTTCGATTACTCGGCATCTTCATCCTCCATTCCCGGTAACGGTTCTCCGCGCAGATCCGTGGTTCGTGGCGTTTCTCCCGGCATGATCAGCGCATTTCCAACCATCTCCGTTACCCCGGTCACTTTAACTCCGGGGACCCAATAGTCCATCAGCGTCGGCAAGGCAGCCCGGTCAATGGCGCAGATACACGAGAGCATGTTTACACCGTATTTTTCATGCACGTGCCTGACCGCATTGGCCCTTGGGAAACCGCCGATCATCCGCAGTTCCATGTTTTCTCCGGCATTGAGTCCGGAGCCGCTGCCGCAACAGAACGTTTTTTCACGAATGGTGTTGGCGGGCATTTCAAAAAAGTTATTGCAAACACTTTTGATAATATAGCGAGGCTCTTCAAACATGCCCATCCCCCGGGAGGGGTTGCAGGAATCATGATACGTTACCCGCATGTTATCGTTACGGCTCGGATCAAGGTTGAGCTTTCCGTTCTTGATAAGATCCGCAGTAAATTCAGATAGATGCACCATCTTCGTCGATTTGGCGTTCTCGAACACGGTGCCGGTAATCGGAGACACCGGCGTCTCCAGAAAATCGGCTGGCCCGTTCATGGTATCCATGTACTGATGAATTACCCGCCACATATGCCCGCACTCACCGCCTAAAATCCATTTTACACCCAAGCGTTTGGCTTCGGCATACATCTTGGAGTTCAGCCGTTTCATCATCTCATGAGAGGTAAAGGAACCAAAGTTCCCCCCCTCCGAGGCATAGGTGCTCCAGGTGACATCAAGCCCATATTCAACCTTAAGATAGTGAAACAGAATGAGATATCCCATGCAGGTATAGGTCCCGGGATCGGCGAATACGTCACCGGAAGGGGTGATAAAGAGGATATCGGCCCCCTTCTTGTTGTACGAAGGTTCCATCCGGATACCGGTGATTTCCTCAATATCGTCAACAAAGAAATCGAGCATGTCTTTGAAGGCATGCGGCTGGATTCCCAGGTGGTTTCCGGTGCGGTAACAATTGGCAACCGGGGTGGCGATCCAATCGATATTCAGTCCAAGTTCATTTAGTAATTCCCGGGTCAGCAGGGTGATCTCAGCCGTATCGATCCCATAGGGGCAAAACACCGAGCACCGCCGGCACTGGGTACACTGGAAAAAGTAATACCACCACTCTTTAAGGACGTCCACGGTCAGCTTTCGGGCGCCCACCAACTTACCCATGATTTTGCCGGCCGTTGTAAAATCGTTTCGATATACCGACCGCAGTAACTCAGCCCGCAATACCGGCATGTTTTTGGGATCGCCGGAACCGAGGAAGAAATGACACTTGTCCGCGCAGGCGCCACAGCGAACACAAATGTCCATGAAAATCTTTAAGGAGCGGAACCGATCCAGACGGTCTCTCAATCCTTTGAGAACGATTTCCTTCCAGTTCTCCGGCAGTAACCAATCCTCATCTAGGGGATTCCATTTTCGGGCATGCGGCATCCCGACATACTCCAGGCTTTTCGGGTTCGCCGAATAGCAATACATCCCCTTACGAATCACGGCCGGGGTATCCATCCACCCGGTTTTGGGTGTCTTGTAATCCAGACGGGAGATAAGTTCATTCGGTTTCAGAAGTTCGTCTGACATCATCTACTCCTTTTCCACTGGTAGGCCGGCTTCAATCATTTTTTCCCTGAATTCATCTTCGTACTCCTCGTAGGTATGAACATGAACGGGATAATTCCAGGGATTGATGTGCCGGACGGCCCGCGTATTGCCGGTCATATTTCGTGTAGGACTGAAGAAAACACCCCCCAAATGCATCAGCTTGCTGAAGGGGAAGTAAGCCAGCAGGACGGAAATTAAAAAGATATGAACGTAAAAAATGGTGCCAATGCCTGCGGGAATCGTCGGGTGCAGGGTTACAAGCCCCATGGTAAGCTCTTTGGCGGCCACAATATCAATTTTCGTAAAATAGCGCATGAGAATACCGGAAGCGGCAATGGCAAAGATAAGAAAGAGGGGAAAATAATCATTGGGCAGGGAAATATAGCGTACTTGGGGAAGAAGCACACGCCTTAAAAAGAGGAAAGTGACGGCTGCCAGCAGGACAACCCCGGAAATCATGAGCCCGGGAACCCCAACCTGGAGAAAGCCGTCCAGGGTTTCGAGAAGCTTCAGGCATACCGGTACCGGTTCCAGAAAAAACCGGAAATGCCGCAACAGCACCGTAAGAAAAGCATAATGAAAGGCCAGGGAACCTATCCAGAGCCATTTCTCAAGGCTATAAGCCAGCTTTCCCCCCTCTTTCAATGTCGCTTTGGTATTTCGAAACAGGGATCGAAAACAAAGTACTTCGAGCGCCATTCGAACGACGACATCGAACGTTGTGAGCGGGTTTTCGAAACGATCGTACTTAATCCAAGGTAATGTTTTCTGCTGCCCGCAGGTGGATGCAATCCCGAAGGGAACCGGTCTGCGGGCCCAACCGATGATCCGGTAACAGAACCCGCAGATGAAAATCAGGACGGCAACATATGGGATAATGATGCCGAAAAAGCTTTGACCGCCCGGCATTGCCGCCCCCATGAGGGCAATCAGAAGTAGAACAATCACCGCCAACAGGGATATCACATAATTTACATTCATACAGCCAACCTCACTTGGGCGGCGCCAAGTCGCGTCAGAAACGTCTTCAGTTTGTCAGCTGGATTGCACTGACTAAAGCGGTCTGCTGCTTCCCGGCGTACGCCATCCATATGTTATTTGTATTCACAGGGCGAAGGGTTGTTCGGGTTCTTCCACTACCAGCCCTGCCCTTTTAAACGCTCTGAATGTGGTGTTCTTCATTTCATTCGACTTCAGATCCGCTATCTTTTCCCTGCAACCCGTAAAAATGTTAAAGCCGATGAGCGCCAACTCATCGATTTTTGACTCGAATTCCAACATCTCCTCGTAGAGCTGATGTGTCTGAATCTCTTTTTTGAACTGATCGCGGATTGTTTTCTTTAAAAGGAAAATAAAACCGACTGCCTGGGACGCGCTGAACAGTGTCTGAACGGCCCGAATGCGGATAAGCGAATCCAAGGAGGAGGCGATGACCTCGGCATTCATTCCTCTCAGCAGTTCATCAATGACCGCCGTGATTCCGCTGCGGGCCGTGCTTCCAACGGGATTGTCAAAGGGGTCTTTTCGACTCTTAAAAAACGGTGTGGTTTCAGGAGGATAGGTTTCAACGAGACGATCAAACCAATCTTCCGCGATTTCTTTTTTATGTTGAGTCAACAGACTTTCGAGCCGCATGCAAAAAAAACCCTCCATACCTCAGAAACCAAAGACCGGCAGTTACAAAAACGTCCGAACCGTTATCGCACAACAGGCCGCTATTACGGGATACTATTAGAATGAAATAGAAATAGATCCAAAGAGCGACTTATAATCAAACAGGAATCGGCTGTCAAGAAATAATGAGGCGGGAGAAAGCGAAATATGCATAATTGACTGCCTAAGGAATAGTGAATTTAGAAAGGAAAAACGGCTGATCCGAAACTTAGGATCAGCCGTCAGGAGGGGATCAACCGATTGCGCCCAAACAACCGGCTGAAAGGAGGAGAACAGATGAAAATTATCTGGTTTCACTTAACTATAGCAATAAATCTGCCAACGGTATTAAAAATTTCGATTGCCGGGAAAAAGAGTTGTAACGTGTTAATAAAAAATGGTTTTTTATTTCATCATCCCCTTGATCGCCCACCGACGGGACATACGCCGGCCTTCCGGCAGGGTCCCGAATTCAATTTTTTGAACCATTGGTTTTAGCAACTGCCATAATTTTACATATTTTCAGATAGTTTCAACATAGCGCTTATGTTCAAATTCTTAAACCCCTTCTTTTACCTTGCTATATGCGATTATAGCTGCCTATTTTAATTAAGTTTCCCTGATTTTGTCTTTTGAATAAGGAGGTTTTGTGACAGGCAAATCCATGAAACATGTGCTCTCCATTGCCGGCTCCGACTGTTGTGGCGGGGCGGGCATTCAAGCGGATCTCAAAACATTCGCCGCTCACGGGGTTTACGGCATGAGCGTTATAACCGCCGTTACCGCTCAAAACACCCAGTTCATTCTGGACATTCAGAACGTCTCACCGGTGACAATTGCGCGGCAAATCGAGGCGGTCTTTACGGATATCCCCGTGCATGCCGTAAAAATCGGTATGGTATCGACAACGGAAGCCATTCACGCAATCGCATCCCAACTTAAGCGGTTTCAGCCAAGCCATGTGGTTCTCGATACGGTCATGATATCCAAAAGCGGCAACTCGCTGCTTGAGCCCAATGCGGTGGAACTCCTTCTCGATAAATTGCTGCCAATCGCTACACTGATAACTCCCAACATTCCTGAAGCGGAACTGATCACCGGGAAAAAAATTCAGAGCATTCCCGATATGGAAAAAGCGGCGCGACGGCTTTTTGAAATAGGGGCGGCAAGCGTTCTTCTGAAAGGCGGACACGCCGCGTTTGATCCTACCGACATCCTCTTTGATGGCACCCGCTTTTTCCATTTCGAGGGAAGGCGTATCATGACAAAAAATACTCACGGGACCGGTTGCACCCTCTCATCGGCAATTGCAGCAAATCTGGCCAAAAACGATTCTCTTCAAACCGCCGTCGCCAAGGCAAAAAAATATGTCACCCTATGCATCGATCATGCGCTGTCCATCGGCAAAGGCGCGGGGCCGTTACACCATTTTTACTCTATCTACGAAAAAGCGGGAGCAATATTGCCGATTATCAAAGATTAAAGTACATAATCTCAATTTGTTATGACTTGCTTTTTTGAATTGCCGCTTGACAGCGTTATGTCGCCTTGTTATTAATACTAAAAGATAGAATCTTAGCGCCTTCTGCCAATGCCCATACTATTTTGGCAGACGAAAACTTCACATTGAGGGTAGATAAATTGAAAAAAATACTGGCTATAAGCTTGATGATATTCTTTTCCGCTGCTTATGCCGCTGTGACAACCGCGGCTGAATGGAAGCTTTTTGAAAAAGCCCAATTGCCTGAAAGCGGACAACCCTCGTCCATTCAGTTGGTCGGGGCGGTCTCACTCGAGGATAATGCCAAAGGCTCACCCGCCATTAACCAATCTCAACTCGGCAGCCCGGAAAAAACGGCTCAATTGACGATGGGTCAACTGAGATTGTCTTTCATTGACATTGCTCCGGATGCCGCAACCTCGACGGTTCCCGAAACCCACCTCGTGCCGATGATAGACCTTTATACAGGGGTACAAACCGGTAAGTTTCAAGACATCCTATTCACTGACGCTTTCAATGAAAATATCGATTGGTCGGCATCAACTTTTATTCTCTTCTTTGGCGTGAATCTAAATGTCGGGCCTGGATATTTTCAAAGCAATGCATTCATGTCTCGTCCACCCGAAAACGGTGCTTTCTCCGCGGCACCGAAAGAAACCGGTTTTCTGCAGGATAAGTTGATGGCTACGAATGCCAAGGGCTTCAATGCAGCCGCGGGGTACAAACTAAACAGTCTCGTTACCCTTGAAGCCGGATACGGTTACGTCGAGCATAGCCGCAATCAAGCCAAATCCGGGGATGAGGCATGGGCTATTTACGCACAGGCGATTCTCAATCTGGCTCCCGGGGTTCAGGTTATTCCCGAGATCGGTCAAATTGATTTTGACAAAACCCAACCCAAAAATTCAGCGGCAAACAATTTTTATGCCGGCGCCAAATGGGAAATCAACTTTTAACTTTCAACCGGTGCTGACCCGACAATAAAAACACCCCCCTCCCAAGCGAACATCACTTGCTCAGTTTTTGGATAAGTACCTCGTTGACAAGTTTGGGATTTGCCTTGCCACGGGTTTCCCGCATGATCCGGCCCACAAAGAAACCAATCAGCTTGGTTTTACCGTTTCGGTAAGCTTCTGCTTCAGTGGGATTTTGTGCAATCACCTGATCTACGATCGCTTCGATCGCTCCTTCATCTTGAACCTGCACCCATCCTTTTTCCCGAACAATATCCTTTGGAGAATTTCCTGTTTTAGCCATTTCATCGAAAACGGTTTTGGCCATTTTCCCGCTGATAACCCCTTCTTCAATAAGCCCAAGCAGTTGCGCGAGATGTTCCGCTGATACCGGAGACGCATCAATCGATTTTCCTTCCGTGTTCAACAGGGCGGAAAGGGCTCCCATGATCCAGTTACTCACCGGTTTTGCATTCGGAAATATCTTGACGCAAGCTTCGAAGTAATCCGCCATTTCGCGACTGGAAGCCAGAAAGTCGGCATCATACGCGGGCAATCCATATTGCCCGACAAAGCGATGTTTCTTTTCTACCGGCAACTCCGGCAATTCAGCACGAAGGGTCTCAATCCAGGCATCATCCACCACCAGGGGAAGAAGATCGGGATCAGGAAAGTATCGGTAATCATGTGCCTCCTCCTTGCCTCTCATCGAAACAGACCGACTTTTCTCGGGATCCCACAGGCGGGTCTCCTGAACAATCGTACCCCCATCAAGGAGGATTTCCTTTTGTCTTGCCACCTCGTAATGAAGCGCTTTTTCCACATGCTTGAAGGAATTGAGATTTTTTAGTTCCGCCCGGGTTCCCAGGACATCACTGCCAAAGGGACGAATGGAAACATTGGCATCGCACCGAAAACTGCCTTCCTCCATATTACCGTCACAAACCCCGAGGTAGCGAACAATGGAGCGAAGTTGTCTCAGATAAGCGCCCGCCTCCTCGGGCGAACGCATATCCGGCTCACTGACGATTTCAATCAACGGCACGCCGGTTCGATTATAATCCACCCTGCTCACCGGACGCATCGGGTCATGCGTTAATTTACCCGCATCCTCTTCCATATGAATCCGGTGAATTCCGATACGTTTTTCCGACCCGTCAACAACGATATCGATGTATCCATTTCTGGCAATCGGCAATTCATACTGAGAAATCTGGTACCCTTTGGGTAAATCCGGATAAAAGTAATTTTTTCTGGCAAATCGGCTTTCCCCCGCAATCGTGCAATGGGTGGCGAGTCCCATTCGCATGGCAAACGCAACGACCTTTTTATTAAGGACCGGCAACATCCCGGGCATTCCCAGGCAAACCGGACAGATATTCGTGTTGGGAGGTGCACCGAATTCAGTGGAACAGCTGCAAAATATCTTGGTCTTGGTCTTTAGTTGGGCATGGACTTCAAGCCCGACAACCGTTTCAAATTCCATGATGAGTCCTTCTGATGCGCTACGTGTTTTTGGATGAAATTTGCATTCATTTTCCCACAGGCGCGGGCATGTCCCGGGCCGAAATGGGGAGGGATCGCTTATGGTGTCCCTCATACTAAAGCGAAGAATTTTGGAGGATTGTCCTTGATTAGTCAAGGCTTTTCATATGCAGGCATAGCGACTGCAAGCTCGGGCGGACATTCCCCATCAACTTTTGACCACGAGGATGGCTACTCCCTCCAGAGCCCGCACCAGCTTGACCCCGACATCGCCTAGGACAAATTCTTCGGCTTTGCTCATCCGCTTGCGTCCCAGTACCACCATCCCATAATGCATTTTGTTGAACTCATCGATAATCCCATCCGTTACCGTTGCATAGGGGGTCGTCACCAGCTTCAATTCAATATCCCCAGGCGCAATCCCTCTGGCGGAAAGGGTATCTCTGGCATCTTCCAGCAATCGCATATACCGCTCCTGCTGCTGGCGCATATAATTCGGCCCCATCAGTTCCTCGCTCGCCGAGGGTTTTCGAAAAACGTGGAGAAGCGTCAGATGTACCTCCGCCTGACAAACCGCCAGTTCCGACAGGTAGTCCAGAGCGTGCCTGGAACTTGCTGAATCGTTAACGGCCACCAGAATTGACTTTTTCACAACCCCCTCCTCTCATAGCGATCGCAGATATCCCCTCAGGTCATCCAGCATTTCATCCACTATCTCGTAATAGATCGTCGTGCTCATGGAAAAATACATCAGGATGTTGTTCAACATTCCGGGAATATAGGGATATATTTTCCGAAGGTTCATAAATCTTGCCTTGTGCAGGATGGACATGTCTTCCGGCGTTATGCGCTCAATTAAATCGCCATAGGTGTAGGAATCGTTTTGAATCATGTAAAGATTGTGAAACCCCTTCCCGATGGCATAAAGAAGAATATTGCCGAGGCCGAAAATGTCCAGTCCGAAAGGATTTTCTCCGGATTCGTAATCATAATCGAAATCGATCCAGACATACTCGCCGCTCTGTTGATCCACGACCAGATGATCGTTACGAATGTCGCCATGCCGAAAACCCGCATTATGGAGAAATCGAATCGCTTCAAATGCCGTCACCAGCTTTGACAGGATACCGGGCAGGGCTTTATGAAAATATAGCTCATGTGGCATCCGTAATGAATTGAGATAAAGAAGAAAATTTGACCCCCGGACAATATCGAGTACCCGGATATTATTGCCTTTTGGATCGGTGTGGGAGTACCCCTGCATAAAAGAGGGGTGATTCTTTACCAGGTCTAAAATCGCGGCCTCCTTTTCCGGATCCCGGAAACATCGTATTTTCACTTCTCCCAATGCGGCTTCAAAAGTTTCAAAATAGGACAGTTTGATGATTTTTCGCTCCCCGCTCCGAGCATCCACCACCCGTTTTACCCAGTGCTTTGGGTCTTCGATACCAAACCGACGTTCCCGCTCCACACCGGTAACCGTGTATCGTTTGCCATCGACAAGGATTTGATCACCATACTCGATTGCCATAAAATCGGTGGTATCGGTGAACAATCGCGAAGGATTCATTTACGGCAGTCCTTTTAACATGCGAAGCGGTAAACTGCCCATGGCGCCCTTGACCATGTCGAGAAAATTTTTCAACCCCTGGTTTTCCGTCACCAGTCCCAGCAGATGACCCAGTACACGAATGGAATCGATGTCATCGGCGTGAAATCGTATGGGCTCACTGTGATAGATCCTTATAATACCGATAGTTGCCTCCCGGCATTGGATGGGAAAAGTCACCATGGACGAGATGCCCTCCTCAATGGCTTCTTTGGGATACTGAACACGGGGATCCTGGTGCAAATCGTCTATAAAAATAGCCTCTTTTTTGGAAAAAACGGCCTGTTTCTCGTCGCAAAAAATAGGGCCTTTGTTCAAGTACGCTTCGCTGACGCCGTAGCTTCCCACGTGGAAAAGCTGCTTTTCCCGGTCGTCGTAGAGCATGATGCTTGCGCCCTTGAACTTGAAAGCGCGGCATAGCCCTTCGACGAAATGGTTGATGAGAACATTCAGTTCCTCATAGTTGGATATGGCATAGCTGATTGCCTTGAACTGCGGCAATGATAGCCGCCTATCGGGTGATTCCGGCATAAATTCCCCCTTGCATGAAATTCCGGGTTGTTGGCCTCCCCTTTTACTCAAAGGATAACTTCAAAATTTTCCGAGTGGTCCGGAAATGTGAATCGGTATTGGAAAGCTAATGTTTTCATGAACACCTTGTTAAAACCATGCCTATCCGGTTAGCCCCCAAACCGCGGTTTCAGGCATTGGAGATACGCCTCCGTAGCGCAAACACGTGGCTCCATTCTATCAAAAGATGTTTTTGGGGGGCAACCGGATAGGCATGGTTAAAACTGCTTTTCCTCTGTTGAGCCGGATAGCGCCCCCACCGAGCTTTCTCCCTCGGTGATAGCGTTCATGACCCGGTCGAAATAGCCGGTTCCCACGAACTTCTGATGCGTAATCGCCATATACCCATCCGATTTTCCATGTGCAAATTCGACCTGCTGAAACTCAGAGTAGGCCGCCATGCCTCGCTTGTTGTAGTTATAGGCCAAATCGAACATTCCCAGATTGAGCGAATGAAACCCGGCAAGCGTCACAAACTGGAATTTATAGCCCATGGCCCCGAGTTCTCGCTGAAACCTGGCAATGGTGGCATCATCCAGGTTGATTTTCCAGTTAAAAGAGGGAGAGCAATTGTAGGCCAGAAGTTTTCCGGGGTATTGGGAATGAATCCCTTCGGCGAACGCCTTTGCCTGGGCCAGATCCGGCGTCGAGGTTTCACACCAGATCATATCCGCATAGGGTGCATAGGCGAGGCCTCTTGCGATGGCAAGATCATTACCGCCGGCAACATAGTGAAACCCTTCGCTCGTCCGGTCCCCCTTGATAAGAAACGGACGGTCCCGCTCGTCGATATCGCTCGTCAACAGTCGCGCTGAAAAGGCGTCGGTTCGGGCGATAAGAACGGTGGGAATGGCGCAGATATCGGCCGCCAGCCGGGCCGCAATCAGTTTGATGATAAATTCACGGGTCGGAACCAGAACCTTCCCCCCCATGTGACCGCATTTTTTTGCGGACGCCAGCTGATCTTCAAAATGGACGCCGGCGGCCCCCGCCTCGATCATCTCCCGCATCAATTCCATTGCGTTCAAAGGCCCGCCAAATCCAGCTTCCGCATCCGCAATGATCGGTGCGAACCAGTAAGGGCCACCTTTTCGGGCATCGAGTACCTGAATCTGGTCGGCCCGGCGAAGGGCATTGTTGATACGCCGGACAACGGCCGGCACGGAGTTTGACGGATAGAGACTCTGGTCAGGGTACATCTGTCCGGCCAGGTTATTGTCCGCCGCCACCTGCCAGCCGCTGAGATAAATGGCCTTGAGTCCCGCCTCCACCTGCTGAACCGCCTGGTTTCCGGTAAGCGCGCCCAGTGCGGGAACATAATCTTCATGATTTAAAAGTTGCCAGAGACGCGCCGCTCCGGCCCGCGCCAGCGAATGTTCGACATGAAGGGTCCCCCGAAGCTTCAATACTTCCTCGGGGGAGTAGGGACGCGTAATCCCTTTCCATCTTGACTCCGTGGCCCACTCTTCCCGAAGACAAGCCACTTCATCCGGATAGATTTCATGGCACGCCAGCCGGTCACATATCTGCTTGGCCTTTTCTTCGATCGTCTCCATTTGAATTCTCCTTTTCGGTGCTTAGACCCGATATCAGTGCCCCACACAAGTTTAATGCACATTTTACATACGGCAGCCCGCATCCCACAAATCGCAAACGGCCTCCCGTGAATGATCAAACCGCCTGTCCGAGGGATAGGGGAAAATATGGCACCACTGGTCCGACAGGATCGCCTGCTGGGTCTCCCGCCAGAAATCCACCTCGAAAAGATCCGAATGCACTCGCAAAAATATCTCCATCTGAGACACATTCAAGCCGATGAAAGTCTTAAACTCTTCGGGAAAAACATCGTTTTCCCCCACATAATACCAGGGATCACCGGAAAACGCATCCGAATCGGTGCGCGGTGGCGGAATTTTTCTAAACTTGCAATCGGTCAAAAGACAGAGCTCATCGTAATCGTAAAAAACAACCCGGCCATGACGCGTCACACCAAAATTCTTCAATAAAAAATCCCCGGGAAAAATATTGCTTTTGGCCAGCTCTTTGATGGCGTTTCCGAAATCAATAACCGCGGCCTCGGCCATGGTCGAATCCGCTTCTCCGAGGAATATATCCAGCGGTGTCACCCGCCGCTCGACATAGGCATGATCGATGGTAACTTGATTCCCATCCACATGTACGATGCGACCCGTCGAGCGCTGCAATTCATTGAGAAAGGCCTCGGAAAAGCAGCAACGATCAAATGCAAGATGCTCAAAAGACAGCGCTTCCACGAGGCGCCCGGCCCGTTCGTGGCGGAACACAAGATCATATTTTTCCATCACCTCCCGACGGGTGCTTTTCTTGGGGTAAGCGAAGCGATCCTTAATCAACTTGAAAACGATATCGTAACCGCGCATACCGAAAACTTCCATGACCAGTCCGCGCTGCCCCGGCGCCATTTCAAATTGTTCGCCGCCACAAGTGGCCAGGTGTTGCCGAAGATCCCGGTAGAATTCCGTCTTTCCATGCTTGTCGTAACCGATCGCCATATAGAGCTCGGCAACCTTTTTTCTCGGTAGCATGCTCTTTAAAAACCGGACGAGCGCAAAAGGGTGATTGGTTTCCACGTGAAAGGAGGAGCGGGTAAAACTGAAAAGAACGCTGACATCTTTTTTGGATAGAAGCACGGCATCCGAGTAGATGCCGGCGGGCCCATGCAAAACCGCAATGACAATCGGCAGAACATACGAGTCGCTGAAAAGCTTTCCGACTATATAAGCGCTCATTCCCCGGAAAAAAACCGCATCCACTATTTCAATCCGCTCAATTCCCCGCACGGATCCGGTCCTTGACAAATAGGCCTCTACCCGTTCCGAAATTAACGAGGCATCCCGGGAGATGTCGCCAAAGGGAAGCCGGGGATAATAATCGGATAACACCGCTTCAAAAAGGGCTTTCGTTTCAATGGGGTGCGAATAGACACGGGAAACTGCTTCCCCTTTACCCGGCGATGGGAAAGCTTTAGCTGAAAGGGCAAATTCGATTCGCGAATCAACGCCAATGGTTGAAAAGATACGCCGGGTGACGGAATTAAACCAGGTTTCGGCGACCTCCCGGTCCACAAACAAATCGGTTTCCCTGGAAAAATCGACTTTCATTTTCTCCCAAAGCCCCCGGTCCGCCAGGCGTTCCCCCAAAACACCTCGAATACCGTCAACCGTTTGGTCAATTAGCGTTTTATAGAGGGAAAGACGCTCCATGGCATCCGCATGCATGGCCTGCCAGTTCCGATCGCGGAATCGCTCCTTTGCCCGAGCCGTAATCCCTTTAAATTGATCCCGATATAAGGCAAACTGGCTCGAAATCAACTCCGCGCCGCCGCGGGAAAGCTCTTTTTCGGTGCGGTTTCCCTCCACGCGCGCCTCCTTTTGTGTTTCGATATCTACCGGAAAAAATTAGCATGGTTGGCGTAAAAGAACAAACACCATCCTTGCGCTTTTCCACTCGGAGAATGCCCCATTCGGTCTAATTGGCACTAATGATTAGTACCTGAGAAATAATTTCCTGCGCGTTTTTGGCAGAAAGTTATTTCGTAAAGGTACTTATCCCGTTTATCGGGGTTAAGACTTGAATCGCATTTTCATTGCCCGTCATCTTTTAGTTTGATAGAGGGATCAGCAATCAGCAGCAACCGGCACCGGGGTTTTGGACTTTTTAAAGTTTTAAGAAAGACTATCTTTTTAATGAAGCTTCCGAAAAAACGATATATTCTCCCGCTTCTGGGCCTGGCGGGCCTTTTGATTTTTTTGGTAACCATTGCCACGATCCTTCCCCGCATTATACCCCTTGAATCCGTAAAACGTAACATTGAAACACGGTTGTCCGATCTGGCCGGAGGCAAAATCACCTATGCGGATGCGAGATTGACGTATGCGCCCTGGCCGCGACTGGTCTTCCGGAAAAGCACCATCGAGATTCCGAGGAAAATGTCCGGAACCATCGAGTCCCTTGTCGCTATCCCGAAACTCATTCCTCTTTTTAGCGGTAATATTGAAATTAAAAGCCTCAGCGCCACCACCCCCCACCTTCTCCTTGAGCTGCCACCCGAGACGGCGGGGACACCCCTCCAATCTTTCTCTCCGCGCGATTCGGCGGGCCTCGTCGCAGCCGTCATTATGAGAGTCAGCAATTCGGTAAAACAAAGCGTGGTGATCCGCGTAACGGACGGGAAAATCGAGATCGTCAAGGCTTCGCAACCGGTTCTGGCCTATAGGGATATCGAGGGAGAGCTAAGTTTTTCCCCCCATCGCGTCAGGATGGAAGTGACCTGCGGCGGCGATCAGGATGAAAGAATCGGTTTCAATTTTGATTTCGACCCCGTCGAGTTATCCGGCCAGAGCCGCCTGGAACTGAAGCGGTTTTTTCTCGAAAAGGTTCATGCATTTTTCTTTCCTCATTCCGGCCTTCATTTCGGTGACTCCCGGCTCGATCTTCAATTCGACGTTCTCGTTGAAAAAGGGGAAAAAATTTCAGGCTCCATTTCCGGCGAGCTCCCTCTTCTTACCCTGGCCCGGGGAGGAGAAACGCTACCTTTTGGTGAGGGGAACTTCAACACCACATTTGCCATCGAAAAGGACCGGATCGAGCTTAACCTGTCGGAGCTCAATCTGGCCCGGCCGACGCTGAATATGACCGGCAGCTATTTATCGGACAATACAGCCTCCGAGCATCGCTGGGAAATTGGCGCCACCGATTTAAACCTCTCCGAGACGAGGGAAAGCGCTCGATTTCTAATGGGCCACGTGCCGATCGTCCAAACGCTTTGCACCGTTCTTCCGGAGGGGTGGGTTCGAAAAATTGAAGTGAAAGATATCGCCTCCTCCCCGGCCGACCTGCGAAAAGCCGGAAACCTCTCGATTCATGGCTTTTTGGAGCATGGCACGGTCTATATTCCGCCGGCGGATCTGACCCTTACCGAAGCCACCGGATGGGTCGACGTTCATGATGGAATTCTGGAGGGAAAAGACCTTCACGCCCAATTGGGAAAAGCAAAAGGCCACGGCGCCTATCGAATGGTATTATCGGAAGAAAAGACACCTTTTTTTCTTGATACGGCGGTGGAAGCGGACCTAAGCGAATTGCCGCCGCTCTTGCATCGACTGGTCGATAATAAGATATTTAAACAGGAGATGACAGGGATTTCCAATGCCCAGGGGGCGGCAGAAGGTCGATTAATGATTGACCACACACACGCGGGGACCGCGGTAAAAGTGGATGTCTCTCGCTTCAATCTCTCCGGCCGCTACAGCCGCATCCCCTACCCGGTTACAATTACGGATGGCACGTTTCGCTACGATACCGATGGGATTCGGGTCGACCAGCTTCGCGGCAATATCGGCGCGTCCGATTTCTCCGGCCTAAATGCACATATCGGCATCTCCTCGCCGTTTCAGCTCGACATCACGGCCGACGCTTTAGGTGCGGAAACGGCGCAAGTTCATTCCTGGCTAACGCGATACGATACCCTGGCCCCGCTCCTCAAGCCCTATGAACCAGTAACCGGATTCATCTCCGCGACGTCACTTTCGCTCAAAGGCCCGGCCCTCGCCCCGAAAAACTGGCAGTTCTCCCTGAAGGGGAACATGGAAAATTTTCGGGTGTCCCCCCCCGTTTTTCCATCACCCATAACAATTCGCTCCGGATCATTCACAGCAGATCCGGAAACACTCGCCTTTGATCGGGCCACCTTCGAGGTCATGGACACCACGTTGGAAGCCCAAGGACACTGTGCCGGATATCTCAAAAGCGAAAAGCAGTTTGAAGCGACCCTCACGGGCGCACTGGAAGCTAAAGCCGCCGCCTGGATACGGGAGAAAACGGAGATACCGCCGGGACTGGCGTGGCAATCCCCAATCCTTTTGACACCCATCAGAATAGGCCTTGATTCACAGGGTAAGCTCTCCGTATCCGGTTCACTCGAGAAACCCAACGGCCCCGCGGTTGAATTAACCATTGCCCGCACCCCCCAGCGTGTGACCATTGAACACTTGAGCTTTCGGGATAATAATTCCGATGGCAGCTTTTCCCTTCGTCCTGAAAAAGATATCATTGATTTGCGGTTTACCGGAAGTCTGCACGAAAAAACACTCAATGCCTTCTTTGAAGGCACACCGTTTCTGTCCGGCCATATTGAAGGCGATTTCAATGCCCGATTCTTGCGCACAAAACCGTATTTGTCGGCCGCCAAAGGCCACCTCTATCTCGGGCAGTTGGATTTTTCAAAATTTAATTTACCGCTGATCATCCATCAGGCATCGGTTGCGGGTATCGGAAACGGTCTTAAAATTTCAAGTACCCGTATGACATGGCAGGATAATACATTTAAAGTGGATGGCGCGGTAAGCCGTTTTGAGGAGGGGTTGAATCTCGATCTGACAACGGCGATTGAAAAGATCGATTGGCCCCGCATTTCCAACCTGCTTCAAAATAAGGCGGGCGCACCCGAAGCCTCCCCCCTCCCGTTATGGCAAAAATTTTCCCTTTACGGAAACATAAAGGTTCATGCCGACAATTTTGCCTATAGCGAAAAACTCACTTTCAGCCCGTTTGAAGCGCTGGTCTCCTTTCCCGGCAATCAATTAAACATCTCCGTCAGCCAGGCAAAATTATGCGGCCTGTCGATGACCGGCACCATTTCTTATTCTCCGGATCATTACCAGCTCGACGCCAACCCGACGGCAACGGATGAGGAGCTGGCCCCGAGCCTCGCCTGTATATGGGGAAACAGCAAAATCATTGACGGCTGTTTTAAGCTCGACGGCCACCTCAGCGGCACTGGCAATAAAGAAATACGGCTGATGGATGCGATGTCCGGAGAATTAACGTTTTCGGCCGTACAGGGTCGAATTTATCGCTTCGGGTTTTTCGCGAAGATTTTTACCCTTCTTAACGTGGCGGGGCTGTTGAAAGGCGAAATCCCGGATCTGGAAAAGGAAGGCTTTCCCTTCAAGACGGCGCGGGCGACGGCCACGCTTGAAAACGGTACGCTCAAAATCAAGGAGGGTGAAATTGACTCCAACGCTATGAGAATTTTTTTCTCCGGGGAGGAAAATCTTTCGGCAAAAACGCACGATCTTACCATCGTTGTGGCGCCGTTGAGTACAGTTGACATGCTGGTGCGCAATATACCGCTGGTCCGGAGTATATTGGATAAGGGGGTTCTCATCTATCCCATCACGGCTACCGGGACCTGGGAAAACCCTCAATTGAATCTCCTGGCACCAACAGCCGTGGGGGAACAAATATGGGGAATCGTCCTGCGGACGCTCAAACTCCCCCTGAATATCTTTAAGCCGGTCATTTCCGGAGAGAAGAAAATTACGCCTGCGCCTCTATTCGCTCCAGAGCAAAAACGCGATTAGATTTTCTTCCCGGTTACCAGCCGGGCAAAATGTTCAAAGGATCTGTCATAGGTTCGCTCCGCATCCGCCGAAAAACAACAGGCCGGAAGCTGACGACTTTTCAGGTGATAGCGAAGACAATCACAGCATGCCCCTTTGCGGGCGCACGACTCGTATGAGCAGTTGCAATTGGCCAGATTCTTTTGCTGATTACAATCCATTTTTTTATCCTTATGTTGCCAATTATTGCGAGTGAAAATTCCGAGGCTTTCGAAGTACCACAACACTTTCTTGAAAGCAATGTCTCCCGGCAGGGTTTGACTTTAACTGACCTTTAAGATAGCCTCTGGATTATTTGAAAATTTCTTTCAACTTCCGGTGACACAACGATGACGCAAACAGCCATTAATAAAATTATCACCAACAGCAACAACCTTGAACGGATCCTTGACAACCTAAAAGAGGGCATCATTGCCCACGATTTGAACCGGCGGATTTTCTTTTTTAACCGCGAAGCGGAGCGGATTACCGGCTTTCATCGCCGGGAGGTACTGGGGCTTGATTGCCACGAAGCCATCGGCCATCCTTTTTGCGGTGACCAGTGCGGTTTTTTAACCGACATCCCCGCCCTCAAAGACTACCGGGAATACAAGGCCAATATTACCACCCGATCCGGTGATGTTCGCCAGGTCGAGGTGTCCGTTACCCTGATGACAGACGAAGATAGTGTTCCTTTTGGTGTTTTGGCATCGTTTCGGGATCTGACGGATCTATTCAGGCTGGAACTTGAAGCCGGCAAGCGAATCCGGTTTGCCAATATCATCGGTCATGACGATCAGATGCTCCAGATATTCCGGCAGATTCAAGATCTATCCGAATACAGCTTTCCTGTTCACATTTCCGGCGAAACCGGGACTGGAAAGGAACTGGTGGCAAATGCGATTCACAATGAAAGCAATCGTGCGGCGGCTCCTTTTGTCCCCATCAATTGCGGCGCCCTGCCGGAGGGACTGATCGAAAGCGAGCTTTTCGGCCATGTCAAAGGGGCTTTTACCGGCGCCATCCGGGACAAAAAAGGGCGGTTTGAGCTGGCTGACGGCGGAACCGTTTTTCTCGATGAGGTGGCCGAGCTGTCCAAATTCATGCAGGTTAAAATGTTGCGGTTTCTTCAGGAAGGGACCTTTGAAAAAGTCGGTGGCGAAGAGACCCGGACCGTCAACGTCAGGGTTATCAGTGCCACCAACAGGGACCTCAAAAAGGAGGTCGCTCGGCACCGGTTCCGGGAAGATCTCTTTTATCGACTGAACGTCATCCCGATTCACGTCCCGCCCCTTCGGGAGCGTAAAAACGACATCCCGCTGCTGATTGACCATTTTCTTGCGGAAGCCATGGAACGTCACGGGCATCCGCTCCATCGGATATCAAAAGCCGCTCTCGCTTTGATGCTCGACTATCCATGGCCCGGTAACATTCGTGAACTTCAAAACGCTTTGCAGTTCTCTATTGTTCGTTGCAATGACGGGATCATTCAGCCGGAGAACCTCCCCCTGGAACTCAGACAATTCCATACCCCGTTTTGTCATCCCGGCGCCTCTCATAAACTGAGCACTGACGCTGTTCAGGCAGCGCTGAAGTCCAGCGGTGGCAACAAGGCTAAAGCGGCAAAACAACTGGGTGTGGGGCGCGCTACGCTGTACCGCTTTCTCGGAGTTCATCCCGATATTGCCGACGACTAACGTGGCGCCAACCGCCATAGCTCTCTATTCCGCTTTATAGATGCCAGGGCTTTATCGGGAACGCAGTTCCTTGTGATCCGGCTGACCGCCCCCTGAAATATATTCCAGAGCGCCGTTTTTTTTATTGACAAGCCATGGAGATGCATGTACTTACTGGCTTCTCAATCGGGCCGTTAACTCAGTCGGTAGAGTATCTGCCTTTTAAGCAGAGAGTCGCTGGTTCGAGTCCAGCACGGCTCACCAACCTCGCCGGCCGTTCCGGTGGGTAAAAATTTATACCTGCGACCCCATCGTCTAGCCAGGTCAGGACACCGGCCTTTCACACCGGCAGCACGGGTTCAAATCCCGTTGGGGTCGCCATTTTTTGTACGGATTCAGAATTGCCCTGCCGCCACGTTGATGCCGTGGGTCAGGTCGGGGAAGGCCTCCAGCGACAGCCACTGGCTGACCGTCACCCCATCATAGGCGAACACCTTCACCTCGGTGTCAGCCGCGGGATCTGGACCGCGGCCCGCCACCACCTCGGCGCGGCCGTCCCCGTTCAGGTCGGCCCCGGCAAAGACATTCACACCGAACCTGAGGGATTCGTTCCGCCAGGCG
>JAZDPP010000196.1:0-25201 GCA_043797445.1 Pseudomonadota bacterium
AGCCGCATGGTTGATGGAGTCGATGGCGGACCCGCACTGCATCTCCACGTAGGATGCCGACACATCGTAACCGAGACCTGCTTCCAAGGCAGCCCACCGTGCCGGGTTTCCGGCATGAGAACAGGGGATCGCGCTGCCGAGCATCACGGAATCCACCCTTCCTTTTTCAGTGATCCTCGTTTTTTCTACAAGTCCTTTGATTGCGATCCCCCCCAATTTTGAGCTGATAATGTCTTTAAGCGTCCCCCCCATTCTCCCAAAGGCGGTCCGTACGCCGTCTACGAATACAACCTCTCTTTTCGCCATAAAATAATTCCTTTCATGATGGCCCTTTTTACCAGCCATGCTAAATGATTTCCACTATTGAATTTCCCAGAACAATTTTTTCCTCTTGCGTTTTTACTTGAACGATGTACGTCCCTTCCCCGTTCCGCCATCCTTCCGTAATGAGGGTATCGCCGGGATACACCACATTCATAAAGCGAGCCGAAAATGACTTGAAACGGTTCGGGTCACCGGCGCAGATGCTGTTGATAATGGCCCGGACGGCAAAACCGAATGTGCACATGCCATGAAGTATGGGGCGTTCGAAACCGGCGTTCCGGGCAATTTGCGGGTCAATGTGGATCGGATTTTTGTCCCCTGTAAGCCGGAACAGCGCCGCCTGATTTGTGGAAGTGGTATATATCTTACGAAAATCGGGCTCATTTCCCGCCGGAGGCAGGATCTTAGCGGCTTTCGGCCCCTTATCCCCGCCAAAGTTGCCGGCATTCCGATCGATAATCGCAAATTTGTATTCCACCAGCAACCGGCCTCTATCATCGCTGATTTCGGCGCCGAAATTCAGCACTGCGCCCATGTCCCCTTTATCGTACACGGAATTGATTGTTAATCGGGGGCAAACCGTTCCCGAAGGCGGAAAAAATCGGTGCCGGATGATTTTATTTTCGCCTTGGAGGGGCGCTAACGTGATACCGGCTTCTTTATACATGGGCAAAATGATGTCTTCCATCGGAATCGAAAAAGAAGGATAAACGATCAAATTCTTCTCGTATACAAAATCGAGCTCACCGATGCCCGCACCGATTCCTAAAGCATAAAGGATGACGTCGTCCTCGTTGTAGCTGAAAGGAGTTCCTACAAATTGTTTACCAATGATATCCAAATTTAGCGCCATGTCGAGCATCCCCCATCATAAGCTATAGTACTTTTTTTCCCCTTCGCCCGGAATACCCGGTAAACCACCAAAGGGGATGACCCTACGGACTTCCCATAAGGCTTGGGACTGCAATACCCGCGCCAAATCGCACTCTTGGCGTTTTTGTATATAATATCGGCATATTCAAAAGCTCCGATTTTTGGGTCCTACCGGAAAACCCAATATGCTGTAGATAATAAATCCGAATTATTGGAGAGATAAATTGACAGGAGAACAAATTTTTGAAGAAGCGCAATGCTCGATTATTAACAAACCGGTAAAGCTCTTGCTGTCGATTGCCATTTATACTTCAGAATTTACTCCCTCGGTTCGATGCTGCCGGGTGGTACCCTTTGTGGGTGCTTTCACAATAGACACCAGGAAAATTGCAACTGACATTGATATGCCTCCGGTTATAAAGGCAGGGGCATAACTGCCCGTTTTATCGTAGATGAGACCGCCCAAAACCGGACCAAAAGCAGCACCCAACATTGTCAACAGCGTGGCTACACCCATAATGGCCCCCATTGCTTTTAACCCAAATAGTTCCGAATACATTCTTGCCGCTTGCGGAGCCATCCCGCCATATGCAATTCCAAAAAATACAACAAAAACGTACATCATCGATGCACTGCTGACAGGAATCAAACAGAACAGCGTTATGGCACCTAAGCCAAGGCAAATATAAAATGAGCGCTTTGTCCCGATTCTATCCGAAACGCCTCCCATAAAAAGCCGGCCAAAAGCATTGCACCCCGAGGCGATACCCAGTGCAAGGGCTGCTGCGGCTGCAGGCACGCCCATATCCGTGGCATGGGGGACCATATTTACCTGTGCCATGAAAAACCCGAGAAGCGCGAGGGCAAAGGCCAAATTGATGTACCAGTATGCTCGGGATATAATTGCCTCAGGCAGGGTGAAGTCCTGAGTCTGAAGCCCGGGTTTATCGCCCGTCCCCGTTTCTGCTTCTCCTAAAGGCACTAATCCCATGCCTTTCGGATCCTTTCTAAGAAATAGCGATGCCGGGACAGGAATACATAGAATCAAAATCCCAACTATGAAAAAGCTCGTCCTCCATCCGAAACTGGCTATACAGGCCTGCAACAAAGGCGTCGCAATGAACGCCCCGATTCCCCCCCCGGCAAACATGATACCAAGGGCCAACCCCTTTTTTGCAATAAACCATCTTGCCAGTGTCGTCTGGTTAGGAACAAATATTAAAGCGAATCCAACCCCGCCCATAATACCGTATCCCAGGTAAAACATAAGCAAAGAGTCTGCCCGAGAGGCGATCAGTAAACCCAAGCCAATCGTTATCGTTCCGATAAAATTCAATATCCGGGGACCAAAACGATCCACAAGGATTCCGCCAATAAAGCCAAAAACGCCTAAAAGAATCATATACAGCCCGAAGGCACGTGTAATCGCCTCCCGCGTCCACCCCATTTCGCCAGCGATGGGTTTAACGAATATGCCAAAAGCAAAAACCGGAAGTTCCACTATGGCATATATAAGCGTCATAGCGATAACGATAATCCAGCCGTAGAATAATTTGGATTTCGCTTTTGTTAGCGAATTATCTGCAATTACCGCCATCGAGTTCTCTCCTCACAGGTTATGCATGCGTAGAAAATCATATTCCTCATATCATTCCAATTCACATTGACAAACCTACATCATCGCCAGGAACAATGTCATGGCGACCAGAAATTGTTTTTTTTCTTCTTCGGTAGGTAGAAAATCCAGCATTTGCTTCAGCGCTTCATGCCCTTCCGGAAATTGGGTCAAATCAATCTTTTCATCCATTTCAACTTCCTCCTATCTGTAATTCCTTACGAATTCGCTGAGAGCGAGCAAATTGTCCCGATTACAATCCACAGACGAAGACGGAAATTTATCGGTACTCAAAATCACCCCCCCCTCACTGCCGACTTCATCGATTACCTTCTTTGCGCGGTCTATCACCTGTTCTTTTGATGCCCTGCCAAGCATGAACAAGGGGATACCCCCCATCAGGCACATATTCGGCAATCTTTTTCTCGTTTCGAATATGTCATCCATATCGACGAGCATGCAAAAGTGCCCCTTAGGCAACTCTTGCAGGAATTCGGTAATGTGCTTTGTGGTTCCTTCAGAAAGCAGGAACAGGGTGTTATCGGTCGCAACTATTTTATCCGTTATCTCCTTGAACTGCGGCCAATAAAACTTCTCAAAGTCCTTTCTTCCGAGCAGGTTCTGCGCGAGCATTGGAGATGAGCGCGAAAAGCAAGTGGCCGGTTTGTCTATTTTTACAATCCCTTCTATTTGAGGCTTGACAAAAGCAGTATGGAAAACCTCGATAAACGAAGTGATTTTATCGGGACATCTTCTCAAATCCAATGCCAACCCCTTAATTCCTCTGAAAAAGTTGTAAAGGCATTCAATTGCTACGCCGAGGTGCATGTTGGCAAAAAGGGGAGGCATCCCGCATTCTGTTGCCAGTCTTTCACTGATGCGGGACATGGCCCTGGTATACTCGATAAACTTTCCCACGGTACCCATCAAGGTCTCAAGAGGCGTGTCCTTATTAAACAAGGTGTATTTCCTTGTCAGGACATTTTCCCACAGCGTCTTAACGGGGTTCTGAGCAAACAGGTCATAGTCTTCCGGGTTAAAAAAGCACTGGTCTCTAAGAACCAGCGTATTTCTGTCATCGTCGATCCGATATTCAAAGTTCCCTAAGCTTCTTGTCACCTGAAGCGGATTCCTGTCACCGATATCCAGAAATGAATCGAACTGATATCGGTTCTGGAATTTAATACATGCGTTCTCTACGTCCCGATAATCCATCAGCGCTTCACTCAGCTTGTAGTGAGAATCGTGATATCTCCAAAATGCATCGAGGGTTATAAAAGGGACTCTTTTCGGCTTCTTCTTCATGCGAACAGCGTCATTGCAAATTTCCAGTCTTTCCGTTAACAATTCATTCGGATTCATGGTATTTTCCCTTTCCATATTTTTACCCGATGCCCCCTCCCGGATAGACCAATGCACCGTCTCGCGCCGAGGAGATTCGCAATCGCGCCCACACGCATCGGCGGAACAACCGGTTTGGTTGCGTAATAAAATCGATAACTGCTAAGAATTATACTGTTTACAACGGTTTTTGGGGGTTCCCAATGTTCAAGGCCTGATGCAACTTACACAAGTTGTCCAAAATCTTACTCAACGATAACTTTTCCTTCCCGTAAAATGACCCGATGTGCTCCTCCCCCGGGCGCCTTCGCTTTTTCCAATATCTCCAACTGATACCCGAAAGTCCCCGCCTCCTTGAAATACAGACTCACCGTTTGGCCATGATTCATTGAATCGCTGATAAAACATCCTTCGACTTCCATAAAGCCGGTGTTTGCCCCACTCGCACGAATGCATGACTTTGAATTCGCATGGAAGTTGATATTGACATTCTCCCTGTCAACCCAGCTGACCCATATGACACAAGCACCTTTTGGTACTTTCAACTCACTGGGGCGAAGATAAATCTGGCTTTGATCCTCTTTCGTCTCTTTGGCGATATTTACGATGAAACATTGTGCGGCTACCGAAAAATCGGCACAAAGCAGAAAAAAACACCCCGTTACCGCCAACATAAAAGCCGCATAACAATTAAATCTCTTTTTCTTCATCAGACACTCCTTACTCTTTTGAATGGTAAAAACGCGCGGAAAATTATTTCTAAGGCACTAAAAATCAGCCGTATCATCTTCATCAAACGGGATCACCTGCGAGGGGAAAACCTCCCTGGATCTGGAAGCAACCGCTGATTTTTCTTTTTTCATGGGCGCTGCGATCTGTTTATGCCGCAGAGAGACACTATGCTTCGGGTTTTTTTCGGATCGAAGATGTTTCCCGGCCCCATCACTTGCAGTGCTTCCGCCTTCCACGACCCGAACGAGTTCCTGAACATATCCTTTTATCTCGATGACCTGCGCGCGCATCTGCTCGGATGCGGCGGCCGATTCCTCTGAGTTGGCCGCATTTTTCTGGCTGACCGTGTCCATTTCACCGATGGCCCTGTTGACCTGCTCTATTCCCTGGGCCTGCTCTTGAGACGCGGCGGATATCTCATTGATCAGGCGGCTTATTTTTGATGAAATATCCACATTTTCTTTAAACGCTTCCCGGGTCTGGTGGGTCAGCGCATTGCCGTTTTTAACGGCTTTCATGGTATGTTGAATCAGGTCCGAGGTGTTTTTGGCAGCTCCAGCTGCCCGCATCGCCAGGTTTCTTACCTCGCCGGCGACCACCGCAAAACCGGCGCCCGCTTCCCCGGCCCGGGCGGCCTCCACTGCCGCGTTCAAGGCCAGCAAATTCGTCTGGAACGCGATTTCATCGATGGTCTTGATGATCTTTCCCGTCTCCTCGCTGCTGCGGGTTATCTCGTCAATGGCCAGGGTCATTTCTTTCATGTTCTGATTGACCTTGTCGACAATCCGGTTCGCCTCCCCCATCATGGCTTTCGCCTCATTGGCATGACCGGCGTTTTGTTGGGTCATGTTCGACATTTCCTCAAGCGATGAAGAGGTCTCCTCGATGGCCGCAGCCTGCTGGGAAGAAGACTCCGCAAGAGACTGGCTGGCGTTCGAAACCTGCCTTGCGGCCGCAAAGATTTGCTCCGCTCCGTCGGAAAGCCCCTTGATGGCATGATTGATCGGCTTTGTAATCGAATGCGCAAAATACCAGGTAATCGGTGCAACCAGCAACAGGCAGGCAACCGCAATCCCCATCAACCACAAAAGCATCTGACGTACATTTCTTTGTGTTTCCTTCTGAGAGAGCAATATGCTGGCCGTCCCGATCTTTTCCCCATTTTCCAGCAGCGGGAAAACCCCTTCGAAAAAGTCATCCGTTCCAACGGACAGCGTGCGAAAAAGTCCCGCGCGCTGATCAACAGCGGCGGCGGTTTTATCCAGTTGACCATAGGCTTCGAGCATCCCGGCGCTCAGAGCCCCTTTCAAAAACAGGTTAACCCGGGTCTCGGTTAGCATAGACACATGACTGACAAAACGTTGGTCGATCGGAAACGAAACTACCACCTGTCCCCTTTGTATCATGTCCTGGGCAACGTCCACCACGGGGGCGCTAATTCGCAACCACAGTTGATTATCGATGGTGTCAAATGCGATTTGCGTCTCCTTTGACAGCGGCAGGGAAAGAGACAACGGGAATAAGAGTTTTTCACTGCTCTCAGAAAAATCGTTCTCAGTGGCCTTCTTTCCTCTCGGCGCGGCGGCCCGGAAATAGCCGGCGCCACCCGGCGGTTCAGATGTCAGTATACTCGTGGCATCATCCCCGACAAAGACGGCGCCCACCCATTTTCCGTTTGCATCGTAAATGACAATCTGGCGGCCTCCCCCCAACACATATGCATTATCGCAAAAATAGAGGGCCATCTGTCTGGCTTGCCTGAAAATGTCTTGCTTCATACCCAGCAAGTCCTTTATTAACGCAAGCTGGTTACTGAGCATATCGCTCTTCCCAAGACCTTCCACTACCTCGGCCAACTCTTTTTTTTTCGATTCCAGCTGCGCCAAAACCACCTGAATGGAATGTTCAATCCGGCTGTGAGCCCTTTCCCGGCTCTGCTGTTGAATCAGAAAATAGACGATCCCCATTGCAAACAGAATGGACAGGGTAACCGATAAAATGCCGTTGATGATCATGCGCGTCTTGGCATGAAGTTTCATATATCGCCTCCGTCAATGCACCCTAACCGCGGACCGTCACCTTGTTCAGTAAGAAATGAGACAGGGCCGGAATCATTATCAGCGCTCCGATCATGTTCCAAACAAACATGAATGTTAAAAGGATCCCCATATCGGCCTGGAATTTGATGGGAGAAAAGGCCCAGGTGACGACGCCGGCGGCAAGCGTGATACCGACCAGAGCGACCACCTTTCCCGTAAATCTGAGCGCGCGCCCATAGGCCTCGCGCAGTGAATACCCGGCACGCAACCCGGCAAGCTGAATGGCTAACAGATAGAGTGCATAGTCGACGCCGATACCGACGCCCAGGGCCGTGACCGGAAGGGTTGCCACCTTGACCCCGATGCCGAGATATACCATCAGGGCCTCACAGAGCACCGAGGTTACCACCAGCGGCAACACCGCGACCACAACCGCGCGCCAGTTGCGAAAAGTTATATAGCACAGGATAATGATCGCAATGTAGACATACAGCATCATGGTCCGGTTGGCCTGCTCGACGACGATGTTGGTTACCGCCTCGATCCCGGCGTTCCCCGCCGCCAGAAGGAACTGACGGTCTTTCTCGTTGTGCCCGGAGGAGAATTTTTCAACGGCGGCGACCACCCGTTCGAGCGTTTCCGCCTTATGGTCCGCCAGATACGCAATGACCGGCATGACCGAGCCGTCGAAATTGAACTGGTCCGGATTGACGTCTACGGCTTTCTGCGCGGCGAAATTAAGGATTTGCTGATTTCGGGAGAGGGTGTACCATTTGGGAGACCCCTCAAAGGTGCCGGACGTGATCAGCATCACCGAGTCCGTCAAAGCGAGGGTGGTCTGAACACCGGGTATCTGTTTCAGTTCCCAGGCCAGACGGTCTGCTTCAACCAGAGATTCGTATTGGATACACCCTTCCGGCTGCGTCTTCAGGATCACGGCAAACTGATCGCTGGATAGTGAATAGTGGGCCGTGATGAATGCATTGTCCCGGTTATAGCGGGAATCAGGACGCAGTTCCGGAGCGCCGGGGTCCAGATCGCCTATTTTAAGATGGCGGCTGGTCGTATAGCCGATACAGAAAAGCAGGGTCGCCGCGAGGATGGCGATAGTAGCCCAACGCCGCTCCGTAAACCGATCCAGCAGGCTCCAGAGTGATCCGATGCCCCTGCCGCTTTCTTCCTCCTGCGTTAAAGTCAGGCTTCGCGCGGCGGCACTCTTACTGACACCGGAAAAAGAGAGCATCACCGGCAACAACAACAGATTCGTAAAAATCAACACCCCCACACCGATACTGGTGGCCAGCGCCAGCTCCCTGATGACCGGGATATCGATGAACATCAGGACCGCAAATCCGACCGCGTCCGCTAAAAGGGCTGTCAGGCCGGGAAGAAAGAGACGCCGGAAGGTGTAGCGCGCGGCCACCAGCCGGTGCGTGCCGCGGCCGACATCCTGCATGATGCCGTTCATTTTCTGCAGTCCGTGGGATACCCCGATGGCAAATACGAGAAACGGCACCAGAACGGAGTAAGGATCGAGAACAAAGCCGAGGCTGGATATCAACCCCAGCTGCCAGGAGACACCGATAACGGATTTGAAGATGACAAGAAACGTACTGCGCACGCAGCGCGTATCCAGAAATATGATGATGGCGGCAATGAGGGTGGCAATACCGAAGTAGGTCATCACCTGCTTCAGCCCGGCGATCAGGTCACCGACCAGCTTGGCAAAACCGATGATGTGAACATTGACCCTGGCCCGTTTGACGCCGTTCTTACCGGTTTCGCCCGGCGCCTGGTATTTCTCCCGGATCTCCTCCAGATTATTGGAGAAAAGATGGTAGTCAAGCGGTTTTTGGGTCTGCGGATCCCTATCCAGAAGCGGGATAAAAATCAACGCCGATTTGAAATCGTTCGCAACCAGACTGCCGGTGATCCCCGCGCGCCGGATGTTCTCCTTCACCACCTCGATGCTGCTTGGCGAGCCATCGTAGGTGTCCTGTATCACGGGCCCCCCCGCAAAGCCGTTCTCCGTGACCTCATTCCAGCGAACCGAAGGGGTCCAGAGAGATTTCATCCAGGCACGATCCACACCGGGCACCAGAAAAAGTTCGTCGTTGATTTGTCTCAACGTTTCCAGAAAAACGGGGTCAAAAATATCTCCCTCAGGGTTTGCAACAACGACCCGGATGGAATTGCCAAGTCCTCGAAGTTCCGTTTTATTGGCCATGTAGTTCTTGATGTACGGGTGGCTCTGCGGGATCATTTTTTCGAAACTGGCATTAAACACCAGTTTCGTGGCTTCATAGCACAGCACCACGGTGATCAACGTACATATCACCACCGTTATGATCCGGTGGTTAAACACCATCCGCTCCAACAGGTTTCCGGAACTCCGGTCAAAGTCTTCAATCCGTTCCACCACCGGCATATCGATAATCTTATCCGTACCAGCTGCCATAACACTTCTCCTAAAGTTTTTACTTTATTGAAACAACACTTACACCCCTAAAACCCGCGATTATCAATGCGTCCTTGTCGAGCGTGGTAACCGCGGCAGCGGGCACGGAATGATCCGTCATTACGGGGACAAACGACACGCCGTTATCACTGCTGACCAGAATGTTGCCCATTTGACTTACGAGCACAATGCGTCCGTCCGCAAGTACGGTGCCGCTGGTAAGCGCGGCGAGGATGCCGGTCTCGATCTTTCCCCAGCTCGCGCCGCCGTCCCCGCTTCTGAAGACCACACCGCGCATGCCAAACAGGATCGGGGCGCCGGAAACGCCGGTACTACCGAAGAAGGTGCCCGTGTAGGGGGTCTGGATATCTTTGAACTGACCGGTGCTGTCATCGCGCCTGAAAACATGTCCCTGCTCGCTGGTGATAAACAGATCCGTTCCGATCGGCTTGATGGTATATAGGTGGAATCGTCCGGGATTCTCGACCCGATCAAACAGCGGCGTCCAGCTGTTGCCGCCATCCGTGGTGCGGAAGATCAGATTAAAGGCGCCGACGATATAGCCGGTCGTTTCGTTTTCGAACCAGACATCGAGAAACGGTTTATCCGGCCCATCATCTACGTACTGCTGAAGTTCCGCCTCGCTGAACGCGGCCATATTCACCTGGTCCAGCCGGCATTGCTGTTCGTTCGAATAGTAACGCTGCATGACTTGTGCGGCGCTGCGGCCATCGAACTGTTTTACCCAGGTGGCACCGCCATCTTCGGAATGCAGTACGACCCCGTCGTGCCCGACGGCCCACCCTTTTTTTTCAGAAGGAAAATGGACGGCCAGCAGATCGCAACTGACCGGAACCGGGGCCTGGGTCCAGTTGTTGCCCCGGTCATCGGAGCAAAGGATATGCCCCTTTTGACCCACGGCAATCACCCGCATGCCGGCCGTGGTGATACCGTTGAGCAGCGTGGATTTTGCTAATTCGCTCGGTCGGGCGGGGGTGTCGAGAACGTCCTTAAAAACGGTATCCGGGGGGGGGGTGGCGTACGAGATCACAGCGAAAATGCAGGCAAAAAGAGTCATGCCAAGCTGGATTTTACCTAATTTCATAATTAATACTCCTGATCCTGGAACGCTGCCTGTCTTAAGGCAAAGCTACAGGTGGTTGTAACCGGTTCCCGATGGCCCGGGAGGCCATCGGGAGCATGAGAGGTTTAAACATTGAATCAGCGAATACCGCTGCCGGCCAGTGTGTCCGGGGACCATTCGTTGGGCGGCAGGGGAGCAATCGAATCCCATTTATCCTCCCCCACAGCACTCCTGCCGCTCAGGGTATACTGTCTGGTAACAAAATCGTAATGGCCGAGCAAAAGATAATCCGGAACCGGAACGCACGTCAAAGGAAGCATATACATAACGCCGGCCCTGTAAATTTTTCCCTGAGCGTCGTACTGATCGGATAGAAGCGCATTCCAGCTGTCTTCATCCAGATAAAACACACGCTTGTGGTAAATATGGCGTTTATCGGGTCTCAGGGTTGCCTCGACCACCCATACCCTGTGCAGCTCCCACCGGACAACATCCGGATTGATGTGTCCCGGTTGAAACAGATCTTCCGCTGTTGTGTACCAGGCCATCTTGAAATTATTATAGGCGACATACATTTCTTTTTTGCCGGTAAGCTTCCAGGTGTATCGATCCATCGGTCCGTTGAAGATTAAATTGTCGTCAAACGTGCTGGCGCCCGAAAACGCCGGATCGGGCGTGTCATAGTTGACATCCGGCGACACCTTGACTCTTCGCTGCCCGGGAAGATACTGCCAGGCTCTACGCGGGTTTTCCATAAAGTTGAGCGGCTCCATCAGCATCAACCCTTCCCCGGATCGCCGGGCGGGAGCATCCCACATCCTTTTCAGCATGAAGAAAAAATCGGAAGAGTCCTTGGATCTGTCCCAGTAGGGAAATTCCTGTATTACCAGGCCGCGTGAGCTGAGAAGCGCCCTGCCATTGCCATCGACCAAATAAGCGTTACCGAAGTTGATTTTCTGGTTGGCGGTATAAACGGTAAGCTTATTCCACATGGCCTCCGCCCCCGTTTTGGGGATGGGAAAAGGGGTAAAGGCATGGGCGTTTTTAATCCCATACCCTTCATTTACGGTCTCGGCCTTACCGGCGTTTTTTATGGTCGCCTCATTGACCCACTCGGGGAATGCCGCGGTCCGGTGAGTTTTATACACATCCATCCGGTAGGTGTCGGGATATTGTTGCATCCGGGCCTTTACCCCTTCGGACAGCTTGTCCGCGTATTGGGCCATATTCTTGACCGTGATCGAAAACAGGGGTTTTTCATCGGCATACGGGTTATTCTTGACGACGGGTCCTACCTCCGCATTCCCCGTTACCAACCCGCCGGTGTACGCAGGAATGGTACCATCCGCATTGCCGGCCTTTTCAGCGCCCATCGCCGTCAGGGTTTTCCCCAGTTGCGCCACCTCTTCCTTTGTGACCCCTCCGATGGCCGTGCCGGCAAATAACAGGATCAGAAAACCCATAGAAATGCTTTTTACTATCGACATCATCTTCCCCCCCCTTTCTTAGAAACTGGTTTTTACGGTCAGTGTAATCATCCCGCGATCCTTCAACGCCGCGGAATCCGCCGCCGTGGTGACAAGACCTGTTGGCGTAACATCGTAGTCTCCGAAAAAGCCGGAGTATTTTAGTTCGACCTTGTGTCGCTGATTAATATCGGCACTGAAGCCGGCGCCATAGGATCCCGAGTTCTTGCACCCGCCACCGTTTGTCGCGGCATTACCAATCAGGCCCGTGAAAACGCTTAGCGGCATGCTCAAATCGACACCCGTAAGAACCTGGAACCAGGTCGGCGTGAAGTTCAGCGAACCACCGACATAATCTTTGTCGACACGATCCCTTGCCGTATAACCGGAACGGCCCTTAAACAGCTCTTCATGCTGAGATACCCGTTGCCAGTGGCACCAGGTAAACTCCGCCAGCAGACTTGCCGAATCAAATATAGGCATTTTATTAAATAAATATAAAAGGTTGATCAGTCCATGCCATGTATCGCCCCGCGCGCCAAAGGTGTCACCGTCCCCGGGAAGGGAAGCGGCGGTCGCACCGGGAAACGGCCCGATAATCGCCGCGGTGCTGGCCAGCGGCATGTTCTGGCGATAGGACACTTCGGATCCAACGCTGAAACCGAAAATCTGCTTTGCAAAACTGATACCGAAAAGGTCAATATCGTCCGGATAGGCCCAATTGTATGTACCGGTCACCGGGCTTATATGTATTTGCGCCGATTTGTCGGAAAAGTTCCGGTAATAAAACCCGAAGGTACCATCTCCAATCCAGTTCGGACTCCAGCGGGCGGAAACACCCCAGTCGCGAGCCTGATCCGGCTCGACATCTCCGGTATTCAGATACCTGACCAATTGACCCGTTGCGGGATTAAAACCGGCAATGAGGGACTCGCCTTCCCCCAGCACATTGGCAAAGTCAAAATAGGAACCCGGTCCTGGAAACCGATGCGCCTCCCACTGCAAATAGTACTGAGCGGCAATGGATAGTTCCTGCAATGGCTGGAATTGCATTGAAATCTGGTTTAATGGGCGAAACAGCTCTTTGAGCTCTATTCCGGGCGTGGCCAGTGCTTTACCGATATCAAGAGGCGCCTGTCCGTAGGAAATACCGTGGGCCCCCCCATTGCCCAGCATGCTCTCTCCCCAGTAAATCGTGTGCCGGCCGGCCTTGAGGTTCAGCGGCATATCGGCGATATTGAATTTGCCGAAAGCAAAGGCATCGAGCAGTTCACCGCTCGGACCTCTGTTGACACGATCGGTATAGTCACTTAAGCCGGCTGACGGCTGTCCGTCTCTTCCAATATGGTTTGAGGAAAAGGCGGAGTTGTTATCGATGTCCTCGTACGCGGCATCATACCAGAACGCCCCACTCGCGCGCATGCCAAACGTATCTTTGAACACCACATCCGCCTCGGATAGGAGGTCCAATCGATTGGAAACAATGCCCTCATCGAAATTCCGATCACCGTCATCAATATTCGGGTCACCGAGGATATCGTTGTTTTGACTCTGAACCCGTTGCGACAGGGTGTACCGAAATGTGTTATCCCACCGAATATGCACATCATCACTACCGGTCGGGATAACAAACGCATCCGCCTTTCCGCAAACGCCGACTATCAATACCACCGTTGCGGCGACTACCCCCGTTAGAAACCATTTTCTTGCGCTTACCGTGACGCTTCGCCTAATTCTTAGCATCCTCTCCTCCTGTGGTTGAATTTTGATGTGACAGTGAAAAGTACATCCCACTCGTAGTTAAAATAAAACTGGGCGGGAAGGGGTCTCCACTAAACCCCACGCCGGGCCATATTTCTTCACCTCCTTTGTCAACGTTGATAATTAATGGATCCGTGCATAACAAACGACAATAAAGTGCATGGTGGCTATACTAACGAAAGGAGCGGCTGGGCATTTTCCCCTTCGATTAGCCGGACCTCGCCGTGACGAAGCCCCCTCTGTTGAAGACCTTCAATCGTTTTGTGCATCATGATTTCCGGCGCAAAGAGGAAGTCGGTTCCAAACAGCACATGGTCAACGGGAGCAAACCGGAGCAGGACAGGCGAACTGACAGGATTTATAGACAAATTCTTCCGGACAGGCAACACATCCCTCCATTTATCCTTAAGCTTTTCCAGCCGTAACATGATGCAGGTCCATTTCACTTTTCACAGCCGGCAATAACGACCCCTTGTCCTGCTATTGGTAAAGCAAAATCCGAGCCAAATCGCATCTATCGCGTTTGTGCCAATAATATCGAGATATTCGGAGACTCCGATTTTTGGATACTCCCGGAATACCCAATATGCTGTAGTTTATAAATCCGAATTATTGGAGAAATAAAATGGCAATCTGATCCTACTTTGTCACAGTCGAAAATTGGCGGAGAAAAAGATGCAAAGATCGCGGACCCGCATGCGGCCGTGCCGGATTTGCCGCAAATGGTTTATGCCCGAGTCCCGGCAGATCGGCAGGTGTAATAATTAAGCGATGAGGACTGGAGATCTCCAGCTTGGAATGATGAATATCAGATCTTCTTTGCCGTATCTTGATCCAAATAATCATTAAATTCCAGCTTCATTTCATTTTACTTTAGCCCAGCGCCATTTAGCATGCTTAGTGCCAATGGGCCGGGCTAATCCTTTACTACCAGCTGGTTTGCTCTGTTCGGTTAATGATATCAAGTTGAGTTGCCTCATCCAGATCAATAAAGTAGGCGCAGTAGGCTGCTACACGAACCATCAGATCCTTATAATTCTCCGGATCCTTCATTGCCTTGCGTAAATGTTTCGAGGAAACAACATTAACCTGGAGATGGTGAATGCTTAATTCATCAAAAGTCCTGAGAAGAGCTACAAAATTATCCATATCACGCTCGGTTGCCAGTAGTTGGGGGCTTAGTCTCTGGTTCAATGCAACACCAAATTCCGGTACCGGCAGCTTGCTGATTGACTTGAGTACCGCCGTAGGGCCCTTTTTATCCATCCCTTGAACCGGCGAAAGACTGTCCCCTAACGGCTTAAAAGCGAAATGACCGTTAGGCAAGCTGCCAACACCATATCCAAAGGCTATATGCAAACTAATATGCATAAATGTATCACCATATTTACCCCCATATGAGGGGATCATATCGGCTTGCGTGTTGACCCAATCGGTAAATTTGTTGCAAACGTCAATACTCCACACATGCCACTGGTCAGCATAATCATCGTCGTTGCCATACTTGGGCACTCCGTTAATGCAAAGTTGCCTCAGTTCTTCGTAGCCCTCCCAGTTGGCATTGAGCGCCTCAAGCAATTGGTCCCAGGTAAGCTTCTTTTGCTTACAGATCAACGTATCGATAACCCCGAGACAATCGGCAACCTCAGTGGTGCCGCCAAAAGCGATTCCATGGAAGGTGTAGCGGGCGCCGCCCTGTGCCAGATCAAGACCTTTAGCCAATGTACCTTCTACAAGGCAGGATGAATAGGGGATCATCGATCTTTCAGACTCACACTCAAATGCTGTCTTGACAACCGGCATCATGAGCTTTCCCCAATAGTACAACTGTTCTTTAAACGCCTGTTGCACATCCGCCACTGACACGAAGTTCCGGGGGTCACCGGTTGCCGGTCCGATCCGCTCGCCGCAAATGGCACATTTGCCATTGTTGAGTACCAGTTCGAACAACTTGGCAACATTTAACACGCCGCCCAAGGCATTGAACTGAGTAACCCCGGGCAAAACGGATTCGTAACAGCCCTTAATGGCACCATCCCGATAATCTTCGATGGTCAAACCAGGATAGAGGTTTGCAAGTGACTTTTGGAGTTGGCGCGAAGAGAAGAACTTCGGCTTGCCGCGTCCCAGGCGGACAACCTCAGCTGCCTTCCGAAGGTATTCTTGAGGAGTTCCTTCCCAGAGTAGCATGGCAATGTCAGGCTGAATGAGACCCACTTGCTCCTCCGCATCCAGAACGAGCATGGTTACCTCGTTGCAGGCGTCTTTCCCATCCCGTGTCTGCCCCCCGATGTCTAACGTCTGGACCAGTGGATGCCCGGAATGAATTTGAGTTACCTCATAGCTCCAGATTTCCGCGAATTCAGAAGCCTTCACAAACAGACACTCTACAAGTTCCAAGGCTTCATCCCGGGTCATTTTCTTCTCGTCCGTTACTGATTTCTTGTAGAACGGATACATGTACTGGTCAAAGCGGCCAAAGTTATTGTCTACATGGGTCATTTCACAATGTGTCAACATCTGGAGAAACCAGACCGTTTGCACCGCTTCCCACCAGTCTCGGGCCGGATTTGCCGGCACATGGCTACAGACCTCTGCTATGCGCTCCAACTCCTTCTTCCGTCCGGGCTCAACTTCCTTGTCTGCCATTTCCCGCGCCAGATCGGAATATCTCCCGGCTAAATCCATCGCAGCATCAAGAGAGATCAGACAAGCTTTGTAAAAATCTTTCTTGGCCTGAACGCCAACGTGCATATACGGTTGGTCGAGCTGGGCCAGATGCCACTCAACCTCTTCCTTGATACCCTTCAATCCCTTGTACAGCACTTTTTCGAAATTGCCGATCTGGTGACCGAGATCCTTCTGGAACATTATGTCGCCCGCGATAGGGACGTGGGGACAGGTATATCCGGAAGCCAACCCCCTTTTTTTGCTTTCTTCATCAAGGCGGTTATAGCAATAATCTTCAAATGTCTTGCCCTTCCAGTATGGCAAAATAACTTCTCGAAGTTCTTTCCTTTCTTCGGGGGTCATTTTATGCCGGTCCAGCTTACGGATTGTCCAGTCTTTCATCGGGTCGTCCATCTGAATATCCATCCATTTAGCGGTAAACTCCGCCGATACCGGGGACGCCCTGTGTTTACTGGTTACATTGCCGACGATGAGTTCATCTTCCATGATTGATATGGTCTTGTCTCTCAGATATGTTTCAAAGGCCCTGGCTCGCTGAATGACCCTCGGCTCATCCTTATATTGCTCGTACGCTTTGATCTCAGCCCGGCTACGTTCCAGACAAACCTCCAGTTCCCCCACAGCGCGTGCTTTTGCTTTCTTAATGCGCTCAGAGCAGGTAGGCTGAAACACCTCTTGCCATGCCCCGATTTCTTCCACTTTCTTTTGTCCCATAATAATAGCCATTTTCTTACACTCCTTTTTTTGACTGGCCCCCTTAGTCAAGGCAAAAATCCGATATCTCAGCGAAACCGGCCTTGTCGTGACGCAATAGTGCCGTTCGGACAGGGATGAGCTTCACTCGATCGCTTCCCCAGCCGATGAAGGCCAAACCCGATCCAGAAACTCGAAGCGCTCCTTACGAGCGGGCGGAGCCGCCGAGGGATCCGACGTGATCGCCAGAGCGCTGGGGGTGTCGCCCTCGAACCGCGGCCAGAGGGGCAAGCCTTCCGCGTTCGGGTCGCCGTTTCGAGCGAAGTTGGCGCAATAGTCGGACATGATCGTCGCAAGCCGATGATCCTCGGCATGCCAGTCCCAGTCAAGAGCCGAAAGATTGTCGAACAGGAAGGGTATCTCCACACCATGGACGGCACCCTGATACGGCTCCAGATGCTTGTCCCGGTCAAAGAAGGGCGCATGCTTCCAGTCATAATAGAAGACTTTGCTACCCCCCTTTTGCCGGGCAAGCTTCGCCCAGGTCCAGTTCTGCCAGCCGAACACACGGTCGGCGAGCAGGTTGCCGCTGGCGATTTGCGCCTCGGCGTCGCTTCGGGCCGGATGGACGGCTGCGCATGCCGGGGCAAGATCGCCATATTCTGCGTCTATATAGGCGTGAAAGGCATCCAGCGTGTCGATGCACGGCAGGCCGGAGGCGTCGTTCAACGGTGTCCCGGTCAGGAGGGGCACGTCATTATGTCGGCCGGCATCGAAAATGTCGCGCGGCGGCGCGGGTATGACGCACCCGTCGACAATGGGGTAGGCGGTATCCGACACCCCGTTGCCGACGTGGAAATCAAGATCGCCCACGCGCCATGGGCCAGGTTCGGGTGGCACTGGCAGCCCCATCACCGTCTCGACCGGCAGCGCGCGCATTTCCTCGACCGTGCTCACGCCCGCCGCATCGGTAAACAAGACCCCTCGCGCTTCCGCGGCCTTCAAATCCAAAATGCGGTCGAACACGCCGCTATTATCTGAAACCGGACTAAAGAAGCCGCCGCTCACTGCTAACGCCCGGTGGAAGAGGCCCTTTGACAGGGGCGAGACCATATGAAGGCAGGTGCTCGCCGATCCCGCCGATATTCCAGCGATCGTCACGGTCTCCGGATCACCGCCGAACGCCGCGATGTTGTCACGCACCCATTTGAGCGCGGCAACCTGGTCCATGAGCCCGTAATTTCCGGAGCATCCGGTTTCAGACTCCGCACTGAGCCATGGATGCGCCAGAAAACCGAGCCGGCCGAGGCGGTAATTCACGGTGACGACGACAAGACCACGTTCGGCGAGAGCATGCCCATCGAACAGGATCGAGCCGTTCCCGGTTCTTGCCAATGCGCTGCCCATCATGAAGGCACCCCAGTGAAACCAGACAAGCACCGCGCGCCGTTCGGTGTCCGTCTCGGCCGCCGTCCAGACGTTGAGGTAAAGACAATCTTCACGCTGCGGCAGCGTCGTATCGGCGTAGTAAAGTGGCAGGTTCGCATAGCGCGAACTGAGCATCGGAGGCGGTTGCGGTGCGACATGCGTGACATCGGGCAGGTTGAAGATGTCAGACCATGGCCGAACCGGTCCGGGCGGGCGCCATCGCGCCTCCCCCGTCGGCGGTGCCGCATAGGGAATGGAGGGAAAAAACGAGATGCCGCCAACGGTTGCCGACGCCCTTACCTTGCCGCCATCTATCTTCGCAATATCAATCATATCTCCTCCTTTTTGTCTCTCCGTGTCGTCGACCCTGCAGTTGCATGAAAAAGTGAGCCAAATGGAAATTAACCTCTATTTAATGGTCATGACCCGCATCTATCACTCCTGAATAAAAAATGGTTAATAACCCTGTGCAGCAACGGATATTTGTTATATCCGTCAGGACCCGATAAGGTTTCGATCCGAAAGGACCGCCGCTACGTCGGGCATTTTGAGGTGATCGAGCAGCTCTCTTTTCTGGAGGCCGGTTTCCGTGTCCCAGCCCCGAAGGGTGTAGTACCGGCTGCGCATCGCCGCAAAAGCCGGGCGGTCGAGCACCGCGCCTTTGACCGAAACCGGCTCCTCCGTGGGGCCGGGAACGATCAACTGCGGATTGAACATATCGAACAGCAGCGGCTCGGTGAAATTGAATTCCGCCGGACGATCGTCCTCCCGGGCCCGCCATCCTTCCCGCAGCAGAATGGACCGCTGCAAGTTGAAAATCCGCTCACCATACCGGCTCATGCCCTCCTCGTCGGTGTCGATCCCCGTGACCGCCGAGAACAGCCGGTTTTCCAGGGTGGGATCGCCGGTGTGATCCGCTGTGTTGAAGGAATCCATGATCGGCCAGCCGAAATCACACAGCCCAAGGCTGTCCTTGGCGTAGGTCCGGTTCTGAATGTGCAGGGCGGCATCGGCTTTCCCGTCGAGAGTCGTCATGTCCCAGGCGCTCGGGTGCTTCCAGAATTTCACGGTTGCCTTTCGAAACACCTCGGCCGACGTCGGTGACAGGTTGGGCCGGATGCGATGCAGCAGCCACCGGGCCATCAAGTGGCTGATATCATGAAGCTGGGCGATGGGCTGCCGGGGCTCCATACCGTAAAGCAGGGCGGTAACCGGGTATTCCCTCGGAGAATATTCGCTCTCGTGGCCCACGGCCTTTGTGTCTTCACTGAAGAGCGCCTCGGCCTCGGGTCCCAGGCGACGGCCCGCCCGCAGGATGCCTTCGGCCAGAATGTCACCGAAACCTTTCCGGTGGGCAATCATGTGCACCAGGGTTTCGATGAATGCGGGTGAGCCCAGCTGGGTGAAGTCGAGGCCCGTGTCTTTCCGTGAAAGGATGCCCTTTTGATGGCAGGTTAAAAGCCAGAGCAGGAGGCTTTGCATTTCCATGGTGCAGAGCGAATGATCGTTGCACAGTCGCGTGGCATCCAGAACGGTGTCGATGGGTTCATCGGTCCGTTTGCCGGCAAACGGCAGGTACATCACCATCGCCTGGCACTTTCGGACCTCCTCACGCCCGGCCGCGGTACGATAAAGGCCCCGGCCGCATTCCAAACCGCACTGGTAGCAGGAAGCGGTTTTCACGAACTGCATCTGCTTTCTGGGCACCGGCACGTGCAGCGTACCGCGCCGGCTCACGTGAATGATGTGGCGGTTGAGATCGGTAAGATCCTTCCGGCGGGCCACAGCCGGCGCCCGGGTCCCCGACACCGCGATCGCCTTGAGGTTCTTGGCCCCCATCACCGCACCAAACCCACCGGTAGCGCTTCCTTCGTGATCCGTGATGACCGTCGCGTTGCGGCACCGGTTCTCGCCGCCCACCCCGATACTCACGAACCGCACCTTGTCGCCGTGCTTTCCCCGAAGCAGCTGCTGCACCGCATAGGTCCCCCGGCCCCAGAGGAAGCCCGCGTCGAGGATTTCGGCCCCACCGTCGCGCACCCAGAGGTAAACGGGGCTTTCCGCCTGCCCCGACACCACCACGCCGTCATAGCCCGCCCGCTTGAGATAGGCCGGAAAAAAACCGCCGAGGCCGGCGTAGCAAAACCCCTCGGGCAGCCTCATGGGGGACTTGCCGATGAGGGTCATTCGGGTGCCGCCCTGGGCCCCGGTGCCCGTGAGAACCCCGGTCATGAAGATGAGCTGGTTGTCCGGGTCGAAGGCCCCGGTTTCTGGCATCACCTGCTCCCAGTAGATCCGCGTGGCGATTCCCCGACCTCCCAGATATTGCGGGGCATATGCCATGGTGTCGAGTTCGGTGAGCGTCGATCGACTCAGGTTGACACTGAGAATCCTGCCGGTCCATCCGAAAATTTCTTTGTGCATTCGTCCCGGCTCCTGCGCAAACTGATCTTTGAACGTTTTACGGTTTATTACACTAAAAATAAAAACACCCTTATGGCCCGAGACGCTTGCTCAACTCAATTGACTGCCGGTTCTTCCCGTACGGGAGACCGGAATACGCGATCTTTACGCGCACCACATTGTAACCAGATAACCACGGACACAACGCTCACCAGACCGTCTGTTCCGAGCGATTGATGATATCCATCTGGCTGTCGGGGTCCAGCTCAACGAAGTAGACACAGTAGCTGGCTACCCTAACCATCAGGTCCTTGTAGTTCTCGGGCTCCCTCATCGCCTTGCGCAGCAGTTCGGAGGATATTACGTTGAATTGAATGTGAAACACGCCAAGCTCCTCACAGGTCCTGATGAATGCCACAAAGCTGTCCAGGTCCCGGTCGGTCGCGAGGAGCTGCGGGCTGAGCCTTTGGTTCAAAGCAGTCCCCTGAGCAAATCGGTGTATCGGCATCTTGCTCACCGATCTGATCACTGCCGACGGCCCTTTACGATCCACCCCCTGAACCGGCGACATCGTATCCGCCAGAGGCTTCAGATAGATGTGCCCATTCGGCAACGCGCACATCCAGGGACCCAAGGCAACAGCCGAATTCCCCGGCGATATCCCACCGACATACATCCCGCCGGCAGCGGGCAGCAGATCTTTCCTGGTATTGACCCAATCCACGGCATCGTGCCAAGTGTCCATTACCCACGCCGCCCAAGCATCCGCATAATCATCGTCGTTTCCATACTTCGGAACACCGTTGACGCATAACTGCCGCAACTCATCGTGCCCGGCCCAGTTGTCCTGCAAGGCTGCCTTTAGCTCGCCCCAGGTCACCTTCTTGTCACGATAGATCAGCCTGTCAATAACCCCCAGCGAATCGGCAGTGTCCGCAAGACCGGACAACCACAACCCATACAACGTATACCAGGCGCCTCCCTGGATCAAATCCTTGCCCTTTTGCAGCGGCCCTTCCAACAAAGATGAGCAGAAGGGTGCCATGCTCTTGTCGTAATGGCCATTCCACTCCACTTGGACACCTTTGACCAATCGCTCCATCCAGTAGAACACCTGTGTCCGAAATGCCTGCCGGACTGCCTCAATCGACTCAAACGACTCCACCTTCCCGGTCAACGGCCCGATCTGCTTGCCGCAAAGGGCACATTTACCATTGTTTATCACCAGCTCCAATAGTTTGGGCACTATGCTGATCCCACTCAATGTCTGATCCATGGTGTTGTGAGGCAAGCAGAGCTCAACGCAACCGATCACAGCGTAATCACGCAAGTCCTCAATCGCCTTGTCCGGATAGGATTTCGCAAGCATCTGCAACGCCTTGCGGTCACTGTAAAACTTCAGTTTTCCGCGCCCCAAACGAACGATCTCCGCACATTTCTTCAGGAAGTCCCGCGGCGTGCCCTCCCAGACCCTTATTCCAACTTCCGGCTGAATCATTCCCACTTGCTCCTCAGCTTCGAGGCATAGCCAGGTCAACTCGTTTACAGCATCCCGGCCATCTCGAGTCTGGCCGCCAAGAAGCAGGTTCTGGCTATTTGGAAATCCGGACCCGGTGACAACCACTTCGTAGCAGTAGAGCTCGGTGAATTCATTGGTCTTCACCCAGAAGCACTCGAGCAGCTCCAACGCTTCGTCCCGCGTCATCGTTTTGTCGTCAATTACTGACTTCTTATAGTACGGGTACAAATACTGGTCGAACCGGCCAAACGACTCACCCAGGTTGTTCATTTCACAAAGGATCAACACCTGAAGCATCCACATCGTCTGAAGAGCTTCCCGCCAGTCTCGCGCCGGATGCTCCGGCACCCGCTCGCAGACCTCCGCAATCCGCTCCAGCTCGCTTCGACGCCCCGCATCAGGCTCTTTGACCGCCATCTGCCGCGCCAACTCAGCGTACCGCTTGGAATAAGCAATTGCCGCATCCAGCGTTATCAATACCGCCCGGTAAAAATCTCGCCTCTCTTGTATGCCGGAGTGGTTGTAGGGCGCCTCAAGCTTCGCCATGTACCACTCAACCTCTTCCCTGATCCCCCTTAACCCTTTGCTCAGCACCTTCTCATAGTTGGCCAATTGATGACCGGCATCCTGATCCATTTTTAAGTCGGCGAAGTTGGGGATGTGATGACATGAAGCAGTCATAACAAATGCCTTCTCCTTAACTTCATCATCGGCGAGCTCCCCGTAACAGTAATCCTCGACCGTCTTTCCCCTGAAGTAGGGAATAATCGTCTCCTTAAGCTCTTTCCGCTCCTCGGGCCTAATGGTGTGCCTGTCATACTTTCTGACTGCGTAGTCTTTCTCAGGATCGTCCAGTTCTCTCTCTAAGAACCCCGCGTACATCTCGCCGAAGATCGGCGAAGCCCGAACCTTACTGGTGACGTTGCCCACGATCAACTCACCCTCGAGAATAAAAACCGTCTTCTCTCTAAGATAGATCTCCAACGTGCGAGCCCGCTGAATGATCCTGGGTTCGTCCCTATACTGCTCCAGCGCCTTGATCTCGGCACGAGCGCGCTCCAAGCAGAACCCCGGCATCCGTATGGCGCGATTGATCGCCTTCTTGATGCGTTCAGAACAAGTGCGTTGAAACACCTGCTGCAGCGCCCCGGTTTCTTCTACATTCTTTTGTCCCATAATTATAGCCATTTTCTTACACTCCCATGAAATCTTACACTTTTATGAAAATTGACCAGTCAACAGTTATGTTCAAAAAGCGTCAAAATGTTTGAAGTCATCTATTTTAGAATAGAGACGAATTCATGCATCCGGCCAGAAACCTTTTTTAGTATCTCCTAAACTTTTCCAGCCGTCAACATGATGCCGGTCCATCTCATTTTTCACGGCCGGCAATAACGATCTCTTATCCTGCTATTGAAAAAGCAATATCCGTGCCAAATAGCACCTATAGCGTTTGTGCTAATAATATTAACATATTCGGAGACTCCGATTTTAAAATTCTCCCAGAAGACACAATATGCTGTAGTTTATAAATCCGAATTATTGGAGAAATAAACTGACCCTCTAATCCTACTTTGTCACTTTTGAAAAGATGATTTCCGCTCATAAAATGGAAAGCAAAAAGCAATTGGTTGACGCATCGGTAACACGATCCCAAAAAGCAAAATTGCCGGCCCATTTCTCCAAAAATTTGGATTTTCTAACTACAATATATTGTTTGTTTAAAGAAAAATAAGAGGGCGTAAGCCCATAACTTTCTGTTATTCTATAAATATCGATAGCAAAATGCTCTGGCACGTATTTTGCTGGCTTACCGATATTGTTGACAGGACACTGAGGTTTTAAAAAGTTTGAAGCCTTGATATTCTGATATTTTGGATAAAGTAAGAATAAGACAAAAAACTATCATCATTTTTTTATGAAAATGTAGAAGGATACCAAAATGACCTACAATGCAATCTATAGCCCCGGAAGCATCGGGTCAATAAGATTGAGAAATCGTATTGTGATGCCCGCCATGGGCACCAATCTTGGAACGACCGATGGACAGGTGACGGACCGACTCATCGAGTATCACAGGGTACGAGCAAAGGGCGGTGTTGGGATGAACATCGTTGAGATGAGTTGTGTTGACAGCCCGGAAGGGCTGACAGTCCCCCGGCTATTGAGAATTGATCACGATCGCTTCATTCCCGGGCTCGAAAAGCTTGCGGATGCCATACGCAAAGGGGGGTCAATTCCGGTCCTCCAACTCCAACATGCCGGGGGAATGGCTGCGTCCCGCCAGACAGGCATGCAGCCGGTATCCGCAAGTGCGGTACAGATGGAGCCTTTCCGTGAAGTGAGCCGGCCTCTATCGGTGGGTGAAATCGAGCGGATCGAGTCCTGTTTTGCTTTGAGCGCCAAACGAGCACGAGAGGCGGGATTCGACGCGGTGGAAATTCATGGCGCCCATGTCTACCTGCTCCAACAATTTCTATCCTCCATCTTAAACAAGCGGGAGGACCAGTACGGGGGCTGTCTTGAGAATAGAGCGCGATTTCTTCTCGAAACGATAAAAGCTGTTCGAAGCGAGGTGGGAAAAGATTACGTTGTATGGTGCAGGTTGATCTGTTATGTGGTCGACCACATAACAACTCTTGTGTGGCGCTCATTGTTATGTGGCGTAAGCCGCGTTCATCCATTTCGGAGATGCTTTCGTTTAATATTTTGCGCCACATAAATCAACTCTACTATCATAAGTCAAGTCCAACAATTTTCAATTCCACACAAGG
>JAZDPP010000197.1:0-10579 GCA_043797445.1 Pseudomonadota bacterium
ATACCTTGCGAGACCCATCAACTGGCGCGCGGAATGTCACCCGGTGAAGATCTGGTAAGCTTCGCGAAAGAAAATAATATCGACCAGATATTTGTTGGCGTGGAAAAGAAATCCAAAACCCAGAAAATAATTGTCGGATCAACGGCTCAATATATTATTCTCAAAGCACCCTGCCCGGTCGTCAGCGTAAACCGATCGTCAACGTAGCGCAGTCTGTTTTTTGTATTCATGCTCTTTTGAGAAGCCCCACCTGTTAATGGGGGTCTTGAAAAAAGCTCATTGGGCAATGGCATACCAGAGCTATGCCCGAAATTCGGCTTGTGCACCAACGCCGGGCCAAGCATAACTTTTTTCCAAATGGCTGAAAATATAATCCGGTACATACATCATGGGCCTGATTTTTTTTAGCTTGAAAGGATTCGCGGGACTATTTCCATGGGACTTTATGATTTTTCCTTCTACGATCTGATTAATCGTAACGCGGTCACTTTTGGCAGTCGTATCTGTTGGCTGGAGATCGACGACGGCCGACAATTAACTTTTTCCGGGTATAAACATCAGGTGGACCTTTTGGCCATTGGGCTTAGTACCGCCGGGATTCAAAAAGGGGATCGTATCGGCGTGATCGGGAAAAACAGCCTTGAATTTTTCCTGATATACGGCGCCGCAGCCGTATTGGGCGCCATTGTTCTGCCGATTAACTGGCGTCTTTCGGCCGATGAGGTTCGTTTCAACCTGAACGATTGCGAACCGAAAATCGTTTTCGCCGATGCGGAATTTCAGCCCCTGCTGGAAGCGAAACGAGACGAATTACCTTCCGTTAAAGCCATCTATAATCTAAAAGCCGATCAGGGCGAGGGGTTGGGATTCAAGCCTCTGATGGCGGTGCCCGGTCAGGTTGCGCCGGCCGATATCGCAAGTTCGGATGGCCTTGTCATTATACACACGGCCGCCGTGGCCGGCCGGCCTCGAGGGGCGCTTCTCAGTCATGCCAACATGCTGAGTGCGAACATGCATTTTAATAATTGCTTCGGAACCACACCCGATGATGTTCATTTGAACCTGTTGCCACTCTTTCATGTGGCGGGGCTCTTCATGGCCACCAGCGCGTTCCATGCGGGCGCCTCCAATTTGAATATCAGCAAGTTCGACGCAAAACAGACGGCAACCCTGATTCAGGAAAACGGCGGGAGCCTGTGTTTTGATTTCCCGCCGATTCTGGATTCCATTTTGAAAGCGGCAACGGAAGGGAATCTTGATATCCACTCCCTCAGAGCCGTTGTGGGCCTTGGAACAGCCGAAGTAATCGAACAATTCCAAACCCTGACCGGCGGCGTTTATTACTGCATGTACGGGCAAACCGAAACCTCCAGCCTTGCCACCATCGGACGCTACAGCGATCGACCCGGATCCGCGGGGAGAATTATTCCCTTTGCCGACGTGCGACTGGTGGACGATTACGACCGCCCGGTGGCCACGGGAGCGGTGGGTGAAATCACCGTTAAGGGGCCGATGGTTTTCAAAGGGTACTGGAACCTGCCGGAAGACAATGCCCATGCATTCCGTGACGGATGGCATCATACCGGCGATTTGGCGCGGTTTGATGCCGATGGATTCCTGTTTTACGCCGGTCGAAAGGCGGAAAAGGAACTGATAAAGCCCGGCGGTGAAAACGTATATCCGGCTGAAGTGGAAAAAGTAATTCTTCAACATCCCGCCGTGGCGCAAACGGTCGTCATCGGTGTACCGGATCCAAAATGGAAAGAGGGTATCAAAGCGGTTTGTCAACTGCATGCGGGAAAAAATCTGACTTCCCAGGAGTTGATTCGTTTTGTCGGGGACCGCATTGCCGGTTTCAAAAAGCCCCAGTACGTGGAATTTGTCAGCGAGTTACCGTTGAAAGCAGACGGGACTCCGGACCGGTCGAAAGTTAAATCCTTGTACGGGCAGCCGTGAACCATGGACATACGCACGAGCATCCGATCCTGATTGTCTATCCCTTGAGGGGTCATTGACTGAGATTCTATTCGCTATCGAAACGCGGAGAAAATAAAGATCATTTTCATATTCTCTTCGTCCTTTGCGTCCCATAAGTCCCATACATCCTATATGTCCTATATAGCGATATGACCTATATAGCGAATCAACAAACGCGCTGGGTATACCCGTTGACAGTAACTCATGAAAGAATTTGCGCGACTATCGCAAAAAGATTTTAATGGACAAAATAAAGCCGATTCCGTAAATAACATCCTGATCGAAGACAGCTCAATATGGTGAGCTTCATCGAAACCGGGCACCCCACACGAGGTGGCAACCGGCCAATGGCAAGGATGAGCGGTATCGGCTTTGCGCTTTTGGTAAAGCCGAAATGACAATGGAGCGAGCAAATGAAAAGGATCAAATTAAGTCTGCGAAACCGGTTTCTAATCCCCATGCTGGCACTGATCGTTCTGGGGATGGGCCTTTCAACCGCGATTACGTTCTATCTCTCCCGAAATGCGCTCGGCGAGGCCATTACCGGTCAGATCACCATGCAGGCCAATTCTCTGGTGAAGCAGGTAGGCGCGTGGATCATGGATCGGCGGATGGATATTGGCACCTGGAGCAAGACGGATCTGTATCAGGCAGCCGTAAAGGATGCCGCCGGCGCTCCGGACGCCCGCAATTCGGCGAATACCAAGCTTGCCGATCTGAAAAAAGACTACCCGTTCTATGAGAACATCTGTGTTGCAACCCTGAACGGTGATCTTATTGCCGCGGCGGACCCGGCGGTTATCGGCAAGGTCAACGTCAAAGACCGGGATTATTTCAAAGCCTCGCTTGGCGGCGCGGTATTTGTTTCGGATGTCTACGAGAGCAGGGGAACGAAAAATCCTATTTTTGTCGTTTCGGCGCCGATCAAAGAGAATCAGAAAATCGAGGGCATTTTTTTCGGAGTAATTGATCTTAATGCCTTCAGCAAGGAATTTGTCGTACCGATCAAGATCGGAACGAGCGGATACGCTTATATCTATCGAAAGGATGGTATTCTCATCGCCCATCCCGACCCAAAGCAGATTTTGAAACTGAGTATGACCGAATTCGATTTCGGCAAGAAAATGATGGCCCAGGGAGAAGGAACTATCCGGTACACCTGGAAAGGGGTTGAGAAGCTGGTTGTATTCAAGAAATACAAGGAACTGGACTGGACCGTGGGACTCGGCGCGGGTACGGCTGAAGTTTTCGAGCCGATTACCCGGCTGAGCTATATTAACATCGCTGTCGCCCTGGTGGTGGTTCTTTTTGCCGCGGTCGCGATTCTGCTGATTGTCCAGTCGATCGTTAAGCCCGTTAACCGGTTCATCAATGATCTGAATGAGGGAGCGGAACAGGTGTCCGCCGGGTCGCGGCAAGTTTCGACGTTGAGCCAGACCCTGTCGGAAGGCGCGAGTGAGCAAGCCGCTTCCATTGAGGAAACCTCTTCTTCCATGGAAGAAATGTCTTCCATGACCCATCAGAACGCGGACAATGCCCGTCAGGCCGATGCGCTGATGAAAGAGGCGGGCGGCATTGTCTCCCATGCAAACGAGGCCATCGAAAAATTAAGTTCGTCCATGACGGAGATTTCAAAATCGAGTGAGGAAACCTCAAAAATCGTAAAAACCATCGACGAGATCGCCTTCCAAACGAATCTGCTGGCGCTGAACGCCGCGGTCGAAGCCGCGCGGGCGGGCGAGGCGGGCGCCGGTTTTGCGGTTGTGGCCGATGAGGTTCGAAATCTTGCCATGCGGGCGGCACAGGCCGCAAAAAATACGGCCGAACTGATTGAAGGCACCGTCAAACGAGTCAAAGAGGGAAGCGATGCCACCGGTTCGGCAAAGGAGGCATTCACGCGCGTCGCCGAAAGTGCGGGCAAGGTGGGGGAACTGGTGGCGGAAATCTCCACCGCCTCCAGCGAGCAGGCCGAAGGTATCGAGCAGGTGAACAAGGCGGTTGCGGAAATGGACAAGGTCACCCAGATGAATGCCGCCAATGCCGAACAAGCCGCTGCAGCCAGCGAAGAGTTGAACGCTCAGGCGGATCAAATGAAGACCGTGGTGGATGAGCTGATGGGGCTTATCAGCGGTAAGGCAGTTTAGTCGTCAGGTCAATTGGGGCGGCCGACCCGGTCGCCCCTGTGATGTGACCAACCGCACGGGTCGCATTCCCCCCTACACCTGAACGATGATTCTGGCATCCACGGCGTAAAGAACCCTACCGGCCCCCTTGACGGGATTGAGATCGATCTCCTTGATTCGGGGGAAATCGCAGACCATGGGCTGGATCAAACACCCCGGGCATCTCCGGGATACGCAGCAAATTCTCATAGGCGGCCGCAGCCTTGGCCGCATCAGCGATGCCGAGTCGGACCCCGCCCACATCGGTTTTGGTGACGTCATTGTCGCCGGCCCGGTGGATATGGATTTCCCGGTGCTGCTGGAGGATCAGCCGACACCAAACCTGTTTGTGTATTCTCGGGAATCTGCCATTGCCGAGAAATTTGAAGCATTGGTCGCCTTGAATATCCTTACCAGCCGGATGAAGGACATCTACGATATTCTTTTTCTGGCGGAACGGGAAATATTTTCCCTCTCCACTCTGCGGGAGGCGATCAAGGTGACCTTTGCCCGGCGCTCCACACTGCTCAACAAGGACCGTTGCTTGCTCTTCTCTGCTGGGTTTTCGGCCTTAATTGCGTCAATTTCATTTTTTTCTGCCATTTCGGATCTCCTTTGTTTCTTTCGGATTTGATTCTTTTTCACTGTTAAGGATTGGTCACGATTAGCCTCCTTTCCGTTTAATAATAGCCGCATATAAGTTGTTGATGCTTAACTGATACAAAACGCCATACTATTATGTGATGGTTTTTTCGTATAAATAGTGCCGGTTTTTTCGGCATTTCCGATAAGTCGGTGTAAAATTGAAAAGTGATGGAATGGAGGAGTTATGGGGAGGGTATTGAACGGGAAAGAATCCTTTCGGTGACATCAGCATCCCGGGGGTCGGCAACAGACTTTCCGGCTTCTATGGCTTTGTGAATATCTTTGAAATCCCGATCTGTAGAAAAATTCTTTCCTTGACAAGCAAAGGCCATATAGGTGTTGGATTCACGAAGTTCTTGACACATAAGCGTCCTACCCATATACTCGGTTCCAAAAAAACAAGGTCCCATCCTTAGAAGGTAGAAATATAATTCAGGAAAAAACCAAATTATAATAATGAAATTTTTATCAAAACTATTTAAAAATATTAGAGAAACTGTTGATGCTTTCTCGCCTGAAGTAATTACTCGTGAACATGTAATTTGGGCTTACAGGCTCTTTTTTGATAGAAATCCTGAAAGTGAGACTGCAATCACTGAAAAACTGAATGCTTGGCGAACCACAGGAGAGTTGCGCACTGAATTTCTTGTTTCTTCCGAATTTCACGCAAAAAATCCGGGATTAGCAATAACAAATGAATCCGTTATTGTTATTAAGGAACTTCAGAATAGGCGGCGCCTGTTTGTCGATCTTTCCGACAGAGTTATTGGTCATGGAATTATTAAAGGGCAATATGAATCCGAAGAAGTTGATTTCCTTAAAAGTGTAGTAAAACCCGGAGATACAGTTTTAGATATCGGCGCTAATATTGGTTTTTTTACTATTGTAATGGCTGATTTGATTGGAGAAACAGGAAAGTCATATTCTTTTGAACCGTTACAAAGGAACTTTAAACTTCTTAAACGTTCAATTGAAGAAAATAAATTTGATGACCGCGCAACAATTGAACATGCTGCCGTAGGCGAAACTCAAGGAACATTAAAATTAATCAGTCCGACCGAAACGCTAAATCTTGGCGGCGCATTTTTAAAAACCGGAGATACTAAAGTGCCGCCGGGGCATATTGCCGAAGACGTGACGGTAATCCGTCTTGATAATTATCTAATTCAACACCCTGTAAAATTTATTAAAATTGATATTGAGGGAGCTGAACTTCTCGCTTTGCGCGGTGCTATGAGTATATTGACTGAAGACAAACCAATTATAATGGCGGAATTAAATCCGCCGCAATTGAAAAAAGTGTCTAAATGTACTTCAGCGGAATTCATTTCAGAAATGAACAAGTACGGATACAATTGTTATAAGCTTAATAGCGGCAAAGTCGGGCAAAAAATAACCTCCCTAAGTTCAGACGAAATTTTATCTGTAGTTTTTGTTTCCGCTTAGTCGAAAAAATAGGTGGCGCAGGCGTCATCAGTTTCCCCGGCGGTAACTTTGGGGACTTTTACGCCGGAGGTGGTGATTGCCTGCTTTTTAAGAAAATACGCCAAGGTGGGGCATAAAAGATAGGGCCAGGAGAAGAAGAAGTTAATTGATTTTCCGGCAAATCGGACCCACCAAGGCAGGGTCATTCAATTGGCTCTGCCTTTTTTTATTCCCTTCAAGGACTGTCCTGATCGGGCAACGCACCATCGTTCCAACCTGATCGTTCTTTCAGAACTCGGCTGTGGACTTGCAGAGCAAATCGACTCCACGGTCGATCGCATCGGGCTGGCGGATAACTTAAAGGGGACCGTTTCCGGAGCCCGGTTCGTTGTGGAAGCGGTATCGGAAAACCTGTTCCGTGAGATGGAAGCTTATTGCTCGCCGATTACCATCCTGGCCACTAATTCTTCGGTCCTCAGCGTTTCCAAGATCGCCGCCGGAACAAAGGCCAAGGAACGCGTGGTCGGGACTCATTTATGGAACCCCCCTTATCTGATCCCGCTTGTGGAAGTCGTCGGAGGGCCGGACACCTTGGAAGAGGTAAAAGCCTATACATGCAATTTATTGAAGTCTATGGGAATGCACCCGGTCCTGGCAAAAAAAAGATGTGCCGGGTCTTGTGGGAAATCGACTCCGGCACGCTCTTTGCCGCGAAGCCATCGCCATCGTCGAACAGGATATTGCCGATCCTGAGACGGTGGATGAAGTGATCAAAAAAGGATTGGCTATGTGCCTTTCGGTTCTTCGCCCCTTGGAGAATGCCGATTTGGATGGCCTTGATCAAACCTTCATGATTCATAGCAAACTACTTGGAGTGATGGAATGTTCCGCTTCTCCATCCGCATTCCTCAATCAGAATTTACAGCCCGGGTCCGGTGAGCTTGGGGGGATTTTATTCCTGGGACGAAGCGGCGATTGAGAAATTCAGGGAAGGGATAATAAAACATTTGGTTCGCTGGAATCAGGAATTTGGCTCGGAATAAGGATTAGCCAACCACCCGTACCGAGTGTTGCGTGACTGGGAAGGATAGACGTGTCGTCGAACAACTCACACGAAGCGTACACAGGGAATTCTATATAAACGGGACTCTATTCCTTTTGCAACCGTGGACTCAGCACATGCCAAGCCACAGGTCAGATACGGTACCAACGATGATCTCACGCCCCGAATCTGGCTACCAAAGCATCCAGCGTTACGTTTGTTGCAATCTCATTGTGCGGAATCAGCGCATATCGCCATGGTTTTCCACCATAACCGTCTGTGTAATTTGAAGCATTGGTGCACCATTTCAGGGCCGCCTCTTTTTTAGCGATCACGATTACGTCATCCATCTGATTACTGGCTTTCGGTTCAAGCATGAAAATCGTATCTGTTGTTTCAGCCACAAAATCCGGCTGATATTCGAGATACGCCGCGCCATGGCGATAAAAAATCTGAAACTGCCCCTTGGCGGGCTTGAACCACTTAATTGCATCCCGCTCAAGGATCATGGCGAGTTTGCGCTCAGCTTCCGAGCCGAATTTCTGGACCGGATAGAGACAGCGCCCGAATCCCCCGAACAGGTATTTGGGCATGTTGCTTTTGTCCTCAGGTGATACACGATAATCGACGTGCGGTTCTGCAACCGAGTAAGAATAGGCGCTTTCTTTGAGTTCGGTAAACCCTTTGCTGACCTTTACCTCGTAGCCGATCGCCTCCTCCCAGTAGTGGGCCTGCATCTGCGCGTGCACAAACCGTGCGATATCCCGCTGGTAGCAGCGCAAGACCTTTCCTGTCTCCTCCTCGGAAAGATAGGTTTGAAAATGCCGCACCGTCTGGCCCGCAAGATCGTAGAGAAGATCGGCATGATCATCGTAGGAGATATCATCGAAATCCATCAGGCCGCTCACCACATAATCCTCAAGGCGTGCTTCCTCGATGCCCCCCCGGCTCAACGCTAAAACGTCCAGTTGACTGGTTCGCAGATGCTGAATCCACAAATCGTCTGAAACCGCCGGATACTTCAGGGCCTTCAAGTCGAGTGCAAACGCCTTGTACCCGGTCTTTACATCCCCCTTGGGCACCACGATGATACGCGGAATATCGATGGTTTGCCGGGTCACCAGGTCAATGGTTTTTGCCACCACGGCCGCGATATCCGGTTTATTTGTAAACCCCTGTAATTCCATTTGCGCGGGGGGTTGGCGTTCCGCCACCGCCGCGACGATGGCGGATTGAATCTCCGGTTTTTTCAAGTGGGCAACACCCGGCAGTTGCTGCGGCTGGTTCGAAAGTCCGTAAATCACCTCACAGGCCGTCCGGGCTATTTTTTGTTCCTCAGGGGAAGAAAATACCGACGGCTCGTCCCCTCCGGCCAAACGGGTGACGGTCGAAACGTGATCCGGTTTTGCCCCTATTTTTTCCGTAAGCAAGGGTCTCGATATGACGGTTGCGGTCTTCCGGTTCAGCTCCGCATCGTCCAGTATCAATGCCTGAATGCGGATGGTGGAATCGGGCCGGCTGGCCTCGTCGATGATTTCCTGGAATTTATCATGCGCCACGATGTTCAGCCGATCCACCGCCATCACTCCGGTCCGTTTGCCGAAGGGCAGGCGCAGGCCCCGGCCGATGGACTGCTCGATGAGAATACGAGCGTTAGCCGCGCGTAGCGGAACAATGGTGTAAAGGTTGGTGACATCCCAGCCCTCTTTCAGCATGTTGACGTGGATAACGATCTCGGTGGGTTCCTCCGTCTGCTCCACTTTCAGAAGCCGCTCGATCATCTCCTCCTCATCCTTGCCGGTCCGGCTGGAATCCACCTGTATGACCTTATCTTTATATTGACCGTCGAAAAAGGCGTCGGATTGAATCAGCTGCACCAGCTGGGCCGCATGGGTGGTGTCGCGCGCAATCACCAGCAGGAAGGGTTTGACGATGGGATTACCGCTCTCCCGGGCATAGGTTTCCAATTCCACCTTGACGATTTCATGCAGGCGCAGCCCATCCTCAAGCTTCAAGCGCTCGATCTCCTCGGGCGCCATCCCGGCCGGATTGAAATTCTTTCGCGTTACCACCGCCGGTTCCTTCACAAATCCGTCAGCCATGGCTCTGCCAAGGGGATAATCAAAGATCACATTCTTGAACGGCACCGCCCCGCGGCTGGTTTCCACAAAGGGTGTCGCGGTCAACTCCAGGCCCAATATGGGCTTTAGTTCGTTTATGGCCCGCACGCCGGCGCCGGCCCGGTATCGATGCGATTCGTCCATGAGCAGCACCAGGTCGGGCAGCGCGGCCAGATAGTCGAAATAGCTCTCGCCGATGTATTCTGACAAGCGTTTGATGCGGGGCGATTTCCCGCCGCGCACCTCGGAGTTTATTTTGGAGATGTTGAAGATATTGATATGAACACCCTCGTAGGCTTCCATTCCGGGCAGCAAGCGCTGCCGCCGCCACTCCGCCCTTACGCCCAACCCGTTTTCATAAGTATCCCCGGTTATCACCGTCGGCGGCCGAACGGCAAATTCGGCGATGCCCTTGAACACGTACTTGGGGGTATTGGGGGTAAAGTCGGTGATCAGTTTGTTATAAATGGTCAGGTTGGGCGCCAGCACAAAAAAATTGCCGATGCCGTGAGCCAGGTATAAATAGCTGATAAAGGCGCCCATGAGCCGTGTTTTGCCCACGCCGGTCGCCAGCGCAAAACACAGGGAGGGAAATTCGCGCTCGAAATCCGCCACCGAGGGAAACTCGCTTTGGATCGCCGCTTTCAGGGCAGCCGTATCAACTCCCTTGCCGGGCGGGGCAATTTCGGTGATGCGATGGAGGATTTCCAGCGATCGGCGCTGGGGAGGCCTTAAACTCAAGCGTCCGGATATGGCATTGACGTGGCGGTTCACAGGTCCACCTCCTTTTTAGGTTGCTGCCGCTTTGCAAACCGTTGCCTCGCCTGAGCAATGGCCTTATGAAGCTCCCGCTCCAGGATTTCCCTGGGCGGCAATTCGGTGAGATACTCCGCCACCCGGATGGAACTCTTTTCCAATTCCAAAAGTTCGACGGTTTCATGTTTTTTCCCCGCGCAGAGGATGAGGCCGATGGGCTTTTCCTCACCGGATTGCCGCTCGTACTTGTCCAGCCAACGCAGATACAGCTCCATCTGGCCCTTATCGGCCGGCTTAAAATCGCCGAGCTTCAACTCTTGTGTGGCGCTCATTGTTATGTGGCGTAAGCCGCGTTCATCCATTTCGGAGATGCTTTCGTTTAATATTTTGCGCCACATAAATCAACTCTACTATCATAAGTCAAGTCCAACAATTTTCAATTCCACACAAGG
>JAZDPP010000198.1:0-2554 GCA_043797445.1 Pseudomonadota bacterium
GTCTATGAAACTGGAAGAAAATATTCCGACAACTTTAAAGAAACCATGAGAATTATTTTCGATGATTACCTGCGCCAATGGAACTATACAGCGGTACCGGAAAAGCACTAATTCCGTTCACTTTATTTAATTTCTATTCCTTAGAGGTTAGAGGTAAGGCGTGAGGCGTGATGAACACGGCGCATTTGTGCACCGGCTCGGTTTTGAAAATCCATTTGAAATTTATTGTTTTTGAGAAGTCAGAATCCAAACCCTATCCCCCCAATTTAGGTGAAACCAATGGGAAAAACGATTGCTGAAAAAATATTCGATGCGCATCGTGTGGATAATCCGGCCGGCGATATCCATGTGATTCGAATCGATGCCGTATTATGCCACGAAATAACGACGCCGGTGGCCATTGACGATTTGATGCGCCGCGGTAAGGACCGTGTTTTTGATCCGGAAAAAATCAAGGCCGTCATCGATCATGTCACACCGGCCAAGGATTCAAAGACCGCGCTTCAGGGGAAAATGCTCCGGGACTGGGCGCGCCGTCACGGCATCAGGGATTTTTTTGATATCGGCCGGAACGGGGTCTGCCATGCGCTTTTTCCGGAAAAAGGATTTATCCGGCCCGGCTACACGGTAATCATGGGGGATTCGCATACTTGCACCCATGGGGCGTTCGGCGCCTTTGCCGCAGGCGTCGGCACCACCGATCTGGAGGTGGGTATTTTAAAGGGGGTATGTGCCTTTCACTACCCGTCCACCATCAAAATGAACATTACCGGCAAATTACCGGACGGCGTATATGCAAAGGACGTGATCCTTGCCGTCATCGGCCGGCTGGGGGTCAACGGCGCCACCAACAAGGTGATCGAATTTACAGGGCCGGTGGTTGCCGCCATGAGCATGGAAGCCCGAATGACCCTGTGCAATATGGCCATTGAAGCCGGCGGGACCAGCGGTATTTGCAGTCCGGACATGACCACCGTCGAATACCTCTGGGAGTTTATTAACGATTCCTATCCGACAAAAGAGGCGGCTCTCGCGGCGTTTCAAGCCTTTTCACCAGACCCCGATGCGGCCTATGATGCCGTGATCGAGTTGGATGTAGATCATCTGTCGCCGCAGGTCACCTTCGGTTTCAAACCGGATAACGTCAAACCGGTTCGTGAAATGCAAGGTGCGCCCGTCCACCAGGTTTATATCGGTTCCTGCACCAATGGCCGGATCGAGGATCTTCGCGTCGCGGCGAGCGTGCTTTCGGGGAAAAAGATATCGGATACCGTCCGGGGAATTGTCTCTCCGGCGACACCGAAAATTTATGCGCAAGCGCTGGCGGAGGGCATCATCAAGATTTTCATGGATGCCGGTTTTTGTGTGACGAATCCCACCTGCGGGGCCTGCCTCGGAATGAGTAACGGCGTTCTGGCGGAAGGCGAGGTCTGCGCTTCCACGACCAATCGGAATTTTAACGGCCGCATGGGAAAGGGGGGAATGGTGCACCTCATGAGCCCCGCGACCGCTGCCGCCACGGCCCTGGCGGGCAAAATCACCAACTCGGAACTCTTCAAAGGATAAGTCATGAAAAATTTCAGCGGAAAAGTACTTTTTCTCGATCGCTCCGATATCAATACGGATGAGATTATTCCGGCCAAATATCTGACGGAAATCTCCAAAGAGGCCTTAAAGCCGTATTTGCTGGAAGATCTGAGCTTGAAGGGGTTTGATCCCGGGAAAGACATTGCCGGCCGCGGCGTTATTCTCACCCGTGAAAATTTCGGATGCGGCTCCTCCCGGGAACATGCGCCCTGGGCGCTCGAAGTAAACGGTATTTTCATGGTGGTAGGGGTCAGCTTTGCGAGAATTTTCCGGCAGAACATGTTCAACTGCGGCATGATGGCCGTGGAGTTACCGGCAGAGACGGTTGAAAAGCTCTTTGCGGTTTTTGTGGGGAAAGACACCACGGTTAGAACGAATCTGGAGACCAATTTCTTCGTATTCGAGGCCGACGGCGTTTCGGAAACCATCCCCTTTACCCTATCGGAATATGACCGGGCGCTGGTGACTGCAGGCGGCTGGGTGGATTATGCGGACGTGAATTATTAGCAAAGAAGCTGTTAGCCGTTAGCTATTAGCGTTTCACCCCGCCCACGGCAGGGGTTTATCATAAAGTAACTTGGAAGTTACTTGGAAGCTGTTAGCTGTTAGCTAAAAACTATAAAAAACCTGTTGTTAATCTAAGGGAGATCGAATTTGCTAATATAGCGGCAATGGCGTTCTTCTTCTTGCTCTTAATCGTTCTCGTGTCTACTGGATCAAGAGCATGATTAAGAGCAAGAGCAGGATAAACGGTATAATGGTATTTTCCGAGTCCCTAACCCGGACAAGCCGGAACCAAAATTCGAAATCCGAATATCGAAATCCAAAACAATACCAAATATTGAAATGATCGAAATCCAAAACATCGCATTCACGCACATAAGGGTAACAAGTTTTGGTCATTTGCATTTTGGTGCTTTGAATTTGTTTCGGATTTCGATATTCGGATTTCGGATTTTCTGCCATA
>JAZDPP010000199.1:0-3396 GCA_043797445.1 Pseudomonadota bacterium
GGCTCACGCGCTCCCCTGTACCTTTAATGGCAGCATGATCGGCGCTATCGGCGATGTGACGGTTTTCAGCTTTTACGTCACCAAGACCCTGGCCACGGGCGAAGGCGGAATGGTGACCACGAATTCCGAGGAGATGGCCCAGCGCATCAAAACGATGCGCCTTCACGGCAACCGGGACGAATTTATCGAAAACATGGCGAAAAAAGGAATCGGCACCAGTGTTCATTTTATTCCGCTGCATTTGCACCCTTATTGGCGGGATCGGTATCAATTTAAGCCGGATGATTTCCCGGTTGCGCTGGATTGTTTTCAGCGGGCGGTGAGCTTACCGATCTATTCGAAAATGACGGATGAGGATGTAGAGCGGGTAGTGGAAGCGGTTAAAGAAATTTTAAATTATGAATTTAAAGCAGAATGAAGCGTCTCTTCGATCTATTCTTTTCAATAGCCACCGTTGTGGTGACCCCAGGGGCTGGATCGGCCACCAAATTGAGCAAAAAGGGTTTGTCGCCCTGAGCGGGTGGCGGCTTGATTTTGGTCACGAATTGCAGGGAGTGGCACTCATAAAACTGCGATATTCACACGAAGAACACGAAAGCCAGGGAAATGAAATGGGGGAAAAATTCGCGCCCTATTTACAAAATCATGCATCGAGTCTCACATATTGGGGATTGACACGACACCCGTTTTCAGGGAAACTAAATAAAAACAAAGACGAAGGATTAATATGCCGACCATCAGCATGTTTTATGGGATCATCGTTCGGATGCTGTTTATGGATAATCGACAGCATCACCTACCTCACTCCATGCTGAGTACCAGGGGCTGTTCGGCATTCACAGCGGGAACTTGCCGCGGATGCAAGAGTTGAACTGTCAAGCCAATTTAAAGGGAAATTTTAAAAAGAGGTAATGATATGGAACTGCAGGCAGTGCATGCCATATATGAAAATGGCAGATTGATTTTTGCAGATCCGGATATGGCTCCGGTCAATGGTTCGGAGGTCCTTGTCACATACCTTGTGCGAGCTTCAAAAAAAACCTTGACAAATATCGACCCGGTCCTGAAATTACGCGGTCGTGGAAAAGGCGAGCGCCTGGTTGAAAAACTGTTAAAATCCAGACATGAGGACCGGCGCCACGATGAACGATAATATTGAAGCGTATGTGTTGGATACTTCGGCATGGCTTACTCTAATTGAAGATGAAAACGGGGCTGGGGCCGTACAAAGCATCCTTGAAAAGTCCAGAGAAGGGAACGTTGCTGTTTTTGTTTCTTTTATCACCTTCATGGAGGTGTATTACATCACGCTTCAGGAGCGAGGGGCTGCCGAAGCTCAGGAACGCGTGGAATTGATGACATCTCTTCCGATAGTCCGTATCGAATCAAGCCGGGCTTTGGGTATTTTGGCTGCTGAGATTAAGGCGTTACACAAACTCTCTGTTGCAGATGCTTGGATTGCAGCGCTGGCAAAAGAACAGTGTGCCATACTGGTTCATAAAGATCCTGAGTATGAGCAGGTCGAAGATTTTGTCAAGACACTGAAACTGCCTTATAAATAATTTAAATAAAGTTCCTGATCGATGCAACAGGTGATGCTTCACTGGATTCAGTGTTGCTTTTTGCATATTCGGGAAAAGTATATTTGAGAGTCAATGGTATTTACAAGGGCGTGGAAACAGGTTTTACGGATTTTCCCTGTTATGAGAACAACCTGAAAGGAGAATGGTCGCGATGGAAGGCATAAGGAAAAGCCGTATTGAAATGATCGTTGAAACATACGAAAAAGCCGGAAAAGTAAAAACTTACTCGGTTGAAGAGAGTGAAAATATTTTTGAAGCTATTGATGAAAGAATGCGGAAAATCAGTGCTGAAGTGAAACGCCTGGATTTCGCTTCGCGTGTGGCTGCGGAAAAAATAATACTCGCCACTTCTCCGTGCGGATGAAAGGTGAGCCATCAACCTCTTTCATTCGCAGGTTCACGCAGATTAAAAACAAAGATGAAGGCCCCCCCGATTCAACACCAATTCCGAGCATGGCACATGGATTTTTAGCCGGAATCAAGTCAACATATTCCATTCCCCTTCGCGGTAAGATAATTTAATATTTTCGTGAGCATTCGTGCCTTTCGTGGCTCAATAAGGAGTTGGTTTTGAAAGTATTGGTTACCGGTTCCAAAGGCTTTGTCGGCAAAAATCTCTGTTCGGTATTGCGCCGTAAGGAAAGCATCACCCTTTTCGAGCAGGATCTCGACACCCCTGCCGGCGAGTCGGACCTCGCCCTCCGCCAAGCCGATGTCGTCATTCACCTTGCCGGACCGGGTGATGGACGGGCTATCTATTCTCGAAAGCCAACCCCGGGGTAAAAATCGCTTTCTGAAAATGGTGCCGGATTACAGCGTGCCTAATGTGTCCGCAAAGGTGGCGCGACTTATCGTGAGCTATACGGGTTATGTCAACCGAACAGTGTGGCATAAAGGATAACGGCTGTGAATACCGGGATCTTCCGCCTGAAAGATGGGGAATACCAGACGAAACCGAACCGCAGGCATTATTATCAGCTCCTGGCCACGGAAAAGGGGATTGCGCACTGGAAAAAGTGTTAAGTCAAATTCAGATTGTTCCATTCAACACGTAAAACGTAAAACTGAAATCATAAAAGGGGACAAGATGGCTGAAAACAGCGATGTTTATCGGAAACTGGCGCAGGATATCAAGGCGATGTTCGAAAAAGAACTGGGTAAGTTTGATATCAGTGATTTTAGCATAGTGTCCGGTATTATCAACAGGGAGACTTTTTCCGCAAGCACCAATGCTGATAGCTGGAGTTATGACAATCTGTCGCCGGAGCAGAAAGCCGATTATAATTTTATGATGCATATGTAAGCACTCACGATTTCACGTTAACACAACGGAGGCCCTGTCTTTTGACGGGGTTTCGTTTTTTTGAGGAGACGGAAAATGAAAAAGAGGGCGTCGATTTAAACACCCTACCGGAAGTTTGCAGGGTCTTGGGAACATACGTGTGGGAAGATGTTTATCCGGTGACGGACAATGGGGTGACGGTGTCGGGAGTTGGCACAAGGGTGAAGGGGATTCTCTGTCGGAGGGGTATGAGATGGAACCGGGGGTAGGTTTGTTAAAAAGGAGGAAAGATGTCCGAAATAATTGCAATGGATTCGGACCCGCCCTGGAAAGATATTCTGGAGCGGTATTTTGTGCGGTTTATCGAATTCTTTTTTCCCCATATTTTCCCGGAAATCGACTGGGAAAGGGGGCATGAATTTCTGGATAAAGAGCTTCAGAAGATCATGCGGAGTTCAAAAACGGGCAGGCGCACGGTGGATAAACTGGTTAAGGTCCGGCTGAAGAACGGTTCTGAAATATGGGCGCTTA
>JAZDPP010000200.1:0-10592 GCA_043797445.1 Pseudomonadota bacterium
CTGTCTCTATCCTCATCCGACCGACGGGTGGTTAGATCAAAAGAAATGGATTTTAGGATGCGAGCGGCTGCTGGCAATCGCGCTCCCAGACTCCAATCCTGACACCGCCAGCTAAAATCCAACCGAATAATGCCGCCGTAGAAAATTTTGTTTCCCATTCCCCGTTTTCTGTTTTTGCTCCACGTGGTTGCAGCTTCGTCCCTCCTTTCTTCTCTTTCAGCTTATTCCATTCTTAATACTTCTTTTAATACTTCGATATATGGATCACGGTCTTTTCACCTCTTTCAATTTCCGCGAAAAGGCTGATGGTTCAATTGCCTGGCTTAAGGGAATGGACCGTTTCGATAAGTAACAACCGGCATTACCTATAACTGGAAATGATCAGTTTATATTATTGCAATTCCGGTAATCGGAAAGTGACAAGTCAGCACTACCGGATTAAATCAGATGCTGCTTATTTGATGATGACTATCGTCATAATCACCACTATCGAACTTACTTTATTGACAGTTCAAAATTGTCTGGTTTCCCGGCTGCATAGGGAAGAAATTCCTTGACCGGCACGGTTGCAATGAGCTCGGTTTTGTATCTGATATCCATATTTCCATGAAGAAAAGCGACGGGTTTCAAGCAGTTCAATTCTTTAAGAACGTCTTGATCTGAAACTGAATACTTAATTTCTCCCCGCCCCTTTTCAAGGGAATTGTAACGCACGTTGAAATGAGTTCTCATTAATATGGGATCGGACTCTGCGCATGATCCGCCATGGACAGGGATATATTTAAAGAAGAACACGTTTAACTCCTTTGCAAGTTCTATGATGTTGGCCGGTTCATATAGCTCGCCCAGTATCGTTATATATTCTTTTCCCCGTCTCTCCACGTGGACCGATATTCGAGATCCTTCCCTGACATGTTTTGTTTTGGCATCTTTTTCCGATGCGGCAATGATTTCACTTCCAAAGAGGATATCCCAACCGGCGTTTATGGCCGCATGAATGCAATAGGCGCCCTGCACCTTATTATATTTGCAGGGAATAAATATGGCACTGCCGGTAAAGGGCGATAACGTATTGCTGCCAGCCAGCGACCAGCTGTTCATCGTAACGATCGGCGGGTTCATCGGCTCCAATGGGGGCGGCAGCATCGCAGCGATTGCTTCCGGCCTTGTTTCATAAAGATAAAACAATATATCCACATCGGAAAATTTATGATCGTCGTAACGCGGTGACAACTCGCTTATTCCTGCTTCGGCCTTGGCATATTGAATTTTCACGGCGATTTATTCATCCCTTTGCATCATTGAAAGCGCTGTAATGTGGATTTCCGCACACTGCCCGTCCTCACCATCCCGCAGAATGCTGTTTCGGACTTCCTGACCATTACAACAGCAAATAATATGCCATTGGAAATAAACATGTATCATCCTTTAATTATTGCAAAATAAATTTAAGAGAAACGCCTTCGACCCTATACCAACATTTGACGTCCTAATATGGACATTCCGCTTGACAATCACCCCCTGCGGCTCTTATATAAAACCGCATTCGACCCCAAAACATTGCACCTTCCCAACGAAGCTATCCATTACCATTATGAATTCAGGAAATTATATAAAGATGAGGCGAAAATGACGGACCCTGAAGCAAGCGACACCCTCCCCCATAAAGCCGGGTTTTCCGAACGGAACTTAATTCAGACCGCCTTGCTGTCATCCGATAAACAATCGGCACACGACACCTTGTTTCAAGTGCTGGATCGCCTTTCTCCCTACCTCGGCATTCGGGATCTGGATGTTTTATTCGTAACGACGGCTCTCGATCTTTCCTCCCTTTGCTTTGTCCTGGGGCAAAGCTTTAAGCGGCTGTTTATCTACCTGCAAGGGGCACTTTCCGTAGTGGAACGGATCGGTGACCGACGGTCCGAGGCGCTGATAAAGCTTCATCTTGGCCTTATTTATTACATCGGAGAAAGGCGTCTGGATGCCATGCGGTCCTTCGCAGAAGGAAAAAAAATCGTCGATGAACTGGGGGATGAGGACATTTTGATACGGGCCGGTGAGTTTCTAGGATTTTACTACCACATGCAGGGGCTGTTTCGAGAGGCAAGAGAGCATTTTTACCGCGCCGCCGGCAGCTATGAGTCGGAAAGCAATAACCGGCTTATCAATCCCTCTGCCGCGATGTGGCTTTGCTATTGCGAGGCCTATTTGGGGCAATTTCCCAGGGCGCTGGGGCGTCTCGATTACTATCGAAGAATCGCGATGGAAAAAAATGACCAGAATCTCGCCACGACCCTGAGAGCCGCCCTGGGTTCCATCCTGTTGACGATTAAAAAGCATAAGGAGGCAACTTTTCACTTTTCAATTGCGTTAAACGAGGCGAATCGCACCGGAAACGCCATGGCCCGTTATTTTGCCCTGGCCGGCTTTGCGCAGGTGAATCTCCTTGAAAACAGACCGGAAAAGGGGCGTGATCTGTTCGCCCAGGCATTGACTCAGGCGGCGGAAGCCGGAATCGTGAAAATGTACACCAGCCCACACGTTTTGGAAACGGTTTACGAGATCCATCGCCTGGGCCTCGATCCGATTCCAGAGTTCAGCTTTCAAAGGGAATTAATAAAGGTCATGAATGAACCCAATTTGCACCTGAAGGGAGTGGCCCTGCGACTGAAAGCGGAGGATGCGACTTCCAAGACCGACTGGGATAAAGAGGCTATTCAGAATGATTTGAACGCCAGTGAGGCGTATTTGATTCGCTGCGGTGACCCGATCCAATTAGGAAAGACCCTTCTGGCCAAAACACGTTTGCTGCTGAAAGAGAAAAATCACGAAAAGGCCCGCGCCATGGCCCAGAAAGCCTGGGAAAGCTTTTCCGGTTACGGCGATATCTTCTTTCCGGATGATCTTAGACCCCTTATAGACAACCATACCCATATGCTCTTTCTTTCCTCAAGAGATGACTTTTTGAATCGGTTCATGGAAATTATCGATGAATTGTTGCCGACTTCGGACATCGATCAACTGCTCATTCGGTTTATCGGCGCCACCAACAAGTTTTTCGGCGCGGAACGGGGGGGGTTGTTCTGGTTCGGAAAGAAACCCAAGGCTCAGAAACCGACCTTGCGCGCGGCGTGCAATTTGACGAAACTGGAGGTTTTTTCAGACGGATTTAAACTTAATTTCGGCTATATTCAAAAGGCTTTCCGGGAGAACAAACCGTTTGTAACCCGTATGACCAGCGGGGAAAACCATGGCATCAAAGCATTGATTTGCTTGCCGTTTGAGATTAACGGAGAACCCAGTGGCGTGCTCTATCACGACAACTCGTTTCTGGATGACTGCTTTGATGCGTTTGATGCGGATAAATTGCGGCTGATGGCCAACTGCCTGAGTCGCTATATCGGTCGCGTCTGGCAGTACTGCGAACAAATTGAAAAAACCGCATTGCCCGAATTGAAAAGCATGATTCATATTGAATCGTTTGAATCCTCTGAAATACCAACGATTATCACGCAAAGCCCTGTGATGGAAAAGGTGTTAACGCAGGCGGACCGGATGGCCAAATCCGGAGAAGCCGTTCTCATTATGGGAGAAACCGGCGTCGGGAAAGATCTGATGGCCCTGCGGTTGCATCAAAAGAGCCCGGTTCACGGCGGCCCTTTTGTCGTTGTGGATATGACCACCATTTCTGAAAATTTGATTGAAAGCGAGCTGTTCGGGCACGAAAAAGGGGCGTTTACCGGCGCCGACCAGCAAAAAAAAGGGCGCATCGAGCTGGCGCATAACGGGACGCTTTTTATTGATGAATTGGGAGAAATCCCCAAAAGTATCCAGGTCAAGTTGTTAAGGCTGTTACAGAACAAAACCTTCATGCGGGTTGGCGGAATCCGGACGTTGAGCTCGAATTTCAGATTGATCGCAGCAACCAACCGTGACATGGCGGCGGAAGTGGCGGCCGGTAATTTCAGGGAAGATCTCTATTATCGCTTGAACGTTCTACCGCTGATTATCCCCCCCTTACGGGAACGTCCTGAAGATATTGCCTTACTTGCGCGCCATTTTTTGAACCGGTGCGCCGTCAAGCACGGCTTTCCGGCTTATGAGTTGACACCGGCACATGAAACCGTATTGCGGAGTTATCATTGGCCCGGCAATATCCGGGAGCTGGTCAACGTGATCGAGCGGGCCGCCCTTCTATCGACGGAAGGCAATCTTGAACTCAATCTGCCGGGGGAGATAAAAAGCATGGCCGGATCTCTTACAGCAGACAATCCAACCATGGATGAGCTGCAACGCCGTTATATTCAGAGCATATTGAAGAAAACCAATGGCCGGATCAGCGGCCCCGGCGGCGCTGCGGAAATACTGGGAATGGAACGTACCACCCTGTATGGACGAATGCAGAAACTCGGAATACGGTAGTCATCGCTTCGGTGTCTTGGACGAAATTCACTCAGTGCGCCCCCTTCCATTATGTCCATATTTGGACCGATTGTTTCCAAATCCGGACATTCTTGCATGTTTTTAATTTAAGGACAATTAAAAATCAATATATCAAATAGGTTGCAAAATTTGCACTATCGGCACACTGTTTGCATTTTGAAGTTGTCGTCACGTTTGTGAAGATATACGTTGAACAGTCTGTGTTTGCCTTTCGTTTCAAACTGCCAATTCAAGCAGGGTTCTCTGATTTTAACTGCTCCATGAGCAACAAGAGGCGCTTTTCTAAAAAACAACATTTCAAAAACGCAACTGGATGGAGTCACCCATGAATGAAATCGAATTAGGAAAAATAGAAAGAATCAAAGCGGGACTGGAATCCGCGACATTTGAGGAACTCAAAGCGCTTTTTCGGCCCGAAGGGGTCGAAAACGGGGTAATGGAAGTCGATCCTGAAAAATGTACCCATTGCGGTTTATGCATTAAAAACTGCCCGTTTGGATGCTGGGAGCTCGGAAAAGACAAAGTCCCGGCGATGATACAACAGCATATATGCTTTTCGTGCAGCAACTGCATGGTCGCCTGTCCGGTCGATGCGATATCAATGCTTCGGCCTTTTAACGTGAAAAATGCATTTTTCGACACCGATTTTCCGGAAACGAGAATGCCGGCTGAACCGATGAATGTGAAAGGAGAACCCGATCAGTGGAATGAAGTGGAGAAAGTCATTTTCAACCGAAGAAGTGTCCGGAATTATAAAAAGGATCCCGTTCCGGAACCGCTGATTCGCCGTGTTCTGGAAGCGGGGCGTTTTTCACCGAGCGGTGGGAATCAGCAGCCCTGGAAGTTTGCGGTTGTGACAAATCCGGCGGTTATTGAAGAAATCGAGACGGCATGCCATCAGTTTTGGGTCGGTATGTATGAGATGTTCAGCAGCGATGAAAAAGTCATGGGGTTACTGCCCACCATTCCTGTCGGCGTTTTTGACCCCCGCGTTCAGTGGGGAATTCGTTGTATTGCCAAAAAAGAACTCCCCATTTTTTTGGGCGCGCCGGTTGTTATCTTCATCGGCGTCAGCAAAAAAATGACCGGTCCCGAAATGCACACGGGCATCTGCGGGCAGAATATGAACCTTGCCGCGGCCTCGCTGGGACTTGGTTTCTGCTGGAGTAATTTCGGCTCCGTTGTCAATTATATGCCGGAAGTAATGAAGCGTCTCGGCTTTGATGAAACCTGGTCGGTTCATTCAACCGCGTGCATCGGATTCCCCAAATTCAAGCAGCAGGGAGTAGTTGCCAGACACTTCCGTCCCGTAACCTGGTTCCGGCCGGGGTCCGACGAACCACAACTCGATTGATCTGCTCCGATGCAGGATAGGGGTCTCGTTTCCTGATGATAACGAATAGAACCTGTATTAAATGATAGGAAAAGCTGAAACCAAAATGAAAAAGTATACATTTAAAGAACAGACGCTGGGAAATATCCTCGAAGACAAAGCCCAATTGTTTGGCGAAAGCGCTTTTCTGCAATTTGAAGACAACAGAGCCGTTTCCTTCAGGGAAGTCAACGAGATGGCAAACAAGATTGCCAATGCATTTCTAAATCTCGGTTTGGCTCAGGGAGACAAGGTCGCAACCTTTTTGCCGAATTGTCTGGATGCCGTGTATTTATGGTTCGGCGCGGCCAAGGCGGGGCTGGTGGAAGTTCCCATCAATACGGCCAACAAAGGGAACTTTTTATTGCATATTTTGAATAATTGCGATGCAACAGTCCTGGTCGTCGACCGGCGGATGGCCGACCGGCTGAAGCTCATCGAAAACGATTTGCACAAACTGAAGACCCTAATTTTGTGGTCCGGCACACCATCAACGGAAGAGATTCCCGCGCTAAGGTTTGATCTCATCCCGTATGAGATCTTCATTCAAAAGCCTTTGGCACCCCCCATAACGGAAGTTCAAGCCAGTGATCCGCAAATGATCATCTATACCTCCGGAACCACCGGCCCGGCAAAAGGGTGCGTTGAGCCTCATGCCATGATTTACCTGAACGCATCGGAATATATCGATGCCATCCGCGCCACACGGGAAGATGTTTTTTTTACCTGTTTGCCGATGTTTCATGCCAATGCCCGTATTCTGGCCGTATATCCGGCCCTGCTGCTCGGCACCAAGGTCGTAATTTATGAGAGGTTCAGCGGTTCCATGTTCTGGGAACAGATTCGAAAGGCAAACGCAACGGTTTTCAATTCCATCGGCGCTATCGCCAACTTCATTTACAACCAGCCCAGGCTGGAAAACGACGGCGATAACCCGGTCCGGATCTGTGCGGCATTTCCGATGCCTCCCGCCATCTATGAGGATTTTGAAAAACGATATCAACTGAAGGTCGTGGAGGGATATGGGCTGTCGGAGCTTGCAATTATCACCTACAACCCCTTCGATCAGCCGAAAATCGGGTCCTGTGGAAAACAAACCCATGGGTTCAAGGTGATGATCGTGGACGAGAACGATTTTGAGGTTGAGCGCGGTCAACTGGGAGAGATAGTCGCCCAGCCCAGAGCCCCCTGGTCCGCATCCCTGGGCTACTACAATATGCCGGGAAAGACGCTCGAACTCACGAGAAACTGCATCTATCACACCGGAGACTGGGGGTATCTGGATGAAGACGGCTTTATGTACTTCATGGACAGGAAAAAGGACTACATCCGGAGGCGCGGAGAGAACATATCCTCCTTTGAGGTCGAGCGGGTCGTCAATGCCCATCCCAAGATCATTGAATCCGCGGCAATCGGCGTTCAATCCGAACAGTCGGAAGATGAAGTGAAGGTCGTCATCATTCCAAAGGAAGGGGAGCATCTCATCCCCGAGGAATTACTTGCCTTCTGTGAAGAGCGCATGCCCTATTTCGCGGTTCCGCGATATGTCGAGTTCGTTACGGAGTTGCCGAAAACGGTGACGGATAGAGTACAAAAGAACAAGCTGCGGGAATGCGGAATAACGCCCACGACCTGGGATCGGGAAAAAGCCGGATACAAGGTGAAACGATAATCCGGCGACAAGAAGAATTCAAGTGCGGGAAACACGGCGTGCCGGTTTTCTAAAACCGGCCCTTTCGATAATGCGCCATTCTCTGACCGATAACGAATTTTATAAAAGGAGAAAGTAAAATGGATTATTACGACCTCAACATCGGGTTGACAAAGGAAGATATCGCACTGAAAAAAGAGACCAACAAGTTTGCACGGGAAGTGATGCGTCCGGTTTCCATCGAGCTCGATCAAATGACGCCCGAAGACGCCATCGCCCCCCAGTCTCCGTTATGGTCCTTTATGAAAAAAGCTTATGAGGCCGGTTACCATGCCAGCCCTTTTCCGCCGGATTTGGGGGGAGCGGGTCTCACGCCTCTGCAATTGGCCATCGTCCATGAAGAGCTGGCATGGGGAAGTTTCGGTCTGGCGCTTTCTCTCATGACCAGTCTGGATGCGGCGGCCGCCATGGGGGGAGGTCCTGAGCATATCAAGGAATTCACCATCCCCTTTTGCGAATGCAAGGACGGCAGTTATATCGGATGCTGGGCGATCACCGAGCCGGACCACGGGTCGGACACGCTCATCGTCGGTGATCCCGCCTTCCGTGATCCCGCCATCGAAGCCCAGTGTATCGCCCGGAAAGATGGAAACGAGTATGTCATTTCGGGGCAGAAATCTTCCTGGATCTCGAACGGCACCATCGCTAACACCATTTTGTTGATGTGCCAGGTCGACACGAAGATGGGTCATTCCGGCAGCGGCATGTTCATTTTCTCGCTCGATCGTCCCGGTGTCTCCAAGGGGAAACCTTTCAACAAGATGGGAACACGGGATCTGAATCAGGGAGAAGTCTTTTTCGATGAGGTCCGGGTGCCGGCCAGCGCGATGATTGTCGGCCCGGAGCATTACGAGGAGGCACTGGAAGCCCATCTTTGCCTCACGCTTCCGATTGTGGGCATCTGGTCCGTTGGACTTGCGCGCGCCGCGTTCGAAGAAGCCCTGGCCTATGCCAGGACCCGGATTCAGGGCGGTAAACCGATCGGTGAGCATAAGAACATTCAGAACAAACTCTTCGATATGTTCCGTAAAGTCGAGGCCGCCCGGCAACTGTGCCGCGCCGCCATCTGTCACAATCATGCCTTTCCCATGAATCCCGAGAAACGGATTATCGATTACAGCATGGCCGCAAAGACCTTTGCAACGCAAACCGCGCTGGAAGTAACGAGCGACGCTGTGCAGATCTTCGGCAGTTACGGGATCTCCAAAGAGTTCATCGTCGAAAAGCTTTTCCGGGACGCACGGCCCACGCTGATTTGCGATGGTTCCAACGACACCCTGTCCGTGGTGGGCGGCCGCAATGTCGTGAGCTTTTATCCGAGAAGCCCTCGGACAACCGCCCTTGGCAAACGGCTTCACTGATGGCGCACAGGATGACCCTGGAACGTAAAATAAAAAATCGGGAGGCATAAAACATGGCGGGAACAATGGCGGGAAAAGTCGCGCTCGTAACGGGTGCGGGATCGGGTATCGGCAGGGCCATTGCCCTCTCCTTTGCCAGGGAAGGAGCAACCGTCGTGGTGGCGGATACGAACCCGTCCGGTGGTGGCGAAACCGTTTCGGAAGCGAAAAAATCGGGTGCCCGGAGCATGTTTGTAACCTGCGACGTGTCACGGAAAACCGATATTCAAGCGATGATCGATGAAACCATTAAAACTTTCGGCCGATTGGACATCGCCTGCAATAACGCCGGCATTCATGTCGAGTTGCCGGAATCCTTCACCGAAATTAAGGAAGAAACATGGGACCGGGTTATTGCCGTTAATTTAAAGGGTGTCTTTCTCTGCATGCAATCCGAGGTCCGGCAGATGCTGAAACAGCGCAGTGGCATCATCGTCAATATTGCTTCTCTCGCCGGTATTGCAGCAGAGCCCGGCGGTTATTGCTATACGGCCTCGAAACACGGCGTGATGGGTCTCACCAAGGCCGCCGCCTTTGAGTACGCCAAAGCGGGCATTCGAATCAACGCCGTCTGTCCGGGTATCATCGATACCCCGATGATTCAAAACCTGACGGATGAAACGAAACAGATGATGCTCGGCATGCATCCCGTCGGCCGGTTTGGAAGACCGGAAGAGGTCGCCGGCGCCGTCATGTGGCTTTGTTCCGATCTGGCGGGGTTCGTGAACGGTATCGGTGTCATTATGGATGGCGGCATCAGTACGATATAGCCGTCATTCTGGCGGGATAGCGAAAAGATAGTCCAAGAGGATTTAAACAGGAGAACCCCTCAATGAACCTAAAAAATAAAATCGCCCTGGTGACAGGCGCGGGCGCCGGAATCGGAAGAGCCATCGCCCTTCGGCTGGGCCGGGAGGGCGCCAGGGTCGGCGTAAACGACATTAACGAGAAGGCCATCGACGAGACGTTGAAAAGGCTGCAGGGCAATGGTGCCGACGGCCTGGCCCTTCCAGCCGACGTGGGAAACTCGGACCAGGTCAAGAAAATGTTCGAAAAATTGATGTCCACCTGGGAGACCCTCGACATCCTGGTCAACAACGCCGGAATCGCGATTCCGGCCGGCTGGTCGGATTACCAGAAACAGCACACTGCGGCGGTTCTGAAATCCCTAACAGAAGTGATGAAAACGGGGAGAATTCAGGAATCCATGAAAATAACATCTGCCTTCAAGGAGGAATGGTGGCACACGACCTTGAGAATTCACCTCGACGGGACGTTCTTTTGCACCCGGGAGGCATTGAAGATCATGGAAGAAAAGAGGAGCGGCGGAATCATTAACATGGCATCTGTTTGCGGCATGGAGGGCTGTGCCGGGATGCCTGCCTATTCGGCCGCCAAGGGCGGAATCATCGCGTTTACGAAAGCGATAGCCAAGGAAGTCATCGGCTCCGGAATCATTGTAAACGCGGTGGCTCCCGGATATGTCGATACGCCGCTTCTGGCCAACATGGACAGCGAGGTCAAGAATCTCATTATCGCTCAAACCCCGGCGGGACGCCTCGGCACACCCGAGGAAATTTCGTCGATGGTGGCTTATCTCGCGTCGAACGAGGCCAGCTTCATGGTCGGCCAGATTCTCAGCCCGAACGGGGGGCTTGTTATCTAA
>JAZDPP010000201.1:0-14853 GCA_043797445.1 Pseudomonadota bacterium
GGGACCACAATCGGCTCAAATTTTTCCCCGGTTTTTGGACCCGGTCAAATAGCCTCTTGAACCAGGATATGGCCTCCATATGACGGAATTTTGAGGGGTCCAAAAACCGGATAACGGCCAGAGACTGTTTTAGACGCCCTAGGTCAAGGGTGAACTTTGGGCGGTGGTTGGTGATTGGAAAGGGACACTCCGGTCGGGAAGCAAATTGGGAGAAGTAAAAGAGGTTTGATGATACTCCGGAAAAAAGAGGCAGGCTATCCGGGCGCCCTAGCCCGGCGCAATTGGGTGACGTGGGCATGGGCAACGGTCATTGCGCTGGCAATGAATCTCATGCTGTTTGTGATCATGCCCAATTTATTGCAGCGCAATGCGGTGCGACCTGCGTATGAGCCGGTGGTTTCTCAGATCCATATGATTCGAATCAAGCGGCCCGATTCGGAGGTGCATCGTAAGACCCAAAAGGCGCCCGAGGTGGTGCAAAAGCAGGACCCCTTAAAGCCCCTGCCGACGGTTCAGCAGCCGGTCATGACGAAGCTGAGTCTTCCCTTTGAAATAAACCCCCGACTTCCCTCCGGTCCGACCACGCTGAATCTGCCGCCGATGGAAACGGTCGGTGTCGCGGCTCCGAGTCAAGGCTTCGATACGCCGGATGTGAAAGGTGTTTACGAGGTGGGGGACTTGGACAATCCGCTGACGGTCATTACCCGTGTGCCGCCGGACTATCCCTTAAGCGCCAAGCGGCGCGGCATTCAGGGCGAGGTGAAGGTGAGATTTATCGTCAATGAGCAGGGAGCTGTGGAGAATATAACGATTGTAACCGCAAGCCCGGCCGGCATTTTCGATCAAAGCGTCATCCGTTGCGTTTCCAAGTGGCGGTTCAAAGCCGGGACGGTGGAGGGCCGCCCGGTCAAGGCCCTGGCGGAGACAACGGTAAAATTTGAATTGGAGTAGGGGCGGTCCTATGTGACCGCCCTATCGCGGAATGAAATTTTTTGGGGCACTAAATGAGGCCAATATGAACACCAAGAATATAGGGTTTAAACCGGCAATGGTCATGGTGCTGCTGCTGTGGATTGGAAGCAATTTTTATTCCTGTCCGGCCGATGCCGCGACCGATCCGAACGCGATTCCCGTGTCGGCCCGGGCGGCCCTTTCAACCGCGATCACGCAGATGAATCAGAAAGCCTATGATCGCGCCATCGAAACCCTGCGCACCTTCCAGTCTCAGGGCGATTCCGTTGCTGAAACGGAGGCGGACGCCAAGGGATATCGTCATCCGGAGGTTTGTTATACGCTCGGGACCTGCTACCTCATTCAGAACCAGTATAAACAGGGGGTGGTAGCGCTGGAGCAGGCGCTGAAAAAAAATCCCGGTCATATTTCCGCCTGGCTGAATTTGGCCAAGGCCTTCTACGAGCTGGGCGATTACGCCCGGGCGGGGCAGAGCTATACAAAGGCCTACGACAACGCGTCGGAGAAAAACCCGGAGCATCTCTATTTCAGTGCGGCCGCCTTTCTCATGGCACAGCAATATGACGCCGGCGCCAATGCGTTTCAACGGCTTTTCAGGGAGCATCCCGAAAAGGTTCAGCCCGCCTGGCGGGAGAACTTTGTGCATGCGCTGCTATCCGCGAACCGGCCCCAGCTGGCCCTGCCCCATATCCGGGAGCTGGCCGATGTCACCACCGGGGATAAGCAAATCCAATGGCAGGAGATTTTGCTTCAGCAATACCTGCAGCTCGATATGCGGGCCCAGGCCCGCTCCCATGCGCAACTTCTGACCCGGGAGGCGCCCACCCGGGCCAAGTGGTGGAAGGCGCTCACCCATGTGGAATTGCAGGACGGAAAGAATGAGTCCGCGCTGGTCGCCCTGACCCTTTACAGTTATCTCGAAGCGTTAAGCGATTCGGAGACGAAGCTTATGGCGGACCTGTACCTGCAACTGGGAATTCCGGTAAAAGCCGCACCCCTGTACGAGGCCAGCCTGAAAAACGGCTTCAATCCCCGGCTGCTGCAAAATCTGATGCTGTCCTTCCAGCAGGCGGGGCAGCCGGAAGTGGCGCTCGATGCGCTGAAACGCTTCGCGCCGGAAACCCGGGAGCCGGATTTTCTCATGCTCAAAGCGGATCTGCTCTATGGGCTCGCAAATTATAAGGCGGCCGCTCATGCCTACCGTCAGGTTGCCGGAGTGGATTCGAAACACAAGGGCCGGGCCTGGCTCATGGCCGGATACGCCGCCCTTCAGGTTCAGGACGTGGACGCCTGCCGGCATGATTTCGAGCAGGCGGCCGCCTTTGACCAGCACCGTAAGGCCGCCCTGGTTGCCATGCAGCGACTGCCGAAACCCGGACAGCCGGCGTCCGACAAAGGGCCTACCTTGTAACGGAATTCGGGCAACCGGCCTGATTTTTTAATTAACCCAATAGGGAGGACAATGAATGGACATGCCATCGCCCAATGAATAACGAAGTGAAAAGGAGAACAGCCGGGCTCCGCCAAGAGATTGCCGGCTATTCCCCTTTAAGTGTCCCCTCGAACGGAGAGGTGTTTTTTTTTAGCATTGAAGCGCCTCCTTCGTCAATTTTTTACAGATACACAGATACATTGAAAACGATAGGAAGGAGGAAACGGAAGGTGAAGCGAATTGGTTTTTTGTTATTATTGGCGAGTGTGGTTTGGGGGTTGGTGTTGCCCGGCCCGGCGGCTTCCGAAAGCCGGCGGGAAGAGCAGGTTCAAAAATTGGACGATATGCTGGTCAAGGATAAAACCGGCGCGCCGGGGGTTGTACTGACCCCGAGCGAGACCCTTATCGAGGTCGATACGTTCAACACCGTCGGCGTTCCCAACAGCATTCTGGATGTGCTCAAAACCCAGGCGGCCATCGACTTCCGGGGGGAATCGGATCTGGATCCCGGAATCGACAGCGTCTATATGCGGGGATTCGACAGTGAGCGCTTCGTAACGGCGCTCGACAGTCTGACCGTTCAAAAAACCGGCGGACGCAAATCGACGAATATCGTCGACTACTCCCTGCTGCCGGCCTTTTTGATCGATAAAATCGAAATCCTGCCGGGTCCGCACTCGGCCATGTATGACGCGAAGGCCATCGGCGGTGTGCTCAATTTCATCAGCCGTGCTCCGGAGCGCCGGGACACTCTCAAACCGGAAGTCAGATTCAGCACCAGCTACGGTTCCTACGATACCTTCAGTACCAGCACCTCGGTCAGTGGCGGCATCACGGCCTTCACCTACGATCTGGCCTATCGGAAATACGCGACCGATGGGTATCTTCGAAACAGCGACATCGATCAGGATACCGTTTACAGCCGGTTTGGCGCCGTATTGCCGGCGGACGGCTTTGTAACCTTGAGTGCCTCCTATTCGGATGTGGACCGCCTCGCGCCGGTTCACAATCCGGGCACGAACAGCTCCGATTACGATGCGGGGTTTCCCCGGACAACGGGGGGCCTTTTCGATCCCTATCAGCAGCCCACCTGGGACAGCCTGTCGTACAACTACCGCCTCGCCTGGGAGCAATCCTCGCCCGTCGGCCGGCTGAAACTGGGCGCCTTTTATGGAAAGGACAACCGCGATCGGGCCTATTTTGCCAGTCGCACGGCGAAGGTAAAGACCCATATGGATACGGACTGGTGGCAGCAGGGCGGAAAAATTCAGGACGAGTTTCGCTGGGCGCCGGATCATGCCACCACCGTGGGATATGATCTCGTTCAGATGTACGACGATGGTCTCACCAACAGTAAAACCAAACGAATCGATAAAAGCGGGCTCTTTCTGCAGCATCAGTGGCAGATTTTGCCCTCACTGGATGTGAAACTGGGTGCGCGCTATGAAGATTTAAATATCTGGATCACCAATAACAAACTCATTGAGCGTCAATTTGATCAGCTGATGCCCAAGTCCTTTGCCACCTGGAAACTGGATGGACTTGCCGCCTGGCTGCGGGACACCTCCGTCTCCGCGGGCGTCAGCAGAATCTGGCACGGCCCCGATGCCCACGGTATTTACAATCCCCAGGGCCGGCCGCTCGGCCTCACCCTCGCTCCCGAGGACGGAATCGGGTACGACCTCATTATCAACCGTCGGCTGTGGCGGGATATCGCCTTCAAGATCGATTATTCGTTCTACAAAATTGAAGATTATATCGCCAGCAGCGTCAACGTGGAGAAGGTGGATCGTCAAGGGGTGGATGTGGAACTGGGCGGTCACCTGACAGATGCGCTGTCTTTCTATCTGACCTATGCCTGGCAGAATTTCAAGAACAAGGGGGACGAGGTCGTTGGCTCCACCAGCGTGGATCAGCGGGCCGAGCACCGTATCGGCGCCGGCCTTCGCTACGCTCTGTTCGAGAACACGGAGTTGCTGATGGATTATGCATACCAAAGCGACGAGATCACGGAAGTCTGGGAGGATGAGATCCTCGTCGGTGAACAACAAATAGATGCCTATCACGTTGTCGATTTCGGTGTCAGCCAAACGATCTTTAAAAAGGCCGGATGGTTCAGCGACGGGGTGGTGAAAGTGTACACCAAAAATATGTTGGATGAAGCGTACTACAATGCTTCCGGTTATCCGGCCATGGAGCGGACCTTCGGGGTCTCGTTCAGTTTGAAAATGTAGGGCGGGGGGGCTATGGGCTATGGGCTATGGGCTATGGGCTATAGGCTATAGGCTATAGGCTATAGGCTATAGGCTATAGGCTGTTAGACCCTTAATCAGAAACAGGTATGTTTTAGCGGGTATATGGTCAGAAGGTCTTAAAACCTGAAACTTGTAACTTCCGGCACAGCCGGTTCAAGGAGGTCCTAAATGAAAACCCAAGTTCGTATCGTTATGCTGTTTTCTTTTTTGTCGTGGATAGCGATTTGCCCGTTGGCCATGGCTCACAATCTGTGGCTCAACCCCGGAGATTATTACCCGAAAGTGGGATCCACCGTGGATATCGGGATCGGATGGGGGCATAAATACCCCGCCGGCCGGGTCGACCAGGAAGTTAAGGAGGACCGCGTCGAGACCATCAGCGTGGTCGACCCCGACGGGCTTCCGGTAACCCTTTCCAGGGAGTCGGCGGCACTTTATAAACTGCCCATCGAAAAAGAGGGCGCTTATTTGATCAGCGCCAAAATCAAACCCGGATTTTTCACGACAACATCCGAGGGAAGAAAATGGGGTGATAAAAAGTCTGTCGAAAATCCGATCAAATGCACCAATTTTCATATCGACGCCAAGACGGTGGTCATCGCCGGCGGAAAAGATAAAAATCTCGGCCATTCGGCCGGGCAATCCCTGGAGGTGGTGCCGCTGACCAATCCCCAACTGCTGAAAAAGGGCGACAAACTCAGCATCAAGGTTTTTTTCGATGGAAAACCGCTTGCCAACGCGGCCGTGAAGGCGACTTTCGCGGGGTTTGAAACCGAGGACATCGCCCCACATGGGGCTCCCGCAAAGGATACCAAAGCCGGAGGCAGTGAAAAGGCGGGAAAAAGCGATATGCCCGCCGCCAAACGGTTTCCGGTCGAAACCGTGACCGACGAAGCCGGACTGGCGAGCCTCCAATTGAATCAAACGGGTTACTGGATGGTGATGTTATCACACAAGCCGCCCTTCGCAGACCCGCAGATTTGTGATGAATGTATGTACAATATGGCTTTCACCTTCGAAATTCAGGCAACGCCCTGACGCAGTCAAAAGGAGACACAGATGTCAAGCGCTTTTTCGATCGCAAAATTCATGACGACGGCCCTATCCGTCTTTCTTATCACCGTAGCGGGATTTGTTTCCGAACCTTTGGCCGATCCCGGTGTCAAGACAAAACTCTTTCTGGTCAGCATCGGAAACGGCGACCCGGACAATATCACCCTGCGTGCCGTAAGTACGATCCGGGAATCGGATATTGTCTTTTGCAGTAAACGGGAGCAGGAGAAATTTCCCGATCTCTTGCAGGGAAAAGAGATCCACGACCCGGGATTCGGCATTTTCGGCGTTTACGGGAAAACCGCGGAACAGCTCAAAGATAACAAACGCTTCAACTATGAAGAAAAAATGAAGCAATTTAACGAGATTTCGGCCATCATTCGCGATGCCGTGAAAAAAGGCAAAACCGTTTCCGTTCTGGACAGCGGGGATCCCACCATTTATGGCCCGAATATGTGGTATATGGAGGCGTTTGAGGACCTGAATCCGAAGATCATTCCCGGCATGAGCTGTTTTAACGCCGCCAACGCGGCCCTCGGAAAGGGTGTAACCTCGGGTGAAAAGGCACATTCGGTGATTCTGACCGCCTCTTTCGGCCGGGACGATTACGCCGGGCCGGACAGCATCGAGAAACTCGCGCAACATCAGGCGACCATGGCCTTTTTCACGATGTTTCTGAAAATTCCGGAAGTAGTCCAACAGTTAAAGACCCATTATCCGCCCGACACCCCCATCGCCATTGTCCAGCATGCCGGCTATCGGGAAAAAGAGCGGGTGATCCGCGGCACTCTGGATACAATTGTGGATGCCGTCAAAGGAGAGAAAATAGATTTCGAATACATGATCTATGTGGGGGATTTTTTAACCAAGCGGTATAAAAGCGGTTCGTGAGGCCGGCGCCGCCGTGCATTCGTCCGGCGGCGGACTTGATAATTCGTCATCCGGGGTAACGGGATGACACCCGATGGAATCACTGTTTCTGGAGAGGATATCATGCCAATCAGGATAAGAAAAAAAATGCTCGTTCAACTGCTCATGGCAATTGTTTGCGCCCCCGTTTTGTTTTTTCAAACCACGGCCATGCTTCACGCAGCCGAGGCAACCGCCAAAGGCGCATTTTACCTCGTCAGTGTCGGCGTGGGGGATGCGGATCTCATCACTCTGCGGGCCGTCGATACGCTCCGGCGCTCCGATGTGGTTGTGTGCGGCAACAAAACGAAGGAGCAATTCGCCCAGTACCTGGAAGGCAAAGAGGTTCTGGATGATTCGATCGCCAGTTGGCGGACCTTTGGAAAAGATTGCTCGCAGATAAAAGACGCGGAGGAGCGGGCCAAATGTGAAAAGGGCGCTGAAACAAGAAAAGAGTTGATCGGTCGGATTCGTGGCGCTCTTGCCGCCGGCAAAACGCTCTCCGTCCTTTGCGGCGGGGACCCGATGATCTACGGCGGTCCCTATCGCTGGTATCTTGAGGAGTTTAAGGATGCCAAGCCGGCGGTGATTCCGGGCGTGAGCTGCTTCAATGCCGCCAATGCCGTTCTGGGCCGCGACATCATGCTGGGAAAGGAAACCAAGTCGGCGGTGCTGACCACCGAGCGGGAAATCGAAAAGATGGCTGCCCACCATCCGACCCTCGTTATCTTCACCATGCATACGAAATTTGAAGAGTTGGTGGGAAAGCTGAAAACCCACTACCCTCCCCAGACGCCGATCGCGATCGTTTTTTATGCCGGGTACAAGGATAAGGAGCACATCGTCAGCGGCCGCCTGGATACGATCCTTCAGCAGACGCAAGGGAAGGAATTTCCCTTTGAACATCTGGTTTATGTCGGGGATTTTATGAATAACTAAGTTTTTTTCCGGTACTGAGTCTGCCTCCTATGAAAAACGCAATGAATGGAAATGGGTTAAGCCGGGAAATCGGCTTATTTTCGGCGACGGTTCTCGTTATCGCCAATATGGTGGGGACCGGAATTTTCACCACCTCGGGCTTTATCATGGCTGAACTGGGGAATCCGCGTGCGCTTCTGCTCTGCTGGTTTTGCGGCGGTCTCTTTGCGCTCTGCGGCGCCCTTTGCTACGGCGAGCTGGGCGCTCGGTTTCCCCGAGCCGGTGGGGAATATGTGTTTTTAAGAGAGAGTTTCGGAAAGCCGGTTGGGTTTTTATCCGGCTGGATTTCGCTGATTGTCGGCTTTTCAGCCCCCATCGCGGCGGCCGCTATCGCCTTTGCCGGCTATTTTTTTCAGGCGTTTTCGCTTCCGGCGGGAGAAAAAATCGTATGGGGTCTATTCGGAATGCCCCTCATCACCGTTTCGCCCCCAACCGTTGTGGCCATCGGTGTTATCTGCCTCTTCACCCTGGTTCACTACCACAGCCTGCGGATGGGGAGCCGGGTGCAAAATCTTTTGACCCTGTTTAAGGTTGCCCTCGTAGTTGTTTTTCTCATTGCCGGGTTTTGCCTGGGCCATGGCTCTTTTGACCACCTGCAGACCGTGAAAGCGCTTTCTACCCCTCTGTCCGCGGAGAAGTTCGCCATCGCTCTTATTTTTGTCTCTTTTGCCTATAGCGGATGGAATGCGGCCGCCTATCTGGGGTCTGAAATCATCGATCCGAAGCGAAATATTCCCCGGGCTCTTTTTATCGGTGCCGCAGTGGTGACCCTGCTCTATCTCCTGTTGAATCTGATCTATATTTATGCCGTATCGCCCGGGGAGATGAGCGGGGTGATGGAAATCGGTGCAACCGCCGCGATTCATCTCTTCGGCGGGCACGTCAGCCGGATTTTCAGTGGCGCCGTCGCACTGGGGATACTGTCCGTCTTAAGCGCGATGGTAATGACCGGGCCAAGAATCTACTATGCCATGTCCAAGGATGGTGTCTTCTTTCCCATCTTCGGAAAGCTCAATTCCACGCGCAAGACCCCGGCCTCCTCCATTTTCCTGCAGGCGGCAATTGCCGTTGTGATGGTGCTTTCGGCCTCCTTTGAAACGCTTCTGATTTATATCGGTTTTACGCTCTCGCTCTTTGCCTCGCTCACCGTGATCGGGCTGATGCGGATTCGAAGCAGATCAAGTGACGCGGAGAAGGGGTATAAAACATGGGGGTACCCGGTCACGCCATTGGTGTTTATCGGATGCAATTTATGGATCATTTTGTTTTCAATCAAAAGCCGGCCGGTTACCGCTCTGATCGGGTTGGGTACCATCGGCGTTGGGATTCTGGTCTATGCGTTCTTTCAGCGAAAGCAATCCGTTCGGAGCGGGGTGGTTTCATTGGAAGCGGTGAATAGTGAACGGTGAACGGTGAACGGTGAACCGTGAACAGTGAGAAGTGAACAGTGAGAAGTGAACAGTGAGAAGTGAGAGGTGAGAAGTGAGGCGTGAGGAGTGGATGGGAAACAGCCGGTTCCGGAAGTTGAGAATATCGACAATGCTTCGATTACCGGCCACCGACTTGGAAAGGATAGGGGATGAAATCGGTTTTTTTGGGGATATGTTGTCTGACGGTTGCGCTGGTGACGGTCGCGACAGGCTGGGCCCATGGGGTGGAGGGGTCTATTGAAAAAGCGGAGGGGGTTTGTGTGACCGCTCTTTACGATGACGGCGAGCCGATGAATTACGCGGCTGTTGAAATCAAAGTGCCGGGCTCGGAGACGGTATTTCAAAGCGGCCGGACCGATCGTAACGGCCGCTTTCTGTTCAAGCCGGACGGGCCGGGGCAGTGGCTGGCAGTTGTCACGGATGGCATGGGACACCGGTTGGCGCTGACGCACGTGGCCGGTGGCGGCGAGGCTGGGCCGGTGCCCGTCGAAACCGGCCTCCCGGTGACTTCCGCGGGAACGAGCCGCCCGCTAAAAGCCCTCGCCGGTTTGTCGATTATTTTCGGCCTGTGTGGCTTTTTGTATGGATGGAGAGCGCGCAGGCAATTTGGCGAGACAAAGACATCCTGATTTGGATCACACATTCATGACCGTTCGTTTTAACGCTGCCAAGAGAAAAGGAGTGTTCCCGGATGCGAACGGCGCAATATTGTCTTTGTTTGTTGCCGCCTGCTTTTTTATTTCCGGCGCCGCCGGACTGGTCTATGAGGTCATCTGGGTCCGGCTGATCGATAAGGTGATCGGCAGCGCTCCATTTGCCGTGGCGACGGTGCTGACGGTGTTCATGGCCGGATTGGCGCTTGGCAGCTTTTGGGCCGGGAAAACCGTGGATCGGGCCGCTTCCCGGGCGGCACTTCTTTCCCTGTATGGAAAGCTTGAAATCGGCATCGGCCTCTGTGCGATCGCCGTTCCTGTTGCCATCCGGGCCGCTTTGCCGGTTTATTCCGCGCTGTACGACCGGTTGCTGGCGCATTTCTGGTGCTTTCAGGCCGCGGCGTTTATGGGGTGCGCGCTGGTGCTCATCGTGCCCACCGGCCTGATGGGCGCGACCCTGCCGGTTCTGTGCCGATATTTCGTGCTCCGGTTGGAGCACATCGGGACCCAAACCGGAAAATTGTATGCTCTGAACACCTTGGGGGCGGCCGTGGGCGTTGTGCTGTGCGGGTTTGTGCTGCTTAAAAGCCTCGGGGTGTGGATGACGCTGGCACTTTTTGCGGGACTGAACGGTGTGGTCGGCGGGGCCTGTGTTCTGCTTTCCCGGTTGCCGGTGGCGGAGGGGGAACGATCCCGGAAGCAACAGCGTGTTCAGGCGGCCGCGGCCGAGAAAACGGCGGAGTCCGGCAACCGGAGAGGGACAATGCGCTGGACATTGGGGGTCTTCGCCGTTTCCGGTTTTTGCGCCATGGCCTATCAGGTGCTGTGGACGCGGCTGCTGGGGCTCGTCGCGGGACCCACCACCTATTGCTTTACCCTCGTGGTGGCGGCATTCATTATCGGCCTTGCCCTGGGGAGCATGTTTTTTGGACGGCTGGCAGACAAAACCCGAAATGCGATGTTTTGGCTGTCGGTGACCCAGATGGTTGCGGCCATCACGGCCCTGGCGATCAGTCATCTCCTGGGCAACAGCCAGTTCGCCTTTGCCAAACTGATCCATGCTTGTCAAGGACGTTTTTCCCATCTGATTCTGGCCCAATCCACGGTGCTTTTTGCCCTCCTGGTGATACCGACTTTTTTTTTGGGCGCCGCTTTTCCCCTGGTCAACCGGCTCTATGTCCAATCGATGGCCGGCATGGGAAAGTCCCTGGGAACAGCTTATGCCCTGAACACGGTGGGTGCGCTCGCCGGTTCCTGTGTCGCCGGTTTTGTTCTGATTCCCTGGCTGGGGAAGGAGAACGGGCTGCGCCTCATCATTCTCATCCAGTTCACGATTGCCGGCATCTGCCTGATGCATGTGGGGTTCGGGGAACATGGGAAAGCCAGGAAACGCCTGTTTGCAGCCGGGGCCCTGTTCGCCGGCTTTTGCCTGATCCCTCAGTTTCCGTCGTGGCGAACGGAACTTCTCTCCCGGGGGTGGTATCGCGATTTCGGGGCCATTGAATCGGATCTGAACCGCACCTCCTGGACCGAGGCCCTGTGGAAGGGGTCGGAGCGGATTGCCGGGCGTCGCCGCGGCCTGGAGGTCGTATTTCAGGGGGAAGGGGTCGCCGGTTTTACCACGGTGGAAAAAGAAGTCACCAGCATCGGAACCGTGGAATACGCGCTTTTTAACAGCGGCAAGGCGGATGCCTCCTCCCATGCGGACCGCAGTACGCAAACCCTGTCCGCCCATATTCCCTTGCTCTTTCACCCGAACGCCCAAACCGTGATGGTACTGGGCCTGGCGAGCGGCATGACGCCGGGTGAGGTCCTCCACTATCCGGTCCGGCAACTGGACATCGTGGAAATAAACGAGCAGGTGGCGACCGCCTGTCAAAAGTTCTTCGAACCCTGGAACAACCGGTGCCTCAGTGATGCGAGAACGCGGTTGATTGTCCAGGACGGGCGCAATCATCTCGCCCTCACACGGACATTCTACGATGTGATCATTTCGGAACCCTCCAATCCCTGGATGGCCGGATTGGCCAATTTATACTCCCTTGAATTCTTCCAGCTCGCCCGAAAGCGGTTAAATCCCGGCGGCTTTTTTGCCCAATGGATTCAGTCCTATGAAATGGACTGGGCGACCTTTAGTCTGCTGGGAAGAACCTTTTCCACGGTTTTTCCCCACGGGGCGCTGATAAAGGTAGGTCCCGTGGATTACCTGCTGCTCGGCTTCACGGGCGAAAAGGGCTTTGACTGGAGTGCCGCCCATCGGCATCTTCCCTTTGCCCGAAAATCAAAAAACGCCGCTTTCCCGGGAACGGACTTTCTGGCGCATCTGATCTTGACCGAGAATCTTCCCGGCCTTTTCGGCTCCGGGCCCCTGCATACGGACGATCGGCCGGCGCTGGAATTCGCGGCGCCGATGACGTTATACAGCGGTACGTTGAATATCGATCGGGCTGTGGCCGGTCACCGCCACCTGTCAATGGAAACCCAAAAGGTTCTATCGGCGGGCGGCAACACCGCTTCTCTTCTGGACCTGGTGGAATTTTCTGCATCGGCCAATGTTCCGCTTTTCAACGTGCTGCCGTGGTGGCAGCTATCAACCGAACAGCAAACCCGTTATCAGCGGGCGGTGCTTGATTATTGCGGCCGAATACCAGTGCCATCCTACGATATTTTTGACGTTCCCGGCCTCAAAGTCTGTTGCGCCGAGGTGCAGCGAAACGCCATTTACCAAAAGCTTTCGACGGAGGATCCCCACCCCATCGACCATTACAATCTGGGGCTCGCGCTCATCGCCACGAAAGAAAAAGCCGAGGCGGTACAGCATCTGCAAAAAGCCATCGCCCTGGATTCGGCTTACGAGCCCGCCGTCCTGGCGTTGGGCTTGCTGCTGGCCGAAATCGGAGACTTAAGCGAGGCGGCGCGGCTTTTTTCAAAGGCGGTGATATTGAGGCCCCAAAAAGCAGATCCGTACAAGTATCTGGGAATGGTGGAACTGCGAAGGGGCGCGTTTGAAAAGGCCGTTTCCAATCTTTCAACGGCGCAAGCTTTGGCGCCGGAGGATCCGGTCATCCTCAGCGAGCTGGGCCTCGCTTTTCTGCGCGCGGGAAACAATCAAGCCGCAGCGACTTATTTGACAAAGGCCCTGGAAAAAAATCCCGAAGATGACGTCAGCCGATACTATCTGGAACTGGCGAAAACAAAACGCTCCCATTGATCATTTCAACCGCCTGTCAAACCAAATCCCCGGGGCTGCTTTGCCGCGAAAATGACTGATGCAAGACGTAATGGATGACATCCATTTTGATTTCCGGCAAACGCGTTTTATGGGTTTTCGTAACCGAATCCTTTACAACAGAAACGGAAACAGAAAAAGATTGACATGTATCTCATGATGCTGATAAGCAACTCCTTCTTTTGCTCGAAATTCATGGATTGTCATATCTCTATATATAATAGCGGTAGAAATCGCTGAGAGAGAGATTATCGCCTAAAGAAGAAACATTTTTCGCCGGGTATCGGCGGAGAATTTATGAATAAAAAAAAGCCACGAAGGCTCGGTTGCCCGGAAGAAAGGGTGTCGGCTTCGTGGCTTTTTTTTTCCAGAAGAAAGGGGGGATGACCGGGTCGTCGCAAAAAGAATTTGAAAAACGGTAGGGAAAGCAGCCGGCTTCCGGCCAAGGTGCTCAGGCTGCTTTCCCGGTGAAGCCCCCGGGGTGGGGGACGCTTCAGTAATGTCTATAATTTGACGGCACTGCTTTGTCAATTCCTTCCAGTCTATTTCCCCGGGACCAATCTTTTTCACCCATTCATAATTAAAGGTCATGATTCCAGGAGATAACAAATGCACAACACATTGAAAAAGTTAAGAATATTTGGATTGAGTGTCATATTGATGATCGTGCTGTTCGTCATGCCGGCCAGTGCCCATTTTACTTGGATTAATGTGGAAAAATACACTCTCCCGGCCAATTCCGAGTTGTCCCTTAACATCGGGCACGGCCATAGTTTCGGCAATCCCGTGGGCAATGTCCTTTTCGATCATCAGCAGTTGGAGGAAATGGTTCTCATCGCCCCTGACGGTGAAAAAATCAAGGTCGCGCCGGCAAACGCTGTTGATTTCAAGGGGGAAGGGCCCCTGAAGAAAGAAGGTGCCTACCTGGCTGTGGCCAAAAAGATAGAAGGATTTTTTTCAAAAACCACTGACGGATATAAAAAGGCGTCCAAAAAGGAACTTAAGAATGCCATTGAGTGCAGCTATTCGGGCGGTTCCTGTAAAGCGATCATTAATTCCGGAAAAGGAGGCGGAGATGCGTATTCAAAAGCGCTCGGCCATACGCTTGAGATTGTCCCGCTTAAAAACCCTGCCGACCTGAAACAGGGTGACTACATGCTCATAAAAGTGCTCTATAAAGGAGAAGCCCTGCGGACCGATATATTTGCAACCTTCGTCGGGTTTTCCACGGAAGGCGCCTGGGCCTATACGACCGGCATAAACAAGGAAGGGATCGGGCAAGTCAAGATTCTGCATCCGGGTGTTTGGCTGATAAAGGTCAGCCATAAGGAGCCGTATCCCGATCCTAAAGAATGCGATCAGTATTCGTATACCGCTACCCTGACTTTTGAAGTGAAATAGCCCGGTAATCACTATCCCTTATTACGTCATGTCATAAAGAGGAGGAATTGATGAGAGACACGCTGAAAATTTTTCTTGTTTTTTTGGGGTTGTTAATTTCCGCTTCATTAGCAATTGCGGAAGAAACAGAGGAAAAAAATATCGATAAAAAAACAAAAGATCAAGCCATTACCGAGCTTGAAGAAATTGTTGTGACGGCACCACGAAGAGATGCATTACCGGCTGCCGCCCAGGTTCCGGCAGTTGTGGAATCGATCACTAAAGAGTCTATTGAAAGCATAAATATAGTGGGTACGGAAGACATTGTTAAATACCAGCCGGGCGTCCATATGAGAAGACTTTTTCCCGGCAGCCGATCTCACGGCGACGCGCCTACTATCAGATCAACGTACACCTTTAGCCTAGGGCGTCCAAATTGACCCATAAGCGTTGAACGCTTTTTGGCATTAGGCTCTGTCAAGCGCGGCTCATATGTAACGTGAATCCCCATTTCATGGGCTATGGCACCCATCTTGGGTCCGAGGATACGGGCCGGATTGAG
>JAZDPP010000202.1:0-30488 GCA_043797445.1 Pseudomonadota bacterium
GGGACCACAATCGGCTCAAATTTTTCCCCGGTTTTTGGACCCGGTCAAATAGCCTCTTGAACCAGGATATGGCCTCCATATGACGGAATTTTGAGGGGTCCAAAAACCGGATAACGGCCAGAGACTGTTTTAGACGCCCTAAGCTTGATCCAAGTGTTCTTTTAGGGTTTGCTGCAGGTAAGTAATGATGCTTTCTTCTTGGATTTCTTGAGCTAAGCCCATACATTCGTCAGCAATGTTTAGATCCGCTTCAATGGCTGGTAAAGGATTCCCGTGCTGGAGTTGAATGGCTTTAATGTCTCGTAGATGTTTGAAAAGCCCTTCGCAGAATTCCTTCCAGGGTTTTTGCGGTTCATTTGTTCTTTGCACCTTGCGTAAGAAAGCTTTTTCTTTTTCCCAAAAGCAACGCTCATCAACACAATGATCTGGCAAGTCTATTAAATAACGGTCTATGTCCTGTTTAGATTGCCCCATAAACTGTAACACTTGTGAGAAAAAGATAGCAAACGGCCCAAGACTATTCGCTCTGGCAAGATCTCGTAAAATGATAAAAATTTCCTTAATCAGGTGGTAACGTGAGGGGAATGTTAATCTGAGATATTCCGGCAGATGATAGTTCAACCCAAAAAGCTTCTCATCCCATCCGCATTGGTTGTTCCATCGTATCCTTAGCTCGCTAACTTCGAAGGCATAGCGTTCCTGTTCAGTAAGTCCGGGTAAAATATCGATTCTTCCCCGCACCAATGTCTCTATAAAAAACGCTCTGTTTCCTGTCTGCCTTGAATATTCAAGGCAGTAGTTGTTGAATTTAAGCAGATCGTCAATGATGTCTTTATCAATAAGCTGAGAGTATTTAGAAAAGTATGAAGATGCACTGTCATTGTCATTGATCAATAGAGAGACATCTATTATGTTAGGGTAGACAGTGTGAATAAGATCCTTGTCATGGTGACGGGAAGCGAGTTCTGCTGCTTTGCGGTAGTAATGAACGACATTAGTCGTGTTGCCAAGCATTTTTTCCATGCGCCCAAGATTATTGTAGGCCATGGCAAGTCCTACGCTCTGAATGCAGTCATGCTCCTCTACAGCTACCAATAAATGCTGGCGTGCCTTTTCGAATTCACCGGACCGCTCATATATTATTGATTGGATGAACAAAAGTTCATAGGATCTAAGTTTTTCAGCTCCAACCTTTACTCGTTCAAAAAGGCGCTGCGCTTTATTTGTGTCTCCAAGCAAGAGCAGGCAAAGTACCTGCTTTAATCTGATATCAGTTTCTTCGTCTTCAAACAGGGGCAGATTCAAAATTCGCGAATATGTCTCATAAGCTTCCCTTGGTCGGCCTTGTCCTATGAGCTTCGTAGCCAAGAGTGAATGCCACTCCATTTTAGCAAGGATACTTTGGATGTATAATGGGATTTGAGGAAATTTCACTTCAATAGCATTGTAGTTGCCTTCTCTAACAAGTTTTTTCAATAGAAAGAGAGTTGAAGACTCGGGGAATAGAAGACTTCTCGCAGTGTAACCAGCGGTAACGAGATAGAAACCACATAAAACATAAAGGATGGCAGCCTTAGTTATTGGGATGAACTCCAAAATCTGAAAAGTTATAACCGAACATACAATAGCAGCTACAAACAGAATGTTATTCCGATATCGCCTATGTCGGCATTTGGAGAAGGACCAAACGAAGGGTATAAGCATTGAAAATAATTCCACCCAAATCAATGCAATGTCTTTATTTAAGATAGCTTTGAATAATTCCGCCATTCTGCTCTCGACTCCAGCCCTGAAAGAACACGATTCTCAGTATTCACAATATCTAACAGTTTTTCTAATTCATTCATGATCAAAACCATAACCATGCTGTGGGGGCGGCATGGTCCTTGCCGTCCCCGCCAGCAAGTGGCTAACTCATTATTATTTCAATTGATTCGATTTATTAAGCGCCCATTGTATCCCTTCATTATCAAATCCTGGGTTTGAACGCATGAATTCAGCAGTTTTCTGATAATATTCAGCGGCTTTTTGATTCTCTCCGCATGCTTCGTAAACCATTGCCATTCTCTCAATGCCATCTACTTGGTCAGGATATCGCTCTCTTAGCTCTTTACAAACTGATTTTGCCTCATCGAACTTTTTCGCATCTATGAGATCAATCACACTGTTCGAAAGATCATCAAGATCATCAATTTCGATAAGAGCTTTTCCAGGGTTTTGCTCTAAAATTTTTCGCTGTTCCAAAGCTTCTGCTTCCTTATGTAACAAACAGCATTTTTTATATTTTTTCCCACTACCGCAAGGGCAAGGGGCATTTCGTGATATCTTTGCCATTCAAACTCCTTATAGTGATACTTGCTCAAGATTTAACTCAAAGCTCACTGGCTTGTCCATGTGTAGCTTTTTGTTGATAGGCGCCGGAGGAAGGGAGGGGAAATTTTTCCTTAACTACCAGGGAAGCAGCTCTTTGCTGCCGCATAACATTCGTTGATGAGAGCAGCGAAGAGCTGCTTCCCTGGTAGTACAAAATCAGTCAATTTTCAACTCCTTCTCCGGTGTCCTGATCAACAAGTGATTAAGTTGTTTCAGTGTAACATCAGAAATTCAATACAAGTAAAACATTCGATTGGTAAGCAACCCATTCTTTCTAACTGGTTATCACGGAAATCATCATGTTAAACAGAAACCTCGAAAACAACTTTGAATGGTGTAATGATAGCAGTTTCGGAATATCGCGGACATCTAAGCGCTTACATTCCGTGACAATTAATTTGTCGATGTGTAACCAATCGATAAAATGAATTTTTCGTTTTTACTATGCGCAAACCTCCCGGTCAATGTTTATATCGGCGTCCATCCGTACGGCTCTGGATTTAGGCAATTGGGCTTTGATCATCTTCTCGGCCACGCCAGGGTATTTTTTCCAGACCGGCAGGAACTCGCTGTCGCTCAAACAGCCTGCCGCTCTTCCAAAAACACCCTGGCGCGGCCTCCCTGCCGCGGGAAATTGGCCGAAACGATGATCAAGGCCGGCAATTGAAGGAGAAGGAGCGCCGACATTTATTTACATTTATATTTACATTGACATTTACATTATGCCTAAATAAAATATCAATGCCGGGGAAAAAAACAACCTGCGCGGTTGGGGGGGGGGGGGGGTGCAGGAACAACCCCCTGTGGCCACCCTGTGTCAGGGCGACCCCCGAACATTGAGAAAAAGGGCAACCACAGGGAGTTGCCCCTACGATGGTACCTATGGACATCAAAGAAAGAGGAAATTATGCCGACAGCGCTCACCCCCAGGCAACAGCAACTCCTCAATTATCTGGAGAAGGTCATCACGGCCGAGGGGAAAGCCCCGAGCCTTCGGCAGACCGCCGCGGATCTCGGTGTCAGCCACACGGCTGTCGCCCAGTGCCTCACGGCGCTCGAAGGAAAGGGGTATCTCAAACGCGACGGGCGTTACAGCCGCAGCATCTATCTGCTAAACCGCCTTCGGCAGCCGGCAGGTCCGCAACGCGTCCGGGAGGTACCCATCATCGGCCGGGTCACCGCCGGGCTTCCCCTGTACGCCCAGCAGACCTGGGACGGCAGCGTGGTTCTCGACACGCTGATCTTCCGGGGGCAGAATTTGTTTGCCCTTCGCATCCGGGGTGATTCCATGCGGGATGCCAGAATTCATGACGGAGATCTGGCCATCTGTGAGCCACGCCAGTATGCGATGGATCGTGAAATCGTCGTCGCTCTCATCAACGGTGAGGAGGCCACCGTCAAACGCTTTTTCCGCCATCCGGATCATATCGAACTGCGACCGGAAAACCCGCGCTATACCCCCATGCGCTACCCGTTTTCCGAGGTGCTGATTCAGGGCAAAGTGATCGGTATCCATCGGGGACCGGAAGTAATGGAGAGGATTTAAATGACCGCAAAATCTTCCGAAAAAGACAGCCGGCTCTGGATCGGCACGAGCGGTTACTCGTTCCCGGAGTGGATCGAGGCGGGGGTTTACCCGCCCAAAACCCCTTCCGCGCACATGCTGGGACTCTATGCCCGTGTCTTTCCCGTTACCGAACTCAACTACACCTGGTATCAGCTCCCCAAGGCCGCCGCGCTTTTGAGAATGCGGGAACTGGTGCCGACGGAATTCCGGTTTGCCGCAAAACTCACCCGCACGCTCACCCATGAAATCGATCCGGACCGGTGGCGCGATCAGCTCTCCCTGTACCGGGACGGAATCGCGCCGCTGGTTCAATCCCGGCAGCTTCTCGCCATCCTCGCGCAGTTGGCTCCCGGCTTTGAGCGAACCCTTAAAAACCGGCAATACCTTGCGGCCCTGCTGGACGAACTGGCCGGGCTTCCGGTGGCCGTCGAGTTTCGCCATCGCTCCTGGATTCAGGACCGGGTGTTTGACGAGCTTGCCCGCCGAAACGTGGTGCTTGTGGCCGTCGATGAGCCCGAACTGCCGGATCTGCTGCCGCCGCTCGATGTGGTCACGAGCCCCGATCTTTTTTATATCCGGTTTCACGGCAGAAATATCGAGGGGTGGCGCTCGGGCAATATGCAGAAAAAATTCGACTATAACTACAAGGACGAAGAACTTCAGGGCTGGGTCGAGGAGCGGATTCCCCGGATGGCCGGAAAGGCCCGGAACGGAATCCTGTTTTTTAACAATCATGTCCGCGGTCAGGCCCCCGAAAACGCCCGGCGCATGACGGCGCTGCTGGCCCGGCAAGGATTTGACGTGGAGAATGGATGGAGCGCGCCATCATCCACCTGAACGTGGCCGACTTTGCCGTGGCCGTCGAGCGGGCTCTGGATCATCGGCTCGAAAACCGGCCGGTCATCATCGCGCCGGCCGGCACAGCCCGGGCGGCGGTATACGATATGAGCGAGGAGGCCTACCGGGCCGGGGTCCGAAAAGAGATGCCCCTGCCGGCAGCCCTTCGCCGGTGCCGCGATGCCCAGGTCCTTCCCCCCCATCTCGACCGCTACGCGCAGGCCATGGGCGCCCTTTTGAAGGAGGCCCTCCCCTACTCCCCCCTCATCGAGCCGGGGGAGAGAGACGGGCATCTTTTCCTGGATGTCACCGGCACCCGGCGGCTTTTCGGACCACCCATCGACGTCGCGTGGCGCCTCCAGAAGCGGATCAGAACGGAGCTGTCGTTAACACCCATCTGGTCCGTTGCCCCCAACAAGCTGGTTGCAAAGGTGGCCAGCCGGATCGTAAAACCCGTCGGCGAATACATTGTAGGCGCCGGCGAGGAGGCGGCCTTCCTCTCCCCCCTGCCCCTTTTTTTGCTGCCCGGCATCGAACGGAACGACTTGTTACAACTTCGGGCGCTGAATCTGACCCGCGCCGCCGAGGTCGCCGCGCTCAGCCCGGCCGAGCTGGCCATCCCCTTCGGCAACCGGGCCGGACTGATTTACGAAACGGTACGGGGAATCGATACCTCTCCGGTTCGCCCCTTCGCCGAAAGCCCCCCCCGGATAGGAATCGATCACACCTTCGGGACCGATACCCATGATCCGGCGGTGATGAGCGGCACACTTTACGCTCTGGTGGAGGAGGCCGGCCGGGAGCTTCGGCGGCAACGTCTGACCACCCGGCGGATCGGCGTCTTCATTGATTATACCGACGGCATTCAACAGGTGCGGTCGGCCGCCCTTCGGCCCGCTTCGGCGAACGACATCACGCTCTTTCACACGGCCCAAAATGTACTCAATGCCACCTGGATTCGCAGGGTCCGGGTCCGGCATCTTCGCCTCGTCTGCGACCGGCTGACCTTCCCGCCGGCCCAGTTGCCTCTCTTTGCGGCCGACCGGAATGCCGAAAAGAAACGAAGCGCTCTCGTGGCAACCCTGGATGCAATCCGCGGCCGCTTCGGAATCGATGCCCTTCGGGTGGGAAGAACGATTGGAGCGGCGCCATGATCCCCCTTACCACCCGATCCTGCTATTCTCTCCTGTGGGGCACCGGCTCGCCGGCGGCACTGTGCCGCGCGGCCAAAGCGAAAGGCTATGACCGCCTGGCCCTTACCGACACGGATAATTTATACGGTCTCTGGCCCTTTCTTTCCGCCTGCGAGGAGGAGGGAATCACCCCGATCGTGGGCGCGGAGCTCACCGATCCGGCAACGGGGCAGCGGGCCGTTTGCCTCGTGGAAACCGAAACCGGCTACGGCCATCTGTGCCGCCTCATCACTCGCCGCCATGCCCACAAAAAGAAAGCCTTCGATCTTAAAACGCAGGCCATCGGCCTATCCAAAGGACTTATCTTTTTGACCCAGTCCATCGACCTTCTTGTCGCCTGGCACGAGGCCGGCGTAACCGTTGCCGCAGCCGTCCCGAGACGGCCCCGGAGCCGGGCCTTTGATCTTAAAAAAACGGCCCGGCACCTCGGCGTTCCTCTTGTCGCCACACCGGGAAGTTTTTTCATCGATCCAACGGATGCGCCCGTTCACCGGGTCCTTCGGGCCATCGACACGAATGGCACCCTCAGCCGCCTCTCCCATCGGGATGTCGCTCCCGAAGATGCCTGGCTGGCAGCGCCAGCCGACTATACCGAACGTTTCGAGATCTGGCCCGAAGCGCTCACGGCCACCCACCTTCTGGCGGAACGATTGTGCTTTACCGGTCCCCGCTTCGGAACGGTGCTGCCCCCCTGGTCCGATGAAACGGGCCGCTCCGCCGAAGTGCTCCTGCGGGAAGCCGCTTATGCCGGCGCTCAAAAACGCTACGGGTGCGATCTGTCCGAAGCCATCGTCGAGCGGATGGAAGAGGAGCTTCGCATCATTGACCACATGGGCTTTTCGAGCTATTTTCTCGTGGTAAAAAACATCGTAAGCCGCAGCCCGAGAATCTGCGGCCGGGGCAGCGGGGCGGCATCTCTTGTGGCCTACGCTCTTTTCATCACCAATGTCTGCCCCATCAAGCACAACCTCTATTTTGCCCGGTTTTTAAACCCGGGCCGCTCGGACCCGCCCGATATCGATGTCGATTTTGCCTGGGACGAGCGCGACGATGTCCTCTCATCGGTCCTGTCCCAGCATGCGGGACATGCCGCCATGGTCGCAAATCACGTGGCCTTTCAGCCGCGCATGGCCGTGCGCGAGATCGCAAAGGTGTACGGCCTCACCGACGGCGAGATCGGCCGCATCTCCAAAAGACTTCCCTGGTTCTGGAAAACGGCGGATGCCGACGGGGATCTGTTAAGCCTGATAAAAACGCTTCCGCGGCTGCGCGGCCTTGACTTCCCTCCCCCCTGGCCCGAAATTCTGAGTCTTGCGCAACAGATCATCGGGCTTCCCCGCTATCTTTCCGTTCACCCCGGCGGCATTATCATAACGCCCCGCCCCATCGATACCTACGTGCCCATTGAAACCGCCCCCAAAGGCGTTCCCATCCTTCAGTGGGAAAAAGAAGGCGCCGAAACCGCAGGTCTCGTCAAAATCGATCTTCTGGGAAACCGAAGCCTCGGCGTCATCCGGGATGCGATTAAAAATATCCGGGCAAATGGAGAGACCCTCGACGAGGCGAACTGGGAACCGGAAGAGGACCCGGCCACGAAGGAAACCGTGGCAAGAGGAGACACCATGGGCTGCTTTTACATCGAAAGCCCCGCCACCCGCCTGCTGCAGCAAAAGGCACGGGTCGGGGATTTTGAGCACCTGGTGATTCACAGCAGCATCATCCGGCCGGCGGCCAACGCCTATATTCAGGAATACATCCGCCGGCTTCACGGTGGCAGCTGGGACCCGATCCATCCGCTTCTGGCCAATGTGCTCGATGAAACCTACGGCATCATGGTCTATCAGGAGGACGTCTCCAAAGCGGCCGTGGCGCTTGCCGGATTCTCCGATGTGGATGCGGACGGGCTTCGAAAAATCATGTCCAAAAAAGATAAGGCCCGGCGATTGACCGACTATCACGAACAATTCCGGTCCGGCGCGCTCGCCCGGGGAGTGACGGACCCGCAAATCGATGCGGTCTGGGAAATGATGATGAGTTTCAGCGGGTATTCCTTCTGCAAACCCCACAGCGCCTCTTACGCCCGGGTCTCTTTTCAGGCCGCCTGGCTAAAAACCCACTTCCCGGCCGAATTCATGGCGGCGGTCATCAGCAATCAGGGCGGATTTTACGCCCCTTTTGCCTATGTCTCCGAAGCCGGGCGGTTAGGGCTCACCGTGCTGCCGCCGGAGGTGAATTCAAGCGATATCCGGTGGATCGGACGGGAAAAAGCCCTTCGTGTGGGACTTCTCTCCATCAAGGGTCTTTCGACGCGCACGCAGGAGAAAATTATCCGCGAACGCCGTTTCCGGCCTTTTGAAGGCATGGCCGATTTTTTGAGCCGCGCCCAACCCGACGATGCCGAAGCAAGGCATCTCATTCACTGCGGGGCGCTGGATGCCTTCAGCCCCGACACCCATCGTGCACCCCTCATTTGGGCGCTGGCGGCAGCCGGGAAAACGCGGAAAACCGCCCCGTCCCTCTTTGACAAACCCGGCCCGCCGGCACCCTTCCCGCCCCTTCCACCGGACAACGAGCGGGAGCGGCTTCGCCGGGAGTTTGCCGTCCTTGGCTTTCTCTGCGATCGCCACCCCATGACGCTTTACGAAACAGGCCTCAAACGGATGGCTATCACCAAGGCCCGCGATCTTCCCCGGTATGTAGGCAACCGGGTCCGCATGGCCGGATGGCTCATCACCGGCAAGGTAATTCACACCAAGCACGGAGAACCCATGGAATTTCTCTCCTTCGAGGATGAAACCGGTATCGTGGAAACCACCTTTTTCCCGAAAGTTTACGATAAATTCTGTCACATGATCGACTGGGGACGACCGTATCTTCTCGCCGGAAAGGTCGAAGAGAACTGGGGGGCGATTACCCTGACGGTGGACACCGCCGCGCCGCTGGGACCGGCGTGAAATAATGAACGGAAACAAGCCCTCATGAGAAAACCGACGGATCGATATCGTACTTCTTCATTTTTTCTCTAAGTGTCTTTCGAACAATTCCCAGCAATTGAGAGGCTTCTGTCTGATTCCCACCCGTGAGTTGCATGGCGCGCCGGATGTAAAACCGCTCCATCTCCTTTAAACTCAGATCCTCCGGCTCAGCGGATGGCGCCCCCTTGAACGGCAACTGTTCACTGCTGATAACCCCATCGGCCACGGTAATCACAGCCCGTTCCACCACATTGACCAATTCCCGGACGTTACCGGGCCAGTTATAAAATTTCATCCCCAACAGGGCGCCCTCGCTGAATCCTTTTACGGACCGGTGGTAAGCCCTGTTGAACCGCTCGCGGTAATACTCGGCAATGAGCGGAATATCTTCGCGGCGCTCCCGCAGGGGAGGAATCGTGATATTATATACATTCAGCCGGAACAGCAGATCCGGACGAAAACGGCCGGCGGCGGCTTCGGTTTCCAGATCCCGGTTGGTAGCGGCCAGCACCCGAAAATCGGTCGGGATGCTGGTAACGCCGCCGATGCGCTTGACCGTTCGGGTTTCAAGAACCCGCAACAGCTTTGATTGCAGGGCGGCGGGCGCTTCGCTGATCTCATCAAGGAAGAGCGTCCCCCGGTGGGCCACCTCAAAAAGTCCTTTTTTTTGGGCAATAGCCCCGGTAAATGATCCCCGCTCATGGCCAAAGAGTTCACTTTCCAGAACCCCGGGGGACAACTCGGTACAACTGATACCGAAGAACGGGTAATCCCGCCTGCACCCCAGCTCGTGAATGGCCTTGGCCACCAGTTCCTTTCCCGTACCGGTTTCGCCCTGAATCAGCACCGTTACCGGCAAGTCCGCAACCTCATTTATTTGCTTGAGAACCTTTTGGGTCCCCTCGGAATCCCCGATAATCCGTAAGCCCGATTCCGACTTTATCGCCCTCTGACGGTTGATGACCGCGACCTGGCGCTGCATCTCCCGTTTGTCCAGCGCCTCCCGGACGGTGGTCCAGAACAGCTCCATGGTGCGATCCAGCGGCTTCTCAAAATAATGGAAGGCGCCGCGCTTCACGGCATCGACGGCCGCATCCGTGGAGCCGTAAGCCGTAATGAGGATGACCGGAACTTCCGGAACGAGATCCCGGGCTCGCTCAAACAATTCGATCCCGTCCATTTTCGGCATCTGAACATCCGAAATGAGAAGGTCAACGGGTTGTTTTTTTAAGTGTTCCAATGCGGACGCCGCCGAGGTGGTAGCAATGATATCATAGACCTCAACCTCCGGCAGACTCATAAACAGATCGATAAAGGATTGGCTGTCGTCAACCAGCAGAATGATCTTTCTGCCCTCCATAATTCACCTTTCCGATGAATTTCCCTCGAATATTTGTAAAGAACCCGTTCGGTGCAAAAGGATCGTTTGCCTCAGCCAAAATTGGGGTACGATAGCAAAAATAGTTACTGAATAAAATAGAAAATTGTTAATTTCGGTTGGTTCCCACCCGCCAGGACGATCACTTCCATTTATTTGCGGGCCTTTCTTTCAGACCGAAGGTACAAAAAGTACCAATTGGAACCCCTTCAGCATCCGGTTTTGCAACAAATTGTTACAGTCCCTTTTCACGGATAAAATATTTTATAATTTTATCATATAATTTTAAATTGTTAAAACATCGCGGACGGGACGATTCGTTGGCACCGTATTTGCTTATCTTGTAGCTGAACACCCAAAGCGAATGCCCGGAAGCAGACGCAGCGCTATCCATAAATGGTTTCATCGGGGTCGGCCGATGAGGGGGGTGTTTTTATTTCATATTTTATTTAATAGCCAGAGGACATGTCATGAAGGTGTATCGCGCGGTGCTTGCTGTTGACCACTATGATCTGCTGGCGGATGCCCGGTCGATCGTTGGTCGACACCGCAATCTGATTTTATCGGGAGAGGCTGCCATCGGCATTGAGTTGTTGACACTCTTAAATACGGAACCGGCGGATATGGCCATTTTTTCCATCGCCGCGCCAAGTCAGGGAAAACGCGAAGTGATACGCGTCATCGCCAGACGGTATCCACGTTTAAAAATATTCTTCATTCACCATCGCATTCTGACACCATCGCCCAGGGATGCCTTTACCTTATCCCGGCCCGATATCGTTTCCGGTGGCATTCCCGTCCGGTTCACGGCATTCAATGCCACCGACGTGCCATCCAATGTGTTTCACAGACAATGGGAATTTCATCTTATAGAACATTAAGGGGTTGCTTTTTTCATTTTTCCAGACGAAAGGAATCGACATGGCAAATGGTATGAGCTTGGCCTCTGCATGGGGAATTGTTCATCATCACGGTGGTTTTTTAGAGTCGAGCGGCAATCGGGGCGGGGATAAAACCTTTAACGTGCATCTGCCGGCCAACGAAGTTGAATCATATGACAAACCGACGACCGGCCTTAATGTGAGTGAAACATCAGCAACGATACTTCTGGTGGATGATGACGAAATGACCCTTACCGTCATGTCCGAAATGCTTCACCTCCTGGGGTATCGGGTGATAACCGCGGAAATAGGAAGAAAAGCGATCGATATTTATCGAAAAAAAATGACCCAGATCGATCTCGTGCTGTTAGACATCATGATGCCCGAAATGACCGGCGATATCGTTTTTCAGGAGCTTAAAACGATGGATCCGAATGTCAAGGTCATCTGTGCAAGCGGCTACTGCGCTCCGGAAACCATTGAAAAAATGCTTTCGGAAGGATGCCGGGGCTATTTTCCGAAGCCGGTGAATCTCACCGAGCTATCCCGACATGTCCGCAGAGTCTTAAAGAAAAGATAACCCTCCCGCTGCAAAACAAATGATACGGAAGCACCCCATCCCCCGCTGTCAGGCCGGCGATACCCCGCATCTTCATCGCCGGTAGGTTTTATCTTATTGAAATTCAACTGATATCCGACGCTGACGAGCCTTATCATCTGTTTTTCCACCGTTTGCGCCAAACATCCACCTATTGCGGTTCAGGGTAACCGCATTTGGCTTTTTCCGGTCGGGCGATATTCATTATGGTTTAAAAAACCTTGACACCCTTATATTGTTTCTGTTCTATTGAATGATTTTAGTGGAAACCATGGGGGGAAAATGCATCACACAGCAGACGGTGGACAAGGCGTCTTCGAAACGGCGTTAATAATTTTTATTGACAGCAATAATATTTTATTTAATAGAGGCTGTAACATTGTTACAAAAAAATGTTTAAAAAATAAATATATTTAAATAACTTATTGAAAGCATAACATATAAAATATATAACAATCGTTGTTTCATACATTTTCAAACTCCCCGCCACTGCCTCTATTCCGGGGAAGGAGGGATGGAATGCCGGAATTCATTCACCAACCCATGTTCCCGCTCGGTGCGGACACGGCCGAATACCGCCTGTTAACCACGGACTTTGTTGACAGCGTCCTGATGGAGGGGTATCGAACGCTCGCCGTCGCCCCCGAAGGCCTTACCCTTCTGGCCGAAACGGCCTTTAAGGACATCTCGCATCTGTACCGATCGTCCCATCTGGCGCAGCTCAAAAAGATACTGGATGATCCGGACAGTTCGAATAACGACCGGTATGTTGCCCTGGAAATGCTGAAAAATGCCGTTATCGCCGCCGAGGGCGTCTTTCCCATGTGTCAGGATACCGGAACCGCCATTATCATGGGGAAAAAGGGAGAAAACGTCCGGACCGGCGGCGGAGATGAGGCCGCTCTTTCGAAAGGAGTTTTTAACGTCTATACGCGCCTCAACCTGCGCTATTCACAAAATGCCCCGCTCACCCTGTTCGAGGAGAAAAATACCGGCTGTAACCTTCCGGCGCAAATCGATCTGCACGCGGTGGACGGCGATGCATACAGCTTCCTCTTCATCGCCAAAGGCGGAGGCTCCGCCAACAAAACCTATTTATACCAGGAAACCAAGGCGGTCCTGACACCGGAGCGCCTGATGGGGTTTATCACCACCAAAATGAAAACCCTGGGGACAGCGGCCTGCCCGCCCTACCATCTGGCAATTGTGATCGGCGGCACCTCTGCTGAAATGACCCTTAAAACCGTAAAACTGGCTTCCGCCGGGTATCTGGACGCCCTGCCGACCCGCGGCAACGCGCTGGGGCATGCGTTCCGGGATATCGGCATGGAGGCCGCGGTATTGGAAATATCCCGATCCCTCGGCGTCGGTGCCCAGTTCGGCGGGAAATATTTCTGCCACGATGTCCGGGTGATCCGCCTGCCCCGACACGGCGCCTCCTGCCCCATCGGCCTGGGCGTCAGCTGCAGCGCGGATCGGAATATCAAAGCCAAAATCACGCATGACGGGATTTTCCTGGAACAACTTGAAACTGATCCGGCCCGATTTTTGCCGGCGGTCGAACCCCATGATGAAGCGGCCGTTCACATCGATCTCAATCGTCCCATGAAGGACATCCGCGCCGAACTCGGCAAGTATCCGGTGGCCACGCGCCTCCTGCTGACCGGCCGGATTATCGTGGCGCGGGATATCGCCCACGCCAAACTCAAGGAGCGCCTCGATCAGGGGGAGGATCTTCCCCCATACTTTAAAGATCATATCGTCTATTATGCCGGACCGGCCAAAACACCGCCAGGGTACGCGTCCGGATCATTCGGCCCCACGACCGCCGGACGAATGGATTCGTATGTGCCGCTTTTCCAGGAACACGGAGCCTCAATGGTCATGCTCGCCAAGGGAAACCGGGGCCGGGAAGTCACCGAGGCCTGTGAAAAATTCGGCGGCTTTTATCTGGGATCCATCGGCGGCCCCGCCGCACGGTTGGGTAAGGAGTGTATTACGCAGGTGGAAACGCTGGCATATCCTGAACTGGGAATGGAAGCCATCTTCCGGATCACCGTAAAGGACTTTCCCGCCTTTATCATCGTGGACGATAAGGGGAACGATTTTTTCAGTAATCTGTTGTCATAAACAGCGCCTTCGAGGGTGAGGCGTTTTCTAATTTTCTAAAAGGATCTAATAAGGAGAAAAATACACATGGCGAAAAAAATGAAAACCATTGATGGCAACACCGCTGCGGCTCATGTGGCCTATGCCCTGAGCGATGTAGCCGCTCTTTACCCGATCACCCCGTCAACGCCCATGGGGGAAATCGCGGACGAATGGAGCGCCCAGGGGCGAAAAAATATTTTCGGCCAGCCGCTGATGATCCGGCAGCTTCAATCCGAAGCCGGGGCTGCGGGTTCGGTTCACGGCGCCCTTGCCGCCGGTTCCCTCACCACCACCTTTACGGCATCTCAGGGCCTGCTCCTGATGATTCCCAATATGTATAAAATCGCGGGTGAATTGCTGCCTAGCGTTTTTCATGTGAGCGCCCGGGCGATTGCCGCCCACGCCTTGTCCATTTTCGGCGATCACCAGGATGTGATGGCGGTTCGCCAGGCAGGCTTTGCCATGCTCTGCTCGGGCTCGGTTCAGGAGGTCATGGACCTCGGTCTCGTCGCCCATCTGTCCGCTATCGAGGGACGGGTGCCTTTCCTGCATTTTTTTGACGGATTCCGGACCTCTCATGAAATTCAGAAAATTGAAATGATCGACTATGCGGATATGGCGTCCCTGGTAAATATGGAAGCGGTCACCGCCTTCCGGAAACGCGCCATGAATCCGGAGCATCCGCATCAGCGCGGTACGGCCCAGAACCCGGACATCTACTTCCAGGGAAGAGAGGCCGCCAATTCCTATTACCTGAAAGTGGCCGGCATCGTAAAAGACTATCTGAAAAAAGTCGGAGCCCTCACCGGCAGAACCTACAACCTGTTTGATTACGTCGGCGATCCGAATGCCGACCGGGTGATCGTGGCCATGGGATCCGCCTGCGAGGCCATCGAAGAGGTGGCGGGGTACCTGAATGCATCCGGCGAAAAAACCGGCCTCCTGAAAGTCCGGCTCTATCGCCCCTGGTCCAGCGAAGATTTTTTAGCGGCCCTTCCCGCTTCCGCCAAACAGATCACGGTGCTCGACCGGACCAAGGAGCCCGGCGCCATTGGGGATCCACTCTATATGGACGTAATGACCGCTTTCATGGAAGCAGGCAAGAGACCCGAGATCCTCTGCGGCCGCTACGGTCTCGGATCCAAGGAATTTACGCCGTCGATGGTCAAAGCGATCTATGACAACATGAAAAGCGGCAAAAAGAATCATTTCACCGTCGGCATCACCGATGATGTCACCCACACCTCCCTTGCGGTCCCGGCCGCGATGGACACGGCCCCTGCGGGAACCGTCCAGTGCAAGTTCTGGGGCCTCGGCTCCGACGGAACCGTCGGCGCCAACAAGACCGCCATCAAAATCATCGGCGACAACACCGACATGTTCGCGCAAGGCTATTTTGCCTATGACTCGAAAAAATCCGGTGGTATTACGGTCAGTCATCTGCGCTTCGGGCACAAACCGATTCAGTCCACCTATCTCGTGAACACGGCCAATTTTGTCGCCTGCCACAAAGCCAATTATGTCGAGCTCTACGATGTGCTGGAAGGCCTGCGGGACGGCGGCACGTTCCTGCTAAATGCCCCCTGGGATCTATCCGAGATGGAAAAATACATCCCGGCAGCCATTCGAAAGACCATCGCTCAAAAAAATATCCGGTTCTTCAGCCTGGATGCGGTGAAAATAGCCACCGCCGTCGGCCTGGGAAACCGCATCAACATGATCATGCAGACCGCCTTCTTCAAACTCTCCGGTGTGCTTCCGTATGAGGAGGCCATCACGCTTCTGAAGAATGAAATCCATCATGTTTACGGTAATAAGGGCGAAAAGATTGTCAATATGAATATTTCGGCCATTGATCAAACCCTGGCCGGCCTGAAAGAAATCAATTATCCCGCCTCCTGGAAAGAGGCGACGGAGGACGCCGCTAAAATCGGGGATGAACCGGAATTCGTTTCAAAAGTCATGCGACCCATGCTGGCCCAGCAGGGCGATCTTCTGCCGGTGAGCGCTTTTACGCCGGATGGCGTCTTCCCCATGGATACGGCCAGGTACGAAAAACGAGGCGTCGCCATCAACGTGCCGGAGTGGATTTCCGAAAACTGCATTCAGTGCAATCAGTGTTCCTTTGTCTGTCCGCACGCGGCCATTCACCCGGTTCTTGTGACCGATGGCGAGCTCAACGGCGCACCGGCGGCCTTTGAAACCAAGGAGGCGATCGGCAAGGAGTTGAAAAGCCAGGGACTTAAATTCCGCGTTCAGATCAACACCCTCGATTGCCAGGGCTGCGGCAACTGCGCGGATATCTGCCCGTCCAAGGTGAAATCCCTTGTCATGAAACCCATTGAAACCCAAACCCCCGAGCAGGTCCCCAACTACAACTTCGCCGTACAGATCCCCCTCAAGGATGATCTGGTAAAACGCACCACCATCAAGGGCAGTCAGTTCCAGAAACCGCTCATGGAATTCTCCGGCGCCTGCGCCGGGTGCGGTGAGACACCTTACGTGAAACTCCTGACCCAGTTGTTCGGTGAGCGGATGATAATCGCGAATGCCACCGGATGCAGCTCCATCTGGGGGGGCTCGGCACCATCGAACCCTTATAGCGTCAACAAAAACGGGCACGGCCCGGCTTGGGGAAATTCCCTGTTCGAGGACGCAGCTGAATTCGGTTACGGTATTGCCATCTCCTACAACCAGCGGCGGGCAAAGCTGGTGGATCTTCTCGCCGAGGCGATCCAAACCGATATTCCAGCAGACCTCAAAGCGGCCATGACCGACTGGCTCGCGGCCAAAAACGATGCGGAGGCTTCTAAAACGCAGGGGGATCGAATTCGAAATCTTCTTTCCAACTCGACCCCTCTGTTAAAAGAAATTGCCGACATGGCGGATCTTTTCACCAAGAAATCGATCTGGTCCTTTGGCGGTGATGGCTGGGCGTACGACATCGGCTTCGGGGGGCTGGATCACGTTATCGCCTCGGGTGAGGACATCAATATCCTGGTCCTCGATACGGAGGTCTATTCCAACACCGGCGGCCAAGCGTCCAAATCGACGCCGTCCGGTGCCGTGGCCAAATTTGCCTTTTCAGGCAAAAAAATCGGGAAAAAGGATCTCGGCAAAATCGCCATGAGCTACGGCCATGTGTATGTGGCCTCCGTCGCCATGGGCGCCAATAACAACCAGACCCTAAAAGCCTTTATCGAAGCCGACCGGCATCCCGGCCCGTCCATTATTCTCTGCTACGCTCCCTGCATCAACCAGGGTATCCGTAAGGGAATGGGGAAGACCCAAGCGCAAATGAACCTGGCGGTGGAAGCCGGCTACTGGCCACTATACCGGTATAATCCGCAATTGGCCGAAGAGGGGAAAAATCCATTTATTTTTGAGTCCAAGACTCCAAATGGAACCTTGCAGGAATTTATCGCCGGTGAAAACCGGTATGCGCAATTGGCGGGTACTTTCCCGGAAGAGTCAAAGAGGCTTAGAGCTCAGCTGGAAAAAGAGGTGAATACCCGGTACGAATCGCTGCGGATCATGGCGGACCCCGCTTCCGTGTGCAAAACAGAAAAAGAATAATTCGCCGGCAATGTTCAGCGGCGGAGATGATAGCGAACGTAAATCAAACGGCTGCCTGTTTTACTCGGGCAGCCGTTTCGTTATTAGAGCTTTTAGCTGTTAGCTGTTAGCTGTTAGCCGTTAGCCGTTAGCTGTTAGCTGTTAGCTGTTAGCTGTTAGCTAATAGCTAATAGCTAAAAGCTATTTAACGAACACCAATCAGACTATTTTGGAACTGGAAGCAATGGAACCACAAACCACGTGCCGTCAATGCGGCACCTGTTGCCGTAAAGGCGGGCCCTCCTTTCACCTGGAAGATCGCGCCCTCATTGACGCCGGCCTCATTCAGGCCGGAGATCTTTTTACTATCCGGAAAGGGGAACCGGCGCATGAAAATGTTCAGGGAAAAATCCTGCCCGTAAAAACCGACATTATCAAAATCAAGGGGAAAAAGGGGGTCTGGGAGTGCACGTTCCTGGACGGGGAAACCAATAGGTGCGGTATTTATGCAAATCGTCCGGTGGAATGCCGGACGCTGACGTGCTGGGACACGCGAAAGATTGAGGCCATCTACAACCGCACGCGCCTGACCCGGCGGGATCTCCTTCAAAACGTGGCAGGTCTCTGGGACCTGGTGGAAGACCATCAGCGGCGGTGTGATTACGACATCATCAAAGGTCTCGCCGGAAAATCCAATCATCCGGATAAGACGTCACGAAGACAACTGCTCGAAATCGTCGGGTTTGATACCCATATTCGAATACTTACCACGCAGCAAGGGGGGATTCAAATGGCGATTACCGAATTCCTGTTCGGCCGCCCCCTCACGGTGACCCTGCCACTGATGGGGATTCCAATTAAAACTCCATGATCCGGCCCGTGGCGGTTTCCAGTGTCTGCCACGCCTGGCGAAGCGACACCAGGGCCAGGGCCAACCGGCTCTGTGCCGTCACCAAATCCCGCTGAGCCTCATTTAACCGCACCAGTGTTCCCTGTCCCGCGGCATACTCCTTTTCCACCAGATCCCGGTTCTGTTCCACCAGCGCGGTGTTGGCGCGCTGAAGTTTTAACTCGGTCTGGGCGCGAGTTATTTCCTCAATGGCCTGGCGCACCTCCGAAGCCACGGTAATGGAAAGGGTTGCATTCACCTTTTGCGCTTCCGCGCGTGCCCAGGCGGCTTCATGAACCCGGGCCTGGCGGGCACCACCGGTAAAAAGGGGATAGGACATATTTACGCCCACTGCATAGCCAAAATCATCGTCTTCAAACTTGATGCTATTGTTTCGTTGTCCGTTCAGATCCGCGAACAAATTAAGTTTGGGGAAAAAATCGGACCGCGCCAGCTGAATCTGGGACTCGGCCTGTTTGATTCTAAAGCCGCTTTGCTGAAAATCCGGACGATGGGTGAGGGCCTCATGGATGAGCGCTCCGGCATCCGGCATTCCCATTTCGGCATCGATCTCGGGCGATAGAGGCGTCAGTGAGAGGCCTTCGGGCAGACCGGCATCCGCAATTCCCATGAGCGCCGCCAGGCCGACAAGCAGCCGTCGAAACGCCAGCATGGATTGATTCAGACGGGATCGGGCGGCGTTTGCCTGCACTTTAAAATTGAGCACATCGCTCAGAGCGCCGGTTCCCACCTGGAGCCGGACTTCGGCGTCCGCCACCTGTCGCTGGTTGAAAGTCTCGTCCGCCCGAGCAATCGTCATATTTTCCATTGCCAACTGCGCATTATGGAACGTCGTGGAAACGGATGATAAAAGGAGCCGCCGGACTTCATCGCGTGCCTCCATCTGCTGCATCTCTCCAAACCGCTCCGCTTCCCGCACGAACTTTCTGGCAAACCCGTCAAAGAGCGTCCAGCTGGCCGTCAGCCCGGCGGCATAAGTCTCCTCGGTCGTATCGATACGCGCCCGGGGATCAAACAGCCGTGCAATTTGCTGCTGGCTCTCCTGTTCGCTATCGGAAAGGCCCACATGGGAAGCCGAACCGCTGGCATCCACCCGGGGGTAAAAAGCAGCTTCCGCCTGGCGAACACGCTGACCTGCCTGCTCAACGCGCGCCCGGGCCGCAGCCATCGAAGGGTTTTCCGCAACGGCAATCCGTTTGGCCGTATCGAGATCAAGGGTTTTGATACCGGAAAGATCTCCTCCGCCGGGAGGACCGGCGGGAACGTGACCCTCCCCGGACGCAAAAGCCGGCAATGGGAAAACAACACAGACCGACAAAAAGAACCATATACAGCGTTTCTTCATACTCTCTCCAGCAAGGCGCCTTGCTCAGGCGCGGTCAACTTTTGGAACTCCCCTTGCCTCAATCCTCATTCCCGATATGGCGCTTGCTGTCAATTCTGAAAGCCGATCGGGATGGCGGTATTGTTAAGAATCCCGCTTCCAACTGTCAAGGAGTATTTCTCTTATACTCGATGTTCAAGTTTTTCGGAATTGGCCTGTAGGAGCGGCTTCAAGCCACGATTTTTCACGAGCCGACAATTCCCGTCGCGGCTGGAAGCCGCTCCTACAGCAGACCGAGAGCAACTGCTGCTGCTACCATATTGGGTGAAGCCCTGTAACTCCAAAAACTTGAACATCGAGTTATAGGACCAGCGCCTCCGCATTGCAATTGCATGGAATGCAGTGTAGAAAGGGTTCGATAAGATTAAGGCACTATACCGCCCCCTTTACTAAGGATCGGATGGCAAAGGAAAGAACGATGTCTCGCTTTTCACTCGGAATTCGGGAAAAACTCATCGGAATTTTCATTCTGATAAAGGTCATCCCCTTAATTATTCTGGCATGGTTTGCCTGGGATGAAATCATTCACCTTGCCGCCACCCTGGAAAAACAAGTCGCTAAAATGGTATCCGACAGCCACGATGTGGTCGGACAGGTCGGCAGCCTGTCATCTGAAAATTCCATCCGGGCGCTGGATGATAAGGCTAGAGAGGCCATCGAACGTCTGACCACGGATACGGCCCGAAACGTCGCCGTATTTTTATATGATCGGGACCGGGATATCGAAAATGCGGCCACGCTGACTCCAACTGAAACCAACTACAGACAGTTTCTCGCCTCTCGCATCCGCCCGGTTATCCAGCACGCGCCGTGGGTCTTAAGTGCCGACGGAAGCACGTGGGAACCTTCGGACGAAACCAGGGAGAGTAAACCGGTTATAGCGGCATCCAACAAAGATAACCGCAGAGAGTTCCACTATCGCCCCCCGGGAAAGGGGGACCTGCTGGAACACCGTCCCCTCTTTATGGAAATGACCTATGTGGACCTGGAAGGGCAGGAAAAGGTCAAGGTGACGACATCGGACAGAATGCCGCGGGATCTTCGGAATATTTCAAGAAAAGAAGCCACCTATTGCAGGGCGGAGACCTATTTTGAGGCGCTTAAAACACTTAAGTCCGGTGAAATCCACGTTTCGGATGTCATCGGGGCCTATGTGAAAGGATATCTCATTGGGCCGTATACAAAAACCGCCGCTGAAAAAAAGGCCATTCCCTTTGCACCCGAGGCGTCCGGATATGCCGGCAAGGAGAACCCGGTCGGCAAGCGCTTCCAGGGGCTCATCCGCTGGGCCACGCCGGTGGTGAATAACGGGAAGATCACCGGTTATGTCACGCTGGCGCTCGATCATACCCATGTCATGGAATTTACCGATCATATCCTCCCCACCGAGGAGCGCTATTCGCCCATTTCCGACGCCGGCAGCGGAAATTATGCCTTCATGTGGGATTATGAGGGCCGCTGCATCTCCCATCCGCGGGACTATTCCATTGTGGGATATGACCCTGAAACCGGGGAACCGGCTATCCCCTGGTTAGACACGGAACTCTATGACGCCTGGCGGAAAAGCGCAATGACGATCAGCAATTTTATGGCCGTGGCTCCCCGGTTTCAAGAGCAGAGTCTGGAGAAAAAACCCGCGGCTCCACTTACCAGGGAGGGACTTGTCGGGCTCGATGGCCGTTTCCTCAACTTTGCCCCTCAGTGCGCCGGCTGGCATCAACTGACACAAAATGGAGGCTCGGGCTCTTTCGTTATTTTCTGGAGCGGTCTGTGGAAATTATCGACAGCTGCCACCATCCCCTACTATACGGGCCGGTATGGAAAACACCCCCGGGGCTTCGGATATGTGACCATCGGCGCCGATGTCGAGGAGTTTCACCGCGCCGCTATCGAAACGGCGCAAAGCATCCAAGCCCTCAATGCAAAATATGTCGAGAATCTGAACGCTCAGAGCCGCCGCAACCAGACCATGATGGAATCCTCTCTGCGAAAAACCGCCAAGGATCTGACCCTGTACACCCTGTTGATGATTTTCATCGTCATTTTCGTCGCCGTCTGGATGGCGGCGGTTCTCACGCGGAAAATCATAAAAATCACCAATGGCATCGAACGGTTTCAAAACGGGGAGATGGATCATCGGCTGGAAATAAAATCCAATGACGAGCTCGGACAACTGACATGCGCCTTCAATGACATGGCCGACAGCATTCAACGCTCTATCGGAGAAATTAAAACCGCCAAGGAAACGGCCGAAAACACCAACCTGCTGCTGAAAGATGAAATCGGAGAGCGCCGAAAGGCGGAAAAAGAACTGGCCATCCATCGGGATAACCTTGAAGCGATTGTCGCGGAACGAACCAAAGCGCTTGAAAATGAAATTTCAGAGCGGAAAAAAATTGAAACGGTGCTTTTAGCGAGTGAGGGTCGTCTTCGAAAACAAAATGAGGGCCTTCTGAGGTTGGCGGGGCATAAGACATTATACGAAGGAGACCTCAACGCAGCACTTCAGGTGATTATGGAACAGGCCGCCCAGACCCTGGGAGTGGAACGTAGCAGTATCTGGTTGCTGAACGAAACCCGATCCGAAATCCACCTCGCCGAACGCTATGAGCTAAGTCCCGATCGCCACTCCAGGGGGGGAAAACTCAACGCCATGGACTATCCGGCTTACTTTAAGGCCATGGAAACCGGCAGAACCATTCCGTTTTTTGATGCGGCCACGGATCCGGAGGCAATCGAATTTTCAAAACCCTATCTTCTCGAACATGGTATCAGCTCCATACTCAATGCCTCCGTCCTGATCAGAGGCCAAATGAGAGGCATTGTCTGTTGTGAGCATGTCGGGGACAAACGGCAGTGGCAGATCGATGAGCAGAACTTTTCAGGCTCGATTGCGGATCTGGTATCACTGGCCATCAGCGCCTCCGAACGCCTGCTTGCGCAAGAGACACAAAAACAGCTCGAAGATAAACTCCGCCGGGCCGAAAAAATGGAGGCAATCGGCACCCTGGCGGGCGGCGTCGCGCATGATTTAAACAATATACTCTCCGGCATCGTCAGTTATCCCGAGTTATTACTGTGGCAACTCCCCAAGGACAGCCCCCTTCAAGCCCCCATTGAAACCATATGGGAGTCGGGGAAAAGGGCGGCCGCCATCGTCCAGGATTTGCTGACCCTTGCCAGAAGAGGCGTTACGGTTACCGCCATTGTGAATATGAACACGATTGTCATGGAATACCTGAAAAGCCCCGAGCATAAAAAACTGCTGTCTTTCCACACCCATATCGACGTGGAAATATTTCTGGATCCCGATCTCATGAATATCTCGGGTTCTTCGGTTCATCTTTCGACAACGCTCATGAACCTGATCTCCAATGCGGCGGAAGCCATGCCCGCCGGCGGCAAAATCTCCATCACCACGGACAACCGATATCTGGACCGCCCCATTAAGGGTTACGATGACGTCAAGGAGGGAGATTATGTGGTGCTGTCGGTTTCGGATACCGGCATCGGCATCTCTCCGAAAGATATGGGCAGGATATTCGAACCCTTCTATACGAAGAAAAAAATGGGAAGAAGCGGAACAGGACTCGGCATGGCGGTGGTATGGGGGACCGTAAAGGATCATAAGGGGTATATTGATTTTGACAGCCGTGAAGGAAAAGGATCCGTCTTCAGGCTTTATTTCCCCGTAACCCGAAAAGAGCTGGAAAAAGAAATTATTAAACTGTCCATTGACGATTACAGGGGAAATGGCGAATCCATTCTGGTCGTGGATGATGTGAAAGATCAAAGAAAAATAGCGAATTCAATTTTAACGAAACTGGGGTATCGCGTTACAACGGTTTCGAGCGGGGAAGAGGCGGTTGAATACCTGGCACAGCATTCCGCCGATCTCCTGGTGCTGGATATGATTATGGACCCGGGCATGGATGGCCTTGAAACCTATAAAAAAGTGATTGCGCTTCATCCCGGTCAAAAGGCCATTATTACCAGCGGGTATTCGGAAACGCAGCGGGTCAGGGAAGCCCAGAAGCTTGGCGTTGGCGATTACCTGAAAAAGCCCTACGCCATCGAAAAATTAGGGGCCGCGGTAAAAAAACAACTGGGGGGAATAGCGCATGAGAGTTTGTTCGAGATATGAACTTGCACCCCGGAACATCGGCTACTCAATCCGCATAAATTTCAGGCCGCCGGTTCGGCAAAAAATACCGCATGGGATGCCGGCGCACATGGGCAAGGACGTCTGATTTTAAATCCGCAAACAAAATCCCTTCGTTTCCGCTGACATCCTGGCACAGCACCTCCCCGTCCGGGCCGATCACTACCGCCATACCGGGAAACGATAACCCAAGACCATTGTCACCGGTCTGGTTTACGGCTGCGACAAAAAGGCCATTGTCAAATGCTCTCGCCGAAAGATGCCGCATCCAGGATTGGAGCTTTCCCTCCGGTGTTCCCCGGGGAGATGCATGGGGAAGAAAAATAACATCGGCGCCTTTTACCGCCATACGGGTCGAAAGCCCGGGAAAGTGGGCATCGTAGCAAAGCTGGATACCGAATCTGACATCGCTTATTTCAAAGAGAGATGCGATTTGCCCACTTGAAAAAACCTGTTTTTCCGGAGGAGCAATATGGGTTTTGCGGTAGACCTGAACAGCCCCGTCCGGTGTCGCCACCAGATGACTGGCAAAAAAAAGGTTTCCGGTCTCCCTTTCCGCCATGCCCGCAAGAATCGTAATCCCTTCACGAGTCGCCAGGGAGGACACGCGACGGGATGCGTCTCCCGGAATCGGCTCGGCGACTTTTTGAATCTCTTCCCGGGAACTATAGCCGGTGATATTCATTTCCGGAAAGCAAACGAGCTTCGCGCCGCCTTTGACGGCCCGGGCGACCCACCGGGCCATCCGATCCAGGTTTCCGCCGGTCTCCCCCACCGGTGAGGTCATAACCACCAGAGCGATGCGAAGATCTTTCATGCGGATCATAGGTTAAAATGTGCCCGGATTTTAAACACCCGGGTTGCGGGGAGGTTCAAGATATCGGCCACATCTGTCTCTTTGGCAATCCGCTCGAGGCTCTCTTCGATTTCGGCCATAGATGAAGCGATAAACGTAAACCAGACGTTAAACGAGTGGTTCCGAAGATAGTTATGGGTAACACCCGGGTACCGGTTGACCACCTCGGCAAACATATCGATCTTGTCCTCCGGAACTCTGGCGGCACACAGGGTGCTCACGTATCCGAGCATACCGGGAACGAAATTGGCCCCTATCCGGCGAATAATTCCTTTCGCTTTTAATTCTCCGACACGGCTGAGCACCTCGGATTCCGCAAGCCCCAACTCTGATGAAATGGCGGCATAGGGTCGTGAGGTAATCGGAAAATCCGACTGTATTCGATTGAGAATTGCTCTATCAACTTTATCCATGATACCCTGCCGTTACGCTGCCTAATCAACCCGCAGGCTGCGGGAGAGAAATAAAATGCGTGTCCGCTGTGCAACTTACAATAAAAAAGGCCCTGTAACATAAACAGAGCCTTTTTTTATCTCACTAAAAAAACCGAATAGGGGGATGAGATTATACGCAACCGGTCGGTTTTGGCAAGCCGGCCATCTTACAGGCTCCCTTGCCGGGTCCTGACGGGAACAACTCATAGATGTGTTTCAATTTGAAGCCGGTCACTTTTGAAAGAACGCGAACCATTGGGGCAATGCCGTTTTTCTTGTAGTAATCCTGCAGAACGTTAATTACCTGCCAATGTTCCGCGGACAATTCCTCAATGCCTTCCTCTTTTTTAACATACTGAACCCATTCCGGGGTCCATCTTGTGAAATCATCAATGAAACCATCTTCGTCAACACTAAAAGACTTTCCTAAAAATTCAACATCTGGCATTTAAAATCCCTCCTTTTGAATGGATATTTTTGGGGCAACCGCCCTCGGCACCACAGTAAGCAAATTATCGTATGATCTATTAAAGGATCAATTCCCGGTTGTCAACACGAAAAAACGGGCCTTTGGTCTCGCCTCCCGCCAAATTTGGGTTTACTTGAGGCACCATATTTTTATAGAGTATTCAGGAGCCGGAAGACAGACTAACCTCGGAAAGAATCTTTATTTATCCCGACACCTGGATTCTGACGGCTCAATCCTGAACTTCCGGATTCTCCAAACATGAAATTTCAATTAGTTTTAGTTGGATTTCATAACAATAGACTGCAATCGGATATGCCGCCCGAATGAACGATCAAGACACGAAAAAACCCAAAATCATCATGATATGCGGCGCCACCGGCATCGGGAAAACCACCACGGCCATTTCGTTGGCTACCGAATTTAATGGGGAAATTATCAGCGCGGATTCGATGCAGATTTACCGTCATATGGATATCGGCACCGCTAAACCAACCCCTGCGGAAATGGCCCGGGTACCCCATCATATGATCGATATCATCGATCCGGATACCCCCTTTGATGCCGCTGAGTACGGGAAAAGGGCTCACCGGATCATTCTTTCTCTTTGCCAACGCCACTGCGTCCCGTTTGTGGCCGGCGGTACCGGATTTTATCTCAAAGCGTTGATTCATGGACTGTGTGAAGCCATCCCGTCCCGCCCGGAAATACGGGAGCGTCTGCAAAATGAGGCTGCGGCAACCGGATCGCCCGGTCTTCACAAACGGCTTTCGGCCTGCGACCCCCAAACCGCTTCAAGGCTTCATCCGAACGATGCCTACAGAATTATCCGGGCACTCGAAGTTTTTGAGATAACGGGAAAACCGCTGTCAGCCCATCAGGAAACCCACCGGTTCGCGGAAAGCGCCTTTACGTTTTTAAAAATCGGGCTCCAGATGGACAGAGAAACGCTTTATAAACGAATCGACCAGCGGGTGGAGGCCATGATGGAGGCCGGCCTGTTAGCGGAGGTCGAGGGGCTTTTGCGCAGGGAATATGCCGCGTCCCTTAACGCCATGCAATCCATCGGCTACCGGCACATGGCGGACTTTCTGGAAGGAAGGCAGTCCCTGGAAGAGGCGGTCCGAACGCTAAAACGCGACACCCGGCGATACGCCAAACGGCAGATGACCTGGTTCGCCCGGGACACGGATATCCACTGGGTTAATCCGGATCAGATCGATTCCATGCGACAGTGGATACGCGTTTTTTTGAATGAGGAGTAGCCCGGCATGACAATCCATCAGGCAATTCTGATCTTTCTTCGGGCTCCCGAGCCGGGAAAGGTGAAAACGAGACTTTCAAAACGGTTGGGTACCCAACTGACGTTTTCGCTCTATAAAAATTTTGTTCAGGATACCATGGAAACCGTCCAGGCGTTGGGAATTCCGGTGCGAATTTGCTTTTACCCTCCGGAAAAAAAGGACGACGTCACCCGCTGGCTGGGAAACCACCATACGTATTGGAGCCAAACCGGAGATCATCTGGGACAACGGATGGCAAATTCATTTGCCCGGGCATTTGAAACCGGGGTGGAGCGAGCCGTACTCATCGGCACGGACATCCCGGATCTGCCGGGGCATATCATTGAAGCGGCGTTTGACGCGCTCGATTCCCACGAGGCTGTCATCGGCCCATCGACGGATGGAGGATATTATCTCATCGGCTTTAACGCAACGGGATTTCTTCCCGCCATTTTTAACGGCATCCGCTGGGGACAGCCGGATGTCCTCATCCGGACCATGGCCATTTTTAGCCGGCACGGCGCATCCGTTCACCGGTTGCCGGTCTGGCGGGATATCGATGAGGTTGAAGATCTTCTGTCCTTTGCGAAGCGCAATACCGGAAACACCGTTACCGGGAAAAATACCACCGCCCTGATTGCGCAAGGGATTCAATTCCCGGAGTAGAGCACGACGATTTTCCGGCCGTTTTTTTATCAGCTGAAGCGCCGTGCAGCCTAACGGAACTGTTATTCGGGAGGCGGACTGGGTAAACGGATCCGACCAGAACTGGTAACCGAGATAATCGATCCGGATTTTATACGTCCCGTCCGCTTACGCCAAGATAGCTCCCGGTAAACACATAGACTTTCACGTTGGAAAGGGGGTGACCCATGTTTGAAACCGTCAGCAAAGCTTTCCCTGCAGCTTTCCCCGCCTTGATGGTAACCGTTTCATCGTCCCCGTTAAATATTTTAAGTTGAATAACCTACTTTTTCTCTCGTTTGTTTTCTTTTCTTCCGCTCCCTTCTAATTTTCCCATAATAGGAACCTATCACTGCAGGCAAAGCCATAATTTGATAAATTGCGAATTCAAATGGCCACAGATTGTGTGACTTCGGCATAACCCTCATCTCAAGAATAGCATTGATCGGTAAAATAATTATTGTAAGCATACTTGTGAGCCACCAAATTCTATCTCCTTAATATCCTAGGGAAATACCAATTATGAAAAGCAGCATCGCAGTTGGCAAGAATTTTATATTTTCATTTATTAAACCGATTATTACGACAAGATTACCAGAAGGAATTTTACCAAATCTGGCAACTAAAATTGGGATTAAGAAGGCTAAAACACCCAAAAAAGGGGCAAGGATTAGTAAAATAATTTCAGCTTTTTTCATGACTAATTACCCGAATTTTATAAGTTCTACTTTGAGCCACTAACACTGATGTAAAATTTTGGTTTTTTTGTGTAATTCAAAATCGTTGTGTCAGGTTCAACAACCGTTATCCGAACAAATAAATCATCAATTTGCTTTTGACCGATAGGCTCTCTGAATTCCATTAGTATTATTTTTTTATATCTATCTAAATTGTTATCTAAATATATGGCAGCAAAATTTTTCGCAGCAATTTTTTCTGTTATTACAATTCCATTAGCAATAAACTCAAATAATATCTTCCCGTTAAAACCGTATTCTTTGGGAACTCCATCACCGTAGAAATCAACTCCGGCTTCATATATATCAAGATATTTTGGTACAAATTTATACATCTTTGTATAACCCTTAACATGGAGTGCTATCTCATCGGAAATCACAGCTTCATACAAATCTCTGGGAGTGTATAAAAGATTCAATATATGCCTGAGTTCAACTGGAATCGGCAAATGCCTATTAAATACAGCTGTAAGTGAAACCAACGTCATTAAAATCAATCCGACACTTACCAGAAAACCAGTCTTTTTTCTCAAAAATACGATAATTACAAAAAATAATAATAGACCAATAATTCCCGTTAAAATCATTTAGCAAACCTGTATAAACGATCATTTTGTTAAAGGGTTATTTATCAGAGCAAGGATTTTCTTTTTTTCTTTCTCTCTCGATCTCATGGTACACTTCACGAAGTCTTTCAGCCCAATCTTGACAGTTGTTTTTTACTTGAGTTAAGCTTCCAGCCAGTGAATATTCACCATTAGTAACTCTGCGGATGGCTTCTCTCATAATGTCATCATCATAATGTGTTCGATCAAAGACTCTATAATCCCTTCCTGTAGGATCTTCAGATCTTACTCCGACAGGAAAAAATCCGACATTGTCCCCAGAACCATCTTCAAAGAAACCATGTTCATGAACTAATTCTGTATTGAGAAAATCATCAATAGGATTTGCGATTGGGATATAGTTATCCCATCCTATTTCGGTAGAAAGAGGCCTTTTAGCAAATACAAACAATCCAAACAAATCATCCAAGTTAACCGGATCATTTAGGCAATAAGCAAAAAGATTAATTCCTCCCGACAACCCAATTGGATCCGCCGTAAGGTATCTCCCCGTCTTCGGGTCATAGTATCTGTGATAATTATAATGGAGCCCGGTCTCGGCATCGTAGCTTTGACCCGGGAACCGGAACCCCTGAGGAATCGAACCCGTTTCCTTATAAACATCGCCAAACGGCCAATAGTCGGCCTCCCACACCTTTACACCCGCTTCATCGGTGAGCGCAAGCGGGGTACCCAGGTGATCGTTGATGAAGAAGTAGGTTTTTTCTACCGGTATCGGTGCTGCCTGAACCGGTTGACTCAAAAGGCCGCTCGTCGTGTCGAGGGAGGCCACCAGTACCCCTTTAGTTCTAAACGCCGGCGGATTTTCGTCAACCCTGACCGGATTCGGGTTGTTAGTTAAGTTCAGGGTCAGAAGATCGAGCTTTAACTCGATCGTGGTCTCTTCGTCCGGTAACGGGGTGATGACATCGGACCAGTGCTGGGCCCCCTGATAGTCGATCCGGAATTTATAGTCATGCTCCGGCAGATCAAATATCGCGACTCCGGTTGCATCCGTTTTGACCGTTTTCCCGAGGGAAGACCCGGATGCTTTAAAAAGATATACCGGCGCACTGGCGATATTTTGGCCGTTCTTTGTCACGTGAAGGGCCGTGCGACCTAAAGGAATCGTTAACCGCGTGGCGCTCTGGGTAAAGGGATCCGACCAGAACTGGTAGCAGAGATAATCCGCGCGGATCTTGTAGCTTTGAGCCGGAAGGGCAAATACGGCCTGTCCGCTCGCGTTCGTGTAGGCGGATTTGTCCTGATACTTCCCTGCTTCGGTGAAAAGATACACCCGAATGCCGGAAAGCGGGGCGGCGCTCGTCCGGTATAGGCTTTCAACGGTTACCGGGACGTCCTGGTGGGCAATGGTGACAACTTCCGAAAGCGTTGAGGGAACGCTTATGGTATTGCTCCAATAGCTATATCCCAGATAATCCACCCGGAACTTGTAGCT
>JAZDPP010000203.1:0-10304 GCA_043797445.1 Pseudomonadota bacterium
TATGTTTTTCAGATGTCACTTTGATGCGATATCCTTTCTTTTTTCAAAGTCGTCACATAGGCCCTGAAGGGATTGCCGGATCTCACGGTCCAGCAAAAGTCGGACCTTGTGTTCATCCGTTTCAGCCGCGATGATTGCCGCGACCCGGTCCGGAATGTTCATAATTGCATCGCGCACCATCCGCGACCCTGAGAAAATTTCACGCTTCATGTCCTCAAAATTAACGAGCTTCCCCTCGGCGGTGGCTAACTCATTTTCGCGTATTTTCGCAGTGGCTAGCTCCTTGCGAATTTGCGCCCGGAGCAGTTTGTCCCTATCCGAAAGGAGCTTGCTGGATCTCACGGAGCCGGATCTCCCGGCCCGGATATTTGATTCCTGTTTGACTGACAGGTATTTGTTGAGGCAATCACGTGCCTTGATTAAATCGAGTTTATAAGGCCCAGTTCGCAAGAATGGACGTTCAATTATGGCGTCATCCAAAATACCACGGCCTATCAAGGCACGAATCCTTGCGGAGCTTACGCCTACGTCTTTTGCAAGTTCTGAAGCTAATACTATCTTCATTTCACATGTCCTTTCTTTCTTGAAACTCATTATGGCAAAAGTCACCCTGCCAGTTTATCAAGCGTTGCCCGACCGAGAGCCGAGCATTGCCCCCCAGAACCTATGTTTTTTCCATCCCCCCCCCTATGCTGGCCCTATGCTGGGCCTGTGTGGTCGCTGGTGCCGCTATCTTTCCCGGCTGAAGCCATTGATAACATCGCTAATTTAAAATCCATCTGCTTTGATTGTAACGCCTTCAACCGTTTTTCCCACGGGTGTTTCCGTGCCGTTTCATCACATGAAACAAGCGCCATCAGGTTTTCATATTCAATCGCAAACGCGTCAAGATATGGTCCGTACTGACTGAGCGCCACCAAATCCAAAAATAGTTCGTCGAACTTGAAAGATTTTAAAGCCATCAGACACCCCCCTGGTTTTTGGGTTTAACTTTTGGTCGCCTGGATTCCGGCTGACAAATGACGGTTGCTGTTCGCCGTTCATGTTCGGATAACTTGCAAAGCTCGATTTCAACTGCTACTTCCCAACAATCGAAGGCCCCGGCATCTGGGTAAAAAACTTGAATAGTTCTCATGGCTCAATCACCCCCATTATCTTTTCTCTAAATAGGTTTAGCGCCTGCATCGCCTGTGTGTTTCCACCATGATCCGGGTGAAATGTGTTTGCCAGTTCCCAAAAAACTGATTGAATGGCCCGCTTCAAGTCCGGCCTGGTTTCAGATTGTTTATCAGGAAGTGCCTCAAACCTGTCCGGCCATCGCTGGCTGGCTTCATCTCGTACAACCTGGCATAGTGGCGACTTTAAGAAGTTTTGACCACAAAGCCACCAAAGATAGTCGTCTGGTAGGTAGCGGACATATTCGCCTTTATATTTTCCAAATGGAATTTTCATAACCCCGCCTCGATCCATTGTTTAACAGGTATCCCGGCCCGCCATTGTTCGGTGGCATCCTTGCCCTTGATTGCAGGCCATCGCTTAAACCCCGGATAGTTACGCCAATGGCCCCACGCTGCCCGCGCCCCTGGTTCATCAGAATCAAGACAAACAAGAACCCTTTCCGCCTTCATCAATCGCCCGTGCAGCTCGCTATCCGGTTTCATCGCCGCTGATCCCAGGGAAACAACCCCGCATAAGTCCCCGGCTTCCTGCTGAACGAGCAACCCGTCAAGCTCGCTTTCAAATACCGCCACGGCTCGCTGATCCTGCCAGAAAGTCATGGCCCGCTTGCCATCGCTTCCGCCCGCAAGGATGTATTTTTCCCCGGTTCCTGGTTCACGGCGCCTGATCCGTATCCGGTGTAACTGATCTTCAAGACAAAATGGAATTGTCAATCCTGCTGGCAACCAAACCTTTTTCGGCTTTCCGGTGGCACGGCTGATTTCTTCCGGCAACCCCCAGCCTGAACGGCTTTCCCATTTGTCTTGATTGTTCCAACCCATTCCTGATTTCCTGATCGTTTCAACCGATAACCCACGTTCGGTCCTCAGCCACTCCATGCCCTCGCTGCTACGCTCCAATTGTCCGGCGCAATGATCCACAAAGGCCCGCGCCTTTTTCTGCCACGCTGCCGGTGGTGGTGGCCCTGGTGCTGCTGGCTGCCATGTCCGGCCCTGCTGGTGGTTCCCTGCTGGCATCTGGCCCGGGTCGATCCCCAACTCTTTGACGGCCTGCGTGAATGTCATGCCCCGACGCTTCATGAGATAGGCCCCGGCGTCGCCATAAATTCCACATCCCCGGCAAACAAAGCGGCCCCCCAGGTAACGGCCGTTTGCGTTCGCTCGTTCCGGCCAACTGCTGAACCTGTCCCGCCCCCCGCATTCAGGGCAAGGGGAGTGATACTCCCCGCCGCTGGCGTGAATCGGTGAAATGCCGTCTATTTGTAGAAGCTCGATGATGTTCATTCAGATTCCCCGGCATATTTGAGAACTTTTTCCGTTATCGTGCTTATGTCCTCGGCCATGCCCGGGTATTCTATTTTTAGCCAACTCGCAGGACAAAAAAGACAGCCCTGGACATATACAAGCCGGATTCCATCAGCAGACATACAAATAAAATTCCGTGTTTCCCCCCCAAAGACAGCAGCGGACAAAAGAACCTCCCCCGAATCTTTGTCATATCCGGCGGTTCGATGGTTCAATTTGACCCTGCGTTTATTTTTGGAATTGCCAATTTTAAACCAAACGATATTTTCCATTTTTCACACCCCTTTCTTTTTAGACAGCAGGGAAAAAGCGTATAATGCGTATTAAGTATATTTTCAAATTGTTATCTTGCGTATTAAGTGCGTATTAAGTGCGTATTAAGCCCCCGTGCTGTCTTGGGCAGACCCTTAATTCGCCCTTTTTACGCACTTTTTGAGCAACGCAAACTGTTGATGGTGGCCTTTTCACGCATAATACGCTTTTTCCCTACCTTCTTATTTTACAAGTCCGTAAATTGTTTTTGATCTGCCCTGCGTTTTTTGACTATTTACAAAAACCTTGTTCCGTTCCAAAAGAGATTTCATTGCTGTTTGAATCGCTCTGCTTTCAAAATGCTTCCCCAGTCCGACATTGATTTCAGTCAAGGTCATGGGGCTTCCTGCCAACAATGCCAGAATCTTTTTGGCCAGCGGGTTTTTTATATCTTTATCGCTAAAAATATACCTGGCTGATTTTTCGCAGTAGTCCCAAATCATGATTGCGGTCTCAAGGTGCTCCGATGTGATCTGTTCAACCTGATCCACAAGGCAATGGAGCATGGCAAGCCTTAGAACTAACGCCGGTGCTCTCTCAAGGACTGCCCCCATGAACCCGCCACGGCTCTCTGACAGCCCTGGATAAAATTCCTCCCACAATTCACGTCCATCATGAGCCAACCGGATTTCACTTGTCCTGCTTGAAAAAGCTGCAATGTCCCGGAGTTCAGATTGAAATATCACTACATTTTCATCTGAAATTGGTATCGGGAAAGTACATATCTTTTGGCGCTTGGAGCAAAACCACAAGAATCGGTTTATCAATCCGTTGTGGACTTGGCATTCCTGCAAAAGTCCGTTCAATTCCATTATCGTTATATGACCTAAAATCCCGATATGCGCTCCGGTAGCTTTGATCTTGCTCGACTTCGTCAGCGGCTCAAGGTTCCCAGAATCAAACACTTGGCGGATAATTGACGACAAGGTGTTTCCCTCCCTCGCCATCGCCTGTAGTGCTGAAGAAAATTCTTCAGTCAAGACAAACAAACGCTTATCTGAAACCCCAGGATGCATAATCACCCATTCTCCAACCTTGGATTTTTTATCCACGACCCAGGCCGTGACCTCATCCTTTACTGCATCAATAAGGCCCTCACCGCTGGATAATGGCCCCGGTGTAACTCGCGCAAAACTATATCCTTGCGCTACTGGGGGAAAAAGCCTTTCGACTGGCTTCGCGCTCGTTCCCTTGCGGCCCGCGCCCGTTGGTCCCACTACCGCCGCCAACAAATTGACGTGCTGCCGGCCATCGCCGACCATCATGTATGGGTTTCGGCCAACTTCAACCGACAGCCGGGTTAAAAATGTTCCCAGGACAGCCGCAGGGTCCGCTTCACTATTTACGGTCGAGGCGGATATGATGTCCCGAATCAAGCCTGGATGAATCGCGCCTGGATCAAGCGACGGCCACAATTCGGGATCTTCAATTTCACTATCAGGACAAAAAGAAAGCTTTTCTTGTTCTGCTTTGCGCTCGGCTTCTTCGCGGATATTACTTGATTTCATGTGACCAATTCCCTATAATACTAAGTATTCCGGTTAAATCGTAGAGAAGCCCGCAAGCCGTCCGCTATCACCGGCCTTGCGGGTTTCCCATTTCTGGGCTTTCATTTCACCTTAGAAATTCGGCTAATTACCCAATCAATATAGGATGTCGTTGGATATGCGACCTTCCGCCCGACAAAAAAGGCGTCCTTTGGCCCAGTTCCGGCGCAATCAAAATTAGCCAGACACCCGGCCGAATTGCCGTCAAGCGCCTGCCGCGTTTTGTCGGTCCTAAAAATATAAGGTTTTCCGGCCAATGTCTTTTCTAATCCCTGTCTGACTTCTGCTTGAATTTCCATGATTCCCCCTTTTAAGATGTTGATGTTGGATCAAGTAAAACCTATTTCATAAAGGATTTCAACACGCTGCATTTGCTGTATTCGCTACAGTCGCTGTATTCGCAAAAACTTCACGATGATTGAGAATTATTCAGGGTGTATTGGATCAAGTAAAACCTATTTTATTGAGGATTTCAATTCCCTACAGTTACACAGGTTACGCAGGTTACACAGGTTACTTAATCTTCACGATGATTGAGAATTATTCAGGGTGTTCTTGCAAAAAAAAAGAGGGGCCGTGTTTCCACGGTCCCTCTTTTTGCTCGTTTTAAGGCGCTATTTTTCCCGCTATCGCAGGAGCCTATAAAGGCTGTTTAAACTGTTTCGTTTAACCAAATGCAGTAATGGGTGAAGGTGCCGGAATTTCTGCATGATCGTTTTCCGCAACCGAAAGCCACAATTCAACAGCCGTTTCCAGTTCCTTCAATGCCTGTTCCGGTGTTTCCCCGAAAGCAGAACAGCCTTTCAGGTCAACAGCTTTGGCAATGTATCCCTGATCTTCATCACTGTAAAAAACGATTGCCGGATAAAATGGTTTATTCATGATAGATTTCCTTTATTGCTTTCAAAGCCTGTTTGATCTGGTATGCTTTGGCCATGCCGTTTACGCTCTGGAATGTCAATTTTCCGTTGTAGTCGGGATGTGTAAAAACTCTATGGCTGCCTTTCCCTGCTCTATCTGTGAACCCCCAGGACAAAAGCCATGTTGCAGCGTCATCGAATCTGACATTTCCCGGATTATTCTTTATCTTCTCATGCAATTTTTCTTTCTGAGTCATGACATCACCCGGCCCGGCGTATTTGAATGACTTTGCCCTGGCTCATCGCTGATTCCATTGACTTGACAGCTTTTTTCAACGTATCCGGCGATAGGTGGCTATACCTGGCTGTCATGGCAAGCGTTTTATGGCCCATAAGCTCTTTCACCTGGAACAAGTCCGTTCCATCGGCAACCAACCATGAAGCGAATGAATGACGGCAAGAGTGAAAAACCACTTTCAACCGTGAATCAACAACTGAATCATTTAATCCAATTTTATTGACGGCCTTCATGAAAGTGTCCGGTATCTGGCTCATTCGATCATTTTTCCCGGTATTCTTAAAAACAAAATCCCCGGCCTTGCCTGGTTCCATTTCAAGGATCATTACCTTAACGGCTTCTGTCATAAAGCCAACCCGTGTTTGTCCGTTTTTTGGATCTCGGATTAAGATGGTGTCATCCTGGAAATTCAAATCCTGAAACATCAACCCGGCGATTTCCCCGAAACGTAACCCGCAATGCAAACTTAAAAGCGTGATTCGATACGTCAAGACAGAATGAACCCGGATTTCATCAAGTAGCATTTGCGCTTCCTGGTGCGTTAAGAACCGCATCCGGCGATTATCGGCAACTGGCTTTTTTACCTTGCTGACTGGATTATCCCCGTGAAAATGATCTTGCTTCCGGCCATAATTAAAAACCTGCCTACAAACTGCAAGACAATATGAAATAGAACGTGCTGAAAGCCCGCCCCAATCTTTCCGCTTGCTGGTGGCCTTCATGTTCGATTTAATGCGCTCAAAATGAATCGGTGCAATGTCAAGCAACCGTAATTTTCCAACTACAGGCTCAATCCAGTTTTTATAAAGTCGCTGTTCTTCTTGCCATGATTTCTTTCCATCGGCCTGCTGCTGATTCAAATAGATTTCAAACAGGCTGGAAAACGTCATACTTTCCTTGTCGAGCTGTTCGGCCTTGGTCCTCTCGTTTTCCTTGCGGACCTGTTCCAGCTCTCTTTTTTCCTGAAGCGTGACCGGCCCGGCTCCCTGTCGCTGATTATTTTTAAGCTCGTTCAGGATTGACATGGCTTTTTCAACCGTCATTCCCTCCGTTCCCCATCCTAACCCTTGCTCGATCTGCTTTCCGCCTGTCCTGAAATAAATTGAAAAATACCTGTCCGGCTTAATCCCGTTTTTCCGTTCAGGATGTTCCTTGAACCTGACCCCCCGGCCTGCTTTTTTCCATTCCATTTTTCACCTATCCAGTTTTTATCCAGCATTTCGCTAAATCATCAAATTCTATCCAGCACCTATCCAGCTTTTTAAGCTGAAGCAAGGTGTTTTTAAGTGATAAGACATGATGATAGAATGGAGTATTTTTACTGTAATGTCAAGGGGTTTAATGCGATAAGTGATGGTAGGTGAAAAAGGGTGAAATGGGGCTTTAACCGACTCTTAATCAGTAGGTTGTTGGTTCGATTCCAACACGGCCCACCAATAAAAGCAATGGGTTACAGTTAAAAGCTGTAACCTTTTTTCGTTTATGCCTAAATATTTCAGTTTGTCCCGCATCTGTCCCGTGTTTTTTAATCACGGTATCTTGGTTCATGCTTCCGGTATTTTTATCAGCGCCCTCATTGACAGTCAACCCCCAAACTTTTCCGCCCAGCCAGATTCCCCAAACAAAAGCCGCGCCACGGTCCACATGGTCAAGGCGCCTGGTCCCTGCATGGTGGTTTCAGCTCCGGAGAATTAAAAAGCATAGGATCCCCGATCATGGGAAAACCATTTTCCTGAAAGCATGGAAATGGTGGCTACGGTTCCGGCCTGGTACCCAGAAATCAAAAAGCCCTCGATCCCCGTCACAGGGAAAGAAGGCTTTTGCTTGCCGGTGGTGCCGGTACACGTGTGCGATAGGCTTATGGAAACACCTTCTTCGGCTGATTCGATGTTATTTTTCATGTTGCGCATCAACTCTTTTATTGGCGTAATTGTTTCAACGGATGCTCTTTCAGCCATTCTCGAAGTGCGTTGTTCATTCGGGTCTGCCAGCCTTTCCCGGTCGATTTGAACGCTTCAAGAATATCACGGTCAAATCGCATGTTCTGTGATTCCTTTATTCCACTTCCGAGCGGTCTGCCTTTCTTTTTGGTAAGCATTTCGTTGGCCGTTTCTGCGTTGAATATTTCGTGCAAAACCTCACGACCTGGCCGATCAGATTTAAAATCTTCAGAAGTCCATTCAGGATTTTCTTCGTCAATCAAATATGGATCAGGTTTGATTCTTACCATGTTCTTTCACCTCTCTGATATTGGCTTTTCTGAAGCTGATAACGTGAATAGCTTCATTTCTGGGAGTGAATACCACAACATATAAACGATCGTAAATGAAACCTAATACCCTGAAACGTCGCTCCCCGTAGTCTTTGCGTGTATCTTCGATAATTACGGAACTATTCCAATCAAGATTTGCAACAAGATCAAATGAAAGCCCTCTCTCTCTACAATGTTTCTGTTGTTTTTATCAGGGTCATAGGTGATTTTCATAGTTATATTTGTAGCAACAAAAATTCAAACTGTCAATAATAAATGTTGCAACAATTTAAAAATATGCATTTTTGCATGGACAAACACATAATTTGCGGAATGTGTAGCAAAGCGGATGATCCCCCAGGACAAAAAGAGAACCCCGCCTCGATGCTTTGGGACAAGGTTCATGATCCGGTATCAGGACCCGCCAGACATTCCGGTACTGCCTGCCGGCGTCTCTCGGATCTGGACGCGCGGCATGGTTCAGGAATTGCCGTTCAGAGAACCGGATTTATAATATTTTAAATATATTATGGGAATTGAAACAAAAAACGGCCCGATCAACCGGAAGAAGGTCGCGTGGGTGATGTCGTTTGACAATACTATCTTTTGACGATATTAATAAAACATGATCAAATCGTTCGAATGCAAAGAAACGGAGAAGATATTCAGCCGGACTTTTTCTAAAAAGCTGCCTGAAGATATTCAGCGCACAGCCATGAAAAAGTTGTGGATGCTCAATCGATCTGTATCAATTGACGATTTGAAAACTCCACCGAATAACAAACTTGAAGCGTTGACGAGAGATCGTAAGGGTCAGCACAGCATCCGGATAAACGATCAATGGCGTATTTGCTTTATCTGGAAGGCTGGCGATGCTTTTGACGTGGAAATTGTGGATTATCATTAAGGAGAATATGAAATGAGCAGGATTCCCCCCATACACCCGGGAGAGATTTTAAAAGAAGAGTTTTTGACCCCCCTGGGGATTAGTCAATACAGGCTGGCAAAAGCAATTAATGTGACAGGCGTGCGTATCAATCAGATCGTTAGGTGTAAGCGATCGCTTACCGTGGATACCGCCTTGCGGTTTTCGATCTACTTCGGTAATTCCCCCCAGTTCTGGATGGGGCTTCAAATGGATTACGACCTGGCTGTCGCTGAAGATACGATGATGGATAAAATAGGTAACGAGGTGCTGCCGCGTGCTGCATAATTCGGAATTGCGTCATCATCTTCCCAATTGAATGACTTCAGCCCCCTGTTTCGTCTGCATCGCTACTTCCATTGACTTGACGGCCTTTTTCAGCGTTTCCGGCGATAAATGGGAATACCTTGCTGTCATGGCAAGCGTTTTATGGCCCATCAGTTCCTTTACCTGGAACAAGCCCGTTCCATCGGCAACCAGCCATGAAGCGCCGGTATGTCAAGACAAAATGAAGCCCTCCCTCTATGGACAAAAATCACCAAACAGGTCAGGATAAAAGCATTCGATCAATGTCTGAGGAATCCTGAAGCAAATCGAGTCCCCCATGCATGTGGGGATGAAACTCCATATCCCTCGGATTTAACGAAAAATGGTTCCATGTTTCCCCTGCATTTGGGGATGAGGGTGCCCCAGTCATCGAATTATTGTCTCACTTTACTTATTGAAATTCATATCCAGTGCCTATCCTGCAAAACTAAGCGTTGGTATCAGCAAAGGAGGATCGCATGAGTAAACTTGGTTCAAAACAGAAAATCAAAGAAATCAGGACTGACTTTTCAAGTAAATGGAAATTGGGGCAGCGCCATTCTGTTGCGGGTTGATCGGTTATCCTCTTAAACCCGGCTTATATTTGCCTTGACAAATGGGGCCAATTCAGATACGAATTTTGTAATAAAAAGAAGGATAATACGACACTGTACATGAAACTGGCCATTTTTATGTACGAATTAACGATGTCTGAAGGAGGTGGTGTGAAGTCTTTTCAAACAAAGGTTAAGAGCCTATAGACACTTAGTTATCTAATCTACCATGTTTGTAAAAGGAGAACAATTATGAAAAAAATGTTAGTTATTTCTATTGCATTAATGATGATATTCTCGGTAGGATTTGCTTTTGCCAGCGAATCGCGAACTCCCCAGTATGTTCAGGATTTTTTCACTACGCAGGGAGTAAAAGCCAATTTTAACATGTGGTTTCCAACTGTACCTCAGATGTCAAATGTTGGTTGGAGTAATACCTTAATTCTTTCGAACTTTGCTGATAGTCCAATAACTATTTTTGTATGGTTCACCACCTTTTCCTCTGTACAGACGATGAAAACATACCAACTCAGTTCGTATCAAAAAAAGATAATCACCTTGGGAGGTAGTTCTGGCTTTGGTGATGATTTGTATGACATTTATTGCGGAAGCGATAAATTTTTTGGCGCAGCAGTTCTTCTACTTGAAAATGGTAATGTTGCAGCTGCTTGGCCTCCCATAATTTGGTGATATGAATAGGAATTTATCGGCACCATTTATGGGAAAATAATGTGTAACACCCGACCGTTTGTTATGGTCGAGAAAAGC
>JAZDPP010000204.1:0-24070 GCA_043797445.1 Pseudomonadota bacterium
GGCGGGGGTAAAGCGGGAAACCTGTATTTGAGGGTCGTATTCGCCAAGAACCCCGACTTCCGTGTGCGGGAAACCGACCTGTATTATGATTTGGAACTTTCTCCATGGGAAGCGGTACTGGGGGCCGATGTCCCCATACCCGCTCTCGACGGAGCGGTATCCTTGAAAATTCCCGCGGGAACGAAGGCGGAGCGGCAGTTCCGGTTGCGGGGAAAGGGTCTGCCCACGGCCGGCGGAAAGCGCGGCAACCTGTTTGCCATTGTGTCCATCCATGTCCCGTCGCATCTTACGCCCGAGGAAAAACAACTGTGGGAGTCATTGGCCGCCACATCTACATTCAACCCGAGGAGAACATCATGATGGAGCTGACGATTCCGGATTTCCCATCGTCGCTGGCGCTTGAGTTGTTTCAGCCGGCGCCGAACATTTTTTACAGTCTCGATGCCGCCGTTCATCTCGCGGGTGTCTCCCGCCGTTCTTTTTTGGTTTATTGCCGGGCGGGTCTTGTGCAACCTGTCTTTCAGCCCCCGTACGGGGTGATGGAGTTCACGGAAGATGCGATCTATACCGTACGACGAATCGAGCACCTGCGAACCGCTCACAGCAGCGATTTGGCATGGCTCAACACCGTGTTAAAACTCCTCAATGAGGTGGAGCATCTGCGCGCTGAGTTACGTTTTTTGCGAAACAATTGAAAACAGGTACCGTCCCGAGAGCACTTGACTCGCGGCTGGATGGCTTGAGCCGGGTGGAAGCCGATCCGCCACATTTCTATCGGAAATTCCAAATGGTTACAAAAGACGATTTTTTTCGCAAAGGGAGACAGTTACATGGAAAAAATGAAAGTGCGTGAGCTCATGGTTTTGACAGAAAGATTTCCAAAAATATCCGACCGCGCTCCCTATTTCGAGGCGTTAGCGGCTTTGGAGAGCGCCCAGCAAAAATATCTGTCCGGAGAATCCGAGGAAAGGATTCTGCTGGTCGAAAACGAGAAGGGAAAGGTCATTGGAAAACTCTCACCCATTGATCTATTTCGAGGGCTGGAAACGAACTATAGCGGCGTGAATGCCGAGGATGTCCTCACCCGCTTTGGATTCGACTATATCTGGAAGTCCATGGAAAAAGACTACAATTTATGGGAAAATCCATTCAAGGATCTGTGTCACAAAGCCAAAGACATTCAGATAAAAGATTTTATCAAAGCGCCATCCAAAGGACAATCCATCGGTGCGGAAGACACCCTGGTCAAATGCTTTCATCCGTTTGTTATGAATCGTTACGATGCGCTTTTCGTTCTGGAGAATGACGAGATCATTGGGATATTGACGTTTTCAGACGTGTTCAGAAAGACCTCTCGGATCATGAAAGAATGTGTCGCCAAAACGAATGCCAAGCACGAAAACTGATTTGGGGTGGGGAACATAGCGGACACACCTTAACGTCCATCGCCCTTTTAGGCGCTGGATAATCACACAACCGCCATACAAAACAGGAGGATTTAATATGCCGAACAGAGATGGAACGGGAAAAGATGGTAAAGGATCAAAAAGCGGAGGGCAAAGAGGAAACTGCACGGGCGCAAAACCGAATCGTCAGCCAAAAGATGGGAGCGGTCCGGGGAAAGGGATAGGGCGCGGATGTGGGGATAAAAGCGGAGATGATAAAACTCAGCCGCCAAGATAACCGTCATGGGGCGGGGGAGGCACACTGCTCCTCCGCCCAACATAGCGCTATCAGCCATGAATTGTAGGGTTGTCCTGCTGTGTTGATCTCGCCGTATGCGCTGGTTTCTGTGAGTAAAGGAAAGCGGCACATCGCCATTCGGAGATTATCGCTGCGGGTAAAACCTATCGGCAGTTTTTGAATGCCGGCCAAACGCCTGAGGCCACATTTATGGTGGATGCTGCAACAATTACTGCAAGAGAGTATTGCAATCTTCACGGCCTCTGGAAGGCGTAACCGCCAGGTTAAGCAGAAAAGGCTTGAGGTAATGAGACGACGGCGGGCAATTCAAAAGCCACAGCGACTTACGTTTAACGCTGGTCATTTTCGCAATTCGCGGCCTAACTCAGGCGGCAGCGCTCGAATATGCCAGCGACGGCATCACTGTCAATGCCTACTGCCCGGGCATTGTCGGAACTGATATGTGGGTTGAGATTGACGAACGCTTTGCGACGCTGACCGGTGTGCCGAAGGGGGCGACGTACAAGAAGTACGTGGAGGGGATTGCACTGGGCCGGGCTGAGACACCGGACGATGTGGCCGCTTTCGTGTCGTATCTGGCCGGTCCGGATTCAGACTATATGACCGGGCAGGCACCAATCATCGATGGTGGAATCGTTTACCGCTGACGCAGCACCGGTGTTATATCTGAAGATATTGATCTGATTATTATGGGCACGCATGGCAGTAGTAGAATGGAGCATGGAATTTTCATCACAAGAAAAAAGGGGAAACGTATGAAAACAAACATGGGACTGTGGATAGATCATCGCAAGGCGGTGATTGTGGCAGTTTCGGGCAAGGGCGAGGAATCAAGCGTTATCCAATCAAATGCAGAAAAACAGCCCGGAAGGTTTGACGGGGTACGTTCGACTACCCCCTATGAAGCTCAGAAGATTCAAGCGGATGGCAAACAGGATATAAAATTTGCCGACAAACTCAACATCTACTACGATGAGGTCATTTCGGTGCTTCGTGACGCCGGATCCATTTTTCTTTTTGGTCCGGGAGAGGCAAAAGGTGAGCTCAAGAAACGGTTGGAAGATGACCATCTTGATCACCTCATCCAAGGTGTGGAAACAGTTGATCAGATGACGGATCGCCAGATTGCAGCGAAAGTCCGGGAGTATTTTAACTAAATCCCAAAGTTGCTTAAAAAAGATGGTGAATGGTCAATAAACCCTATCGTCTTTGAAATCGAACATCTCCGTGGCGCCTGCAAGGCACAGTGATTTTTTTTCCTGAATGGTTTCGATTCATATTACTTTTAAAGAGAGAAGCATGAATCTACGTGTTCTATCCTATAATATCCACCGGGCCATCGGGCTTGACCGCCGTTTCCGTCCGCAACGCATTGCCACGATACTGGCACACCATGATGCCGATATCGTCCTGCTGCAGGAAGTGGATGTAGGGGTTCCCCGCTCCCGGGGGTTGGACCTGGCCCAGGAATTGGCCGACCGTCTCGGGTATCCACATCATGCGGTGGGGCTTAATGTGAAGCTGCGCGAGGGGATGTACGGGAACGCTACCTTGAGCCGCTATCCCATTGTTAACGAACGGAATATCGATCTAACCATTGAATCCGGTAAGGCCCGGGGGTGTTTGTATACCGGCATCGCCCTGCCGGCAAAAAATATGGGGCATGCGCAAATCGCGGTCTTTAATCTTCATCTTGGGTTGTCTTTTAAGGAAAGGCCTCGCCAAATCGGCATGCTGGTGCGCTCCGACGAGTTCCGCGCCCTTGGCTTGCAGGATTCCTGCCTGGTAGGGGGTGACCTGAATGACTGGCAGACGCGCCTTGCGCCCATCTTTACCGAGATATTGGAATTTGAATGCGCCACCAACCATAGCGGGGGGTATCAGAAATCCTTTCTTACCTATCCTTCCTTTTCACCAAGCGGCGGCTTGGATAAAATATTCTGCCGGGGTGCGTTGGAAATCGTGGACGGTCGGCGATGTCGTCTCCGGGTCTCCAAAGTTGCCAGCGATCATCTCGCGGTTATTGCCGATATTAAGGTGAAAATGTAAGCCTTCCCGGCAAAATGCCCAGTTGCCGAAATGATTAAGGGAAACCGTGCTGTGACTCGAATGATCCCAAACAATCAGATCGTCCTTTTGCAAAACGGTGAAGCATATTTTCCAGCAATGGAAGCGGCGCTGGACCGGGCGATGCATGAAATTTACCTGGAAAGCTATATTTTCGAAAATGACAATACCGGAAAGCGTATTGTGGAAGCGCTTAGACGGGCAGCTTTTCGCGGCGTAAAAACCCACATGCTGATCGATGGCTTCGGATCGAATCGTTTTCCGAAAACCATGATCGATTACCTTGAAGCGGCCGGCGTAATGGTGCTGAAGTTCCGGCCCAAGATATCGCCTTGGACGCTACGACGCCGGCGGTTGCGTCGCTTGCACCGGAAAATCGTGGTTGTGGACTTGAAGGTCGCATTTGTGGGCGGCATTAATGTTATCGATGACAGTGATATTTCCGGCCAACAATCATTTCAGTATGACTATGCGGTACAGGTTGAAGGGCCTCTGGTGGCGGAAATTAATCGTTCTGCCCGCAGGATGTGGTCGCGGGTGGCGTGGACCCGATGGCGATCCGGCTTAGTTTCGGGAAAAGAGAGACATGTGCTTTCCATCAAACCCAAGGGCAATATGCGTGCCGCTTTTTTGCTGAGGGATAACACTCGCCATCGCCGCGATATCGAAGATGCCTATCTTCAGGCGATGAATCAGGCGCAATTCGAAATCATTCTTGCAAGCGCCTATTTTTTCCCCGGGTTGAATTTTCGTCGTGTTCTTTTAGCTGCTTCCGGTCGCGGTGTCCGGGTGGTTTTACTGTTGCAGGGAAAGATGGAGCACCCATTGCTTCATTATGCCTCACATGCCCTATTTGGCAATTTCCTCGATGCAGGGATTGAGATCTATGAATACAGCAAGAGCCTCTTGCACGCCAAAGTTGCAGTGATTGATGAACATTGGGCCACGGTGGGATCCTCAAACCTTGACCCTTTCAGTCTGCTGCTTTCTCTTGAGGCAAATGTCATCATTGACGATGCAAATTTTGCCAAAAAATTGAAATACAGCTTGGAGCAGGCCGTCAAGATGGGAGCTCGACAGGTATTTAAAAACAACTGGAGAGCACAGACAAAAAGGCTGCGGCTGGCGAGTTGGCTTTGTTACGGTTTGGTGCGATTTTTGATAGGAATTGCGGGATATGCCCAGGGGAAAAACCGGGTCAAGTAGGGCCGATCAAGAACGAAGCTTGAAAGTCAGGCGCGATAGCCCCAGCTTCGAAAGCTTGTTGGCCGAAGCCTTTGACCAGATCCGGCAAAATGCCGAAGGTAATGTCGCCGTCATGTCACGGATGCTGGACACGCTCCAAACCATCGCCCGTCTGACGGCCGGCCCTAGCCGGCGGGGCGCGCCCTCCGTGAACAATTAAATCTGAAGTCGTTCGATCCGCTTCCTGTCCGGCCCATAGTGTTACCTGTTACACTGTCGTATGCGGACAACAGTGTAACATCAAACTGCAGGGGGTGTCTTTTTCTGAAGGTTACTCTGCCGACTTTATTGCATAACTTGTCGAAAATAAAATTAAATATTTTTTTCAGTTATCGCCTTCATTCTGGCACAAATTGTGATGCTATTTAATAGGATGATGACAGACACAAATAATAAAAACCAACTTCGCATCGCCAACGCCGAGCTCAATAGACGAATTGCATTGCTGGAAGAAAAGGTGTTGGAAAAGGAGCGGACCGGGAAAAAGCTGCAAGATTCCGAGAAGCGCTACCGGCGGCTTTTTGAATCCGCCAAAGACGGTATCCTGATTCTCGATGCCGATACGGGAAGGGTGGCGGATGCCAATCCTTTCCTGTTACGGCTGCTCGGTTATACTTACGACGAACTATACGGGCAACATATCTGGGAACTCGGCGTATTCAAAGACATCGCGGCATCCCAGGACGCTTTCAAGGCCCTGCAGGACAACGAATACATCCGCTACGAGGATTTGCCGCTGGAAACCCGCAATGGGGAGCCCATCGCCGTGGAATTTGTCAGCAATGTCTACCTCGTGGACGAGCGCAAGGTGATCCAGTGCAACATCCGTGACATCACCGCGCGCAAGCGGACAGAGAAGGCCTTGCGGGAAAGCGAGGCCAAGATGCGCAGCATCCTCGACAATGTCGGAATCGGCGTGACCCTCATCAGTCCCGGAATGCAGGTTCTCGAACTGAACCACCGGATGCGCAAGTGGTTCCCCGGCATCGATCCGGGACAACGTCCCCTCTGTTACCAGGCGTTTTGTGATCCGCCGCGCGAAGCGGTATGCGACAACTGCCCGACCCGGAAAACACTGCAAGACGGCCGGGTTCACGAAGAGACGCTGGAAACATTGCGGGCAGGAAAGATGCGCAACTGCCGCATCGTTTCGTCCCCGGTCCTGAGCGCATCAGGCGAGGTTACGGCGGTGATCGAGATGGTCGAGGACATCACCGATAAACTATCTCTGGAGTCCCAGTTCCGCCAGGCCCAGAAGATGGAAGCCGTGGGCCTGCTGGCCGGCGGGGTGGCCCACGATTATAACAATATGCTCAGCGTGATTCTCGGGTTTGCGGAACTGGCCCTGGACAAGGTCACCCCGTCCGAGCCGCTGTATGACGACCTTCAGCAAATCCTCAATGCCGCCAATCGCTCCACGGAGGTTACCCGGCAATTGCTGGCCTTTGCCCGCAAGGAAACCATTGTGCCCAAAGTGATCGATTTGAACGAGACCATTGAGCAAATGCTCAAGATGATACGGCGTCTCATCGGCGAGGATATCGCCCTGGCCTGGCTGCCGGGAGCCGGCCTGTGGCCGGTCTATATGGATCCCTCCCAGCTCGACCAGATTTTGGCCAATCTGTGCGTAAACGCCCGGGATGCCATCGCCGACGTCGGCAATATCACCATTGAAACCGAAAACGCCGTATTTGACGAAACCTACTGCGCTGATCATGTTGGATTTTCAACAGGAGAGTATGTGCTGCTGGCACTTAGCGACGATGGTTGCGGAATGGACAAGGAGCTCCAAGAGAAAATTTTCGAACCGTTTTTTACCAGTAAGGCGGTGGGCCTGGGAACCGGTCTGGGGCTCTCCACGGTGTATGGCAGTGTCCGGCAGAATAATGGATTCATCAACGTCTACAGCGAACCCGGAAAAGGAACGACCTTTAAAATCTACCTGCGCCGGCACGCAGACCCGGCGGTCCATTCCCTGCCGGAGAGGGCGGCGGAAATCCCTCGATGTCGCGGCGAAACGGTGATGGTGGTGGAAGACGAGCCCGCGATCCTGATGATGACGAAAATGATGCTGGAAAAATTAGGATATCGGGTTCTTTGCGCAGGGACGCCGGGCGAGGCCATAAGACTGGCCGAGGAGCACGCCGGTGAGATCCATCTTCTCATCACCGACGTCGTTATGCCGGAAATGAACGGCCGGGAGCTGGCGGAACGGTTACAATCCATTACCCCCGACATAAAAATTCTCTTCATGTCCGGCTATACCGCCACCGTTATAGCCCACCGGGGAGTGCTGGACGAGGGCGTGAACTTCATCAAAAAACCATTTTCGAAGATGGATCTGGCCGTTAAAGTGAGCGAGGCGCTGAGAGAAAAGCCGTGAAGGGTTAACGACGGAAAAACATAACTCAAACCGAAATAAACCAGGAGGAATACCATGAAATCGAGCACAAAAAACAACGCAGAGGGCAAGATGCACCAGGTGAAAGGGAAGATCAAGGAGGCCATCGGAAAGATAGCCGGGGATCGCGATTTGAAAATCGAAGGCGAAAACGAAAATCTGGACGGGAAAGCGCAGGAAGAACTCGGCCGAATCGAGAAAGTTATCGGCAATTAACTGGAGATATTAGGTGAAAAATCATCCCCGGAAATGGTGCTCGACCCGTGTTCGCGATAAGGCTGAAGCCCGGGCTTTCGGAATGGGCGTAAACGGTATTACCGAAAGATCCAACGACCTTAACTCTCGCTGTGCCTAGCCGAAAAAGCGACAAAAAGTAAGGAGAACGTACGATGAGAAGAGCAACATATTCTGATTGTTGGTCAACTGCCCGAAAGCATGTCTGGTTTGGAGAGCGTACGATAAAAGCGCTCTTATTTTTTGCAGCTCTGGCCACAGCTGTGATCGCGCTGCTGGTTCTGGTGGGCAGTGTGTCCGCGGACACATCCAAAACGAAAGGCCATATCGAATCATTGGCCAGGAAGTCTTATATCTTTAAGACCCACCTCAAGAACGATGATATCAAGATCCAGACCAAAAAAGGCGCCGTCACCTTAACGGGGCTCGTCTCCGAAGAATCCCACAAATCCTTGGCCGAGGAGACCATATATGGGCTGAAAGGGGTCAAAAGCGTGGACAACCGGCTCGAAGTCCGGGGCGCCCCTCCCACGGCAAACTCGGATGCGTGGCTCAAGGAAAAAGTTAAATTCACGCTTTTGTTTCATCGAAGCGTGAGTGCCGAGAAGACCGAGGTTGACGTCAAAGACGGCATCGTGACGCTGCGAGGCGAGGCCGCAAGCCAGGCGCAACAGGAATTGACGGCGGAATACGCGAGGGATGTCGATGGGGTCAAAGACGTAACGAATGAGATGACCCTTATGAAGACGGACGAAAAATCACCCGGGAAACCGGCTGAAAAAATCGATGACATCTCCATCACCGCGCAGGTCAAGATGGCGATGCTGCTCCATCGTTCCACCAGCGTCCTGCACACCACGGTCAAGACGAAACGCGGCGTGGTAACCGTTGGGGGTAAAGCAGGAAGTGCCGCCGAAAAGGACCGGGTAGGCAAACTCGTAAGCGACATACAGGGCGTTAAGAGCGTCAATAACCGGATGACGATCGAGTAGGTTGACGCTACTGCCGGGTAGACGGAAGGGATGACGGCATCCGCAGTTGATGATGCCCGACGCCATCAATAACAACGGATTATGATCTATGGGAATTCATGTAGGCCGATATGCGCTTATGGCAATGATAGGTGTCACCGCCTTAGTGTCCTGCTGCCACAGCGGTGTTGCCGTCTCAGGGGATAAAATTGAACAAAAAGCGGAAGCGATCGCAGATAAAGTAGAAAAAAAATCAAAGCAGACGGAGAAAGCGGAGGGGAAGCAAAATCTGGCAAAAGATAACGTCGAGGTGAACACTGACGTCAAAGGGAAGCCGGTTGTTGAACAGCTCGGAGAGGCATCCTGGTACGGCAATGATTTTCACGGGAAAAAAAACGCCGCCGGCGAAACTTATAACCAGCATAACTTTACCGCTGCGCATCCGACGCTGCCGTTGGGAACCGAAGCAACCGTGACGAATCTGGAGACCGGCAAGTCCGTGGAGTTAGAAATTACCGATCGGGGCCCCTACAGCAAAGGGCGTGATATCGATTTATCAAAAGGGGCCGCCGAGGAGATCGGGATGAAAAAAAACGGAACCGCACCGGTCAAAATCGAAGCGAAAGTGTTGCCCTAACCTCGGTAAACGGGACTTTTTTCAGTACCCCCTTTCTGGCTTCACAAGGACTATATCGTCAACAGCTGGAAAACCTATTTCGGGAAAAAGTCCTGATTATTTTCTATCAAGAAAAAAGATTTATGGATGATGCGACGACTATTGATTCATTCAGCGATGTTGTCGTCTCAGCTCACGGAGGAACCTTTGATTATGCTGCCTGATACAGAGTTGGACCTCAGCATCAGCTATGCTTAGCGGTCCGTCGCCGAATACGCTCATACGCCACCCCACAAAAAAAGCAACACAGAAATGATCGTTAAATATTTCATCGCATGGTTTGGAATGATGATTCTCGCAATTCTTAATGGTGGTTTTCGAGATTTCGCCTACAAACCCCATGTTGGTGATCTTGCAGCCCATCAGGTTTCAACCGTGATACTCCTGCTTCTCTTTGCAGGATTTTTTTGGTTTCTGGTCAAGGTGTGGCCCATCGGTTCCCCAATCCAAGCGTGGAAGATCGGGGGAATGTGGTTTCTGATGACCGAGGGATTCGAGTTTGGTATGGGCCGATTGATTGTCGGCGAGCCGTGGAACAAGCTCTTTCACGCGTACAATGTGTTGGACGGACAGGTGTGGCTTTTCATTCCACTGTGGGTGTTGGTCGGCCCGTATTTGTTCTTTCGCAATGTTCAGGCCAAGCAGGTTATAAAAAAATAATATTAAACCGTCATCCGATGGAGGAGAACATGCAGTTATCTGTTGTCGTGAAAAAAAGTTTCGTTCTGTTTTTTCTTCTATTGATATGGGGGTGCGGAGACGGAACCTCCGGGGATAAAAGGGATAGTATCCCCCCGTCTGTGCCGTCAACGATACACGCAACACAAATCTCGGCCGGTTCCGTGAGCATCAGTTGGCCGGCGGCTTCGGACAATGTCGGGGTAACAGGATATAATATCTTCAAAAACGGAACCTACCTTGCCAGTGTATCCCCTCCCTCCTTAACTGAAACCGGTCTGTCGGCAAGCGCTCAATACTGCTACACCGTTTCCGCCTTTGATGCGCAAGGAAATGAGTCGGCAAAAAGTACCGCCGCATGTATCGACAAGACGCCGGGAACTGTTCTGTGGAAATTTGAAACCGGGGGTGCCATTGAATCCGCTCCGGCTATTTCCAAAGACGGCATCCTCTACGTTGCATCAGGAGACGGCTGCCTGTATGCCCTTCATCCTGATGGAACGCTCAAGTGGAAACATGACACCGAAGCAGCACTGTTTTCTCACAGTTCACCGGCCATTGGACCCGACGGGACGATTTACTTGGGATCAACCGCCTATCTTCACGCCATCAATCCCGATGGGTCCACTAAATGGAAGTACCCGGCCAACTTTTACTCAACACCGGCCGTGGGATTGGATGGAACCGTTTATGTCGGTGACAGAATCCAGATGTTTTACGCAATCAATCCTGACGGCTCTTTAAAGTGGAGCCACGTCACTTCGGGATCTTCTCTTTACCCCCCGGCAATCGCTCCGGAGGGTACGATTTATGCCCCTTGGGGCGATCTATATGCCGTCAATCGGGATGGATCCGTCAAATGGAGCAGCTCACCCGGCGGTTATCACGCAACACCGGCGATAAGTGATAAGGGGACTATTTATGTAGGAATCAATAACGCGCTTCAAGCCCGTAACCCTGACGGCACTCTCGACTGGCAAATGACCTGCCAATCGACCGCGCTCGTCGCCCCGCAACTGGGTTTCGGGGAACCCCCGGGATATTTTTTCAGTCCCGTCATCGGTCAGGATAGTTCCATTTATGCGGTTTCGCTGGACCGATGTGATTATCAAAAATATCTATATGCCGTCCATCCGGGAGGAACTCTGAAATGGAAAGTGCTGCTTCCCGGTGATGCGTTACAGTCCGAAAATTCAACCCCCGCCATCGGCGCCAACGGCATTATCTATTTGCAACTGGATGACGGTAATCTTACCGGGTTCAATCCCGACGGCAGCATCAAGTGGCAAACCCAAACCGGGGGCGCCGGTTCTTCACCCGCCATCGCCGATGACGGAACCATCTATGTGGGCTCCCTTGACCATCACCTTTATGCGTTGGATTCCGAAAGCAGGGGATTAGCGAACAGCAGTTGCCCCAAACAATTTCAGAACAAATATAATTCGTCAAATTATATGGCAATCGGCCCGGAAGACACCCTCGCTCCCGATGTCCCTTCGAATGTACAAGCTATGATTGTTTCACCATCGATGCTGTCGTTGACATGGGACGCATCCACGGACAATAACGGCCAGGCCACGGGATATAAACTCTACAGAAACGGCGAATACCTGGGACAAACGGGGATCGGCTTCACTGACACGGGGCTTACCCCCTCAACCCGATACTGCTATGGCATTTGTGCCGTTGACGAGGCTGGCAACGCGTCCGGCATAAGTCCGGAACGCTGCCTGGAAACCCCACCGGCGGCAAGAGATGGCGAATTGAAGTGGAAATTCCAGACAGGAACCGTCACGGATGCGACCTCTCTGAGTAAAGATGGCTCGATATTCTTGAGTTCGCTGGGTGGCTACACCTATGCCTTAACTAAAAATGGAACGTTAAAGTGGAAACGGATCGATCTCGGGCATTATACAACCCTATCATCGGACGATACGCTCTATACCATAACGGGTTGGCCCGATTTCAACTTGATCGCGTTTACTTCCGAAGGATCCGTTAAATGGACTTTCCCCAACTCCAATTACGACGCGTTTATTCGGCCTGCAATCGCCGAAGACGGCACCATTTATGCCGGAAACGAGAGCGGACACATTTTGGCGATCACGCCCGAGGGAACACTCCAGTGGGAGCTTGACACGATATCCCGCTGGTCCACGCCGATAGTCGCTTCAACGGGCATGATATATGTGCAGGCCAGCCCGTTTTATGCCATTTCTCCCGAAGGCGTCATTCAGTGGCAACATGACACAGGAAATGTTTACCAGCCGGCTTACGCGATCGGCGCCGAAGGGACGATTTATATCCCCGGCAACGGCGAACTTCTTGCGCTCAACCCTGATGGCAGCCTAAAGTGGAAGCGCTCGGGCAGCCCGTTTTCTCTCTTATGCGGCACTGTAGTCGTGGGACCGGGGGAAGTCATCTATATCGGCTCCAAGGATGGGTATCTGCATGCTTTTGACGGCGATGGCACTGTCAAATGGTCTTATCTGCTTACAAGCGATTTAGGCGGCGGGTTGGATAATGTTTATCCCGTCCTGGGCGCCGGCGGGATTGTCTATGTTGCACCGGGGGACGGATACCTGTATGCCGTCCGAGCGGATGGATCCCTGAAGTGGTTTTTTTCTCTTGGCGGTGTCGGATCAGGCGCTATCTCCCCGTCCATTGATCCGGACGGCACCCTCTATGTCGGTTCGGGGGATGGATATTTCTACGCCATCCAGACTGACAGCATGGGCCTTGCCGACAGTTCATGGCCAAAAGTCCATCATGACAACCAGAATTCAGGACGAATGCCCTAGATGGAAATGGCGAGACGTATTCAAAAACACAAAAAAGACCGTCAATGATAAGGAAACCTGTTAAATCATGCCTTTTCACTGGAACATGAATCCCATCCTCTTTGAAATCGGCCCGCTGGCTTTCCGCTGGTATGGGGTTTTCTTCGGCACTTCGTTTCTGGTGGGGTTTAAAATCATTCAGTGGGTTTACAAACGGGAAGGCCGGCCGGAAGACGAGCTGGAAAGCCTTCTGCTCCATATGGCAATCGGCGTTGTTTTAGGCGCGCGCTTGGGCCACTGCCTGTTTTACGATCCGGTTTTCTATCTGAGCCACCCCATCGAAATCCTCAAAATCTGGGAAGGCGGATTGGCCAGTCACGGTGGTGCGCTCGGCATATTTGTATCGCTGTTTATGTTTACGAGGCGAGACAATCGGCCTTCCTATCTCTGGCTGCTCGATCGCATGGTTCTTCCGGCTGCACTGGCCGGCCTTTTCATCCGCCTGGGAAATTTTTTCAATTCGGAGATTGTCGGTATTCCCTTCACTCGAAGCTGGGCCGTGGTGTTCGATAACGTGGATGCAATTCCCAGGCATGCGGTTCAGCTCTACGAAGCCCTCGCATATGGGGTCATCTTTATCTTGTTGATGCTGATCTATCGCCGCAAAAAAAAAGATCCGCTACCAGGGGCGCTTCTGGGCATGTTTCTGGTTTCGGTCTTCTCCTCGCGCTTTTTGCTGGAATTTCTGAAAACCCGGCAGGAGGCGTATGCGGTAAATATGACGCTAAGCGTGGGGCAGTGGCTGAGCCTTCCGTTTGTCGTTCTGGGGTTAATACTGCTGGCGCACTCGTTGAACTCGCGGATTAAATGAAACAGGCCTTGATCATCGTTTCGGCCACCCCCAAAAGGAGTGAAGGTCACGCAAGGGCGTTTTTGTAAGGCCGGCAAGCTGTTTGAGCGACAGCGAGTTCTTGCCGGGCTGGAAAAAATGCCCTTGCGTGGCCGGAACGATGATCAAGCCCATGAAACAGAATCTTCCTTCTTCGCTGACATCAACAAAATCGTTTTCCCCCGCCATCGCGCTGAAGTCTTTCGAACAGCATCCTTTTCGGCATCGGGTGCTCTGTTACACTTTTGCCCGTGGACAGAAGTGTAACAGTAACCTGCCGAGATGTTTCTTTTGCACCGTATCCTGACGTCTTCACATTTTAACTTATCGTAACTTTTGATAAATATTTTTTTATTTATTTCCTTGGTCTTGGCATGCTTTTTGGATTCACAGGGGGGAAGAAATACTTCATAATGCAAAAATAAGCGATTGAGAAGGCGAACACGCCCCAAGCTTGCGCCGTATGGTTAAGACCTTGAGGTTTCCATCATCCACGGTTGGGTTTTTCATCCAAACGCCCGTATGTCCGGATTATCTTCGCCATATGAGCGCAACAGCGAAAGGAGAAGAATATGAACGACAACAATTCCATTGTGGCAACCTATCCGCTGCACACGGCGGCCGAAGACGCTACCAGGGAGTTACTTCAATCCGGTTTCGATATGAAGAAACTCTCGATTGTGGGATGCGATTATCACATAGATGAGCGCGTGGTCGGTTATTACAATGTCGGCAATCGGATGATAGTGCTGGATAAAACCGGCACCTTCTGGGGCGGGATGTGGGGACTTTTTTTCGGTTCCGCGTTCTTTTGGATGCCCGGATTGGGGCCGCTTCTGGTGGCGGGGCCGTTGGTCAATTGGATCGTCGAAGCGATAGAAGGCGCCATCGTTGTGGGCAGCCTGAGTGCGATCGGGGTCGGCCTGTACCGCCTGGGAATCCCCCGGTACAGAATACTGCGGCACGAGATGGCACTCAAGGCCGGCAAGTTTCTCCTGATTGCCCACGGCTCCACGGATGACACAATCCATGCCAACGAAATTCTCAACCGCACCCAGCTGGAGACATTGGAGCGGTATCAGCGATAATAAAAGGAGGCAAGCAATGAACACGATTACGACGAAAGACGGTACGCAGATCCATTACAAGGACTGGGGCACGGGGCAAGCTGTGGTGTTCAGCCACGGCTGGCCCCTCAGTGCGGATAGCTGGGAGGCGCAGATGATGTTCCTGACCGCCAGCGGCTATCGCTGCATAGCCCATGACCGTCGCGGCCATGGCCGGTCAAGCCAGCCCTGGAATGGCAATAACATGGACACCTATGCAGACGATCTCTCCGAAATCATCGAAGCACTCGAACTGGGGGGTGCCGTCCTGATCGGCTTCTCCGCGGGAGGCGGCGAAGTTGCCCGCTATATCGGCCGCTACGGTACGAAACGGGTGGCCAAAGCCGCATTGATCGCCGCCGTCCCGCCGCTGATGCTGAAAACGGCGGCCAATCCCGGTGGCTTGCCGATGGAAGTGTTCGACGGCCTCCGCCTCGGTTCCATCGCCGATCGCTCTCAGCTCTATAAAGATCTCGCCGGCGGACCTTTCTTCGGGGCCAACAGGCCCGGCGCCAAGGTCTCGCAGGGCATAATCGACTCTTTCTGGCATCAGGGGATGCATGCCGGCGCCAAGAACACCTTCGATTGCATCGAGGCGTTCTCCGAAACGGATTTTACTGAAGATCTCAAGAAGTTCGACGTGCCGACGCTGATTGTTCACGGCGACGACGACCAGATCGTTCCGATCGGCGCGGCGGCCCTCCGCTCATCGAAGCTGATCAGGAACGCGACCCTTAAGATCTATGCGGGCGCACCCCACGGCCTCGCGGACACACACAAAGACCTGCTCAACGCTGACCTGCTGGCATTCCTTAAGGCGTGAGGTCCAAGACAATAAGAAGCCGGAACCAAACAGGAGAAATACGATGAAGGACCCTATGGCCGCGACGGGGCCGAAGAGGAGGGGGGCGGCGACACTTATGCCTGTCTGTTTATTCTCGGTTTAGAGGGTGGCAATTGCCAGAGATCTAACCTTAATCAAATAAAAAGGCAACCGGGAACCCCAAAAAGGCCTCCAACCCATGCCTGCTCTTTTAAATTCATAATTCATGCGTCAGCGCTGTTGTGGAAGCGTCCGGCTTTACATTTAAAGTTTTATTTGGTAGGGGGGATGGGACTTGAGAAGGAAAGCCTTAACCCATAGACGTCTTAAACATTTCAACAAGACCCGCACATGAAAATGGGAAATCTTAAGATCGGCACAAGGCTCGCCATCGGATTTCTATTGGTGATTTTGCTGACCCTTACCGTCGGCGGCATGGCGTTTCGCCAGGTGCGCGTACTTTCCAACCTTGTCGACGAGATGTACGACCATCCGCTCATCGTCGGCTACACCATGCGCGATATCCGCGCGGAAATCGACAGGATGCATGACCAGATGTTGAGGCTTCTCCTTATCGGCGATGCGGCGGAGTCGGATGCGCTCGAAAGCAGCATCAATGAGGCGCAGGTTCGGGTTTTAAACAAGTTCGACCTGGTCATGGAACGGTTCCTCGGCGATAAGGATAACGTGGCCATCGCTCAGCGGGCTTTCATCGAGTGGAAAAAAAAGCTCGATCAGGAGTTTACGATCGTGCGGTCCGGGAAAAGAGATAAACCCGACAGTGCCTTCCATCTGGCCTGGATGAATCGAAAACTATGCGACGGCCTCCCTCAAAAGGCGTATCCGTAACGTTGCGGATATGTCCAATTACCCGACCATCAGTGCTATGATTTTTCCCTTCCTGCATGATGCGTCCTTCTGCGCCAGGTTGATCTATGGCATTTCCGTCACGGTCTCCGAAATGTTTCGTGATCCGGGGTTCTTCGTTACCTTGCGGCGGCAGGTGATTCCGTACCTGAAGACCTATCCGTTTATCAGAATCTGGCACGCCGGCTGCGCCACGGGTGAGGAGGTCTATTCGCTTGCCATTGTCCTTAAGGAGGAAGGGATATACGATCGCACCACTATCTTTGCCACGGACTTTAACGAACTTGCTCTGGACAAGGCTCGGCAGGGAATCTACCCTTTGGAAAAAATGAAGGAATATACCGCGAACTACCAACGTTCCGGCGGTACGGAGCCTTTCGCCCGGTATTACCATGCCGGGTATAACGCAGCGATTCTGGACGCGGGGCTCAAAAAGAGCATTACCTTCGCAAATCACAATCTGGTTACGGACGGCGTTTTCAGCGAAGTGCATCTGGTCTTATGCCGCAACGTGCTTATTTACTTTGACAAAACCTTGAAGTATCGAGTTCTTCGGCTTTTCCGCGACAGTCTCGTGCATGGCGGCGTACTCGCATTGGGAAGCAAGGAATCGATACAGTTCACACAGGATGCGAACCATTTTAAGTCACTGAGCAGCCAATGGAAAATCTATCAAAAAACAAGCCCGTGAGCTCGGTGAAGAATCAGGCCGTCGCGGGGGGTGCTTCTGCCGGCGGGCTGACCGCATTGACCGCCCTCCTTTCAGCCATTCCGCCGGAAGGAGAAAGTCATGGCTAAAATCCTGATTGTCGATGATAAAGAGAGCAACCTGGTGGCCCTTCAGTGGGTGCTCAAAGGGGTGGACGCCGAGATCGTCAAGGCTTTGAGCGGTGAAGACGCCTTACTTTCCAGCCTCAACCACGATTTCGCCTTGGCGATCCTGGATGTCCAGATGCCGGCCATGGACGGCTATGAACTGGCCACCCTGTTGCGCGGCGATGAGCGGACCCGGCATGTTCCCATCATCTTTTTATCGGCGGTCTATATCACAGACCCCTATATTTTCAAAGGCTACGCATCGGGTGCCGTAGATTTCATCACCAAGCCCTTCAAGCCTGAGATCCTTCTGTCAAAGGTAAATGTGTTCCTCGATCTTGATGCCCGGAAACTCGAAATTATGCGGCAGAAAGACAGCCTGGAAAAGCTGGTGGTGCAACTTACGGAGCAAATCGAAGCACGCAAGAGGGCTGAGGAACAAATCAAGGCATCGCTGGCTGAAAAAGAGGTTTTGCTTAAGGAAGTTCATCACCGGGTTAAAAACAACCTGGCCGCCATCATGGGACTGCTGAACCTGCAGAGGCAAAAGATGGACGACGCAACGGCCAGAGCTGCCCTGGCGGAACTGAGTGTCAGGATCAAATCCATGGCGATTGTCCACGAGCAGCTCTACAAGTCAGAGAACTTCTCCCGGATCAATTTTCAGGATTACACCCAGGCATTGATCGATCATCTGTATTTGTCCTACCATGGGAGGTCAGCGGACATACACGTAAAGGTGGCCGCCAAGGGCGTCGTGATGAGACTTGACAACGCCGTCCCCTGCGGGCTCCTCCTGACAGAGCTGGTAACCAACGCTTTAAAGTTCGCCTTCCCCGAGGGCCGGCCCCGCCGCCCCGGGGCGGACACCTGTGAGATCGCCGTCTCTGCCGAATGGGACGGCGCCACCTATACCCTTACCGTGGCCGACAACGGCGTGGGACTGCCGGTTGACCTGGACTGGTCAAACGCGGACACCTTGGGCCTGCTGCTGGTGAAGATGCTTGGACAGCACCAGCTCCAGGGCCGGATCGAACTGGATTGTTCCTGTGGAACCTCGTTCCGGTTGCGATTTGAACCAAGGAAAAATGATGAGTGAGGAGTGACGGCATTATCAATTACGCTCAGATTCTGGCGGATGATGCCTCGGCATCGGGCAGTAACACGGAAATCCCCACGAGAATCATAAAAGAAGGAGATCGCATTGCCGACATCGTAAAAAACCTCCTCTTTTTTTCAAGACAGGGGAGTGGGGAGAAAAAACCGGTTTCAGTCCGCCTGGTTCTGGAGGATTCGCTCGCCTTGTTTGAGGCCCAGTTCAGAAAGGAAGGGATTCACGTAAGCGTTGATATCCCTGATGATATCCCGACGATTATGGTCTGCCGGCAGCAGATCCAGCAGGTGTTCATGAATATCCTTGCCAATTCGCGCCATGCCCTGATGGGAAGATCGAACGAGACCAACTGGAAGAAGCGAATAGAGATTAAGGCCTGGGCGCCCGAGCCGAAAGGCGTGAAAATGGTGGCATTGAGTTTCTTCGACAACGGGACGGGAATAGCCCCGGAGCTGCTGGAACGGGTCTTTGACCCCTTTTTCACCACCAAGGCGGACGGTGAGGGGACGGGGTTGGGCCTAAGCATCAGCTACGGAATTGTCAGGGATCATGGCGGAAGCCTGATGATTGAATCGGAACCCGGTGATAATACCCGGGCCAGGGTCTATCTTCCGGCAAGCTCCGCCGGCTGATCCCGGGAGCGTTTCTTTCCGGGTGCTTTTCCCGCATATTCCCTTTCATTTCCCCACCGGCATTCCGTTCCACACCGCGCCGCGCCCCCCTTTTGCCGACCCGTTCCGGAAAGAGATGGCAGATCGTCCCTTTGCGAAGTTAAAACCGGTTTCTCCGGAAAGAATAGCAGGCTTTCTGTCCGACCTGAGAAAATAAAGATGTAACCTGTTACACTTTTGCCTGTAGACAGAAGTGTAACAGCAAATCGCCGAAACCTTTCTTCTGACCATAATCCGGGCACCAACGTTTTGCAACTGACTGTAAATTAGAAACAAATACTTTTTTTAATTTTTCCATTTATTCTAGCATGTTTTTTGCAACCTTTCAGTTTCATTTATAATCAGCAGCTGTTTCATGAATAAACACTCTGGGGGCAGCCCTAGGATGCATTACAAAACAACTTATAGATCTTTGCACATGACTTGATACTTTTTTACTCGATGTTCAAGTTTTTCAGAATTGGCCTGTAGGAGCGGCTTCCAGCCGCGACGGGCATTGTCGGCTCGTGAAAAATCGCGGCTGGAAGCCGCTCCTATCATCCTGAAGGCCCTTTTAAGCACCGATAACCAGGAAATAGAGACATAGGGTAACAGCCCGTCATGCTATGGCGTGCCCAGCTGTAAGCACAGTTGATCTCCTTGCCATTAAGGTAGTGAATATGAAAAATCTTCTAAGGAGTTTTGATGCGTAAGACTACTTTAGATGCAACCCCGCGCACGATCCGAAAGCTCCTGCCATATGTCGTGCTGGCGGTCTTTCTTTCCCTGACCCTATACGTCTGGCAGATTTGGCGCAACGCCGAATCGGAGAAAGAACAACTCAGATACGGAGAATTAGCCGACAGCATTGCCTCAACCATCATTGGAAGACTTCACGATTGCATGACGATCCTCCTGGGTGGCGCAGGGCTTTTTGCCGCTTCCGAACAGGTGACGGGTGATGAATGGCGGACGTATTATAAATACAGGAAATCACACGCTTTTCCATCCGGAATCCAGGGCGTGGGTTTTTCCAAAGTCGTCCAGCCATCGGAACTGGCGCGGCATATTCGCGGAATCAGGACGGAAGGATTCCCCGACTATACGATCTGGCCCGCCGGTGAACGCGACGTGTATACGGCTATCATCTTCCTGGAGCCTTTTGACGCAACAAACCGGCGCGCTTTCGGCTTTGACATGTTTTCCGAGCCGGTGCGGCGGGATGCCATGGAGCTGGCGCGGGACACCGGCACGGTCTCCATCTCGGGCAAGGTCACGCTGGTCATAGAGACCGACAAGGACATCCAGGCGGGATTCCTGATGTATGTCCCCGTCTACGCGAAAGGCATGCCGCTGGACGACGTCGAGAGCCGCAGGGCAGCACTCGATGGATATGTGTACAGCGCGTTTCGAATGGACGATCTCATGCGGGGGACCTTTCCGGAACCGACACGCAAAATCGACTTTCAAATATTCGATGGCGCCGATATCTCCCCGTCAACCTTAATGAGCGATCGTCATCACGCCCGCAGCGCACCGGATAAGAAACACAAGACGATGTTTTCCAGCCGAAAGACCCTTGATCTTTACGGTCATCAATGGACACTGGCCTTGGAGAGCACGTCGCCTTTCGAGGCTACCGTTGCTAAATGGATGTCGTGGGGCCTTCTCGCCGCCGGACTATTCATCAGTTTGCTGTCCTTTCTCTTTGTCCGATCGCAGGGAAACGCCCATGAGCGGACCTTTGCATTGGCGCACGATATGACCTTGGCATTCCGGCAAAGTGAGGAGAAATACCGCACTCTCACCGATAGGCAACCGGTGGGAGTATCGATCATCGGCCAAAACCTGGCGGTACTGGCAGTCAATGCCCGGCTGCGTGAATGGTTCCCCAAAGCGGTCTTTGACCAACATCCGCTCTGTTACACGGCGTTTTGCCTTCCTCCCCGGACAAAACCATGCGAGGATTGTCCCGTAATCAAGGCCTACCAGGATGGCCAAGTACACACAATGGAAAGGGAAGTTGAAACTCAGCAGGGGATACGTTTCTATAAAAACTCGGTGACTCCCCTGGCCGACGCCGAGGGAAAAGTGATCAGCGTCCATGGAATGCTTGAGGACATAACGGAGCACAAGCAGGCGGAGCAAGATCGGATCGCCCGCTGGAGTGCCGAAGAAACCAGCCGGGCGAAGAGCGCCTTTGTGGCCAACATGAGTCACGAGATCCGCACACCTCTGAACGCCATTTTGGGGTTTGCCCAGGTCCTGGATCGCGACCCCTTGCTCACACCGATGCAGACTGAACACGTTCGGGACATCATCCGCAGTGGTATGCATCTGCTGAAGTTGATTAACGACATCCTTGACATTTCAAAAATAGAAGCCGGGCGGACATCCCTCAATGAAACCACTTTCTGCCTGCACACCCTTCTGGACGAACTGGATATAATGTTTCGCTGCCGAGCCGGCGCCAAAGGATTGGAGCTTCTTTTTGAGCGGAATAAAAGCATGCCGCGCTACGTGACCGCCGATGAGGGCAAGCTGCGGCAGATCTTGATCAATCTGATAGAAAACGCGATCAAGTTTACGGAAACGGGAGGGGTTGTCGCGCGCATGCGTGCCGAGGCGATCGAAGAAAAAACCGTGGCGGGCAAAAAAGCCCTGCGTCTCGTGGCCGAGGTGGAAGACACGGGGCCGGGTATTCCCGATGAAGACAGGGTCCGGATCTTCACGGCATTTCAGCAGGCGGGAGCCGGCGTTAAGGCCGGCGGCACCGGGCTGGGGCTGGCCATCAGCCGCCGGTTTGTTGAAATGATGAGCGGTGAGCTCACCGTCACGAGCCAAGTGGACAAGGGTAGCTGTTTCCGGTTCGAAGTGCTGCTTGCGTCGGCCGAGGATGTTCCCGACCGGGAGAAACCGGCATTGCGGCGCGTTGTGGGTCTGGAGCCCGGCACCGGGCCGTTTCGAATTCTGGTGGTGGACGATATGCCGGAAAACCGCTTCCTTCTGAACGAAATGCTCAAACCCGTTGGCTTCGAGGTTGCAGAGGCGAGCAACGGCGTCGAGGCTCTGAAGGTATTCGATCGCTGGTCGCCCCATGCGGTGATCATGGATATGCGCATGCCGGTCATGGACGGCTACGAGGCCACCCGGCAACTCAAGGCCACCGAAGCGGGGCGTGCCACTCCTGTGATTGCGGTGACGGCAAGCGCCTTTGAAGACGAGGAAGCACTGGCGCTGCAAAAGGGAGTTGTCACCTATTTGCGAAAACCTTTCCAGCGGCAAGAACTCCTTGAGGCGCTGCGGAAAAGTCTGAGCCTGCGCTATGTCTTTGCCGATGATGCGGATAAATCCCGGGGGCATTCGGAATCAACGCCCCTAAAGCCGGAATCTCTGGCCGCGCTCCCGAGCGAACTGATGCGGGCGATGCAGCAGGCCGTGGCAGAGGGCGACATGGCCTGCCTGAGGGAGTTGATCGCTCAGGTGGAAAAAGTTGACAGCAATGTTGCCCGTGGGCTGCGGGGTCTATCCGAACGGTACGACTATGAAAATCTTGGCGAGATTCTGGGGAGGGACGGGGGGTGAAATGGATCAACCGACAACCGAAGCCACCATCATGGTGGTAGACGACACGCCTGCCAATCTTAAGCTATTGGAGCAGATGCTTCAGTCTCAACGCTACCGTGTGCTGGCATTTTCCAGCGGGAAGTTGGCGTTGAAGGCCGCTGCCGAAAATCCGCCGGATCTGATTCTTCTGGATATCAGAATGCCGGAAATGGACGGTTTCGAGGTATGCCGGCGCCTGAAGATCGATGACGTGTTAAAGGAAATCCCCGTGCTTTTCATCAGCGCCCTGAGCGAAGCTGCGGACAAGGTCATGGCTTTTTCCGTGGGGGGCGTGGATTACGTGACCAAACCGTTCCAGATTGAGGAGGTCCACGCCCGTGTGGAGACTCACCTGCGCCTGAGAAAGTTGCAGCGCGAATTGGAAAAGCACAATCTCCATCTGGAAGAATTGGTGAAAGAAAAGATCCGGGAGATCTCCGACTCTCAACTGGCCACCATCCGCGCGGTGTCAAAACTGGCGGAATCCAGGGATGATGACACGGGTCAGCACATCGATCGCACACAGATTTTCAGCAAGGTCCTGGCCGAAAAAATGCGGGGAAATCCCCGCTATGCGGGAAGGATCAGCGACACCTTCGTTGATAACATCTACCACGCTTCGCCCCTGCACGACATCGGCAAGGTCGGCATCCCCGACAACATCCTCCTGAAGCCCGGCAAGCTCACCCCGGAGGAGTTCGAGATCATGAAGACCCACACCCTGATCGGGGCAAAAACCCTGCAAACGATACACGGCAAATATCCGAAAAATGCCTTTATCAATATGGGGATTACCATTGCGCGTTCGCATCATGAAAAGTGGGATGGCAGCGGTTACCCCGACGGACTGGCGGGCGAAGATATCCCCCTCGCGGCCCGGATCATGGCCGTATCGGATGTCTATGACGCCTTGCGGTCCGAGCGTCCATACAAACCGGCATTTACCCACGAGAAAAGCTGCGGGATCATCATCGAAGGCGCCGGGCGGCATTTTGATACCGCGGTAATCAACGCCTTCACGGAGCTCGAAACAGCGTTTGCCGAGATCCGTAACCGAATGGACGCCTGTATGCCCGGATTATCTTCGCCATATGAGCGCAACAGCGAAAGGAGAAGAATATGATAGCCAAGTTGCCTTGATTGAGGTCGCCCGGTTTTTATTTTTGGCATTTACAATTCTAAGCAGGGTCAGAGGAGATTAATATGACACACCATCACCTGAAGGTCGGGGACAAGGCCATAGAATTTACGCTTAACAACCAGCAAGACAAAAAAACCGTACCCATGTCATTGGAGGGCAAAAGGATTCTGCTCTCTTTTCATCCGCTTGCATGGACCTCAGTCTGCGAAATTCAAATGCGCACTTTGGAGGTCAAAAAAGCCATATTCGATGAATTCGAGGTGGCTGCATTCGGCATCAGCGTGGACAGCGTTCCTTCTAAG